>CAVPCC010000022.1:0-91140 GCA_963702335.1 Vulcanimicrobiota bacterium | reverse complement strand
GCGCCCGTGCCTGTTCCGGAGCCCCCGGCCCCGCCCCCCGAAAGCATTGAACCCTCTGCGCCCGCTGAACGCCCCGCCGCCGTGCGGCCGGCAGCGAAGCGCCCTGCGCCCCCGCCGGTTCCTGCCCCGCCCATCCCGCGGCTGCGTCCGGTTCCGTCCGGCCAGACCTCGGTCAACCCCGCGCGCCGCCAGGCGCCGCCACCGACGACCTCAGCCAGCGCATCGCCCGGTCCGCAAACCGGCATGCCCGGCCGCCCCGGCGTCGCACCGCGTCCAGGCCAAGCGGGACCGCCGCAGACGCAGATCCAGCAGCCGCAAGCGCAAGTTCAAGCTCCCGGTGCGCCGCGCGTCCCGCAGCCCGGCCGCCTGATCTCGCCCGCGCCCCAGCGCCGCCCGCAAGGCAACGGCCCGTTCCGTCCGCTGGCGCCGCCGGCCAACGGAAGCCGCCCGTTTACACCGCAGCGTCCCGGCATGCCGCCCTCGCCCACCGACGGTCCCGCGCCGAGCTCCGGAAGCGGACGCCCCGGCGACCGCTCGCGCAGCCACGACGACAAGCTCAGCAAGAAAGATCGCGAGAAAGAGCAGCTGCTCGAAAAAGAGCGCACGCGTAAAAAGCGGCCTGAAGCAGCGCCCGTACCGCCGCCCGCAAAACTGGAAGCGATCGAGATCCCCGACTTGCTCACCGTGCAAGAACTTGCGACCTCGATGATCATTCCGGCCAAAGACATCATCAAAGAGCTCATCAAGATGGGCACGATGGCGACGATCAACCAGAACATTCCAAGCGACGTTGCAATTTCCGTCGCGAAGAAGTTCGGCTTCAATGCGGTCGTTAAAGAGGCCGGCGAAGAAGTCACCGTGGAGCAAGAAGAAGATAAACCCGAGATGATGACGACCCGTCCGCCGGTCGTCACCGTATTGGGTCACGTCGATCACGGCAAGACCTCGCTGCTGGACAAGATCCGCCAAGCGGACGTTGCCGGCGGCGAAGCCGGCGGCATCACGCAGCGCATCGGCGCATATACGATCGAACGTAACGATCGCAAGATCACGTTCATCGACACGCCCGGTCACGAAGCGTTTACGGCCATGCGAGCGCGCGGAGCCAAAGTCACCGACGTTGCCATTCTGGTCGTTGCGGCCGACGACGGCGTCATGCCGCAAACGCGCGAGGCCATCGCTCACGTTAAAGCGGCGGGCGTGCCTATCGTCGTCGCCATGAACAAAATGGACAAAGCCGACGCGCAGCCCGAGCGCATCAAGCAGCAACTTTCGGAACAAGGACTGCAGGCCGTGGATTGGGGCGGCAACATCGAAATGGTGCCCGTCTCCGCGCGCACCGGCGAGGGCATCGACGCGCTGCTCGAAACCGTGCTGCTGGAGGCCGACATTCGCGACCTCAAAGCCAACAAAAACCGCCGCGCAACGGGCGTCGTCATCGAATCCGCGCTCGATCGCGGACGCGGTGCGGTGGCAACCGTGCTCATTCAGAACGGAACGCTGCGCGTGGGCGACATCGTCGTTGTCGGCGGAACGTTCGGCAAAGTGCGCGCTCTTGTTGACGACAAAGGCAAGCAGATCAAAAAAGCCGGGCCTTCGATCCCCGTTGAGATCATGGGCTTGCAAGACGTACCCTCGGCCGGCGACACCTTGATGGTCGTCTCCGACGAGCGCGTCGCGCGGGAAACTGCGGACAAGCGCAAGACGCGCCGCCGCGACGTGCGTATCGCCGCAAGCGGCGGAGCGCGCGTCTCGCTCGAGACGTTCATGTCGATGCCCGCCGAAGGCAAGAAGACGCTCAACATCATCGTCAAAGCCGACGGCCAAGGGTCGGTCGAAGCGCTCCGTGCCCGCATGGAGTCGCTCTCCACCGAAGAGGTCGACATCAACGTCATTCACGGCGGCGTCGGTGCCATCTCGCCCAACGACGTTAATCTGGCCAGCGCATCGAACGCCGTGCTCATCGGCTTCAACATCCGTCCCGACGAAACGGTCAAACGTTTGGCCGAAAACGAAAGCGTCGACTTGCGTTTCTATCAGGTCATTTACGAAGTGGAAGACGATCTGAAGAAGGCCATGCGCGGCATGCTCGCGCCGGTTCAACGCGAGGTTACGCTCGGACACGCCGAGGTTCGCGAAGTCTTCAAGGTCAGCAAGGTCGGCACCATCGCCGGCTGCTACGTCAAGGACGGCAAGATCACGCGCAATGCCAAGGTGCGGGTCCTGCGCGACCAAGCGGTCATCTTCGACGGCGAGTTGGAATCGTTGCGGCGCTTCAAGGATGACGTTCGCGAGGTTGCCGAGGGTTACGAGTGCGGCATCCAGGTTGCGCGCTATCAGGATCTCAAGGTCGGCGACATCATTGAAGCGTTCATGGTTGAAACCGTCGCGGCTGAGCTCGCTCACGCGTGATGATTGCTCGCGGTCTGTTGCCTTGGGGGCCCCGATTTTGAAAAAGTCCGAGCGCGCGCCCGGACCCCCAAGACCGGACCGCGACCAATCATCACGCATTCGCTTGAGGGGAGATAGAGAATGAAATTTCAACGGATGCAGCGGATCGATCATGAGATTCAGCGGGTGCTCGGCGCCAAGATTAGTCTTGAGCTCAGAGATCCGCGGCTTGGGTTTACTACGATTACGCGGGTGGAAGTGACGCAGGATTTGCATCATGCGAAAGTGTTTGTCTCCATTATCGGGGACCGGCATGTCGCGAAGCAGACCATGGATGCGCTGGAGCATGCCGCCGGGTTTTTGCGTGGCGAGCTTGGGCATGAGATTAAGCTTAGGCATATTCCGCAGTTGCAGTTTGTTGAAGATCGTTCTACCGAGCGGGCGATAAATATGAGCAAGACGTTGCGCATGGCGGCCGAAGCTCGTGGTGAGAACGCGTGATCGAGGAAAAGACGGCCTCGTCCAGCACCCAAGAGGTCGTCGAGGAACTGCGCAAACGTTCGGCGTTTGTGATGGTGAGCCATGTGAAGCCCGACGGCGATACGCTTGGGGCGGGATTGGCGCTCGGGCTGGCGCTTGAGAAACTCGGCAAGCGCGTGCACTATTTTAATCAGGATCCGGTTCCGCGCAATCTGCGGTTTCTTCCGAAGACGGATTTGGTCTCGCGCGATGTGCCTGCGGACCTGCCCAAAGATGCGCTTTGGGTGTTCGGCGATATGAGCAGCACGTCGCGTGCCGGCGAGTTTTTGCCGCCGCTCGAGCGTGAGAATATTCTGGATATCGATCATCATTTAGGTAACGATCACTTTGGTAAACTGAATTATGTTTTAACGGATGAGTGCTCGACCGGTACGTGCGTGCTGCATTTGCTGCGCGCGCTGGGCATTGAATTGGATAAAGACATCGCAACGTGCTTGCTCACGACGATCATGACCGACACGGGCGGCTTCATGCACAGCAACACCACGCCGAGCGTGCTGCGTGCCTCTGCCGACTTGATGGAGCTTGGCGCGAACAAGGAACAGATCACCGAGGAGATCTTTGCGAATAAGCGTTTGGCCGCCGTCAAACTGCTCGGGCGTGCGATAGACGAGGCGCAGCTGGGCGATGAGGGGCGTTACATGTATTCCTTCGTGGACGAGACCATGCTCTCCGAATGCGGCGCCGACGGTGAAGATACCGAAGAGATCGTCAACCATCTGCGCTCGGTTGACGGTGTGGAAGTCGCGGCGCTCTTCAAAGCGTACGATGGCGACATTCGCGTGAGTTTGCGCAGCAGCGGGCGGGTGAACGTGCAGGCGGCGGCTGCGCGCTTAGGCGGCGGCGGACATTTTCGCGCTTCGGGCTTGACGTATACCGGTACGCTTGCGCAGGCCGTAACGGCGGTGCATGAGGCATTGCTGGCAGAGGGGCTGTAGCGAGTGAAGATCCTCGCGCTGGTCGCAATCGTCATCGGTGCGGCGGCGCTATTTGGAACGCGCCGGGAGACACCGTTCATGCGGTGGGGAATTATCGTGCTGCTTGCGGGCGTGCTGGTGATGAGCACGGGGGCAATGTTCACGGCGCGCGGCGTTACGTACGGATTGGTGCTCGCCGTGTGCGGCGCGGGTGTGTATTATTACGGGCGGCTCGTCCGGCGCGAGCGACTCTTCGTCGCCAAGCCCAAGTAGCGATGCTCGGATTCGTCAATGTCTTTAAGCCGGCGGGTCCGACCTCGGCGCGCGTCGTCGCGCGGTTGCGCCGCATTTACGGCTTGTACGCGCGCGATAAACATATCGGTGTCGGGCATTTAGGAACCCTTGATCCGCAGGCTGCCGGCGTGCTTCCCGTGGCGGTAGGCAAGGCGACGCGGCTCATTCCGCTGCTTACCGACCAGCGTAAGGCTTACGTGTGTGTGTTCGTTCCGGGCCGTGCGACGAACAGCGGCGATGCTCTGGGTGAGGTCGTTCGCGAAGCGGAAGTGCCCGCGGATTGGGCCGATCGGCTCGAGCGCGCACTGCCCGATTTCCTGGGAAAGATCGAGCAGATTCCGCCGATGTTCAGCGCGGTGCATCACGAGGGCAAACGCCTCTACGAGTTGGCCCGCGAGGGCAAGGAAGTGGAACGCAAGGCGCGCGCCGTCACGATCTATGGATTGCGTTTACTGGGCGTTGAGCGCAGCGTGGCACGGCTGCGGATCGCGTGCAGCGAAGGCACCTACGTGCGTACGCTGTGCGAGGATTTGGGAAATGCCATCGGCATCCCGGCGCACATGGGCGCGCTGGTTCGCGAAGCCTCGGGACCGTTTTTGCTCTTCGAGGCGCGCACGCTGGAAGCCATCTCCGACCATCCGCGCGAAGCGCTCATTCCGCCCGAAAACATCATTCCGTTCCCGACCATCGTGCTGGACTTGCGTCATTCGGCCGATTTCCGGGCCGGGCGCGTCGTTCCGCTTCCGAGCGGTGCCGCCGGGAAGCACGTATTCGTGCGTGACGAATCGCGCACGCTCGTAGGTGTCGGCGAAGCGCACGGCGCGATGCTCGCGCCGCGCAAGGTGTTCGTATGAAGCTGCGCCACCAACTGGTTCGCGATGACGATGCGCCCTTGGTCCTAGCCATCGGGTTCTTCGACGGCATGCATCGAGGGCACCAAGAAATCGCGCGCCATACCTTACGCTTGCGCAAAGTGGGAATGCGCGCGGCTGCGCTCACGTTTTCGAACCATCCCGCGGAGTTCTTGCGCCCCGGCACGCAACCCGCGCTCATCAGCACGCCGCAGGAGCGCGTCGACCGCTTGGCCCAAGCGGGCTTCGACGAGTGTTTTTTCGTGCCGTTCGATGGCCGCATCGCATCGCAGCATGCCGAACATTTTCTGCGGGAGACGCTCGTCCGCAGTCTGGGTGTGCGCGGCGTCGTCGTCGGCACGAACTTTCGCTTCGGCCATAAACGGGCGGGCGACACGGCGATGATGGCTACCGTCTTTGAGGAGTGCGGCGTTGCATTCGATCCGGTCGAGAATGCCGTGGATGCCGGCGGTGAGCGCATCAGCAGTACGCGCATTCGTCTTGCAATCGCCAATGGCCGTATGGACCTCGCCGACGGCATGCTCGGCACGAGCTACGAGATTCGCGGCCGGGTGGAGATGGGCGCGGGGCGCGGTCACGATTTGGGATTTCCGACCGCCAACGTCGCCGTTCCCGATAAGCCTGCTCCCGCCCGACGGCGTCTACGCCGCTACCGCGCGTTACGATGGGCGCGACTACGCGGCCCTGGTCTCAATCGGAACCAATCCGACGTTCGAGGGTACGCACCGGACCATTGAGGCCTGGCTGCGCGATTTCCGGCAAACCATTTACGGCCACGACCTCTATCTGCGCGATTTGCGTTTTGTGCGCAAGCAAGAGCGCTTCGAGAACGCGGAGGATCTGATGAAACGAATGAACCTGGACCTGCAAGCAGTGGCGTATCCCAGCTATGGCTAAGCGCGTTTATCCAGGCGCACTGCTCGTCGCGTTGCTCGCGCTGAGTGCGTGTGGCGGCGGGTCGAACATCGCGCGCGTGGGTGCGCAGGCTCCCGGCTGGACCCAGACCACGAGCACCGGAAGCAAACTTTCCATGGCCTCGCTCAGCGGCAAGCCCGTGTACTTGAACTTCTTTGCCACTTGGTGCATTCCGTGCAACGAAGAGGCGCCGTTCATCAACGCCATGCAAAAAAAATATGCGGCCCGCGGCCTGCAAATCGTCGGAATCGACGAGTTGGAGAATGCGGCTGCAACGCGGCGGTTCGTCCGGAGATTCGGTTTGGTCTACCCGGCGGTGGTCGATGACGGCGCGCTGGAGAGCGCCTACCTGATCAACGGCCTACCGGTTCACGTGTTCATCGCGCGTGACGGAACCGTGATGAAAATGACGGTCGGAGAAATGAGTAAAGCGCAGATAGAATCTTCGATCCGCGCTTTACTCTAACCGTGTTCGCTTAGTTCGGGCGCTGCTGCGGGCCTTGACGGATGCGGCCAAGCATGAGCAGGGTGCGGCCCGCGTCGGGCGTGCGGCGGTTCTGGTTCCCACCGTCACGTTGACCGTTCGGTCCGTTCTGACCGAAGCCGCCGGGGCCACTTTGGCCGCCCTGCTGTGCGTTTTGCGCGAAGATTTGACGCATCGCGTCGCGCATTCTGGTGCCTTGTGCAAGCACGGCTTGCGCTTCGGACGGCGTCAGAATCGCGTCGATCTGAGAGGCGGCCGTTTGGCGATCGAGCGAGTTGTTGTTCACTTGATCGATGATGGCTTGCACGCGCGAACGGTGGTCGGCGCTAAGAGCGTTGAACGCAGCATCTTTGGCTGACTGCGGAGTTGATCCATCTGCGCACGTACCTGGGGCGGAGGGCCTTGCGGGGGCGTTTGCGCGAGGGCGGGAGCGATTGCACCGAACGACAATGAAGCGGCGGCTGCAAACATAATTGCAAAGAAAGACTTCTTCATGCGCGAAGCATAGCGGCACATTCTGTGAATCCGCCTAGAACGTCGCTTGCTCAGGCGGCCTTTACGACCAGTGCGCCGTTCTCCAAGCGAACGTTTGCCAGCCCATCTTTCGCAATTTCACCACGCAGAATTGCCGTTGAAAGCGGCGTGCTGACATGGCGTGCAACCGTCCGCTGCACGTAGCGTGCGCCGCTGCCGGCGCGCATCGCTTCGCGCGCGAGAAAAGCGCGCGCGTCGCCGTCAACTTCAAGGCGCACATCGCGCGCCCCTAACCGCTGCGCGAGCGATTCAACGTGAATCGCGACGATGTGCTCGATGTCGTGCGCTTGTAAATCGTTGAAGCGCACGATGTCGTCGATGCGGTTCAGAAATTCGGGCCGGAACGAATCGTTCAGGTCATCTTCCTGCGCATTGGTCGTCATAACGATCAGCGCGTGACGGAAATCGATCGTCCGCCCCTTTGCATCGGTGACGCGGCCGTCATCCAAAATCTGCAACAGGATCGCTGCCACGTCCGGATGCGCTTTCTCCAGTTCGTCGAACAGCACGACGCAGTACGGGCGCCGCCGCACGGGTTCCGTTAGTTGCCCGGGCTCGTCGTGGCCTTGATATCCGGGAGGCGCGCCGAGCAGGCGCGACACGGTGTGGGCTTCGGTAAACTCCGAGAGATCGATGCGCACGAGGGCTTCTTCGGTACCGAAGAGCGTCTCCGCAAGCGCTTTGGCCAGTTCGGTTTTGCCGACGCCGCTCGATCCCAGAAACAGAAAACTGCCCAGCGGTTTTCGCGGATCGTGCAGACCCGCGCGTGCCCGGCGAATGGCCTCGCTGACCGCGCCGATAGCCTGGGCTTGTCCGATAACGCGTTTTGCCAGCGACTGTTCGAGCTGCAGCAGATTGTTCGCTTGCGATTCGGTAAGCGTCGCGGGCGGAATGCCCGTCCACTTCGTAACGACGGCTGCGACGTGCTCGGCGGTCACGGGCGGCTTTGGAAGCGCGCCTTTGTTGGCAAGCGCAACGGATGCGGCGGCCTCGTCCATGAGATCGATCGCCTTGTCGGGCAAGAACCGGTCGGCAATGTAGCGCGCCGCGAGCGATGCGGCGGCGATGACGGCCTGGTCGGTAATCGTCACGTTGTGATGCTGGGCGTAGCGCTCGCGCAGGCCGCGCAGAATGTCTGCGGTCTGCTCGATGGTCGGTTCTTCCACCATCACGGGCTGGAAACGCCGTTCGAGTGCGGCATCGGATTCGATATACTTGCGGTATTCATCGAACGTCGTCGCGCCGATGCACTGCAAGTCCCCGCGCGCGAGTTCGGGCTTGATCATCGAACTTAAGTCCAGCGAACCCTCGGCCGCCCCTGCTCCGACAAGCGTGTGCAATTCGTCAATGAACAGCACGACGTCGCGCGAGGCCTTGCGAACCTCGTCTAAGATGCGCTTAACGCGGCTCTCGAATTCGCCCCGGTACTTCGTCCCCGCAACCAGCGGTCCGAGCGAGAGCGCTAGAACGCGTTTGTTCGCCAGCGTCGCGGGCACGGTTCCGGCAATGATGCGCTGCGCGAGCCCTTCAACGATTGCGGTCTTCCCGACGCCGGGTTCGCCCACGAGCACCGGATTGTTTTTGCTGCGCCGCGCAAGAATCGAAATGACGCGCTCCACTTCGTCGGCCCGGCCGATGACCGGATCGAGCTTGCCGTTGCGGGCCAGCTCCGTGAGGTCGCGCGAGAATTGCGACAGCGTCGGCGTGCCGCTACGAAACCGCCGGGTCAGATCGTCCAGCGGGTTGGCGGCACCGCTGCTCTTATGTTCTTCGAGTTTTTCGATCAGCAGGGCGCCTCCGGCGACCAAGGCAGCGGCGGTCAAGGCTGCCCCCATCAGCGGGAGCGCTACTTTGGTTGCTTGCCGCCGGGCCGCGCACCCCGGACAAAATTGCGGCGAGCCGGTTAGGGGATCGTTGATGGTGGCCGGGCGCCGGCCGCACGACTCGCACAGGGGTGTCATCACGTGGATGCTACCCGTTAGGGGCGCCGATGGTTTCGCCTTCCCCGGGCGGGTACAAGTGCGCCATGTTCTGGATTATGCTGGTCATCTACGGCTTTATCGTCGGAATCATTGCTCGCTGGCTGGTGCCGGGCGCGGTCGGGGGCGGGGTGCTCACCGATATCCTGGTCGGAATCGCCGGAGCGCTGATCGGCGGCTGGATTTACGCGCACTTCGGCCACGGCGGCCTCACGCCGCTTTGGAGTTTTATCTACGCGCTTATCGGGGCGGTCGTGCTAATCTTAATCCTGCGGGCCCTAACGGGACGCCGGACGGTGGTTTGAAGGAAGACCGCCGGGTTAACGAACAGAAGCGAGGACTATGGCTTACGTCATCACCGAACCGTGCATTGGAACCAAGGACAAGTCATGCGTGGACGTGTGTCCTGTCGATTGTATTCACGGGTCGGATGACGACACGATGCTGTACATCGACCCCGAGGTCTGCATCGATTGCGGCGCTTGCGTCTCGGCATGTCCGGTAGAAGCGATTTTTGCCGACTCCGACGTTCCCGGCAAATGGGAAAACTTCATCGAAATCAACGCGGAGTATTTTAAAAAGTAACGTCCTCATCGCCGGCGGCGGGCCGGCCGGTTCTGTTACCGCGCTGCTGCTCGCGCGCGAGGGATTCGATGTCACCGTCATCGAGCGCTCAGCGTTTCCGCGCACCAAAGTCTGCGGCGAATATTTAAGCGGCGCCACGGTTCGCGCGCTTGAGCTCCAGTCCGCGGACGGATTACTACCGGCGGCACGGCAGTCGAGGGCGTACGCATCTTCAGCGGCGGCGCCTGCGCGGAACTTCCCTTTCGAATTCCCGGCTGGTCGCTGCCGCGCGCGACACTCGATGCGGCATTGCTCGATGCGGCCGTGCAAGCGGGCGCCCGCGTACTTCGAGGCCGTTTTGAAACGGCGACATCCAAAGCGGACTCGATACTCGTTACCATCCGTATGAATGAGGGCGAACAGCAGACGATTGAAGCGCGCGTGCTAGTGGGTGCCGACGGCGCGCAGTCGCTGGTGGCAAAGAGTTGCGGCTTGGGCGCGCCCGCGCCCGGGCCCGCGCGGTTTGCGCTGGGCGGCCATTACGGCGGCCTTGCCGATCTCGATGCGTACGTGCAGATGTTCGTTGAAGGCCGTACGTACTTTGCACTCAATCCGCTTACACCCACAACCGCAAATGCAATGCTCATCGTGTACGAAGCGCAAATGCGCGCACATCGCGAGAACATCGACGCGTTCATGCGCGATCGCGCAGCGCGGCTGAGCGGCGGCCGGCTGAACCTGCAAGGTATGCACTTGCTGGGAAAGCGCGTTGCAATCGGACCGCTGGCGCACCGGGCGCGCGCATTCAGCGCGCCCGGCGTCCTGCTCGCGGGAGATGCCGCGCAGTTCGTCGATCCGTTCACGGGCCAAGGCGTCTATCTCGCCCTGTTCGGTGCGCGCCTGGCTGCGTCGGCAATCCGCAAAACCATTCGCGGCTGGGCCGCGCAGCCACGCGCGTGGCGGGAGTACGAGCGGTCGCTCAAAGCCGAAGTGCGCCGGCGGCGTCGCTACGGCTCGCTTGTTTCTGTCGCGTTGCGCTTTCCCTTGCTCGCACCGCACGCGCGGCTGCTCGCACCGCTTTTGGATGCAGTGAGCGCGTGAAGATGCGCGACGAAATCGTCGTGCACGCCCCGGCGCAGCGCATCTTTGCCGCGGCTGCGGACACGGAACGCTGGCCGCAGATTCTGCCGCACTACCGCTTCGTCCGCCTACTTGCGGGCGACGCAGAGCGGCGCATCGTCGAGATGGGCGCGCGTCAGCCGCAGTTGGGCATTCCGGTCCGCTGGCGGGCGGAGCAAATCAACACACCGCAAACGCCGCAGATCTTTTTCCGCCATATCGAGGGCTGGACGCGCGGCATGCTCGTTTATTGGCGTTTCGAGGCCGTCCCCGAAGGGACGCGGGTAACCATCGATCACGATTTCCCCTCGCCGCTCGCTCCGTTCATTGCAATGCTGTTTATCCATCCGATTGCAACGCGGACGCTGGCCTGCATGAAGGCGCTGACGGAGCGTGACGCGTGAACGATTACCGCGTTGCCGTAACGGGCTTGGGAATGATCTCGCCGCTGGGAATCGGTGCGCCCGCAATGTGGAAGAATCTGCTCGAGGGCAAACGTGCGATCCGCGCGATCTCGCGCTTTGATGCAAGCACGTTTCCATCGCAAATCGCCGCGCAGATCGACGATTTCGATCCTGCCGCTTTCATGACGCGCCGCCGTCTGCAGTGGACCGACCGCTTCTCGCAGATGGCTATCGCGGCGGCACGCCTGGCGCTCGAAGACTCGGGGCTGCAGATTAGCGCAATGCTCGCCGATACCGGCGTGTTTGCGGGGTCGGCCTTAGGCGGCGTCGCGATTGCCGAAGATCAGATGGCGGTTTTCAACGAAAGGGGCCTAGGCGGCATCCGGCCGCTGCTGGCGATCTCGGTGTTCGGCGCAGCGGCGGCAACCAACATCGCGATCGAATTCGGCCTCACCGGATGCGCGAGCGCGAACGGCAACTCGTGCGCCTCGGGCGCGATGGCGATTGGCGATGCGGCGCGCGCCGTCCGCCGCGGGGACCTGCGCGCGACACTTGCCGGCGGCGTTGAAGCGCCGCTGGCACCGCTTACGTACGGTGCATTCACCGTTGCGCGCGCCATGTCGAGGCAAAACAGCGATCCCGCGCACGCATCGCGCCCGTTCGATGAAGATCGCGACGGTTTCGTGATGGCTGAAGGTGCGGGCATGGTCGTACTCGAGCGGTGGGACGATGCGGTCGCCCGCGGTGCCGCGATTTACGGCGAGATTTGCGGCTACGGCATTTCAAACGATGCGCATCATATGTCGGCGCCGCTCGAGGGCGGAGAGCAAACGGCGGCGGCGTTGCGGCGCGCGCTCGATGACGCGCGCGTGAGCGCGGGCGAGATCGAAGGGATCAATGCTCACGGCTCCTCGACGGTGCTGGGCGACCGTGCCGAGACGCGTGCCTACGCACAGATCTTCGGCGAGCGCTTAGCGCACATTCCGGTCACGGCGACCAAAGGACAACACGGTCACGCGCTCGGCGCGACGGGGGCGTGGGAAATCGGGATCGCGCTGCTTGGCATGCGCGAGCGCGTCGTTCCGGGAGCGGTGAATATGGAGCAGCGCGATTCGCGATGCGCGATCGATTGCGTAAAAGAAAACCGCATTTCTACGGCGCGGCTCGTTCTCTCAAACTCTTCGGGGTTCGGCGGCATCAACGCTGCCCTTGTGCTGCGGACTATGCCTCTTTAGCGAAGCGTTGGGCAGTCAGGGTGATATTCGTGCCGTTTTGCGCCGAGGTGATGCGCACGCGGTCCATGAGCTCGTACATGAGGACCATGCCGCGCCCGCGTTCTTCACGAGGTGCGAACGGCCGCCAGCGGCCTCCGCGTCTTGAATCTCGATCGTCACCATGTCGCCTTCGATCGAGGGCCGAAGGAAAAAATGTCCGGCCGCATCTCCGCGGTACGCATGTTCGACGGCATTAGCGACGGCTTCGCCAACAGCAGTGATAATGGAGAATGTTTGCTCTTCGTCAACTTTATGCTCGCGGCAAAAGCGCTCGACAATCGATCGGACGATTGGCGCGGTGACCGGAATGGCGGAGAACCGCAGCAGGCCCGGGAAGCAAGCCGTCGTTGCATGAGAGCGTGAGCGTGGCGGCGTCGTCGCGGTTCACCCTGGCGTCGAAGATGCGTTCTTGCAGCGCAAGGGCCGGGTTTTCGGTATCCACTTCGAACGCCCGCTGACTAGCTTCCAACAACCGCTCTTCGCCCGCGAAGATATCGCGCGAATATTCGGTCATGCCGTCGGTGTAAAAGATGACGCAGCTATCCGGAGGAAGCGTGATGGTCCAGTCGGTTGCGTCCACGGCCGTATCCACGCCGAGCGGCATGCCGCCGCCCGGTAAGAATCCGCAGAAGCCGTTCAGGATGGTGAGCGCCGGCGGCGGGTGGCCCGCCACCGCATAGGTGAGCCCGCGCGCGGCCGGATCGTAGTAAGCGAAGATGGCGGTGACCATGCCGATGCCGCTGCGAAGGTTGATGACGTTGTTGATGTGCTCCAACACCACGGCCGGCGAGCGTTCGAAAACGGCAGTTGTGCGCATGGACTGGCGGACTTCTCCCATAACGGTGGCGGCGCTCAGGCCGTGACCGGCAACGTCGCCCATGGAGATGGCTACCCGCCCGTCGGGGAGCGGGAACGCGTCGTACCAATCGCCTCCGACCTCGGCCTCGTCGCTTGCGGGCCGGTAGGCGGCGTGAAAGGCGGTTCCGTCAATGGCGGGAAGTCTGCGGGAAGCAGCGCTCGTTGCAAGCGGTCGGCCACGCGGTGGGTGCGCTCGAAGAGGATGGCCTGATCCAGGGCGCTTGCCACCTGAACGGCTAGGATGCTGATGAGTTTCTGCGTGGCCGCGCTAAAAGCGTCCGGGTTCTTATTCGCGATGGCAAATATCCCGTCGACATTTCGGCCTTCGAGCGGCGCAGAGGCCACGCTCTCAAAGCCCTGCTCCAAGAGCAGCGCCTGCACGACGGCCGGGTTGGCCGAGCGTATTTGCACTCCGGCTTGGGGTGCAGCTTCGACCAGGGTCATGCCGGACTCGCCCAGCGAGGCGTAGATGACGCAATAGTCGCCCAGCGTGCGGATGCACAGATTGGCGAGTTTCGGCAACGTCGAAGATAAATCAAGAGAGGACGCGAGTAACCGGCTCGCTTCTGCAAGCAAATCAAGCGGGTCCGTCTTGTACCGCGCGAGCATTCAGTTCCCTATCCCCAATGGCTAAGTACTGCTAAACCTGGCAAGCCCGTGTTTGGCAGAGATTGAATCTGGAAATGAGTAACTGGCATCAGTCTAGGCCCCCCGTCTGCCCACGGAGCAATTTACATATGGCAACCGCTACCTCACCAAAGGGCGCTTCGCTGCATTCCACCAACGGCCATAGCATCTCCGAAGGAACGGTCCAACAACGGCGTCTTTTAACTGCGCTCCACGCTTTTAGACGCGGGGATTTTTCGGTTCGGCTTCCGGTCACGGGGCAAGGCATCGAAGGCGACATCGCCCGGCTCTTCAACGAGTGCCTGGAGCAGAAGTCGCGGATGCTTAGCGAGGTCAAACGCGTGAGCCGCGTCATCGCGCGTGACGGGCGTCTCTCGCAGCGCGCCGTGTTGGAGGGCGCGCAGGGCAGTCGGCAAGAGCACATCGATACGTACAATCTGCTCATCGAATCGGTCGCGGCACCGATGGCCGAAACGACCGCGTTATCGGCGCGGTCGCGCAGGGCGACCTCTCGCAGCGCATGGCGCTGGATATCGAGGGCGCGCGCTGCGCGGCGATTTCCTGCGATCGGCGCGCGTCATCAACACTATGGTCGACCATTAAACGCATTCGCATCTGAAGCGACACGCGTCGCTCGCGAGTGGGTTGAAGGTAAACTGGGCGGACAGGCAGCGGTTAAAGGCGTTGCCGGCATGTGGAAAGACCTAACCGACTCGGTCAACACGATGGCCGGTAACCTCACGAATCAGGTGCGTAACATCGCCGACGTGACCCACACAGCCGTCGCCAAAGGCGACCTGTCGCGTAAGATTACCGTTGAGGCGCGCGACTCCGGGCTGAAGATACGATTAACACCATGGTCGACCGGTCGAACTCGTTCGCGGGCGAAGTCACGCGCGTTGCGCGTGAAGTCGGCTCCGAAGGTAAACTGGGCGGGCAGGCCGAGGTTCCCGGCGTTTCGGGCACGTGGAAAGACTTAACGGAATCTGTCAACTTCATGGCCTCGAACCTGACCTCGCAAGTTCGTAATATTGCCGTGTTACCACCGCCGTTGCCAAGGGGGACCTTTTGAAGAAGATCACCGTCGACGTTCGCGGCGAAATCCTGGAATCGAAGAACACTATCAACACCATGGTCGACCAGTTGAACTCGTTCGCGGGCGAGGTCACGCGCGTCGCGCGCGAAGTCGGCTCCGAAGGTATTCTGGGAGGCCAAGCGCAGGTCGGCGGCGTCTCCGGTACGTGGAAAGATCTCACCGAATCCGTGAACTTCATGGCTTCGAACCTCACCTCTCAGGTTCGTAACATCGCCGAAGTCACCACCGCCGTTGCAAAGGGCGACCTTTCAAAGAAGATCACCGTCAACGTCCGCGGCGAGATCGCAAAACTCAGGTACGATCAACACGATGGTCGACCAGCTCGACTCGTTCGCGGCGGAGGTGACGCGTGTCGCCCGCGAAGTTGGTTCCGAAGGTAAACTCGGCGGACAAGCCGAGGTGGAAGGTGTCTCCGGTACCTGGAAAGACTTAACGGAGTCGTCAACTTCATGGCTGGAACCTTACCTGCAGGTTCGTAACATCGCCGACGTGACCACCGCCGTCGCGGCAGGCGACCTCTCGAGTAAATCACCGTCGATGTCAGCGGCGAGATCTTGGAGTTGAAGAACACCATTAACACGATGGTCGATCAACTCAACTCGTTCGCAGGCGAGGTGACGCGCGTCGCGCGCGAAGTCGGTTCGGAAGGCCGCTTGGGCGGCCAGGCACAGGTTGCCGGCGTCTCGGGCACGTGGCGCGACCTTACGGAGTCCGTGAACTTCATGGCTTCGAACCTGACCTCGAGGTTCGTAACATTGCCGAAGTTACCACCGCCGTCGCAAAGGGCGATCTTTCCAAGAAGATCACGGTGGACGTCAAAGGCGAAATTCTCGAACTTAAAAACACTATTAACACCATGGTCGACCAGGCTCAACTCGTTTGCCGGCGAGGTCACCCGCGTTGCGCGCGAAGTCGGCTCCGAGGGTAAACTGGGCGGCCAGGCCGAGGTTACCGGCGTTTCGGGCACATGGAAAGACTTGACCGACTCGGTCAACACCATGGCCTCAAACCTAACGAACCAGGTTCGTAACATTGCCGACGTGACGACCGCCGTTGCAAACGGCGACCTTTCCAAGAAGATCACCGTCGACGTGCGCGGCGAGATTCTGGAGTTAAAGAACACCATCAACACGATGGTCGACCAGCTGAACGCCTTCGCATCGGAGGTCACGCGCGTTGCGCGTGAAGTGGGTTCGGAAGGCCGCTTGGGCGGTCAGGCGTTCGTGCGCGGCGTTGCCGGTACGTGGAAATATCTTACCGACTCGGTGAACACGATGGCCTCGAACCTGACCTCACAGGTTCGCAACATCGCCAAGGTTACCACCGCCGTCGCCCTGGGCGACCTTTCAAAGAAGATCACCGTCGACGTTCGCGGTGAAATTCTCGAACTCAAAGACACCATCAACACGATGGTCGACCAGCGCAATGCGTTCGCATCCGAAGTCACGCGCGTCGCGCGCGAAGTCGGCTCCGAAGGTAAACTGGGCGGTCAGGCACAGGTGCCGGGCGTCTCAGGCACGTGGAAAGACCTTACCGATAACGTGAACTCGATGGCTGCGAACTTGACGAACCAAGTCCGCGGCATCGCGCAGGTCGTCACCGGCGTTGCCAACGGCGACTTGAAACGGAAACTCACGCTCGAAGCCAAGGGCGAAATCGCGCAGCTCGCCGACACGATTAACTTCATGATCGACACCCTGGCGACGTTCGCCGATCAGGTTACCACGGTTGCCCGCGAAGTCGGTTTCGAAGGTAAACTCGGCGGCCAAGCGCAGGTTCCGGGCGCGGCGGGCCTGTGGCGCGACCTGACCGACTCGGTCAACCAACTTGCCGAGCAGAGCCCACCTCGCAGATTCGGGCCATCGGTGAAGTGGCAACCGCAGTCACCAAGGGTGACCTCTCGCGAGCCATTGAAGTTGAAGCTCGCGGCGAGGTTGCCGAACTGACGCGCAACGTGAACGAAATGATTCAGAACTTGCGCGACACGACGCGTAAGAATACCGAACAGGACTGGCTCAAGACCAACCTTGCGCGCTTCACGGCCATGCTGCAAGGCCAGCGCGACATCAAGACGGTCAGCCGGTTCATCATGTCGGAGATCGCGCCGCTGGTCAACGCGTACGCCGGCGCCTTCTACATCAGCGAATCCGGCGCAGAGCAAGAGACGCTGCGTCTCATCGCAAGTTACGCGCTGAATAAACGCAAATCGGCGCAGCGCACCGTCCGCGAGGGCGAAGGCCTTGTCGGACAGTGCCTGGTGGAGAAGAAGAGCTTGCTGCTCTCCGACGTTCCGGCCGATTACATGACGATTACCTCGGGGCTCTCCGAGATGCGCCCACTCTCGCTGATCGTGCTGCCGGTGCTCTTCGAGGGCGATGTCAAAGCCGTCATCGAGCTGGCCTCGGTGGAACACTTCAACGAGATTCAGTTGCAGTTCTTCGACCAACTCACCGAGTCGATCGGCGTCATTCTGAACACGATTGCCGCATCGATGCGGACCGAAGAACTGCTCAAGCAGTCTCAGGCCCTCACGAACGAGCCGCAGTCGCAGCAGATGGAGCTTCAGCAAACCAACGACGAACTCGAAGAGAAGGCGCGACTGCTGCAGGAACGCAACGAAGAGATCGAGCGCCGCACGCGTGAGATTGACGAGGCGCGGCAAGAACTCGAGAAGAAGGCCGAACAGTCGGCGCTCACCTCGAAGTACAAGTCGCAGTTCTTAGCCAACATGTCGCACGAGCTGCGCACGCCGCTCAACTCGCTGCTCATCCTCTCCAAGCAACTCGCCGACAACCCCGAGGGCAACATGTCCTCGCGGCAAATCGAGTTTGCCGAGACGATCCGCGCGGCAGGCAGCGACTTGCTCACGCTCATCAACGACATTCTGGACCTCTCGAAAATCGAATCGGGCACGACGTCCATCGACCTTCAGGACGTTCCGTTCCCCTCGATCGAAGAAGACGTGGAGCGCACGTTCGATCAAATCGCCAAGGACAAAGGCCTTGAGTTCGTCATTCAGCGTCACGACGACGTCCCGGAGTCGCTGCTCACCGACCCGACGCGTCTGCAGCAGATTCTCAAGAATCTGCTCTCCAACGCGTTCAAGTTCACGGTCGAGGGGCGCATCACGCTCGACATCTCGATCTTGCGCGAGCATCACTTGAGCTCGGTGCAAGGTCCGGCGGTGGCCTTCTCGGTCTCCGATACCGGCATCGGCATCCCGCCCGATAAGTTCAACGTCATCTTCGAGGCGTTCCAGCAAGCCGACATGGGGACGTCGCGTAAATTCGGCGGCACGGGCCTTGGCCTGGCAATCTCGCGCGAAATCGCTGGATTGCTGGGCGGCGAGATCGGCGTGGAGTCGAGCATCGGACAAGGCAGCACGTTCACCTTGTATCATCCGCTCGAAAGAAACGTCACGGCGGGCAGCGTGCGTGCATTCGTTCCCGAAGCTCGCCGCGAGATGATTCGCGGCGATGTCGCCCCCAGTTCGATGGAGGCCATCCACGACGATCGCAACGCCATCGAAACCATGGATCGCGTCCTGCTCATCATCGAGGACGATCCGATCTTCGCGCGCATTCTGCTCGGTTTAGCGCGCGATCGCGGCTTCAAAGGCATTGTTGCGCTCAGCGGTGCCGAAGGACGGGATCTCGCCCGCAAGCACTTGCCGGACGCCATCACGATGGATATCGGCTTGCCCGATTGCGACGGCTGGGAACTGCTCTCGGACCTCAAGAACGATGCGAACACGGGCAATATTCCGGTTCACGTCATCTCGGGCGAGGAGCAGTGGCAGCGCGCGCTCGACGGGGGCGCCATTGCGCACCTGCGCAAGCCGGTGACCGAAGAAGCGCTCACGCTCACGTTCGACAACCTGCTCGGCTTCGCAGACCGGCGCACGAAGAACTTGCTGGTGATCGAGGACGATCTCACGCAGCTCAATGCAATGGTCAATCTCATCGGCAACGGCGAGGTGGCCGTCACGGCGGTTCGTTCCGGTAATGAAGCGCTGGCGGCTCTGGAGACCGAACGCTTCGATTGCATCGTCGTGGATCTGGGCTTGCCGGATTACCCCGGCGATGAGCTCATCGAACGCATCCGCTCGCACCGCGAGCACACGCGCACGCCGGTCATCGTGTATACCGGACGCGATCTCACCAAACACGAGGAAGCCAAACTCAACAAGCTCACCGAGGCCGTCATCATCAAGGACGCGATGTCGCCCGAACGGCTGCTCGACGAGACGCGCTTCTTCTTGCACCAGGTTGAAGCGCGCCTGCCCGCGGCAAAGCGCTCGACCGAGATTCCGCCTTTGGGCACGGCAACGCTCGAAGGCCGCAAAGTACTTATCGTCGACGACGACTCACGTAACATCTACGCGCTCTCGGCAGCGCTCGAGGGTCACCACCTGCAAGTGGTGAGCGCCGAGAGCGGCCAAGACGGTATCGACCTGCTCGCAGCCGATAACAGCATCGATCTGGTCCTCATGGACATCATGATGCCGGAGATGGACGGCTACGAGACGATCCGCCGCATTCGCGCAAACCCGGAGTTCCAGCGTTTGCCGATCATCGCGCTCACGGCCAAGGCGATGAAGGGCGACCGAGAGAGCTGCATTGCAGCCGGCGCTTCGGAGTACATCAGCAAGCCGGTGGACATCGATCAACTGATATCGTTGCTGCGTATATGGTTGAATCGATAGTTCGCGAAACCATACCGGCTTTGAGCCCCAGTGAGGCCCGCAGCGACGAACGCGCTGCGGTCGAACTCTCGCTGCTGCTCGAAGCCTTGGTGCGGTGGAGCGGCTACGATTTCCGCGAATACGCTCCGGCCGTGCTCAAACGGCGCGTCTCGGAGCGGATGCGCGCCGAAAACGTGCAGACGATCAGCGGCCTGCAAGAGCGGCTGCTGCACGATCAGGAGGCGCTTCGCCGTTTCGTGCTGGCGATGTCGCAAAGTTCGGTGCGCCTCTTCCGTGCGCCGGAGTATTTTAAGGCGTTCCGCGAGCGTGTCGTTCCGTTCTTGAAAACGTACTCGTTCGTGCGCTTGTGGTTCCCGGCGTGCTCGACCGGCGAGGACGTGTATACGGTGGCCTGCATCTTGGAAGAAGCGGGCATGCTGAACCGCTGCATGATCTACGGCACGGATATGAGCGAGATGGCGCTCGCGGCCGCGCGCGAGGGCAAGTTTGACGCGGGGGCTATCGAAGAGTTCGCAGGCGACTACCGTCTCTCGGGAGGTCAGGCGGCGCTCTCGTCGTTCTGCGAGATCGAAGACGATTCGGTGCGTTTCAACGAGACGCTGCGACGCCAGATGATCTTCTCGACGCATAGTCTTGCGACGGACTCCTCCCTGAATGAATTCCATTGCATCTTCGCGCGCGCCGTGCTGCCGCAATTCAGCAAATCGCTGCAGTACCGCGTGCACAACCTGTTTCTGCAGAGTCTGGCACGTTTCGGCTTCATTTGCCTGAGCTCGGCCGAGTCGCTTCACGCCACGCCCCACGAAGGCGTCTTCCGCAAGGTGGACGAGGTCTTCCCCATCTACCGCCGGATGCGCTAGAGAGGCAACCCGCTTTGGCGGGGTAAAGTAGCCCCCTCATGGCTAGCGCAACAGTTATCAACCAGTTTTTTGCTTGGGCGCCCGCGGCGGCGCTCCTTGCCGTTGTCGTGGCGGCGTACCGGGGAACCCGCGGCGGCCATGCCGCCCCGGCGAACTACGTCAAGACGTTCGCGTGCGCGCGTTGCGGGCGCCGCGGCAAGCGCGACCATATGGTCCCCGTCTCGCAGCAGGGCGCAGTCCTCTGGTACTGCGGGCGCTGCGCGCACTAATTCTTGCCGCTGCCGACAATGCGTTCGTGCAGCGGCTCGTTACGAAGTACGGCTTTGCGCTGGGCGCCGGACGGTTCGTCGCCGGTGAAAACGATCGAGATTTTCTTACCGTTGCCGCGGCCTTAAATGCGCGCGGTTTTGCCGTTGCCTGCGGCATCTTGGGCGAAGGCATTGCGCGCGAAGAGCAAGCCGCGCAGGCCACGCAGCAGTACTGCGACCTGCTGCGCGCGTTTGCAACGCAAGGATTGGACGCGAACGTCGCATTCAAACTCACGCACGTCGGACTGGATATCGATCCGGAGCTCGCGCTGAGCAATGCCTCACGCATCGCGCAGACCGCAGTGGACGTGCACAATACCATGCGCCTGGATATGGAGCAATCGCGCTACGTCGACCGCACGTTAACCATCTACCGCCGGTTGCGCGAGCGCTTCTCGAATGTGGGATTCGTGCTCCAATCGTACTTGCACCGCAGCGAGGACGATCTGCGTGCGATGCTCCCGCTTGCGCCGAACGTGCGGCTGGTCAAAGGCGCTTATCTTGAACCGTCCGCCATCGCATACCCGCAGAAGGCGGATGTAGACGCGGCATACCTACGCCTGGCCGAGATCTGTCTGACGAACGACGGCTATACAGCGATCGCCACACACGACCGCCGCATCGTCGAATGGACGATAGAACGGGCGCAGCAACTCGGACTTCCAAAACAAGGGCGCTTTGAATTTCAAATGCTGTACGGCATCGCTACACCCTTTGCGCAGGAACTGCTCGCAGCCGGATATCGCGTCCGCTTAGCCGTGCCGTTCGGAACGTACTGGTTTCCGTATCTGATGCGGCGCCTGGCCGAGCGTCCGGCAAACCTCGCGTTCTTTCTCAAAGGCGCTCTCGGGCGGTGAGCGCGCCCAGCGGAATCGTCGCCGCGACGCTTACGCCGTTCGACGAGCATTTTGAACCCGACGCGGCGCTCGCGCTCCCGTACTACCGTACGCTGCTCGATACGGGCTGCGACGGTCTGAACGTACTGGGCACGACGGGTGAGGCGATGTCCATCGGCCTTGAATCGCGGCTGACCTTTATGGAAGCGGTAGCGAGCGCATTGCCGCACGATCGGCTGATGGTGGGCACGGGCGCAAGCGCGCTGAACGATGCCGCTCGGCTAACGCGCGCCGCCATCGATCTGGGCTACGGCGCCGCGCTCATCATCCCGCCGTTCTACTACCGCGATCTCAAGAATGACGGCGTCGTGGCGTTTTTCGACGCGTTGTTCTCACGCGTCGATCCGCCCCCGCAAAGCGTGATGCTCTACAACTTCCCGCGCATGAGCGGCACCACATTCACGGCCGATCTGGTCGCGCGCCTGCTGATCGCGTTTCCCGGGATCATCTGCGGAGTCAAGGACAGTTCGAACGACACGACATTGGAACTGGAATTGCATAAAAACTTTGAGGACCTCGCGATCTTCCCCGGCTCCGAGGCGCTGCTGGACTGCGCGCGCGCACACGGTCTGGCAGGATGCATTTCGGGCTCCGTTTGTTTATGGCCGCAGCAAGCAAGCGCGGCCTGGAAAACCGGTGAGCCCGCGTCCCTGGAACGTGCGGCCTCGCTGCGCGATTCGCTCGAAGGCAAGCCCCTTATCTCCACGGTGCGCGCCCGCGTGGCGCAGCAAGAACAGAACGCTGCGTGGGAACGCAGCATACCGCCGCTATAAAAGCGGAACGACTTTGGAAACTCGTGCGTTCAAATGCTAAAGAGGTGAACATGAAATTCATTCCTATTGCCGCGGCCATCGCGCTGCTCACATTCGGCGCGATCGCCGCCCACGCGCAAGACGCCGGTCAGCCGACAGCCGACACGGTTTCGATCTTTGCCGCGATGCGGCCCGACAGTAACGGCACCGTCGCCCAGAACGTCATGCACGCGCCCGCAGGCGATGTCATGGCCCTGTACATCGGCAAACTGCCCAAGCAGGTCTACACCAAACAAGACGACCTGCTCTACATCGTGAGCGGCTACGGCACAGCAGCCGTGGGTTACCCGACGTTCGACGTCAAACCCGGCACGATCGTCTCGGTACCGCGCAACACCGCATTCGAGATCACCGCCAGCGGCAACCAGCCGATCAAAGCCCTGCTGATTGCCTCGCCCCACGACAACCCGGACAACAAGCGCGTTCTTTAAAGCGCGCCTAACATGAAACACCTCCCGCTGCTTCTGAGCGCCGCTCTCGCGATTGTCACCGGCACCCTGACCGACAAGACGACGGGCCAACCCCTGATCGGCGTCACCGTGACCACGACGGCGTCGCATCAACGCGTCCAAGCGAAAACCGACGCGCACGGTCATTTCTCTCTGGGCAATCTCCCAAGCGGCAATTACACGCTGCGCCTTTCATCACCAGACGTACCGGCGCAAAGCACACCGATCCGCGTGAGCGGCCCGACAACGACGGTAAAACTCAAGGCTTGCAGCACGACACTCGATTACAACTGCGGAAACGGCGGCTCCCCGGGCGGCGGCTAATCACGAACAGTCGCCGGTGCAATCGCTAACGGGCTCCGCGGGTGCGGGGTGGTTGGGGCCATCCGGAAAATTTCTGATTTTTTCGGGCCGGCCATGGATGGCCGGTTCAAAACTTTGTTCTCCCGAAAAAACAGCAAAGTAGAAAACCGCCAGGATGGCGGTTTTCGAACGGTTTTCCGGATGGCCCCAACCACCCCGCACCCGCGGGGCCCGTTAGCGTTTAAACCTGCACAACCTCAGTGATCTCAGGCACGTCGGCACAGACGACGGTTTCGATCGCCCCTTTGAGGGTCATGTTCGACGCCGGGCAGCCGCCGCACGCGCCGAGCATCTGCACGAACGCCGTGCCGTTTTCAACTTTGAGCAGCCAAACTTCGCCGCCGTCCATTTGAATGCCCGGACGCACTTTGTCGAGGGCGCGGTTTACGCGGGTTTCTAACCCTTCGACAGGCTCAGGGTCCTTCGATACCTCAGGATGACTAAGGTCCTTCGATACCTCAGGATGACTAAGGGGGTTATTGTCCATAGGCTTTCATGAGGTCGTGCATTCGGGTGGTGACGTTGAGTGCGTCGTTCCAGTCGCGTTGCCACATGTTGCGGCCGAAGATGAGCCCTACGCATCCGGCTTCCATGGCGATCTGCGCTTTGTGCAGCGCGTCGTCATCGCTCATTTTGCTTCCACCCGAGACGAGTACGAGCGAACGGCCGGCCGAGCGGACGACTTTGCGCAGCCCGTCGACGTCGAGAGTCGAGCGTATTGTACGGCATCGGCATTTTGCCGGCCGTGGATCCATCCCACTTGGGCTCGTTGAGTTTGATGATGTCGGCGCCGACCTCGCACGCGACGCGGGCGGCGTAGTCGATGGCGTAGAGCGAATCGACGCCACCCTTCGCTTTGACGGCGGCACCGCGCGGATAGGCCCACACGATAAGCGGCATGGCGTATTTTTCGCAGTCGCGGCGCACTTCGTTAAATTGAGCAATGTCCACGTCTTGCGAAGGGCTGCCGACGTACAGCGTGTAGCCGACGGCATCGGCGCCAAGGCGGACCGCGTCCTCCACGGATGAGGTCA
Organism: Vulcanimicrobiota bacterium; assembly: GCA_963702335.1. GTDB lineage: Bacteria > Vulcanimicrobiota > Vulcanimicrobiia > Vulcanimicrobiales > Vulcanimicrobiaceae > DASSRQ01. Next base: position 66,845 of record CAVPCC010000022.1, on the reverse strand, counting down.
GCGAGGGCTGAACGCGTCATCGTCGCTGGGTACGTTCGTCTTGCCGTTGATCTTCAGTACAAGCGGAACTTTGCCCGCATAGGCTTTGTGATACTTTTCCGCAAGCCCGATATGGAGCGCGATGCCCGAGAAATTTCCCGCGACGGCCAGGCGGTAAATCCAGTCGGTGTCCAACGACTCAGGATTGGCGAAGAAATCGATGGGGCCGTGCTCAAGCCCTTGATCGATGGGCAGGAACATCAGCGTACCGTTTGCCGGGCCGTGTTCGTACATCATCCGGTGCAGACGAACACGCTTCCCCGTGGAGAGGTTCATCTCATCGAATGTCGGACGGCGGACGGCTGCTAGCATATCTGACTCCTCTTACCCTTCAACGCGAACTAAAGCGGCGGCGTGCGGCCTTCTTTGGAGGCGACGGACCCCCCTTGAGATAATGCGGGGTGCGTGAGTTCCCCGGCTATCGGCTTTATCGGAATCGGCGCAATGGGTGAGCCGATGTCGCTGCAACTGCTTCGAGGCGGCTACGGCTTAACGCTCTGCGCGCACCGCAATCGCGAGCGGGTGGACCGGGTCGTGGCCGAAGGCGCGCACGAAGCCCCAACCCCGTCGGCCGTTGCCGAACGGAGCGATGTGGTCATCACCTGCGTCCCGGACGCGCCGCAAGTCGAAGAAGCCCTCTTCGGTCCTTCCGGTGCGGCCACCGGAGCCCGGCCCGGCACGCTTTTCATCGATATGTCTACCGTTTCGCCCGTCGCATCGCGCTCGTTTGCCGAGCGGTTGGAGTCAAGCGGCATGCGCTTTGTGGATGCGCCGATGAGCGGCGGCCCGGCGCGCGCCAAGACCGGCACGCTCACGATCATGGCCGGTGCGAGCCCCGAGGATTTTGCCCGCGCGCAGCCCGTGCTGAGCGCCATGGGGACGCCGCACCACGTCGGCGCCGTGGGCCTGGGCGAGACGGTGAAATTGGTCAATCAGCTCATCATAGCAAGCGTCATGATCGCAAACACCGAGGCCCTCACGTTCGCGCGCAACGCCGGCGCGGACTTAGATGCCGTGCGTGCCGTGCTTGCCACCGCGACGGCTTCGAACTATCTACTCGAGCAGTGGCTGCCCAAAACGTGGTTCGCCGGAACGTTCGAGGGAGGCTTTGCGCTGGACTTACTGCGAAAAGACGTAGGTGCAGCGCTTGATGCGGCCCGGTCCATGAAGATGCCGATGCCGGCGTCTGCTCTTGCGTATCAACTTTACACTTCAAGGTCGGCACAGGGCGATGGGGCGTTGGACTACAGCGCGATCGCAAAATTTTATGAGCACCCAGCCCGAACCGGCTAAACGCGGGTCGTTCAACAAACACCCGGACTTCAATAAGAAGATCCTGGTGGTGGACGACGAGGCGGCCATCCTTCAAACCCTGCGCTACAACTTGGAGCGCAGCGGATACGCCGTTGTCACCGCAAGCGACGGACGCAGCGCCGTTACGTTGGCGCAGCGCGAAGAACCCGATTTGATCGTGCTCGATATCATGCTGCCCGTCATGGATGGCATCGAGGCGTGCAAAGAGATCCGCAAGAGCAGCTCGGTGCCAATCATCATGCTTACCGCCAAGGATCAGGAAATCGATAAGGTCCTGGCCTTGAGCTGAGAGCGGACGACTACGTAACCAAGCCGTTCGCACTGCATGAATTTTTGGCGCGGGTTAAAGCGCGTCTGCGCCGGCCGACGCCGGGGTCGCTGCCGGAGCACGATCGTGCCATCGCGCTGGGCGGAATCGTTTTGGACCCATCACGCCAACATCTAACCGTTCGCGGCAAAGACGTCTCGCTGGCGCCCAAAGAGTTCTCGCTGCTGCGCGTGCTTATGGAAAACGCCGGACGCGTAGTAACGCGACAAACGCTTCTGGACAAGGTGTGGGGCTACGATTTTGAAGGCGAGCAACAGACGGTAAGCGTGCACATCCGCTGGATACGCGAGAAGATCGAAGAAGACTCACGCAATCCGCGTCACATCGTCACCGTCCGCAGCCGCGGGTATATGTTCAAGGAGTGACGGCTACTGCGGCTGTCGCGATCGTCCTTGCGTTTTTTGCCGGCGCGTTAGTTGCCCACCTATTACTGCGCAGGCGGACCGATTTGCCGGCTGATTCCTCGCAACCGGGCGAATCGGCGCAAACACCGCGCCCTTCGGATGAGCGCTTCGATGCGCTGGTACGCGCTCTGCCGCTTGGCGTCGTCATGCTGGATCGCGACCTGCGCGTGCGGTTCTCCAATCGTGCCGCTGCGGCAATCTTCGGCTTCGACCGCGTGCGCGTGCGCGGGCAGCATATCATTGCGGCCGTTCCCTCGGTCGAACTTGAAAACCGCGCGCTTGCCGCCTTGAATCAAGCCCAGACCAACGTTCCGATGGTTGTGACCGGAAAGACGGTGAACCGCAGCTACGCAGTCTCGGTGTATCCGCTTCTTGCAGACGTCGAGCCGGAAAACGAAGAACGCCCGCGCTCTGCGACGGGCGTCTTGATTCTGGCGGAAGACCAAACCGAGCTGCTGGCGCTCGAGCGTGCGCGCCAAGAATTTCTGACGAACGTCTCGCACGGAGCTGCGAACGCCGCTCTCGTCGATCAAACTGATGCTCGAGACGGTGAGCGAATCGGCCGAAGAAGAAGCGCGCGACATCTTTCTCCCGCAAGTGCTCGTCCAAGTGGACCGTCTTGCCACGCTGGTGCAGCGCTTGCTGGAGCAAGCGCGCGTGGAGTCGGGCAACCTGGTCCTGCGCACCGAAGAGATCGATCTGGAATCCGTTGCGCGGCCGATCCTTGCCTCCTTTCAACCGCAGGCAGTTGCGGCGGGCGTGGACTTGGATCTGCAGACAATCCGCCCCGTGGCGATGGAAGCCGATCCCGAGCGCCTCGCGCAGATTTTCGTAAATCTGATCGACAACGCTTTGCGCTATACCGGGAAGGGAGGTTCGATCACCGTCGCGATTGACGTTGAGGACGGATATGCGATCGTGCGCGTTTCGGATAGCGGCATCGGCATCCCCTACAAAGATCTGCCCTATATTTTCGAGCGGTTTTACGTCGTCGACCGCTCACGGACGCGCGCACAGGGCGGCGCGGGCGGGGTTGGCCTCGGCTTATCGATCGTGAAACTCATTGCCGAGGCACACCGCGGTACGGTCGATGTGGAATCGCGCCTGGGACGAGGCACGACCTTTACCGTCCGTATTCCCATCAGCGGCCCCTCGCCTTAATCTTCCTTAAGGTAGCCTTAAGGAGGGCTTAGGTTGGCCGCCCGTACGATGGTCTGGCTTTGATTGCCGGCCGACGACCGTCCATGGCGCACGCGCAAGAGCGCGTCGCTTCAACGCTGCTTTTTGCGGCAAGTGTATTTGTCATCGTAGCGATGGCTGCGCTGATTTTATACCTGGCCACGATGGGACTGCGACTCTTTTCTGCGCGATCACGTCAATCCGTTCCACTTTTTGTTCACGTCGGATTGGACCACCAACCCGAACAATCCGGGTGCGGCCGTGTTCATCATCGGCTCGCTGGCGATCACGTTGTTTGCGCTTTTCGTGGGCGGTCCGTTCGGCGTAGCGGTCGGCATTTTTCTCTCGCAGCTGGCGCCTACGCGCGTTGCGGCAATCATGAAGCCGGCCATTGAGATACTCGTGGGCATTCCGTCCGTTGTGTATGGATGGCTGGGTCTGACGCTGCTCGCACCGCTGATCCGTCACTTGACGGGAAGTTTAACGGGCTTCGGTCTGCTCACGGCGGGTATCGTCCTCTCGATCATGATCTTGCCCACGGTCATCTCGCTTTCCGAAGATGCGCTGCGCGCCGTTCCCGATGCACTGCGGGAGGGTTCGATGGCGCTGGGCGCAACGCGCTGGCAAACCATTTGGAGCGTGATGCTTCCCGCTGCGAAGAGCGGCCTGACCGTCGCCATCATTCTGGGCGTGGCCCGTGCGATCGGCGAAGCGCTCGCCGTGCAGATGGTGATCGGGAACAGCCCGGTTCTGCCCAAGGGCCTGCTCTCCCCGACGGCGGCACTGACGACCGAGATCGTTACCGACATGGGAAGCGCGCAAGAAGGCACGGTGTTGTACCACTCACTCTTCACGCTCGCGTTCTTGCTGCTGCTCATTTCGATGCTATTGATTCTGGGCGTACGGCTCGCGCTTCGGAGAAGCGCATGATTAGCGTTGCGGCACGCCGGCGTTTGACGGACAAAGCCATGACCGGGGTGCTCTGGGCGGCAGCGATGGCCGTCTTGCTGTTGCTCGCATTCTTTATCGGGTACATTTTCTACCTAGGCGCGCCGCACATGACGTGGCATTTCTTAACGGCGCCGCCAAGCGAAGTAGACGCGGGCGGCGGCATCGGGCCGGAAATCTTCAACTCGTTTTACATTCTGATCCTGACGTTGATCTTTACGACGCCGATCGCCGTGGCGGGAGCGATCTACCTGCAGGAATATGCACGGCCGGGCGCCTTCACGGCGGTCGTGCAGTTCTGCGCCGAATCCCTTGCAACGATACCCTCGATCGTCATGGGATTGTTCGGCCTCTTGATTTTCGTGACGTACCTGCACTGGAAGTTCACCGCTCTGGGCGGTGCGCTCACGCTGACGATTTTGAATCTGCCGGCGCTCATGCGCGTGACGCAAGAGGCACTTGTGAGTGTCCCGAACGACTTTCGGGAAGGGTCGATGGCCCTTGGCGCGACGAAGTGGCAGACGATCGTACGCGTTGTACTCCCCAGTTCTATCGCACCTTTGACTACCGGCGTCGTACTTATCGCCGGCCGCATTTTTGGCGAGACGGCTGCGCTGATTTTTACGGCCGGCCTTAGCGTAAGTGCGGGGCGCTCCGCGTTCGATTTCGGTTTATTCCATGAGGCGGAGACGCTCTCGGTGCACTTGTGGTACACCCATTCCGAGGGCTTGGTGCCCGATGCTGCGCAAGTCGGCAACGGTTCCGCTCTCGTGCTGCTTGCCATGGTTTTGATTTTTAACATCAGCGCACGGCTGCTCGGCAACGTGCTTTCCACGCGTTTAACGGGAAAATGACGACAACGATGTACGCAGCGCCACCGTCGGATGAATCGCAAACGCCGGCCGACGTAAAACTCAACGTGGAAGATTCTCAACGTCTACTACGGCAATTTCCAGGCGATCAAGAACGCCACGCTTGCCGTGCCGCAAAATCGCGTAACGGCGCTTATCGGCCCCTCGGGCTGCGGAAAGTCCACGTTTGTGCGCGCGCTCAATCGCATGCACGATCTCACGCCGGGCGTGCGCGTCGAGGGCTGCGTGACGTTGGATGGCGACGACATCTACCAGGCCGACGTGGATCCCGTCACCATCCGGCACCGCATCGGCATGGTCTTTCAGCGAGCCAATCCGTTTCCGAAATCGATCTACGAGAACGTGGTCTACGGACCGAAAATTCATGGCGTGTCGGGCCGCAAAGCGCTGGCGGAAATCGCCGAGCGCAGCCTGCGTCAAGCGGCGCTTTGGGACGAGGTCAAGGACCGTCTGGACCGGTCGGCGCTGACGCTGTCGGGCGGCCAGCAGCAACGCCTGTGCATCGCCCGCGTGCTTGCGGTTGAGCCCGAAGTGATCCTCATGGACGAGCCGGCCTCTGCGCTCGACCCCATCGCGACCAGTAAGATTGAAGATCTCATCGGCGAGTTGAAAAAGGCGTACACGGTGGTCATCGTGACGCACTCCATGCAGCAGGCCGCCCGCATCTCGGATTTCACGGCGTTCTTCTTAATGGGCGACCTTGTAGAAGTGGGCGAGACCCGCGAGATTTTCTTCAAACCGCGTGACAAACGTACCGAGGATTATATAACCGGCCGCTACGGGTAAGGTTAAAGAGCGCTTAAACCGCCCTTAATAGCTTGTCTGTACAATGCAGCCATGCTAATAACTCTGTACCGTTCACTCTTAACGGGTGCGGCGATTGTGCTGCTCGCAAGCGGTATGGCCTGGGCGCAAACACCGGCATCACCGAGGGTCATCGCTCAAGCAGCCTCCGCACCGAAAGTCTACGTCGAAACCCCCGGATGTCTTCCAATATAGCGGTTTTTACCGCGGCTTTTATTTTACGCGCACCAATGGGCCCGGCAAGGTCAACCAGGCTTCTTTTAACAACGCAATCGACGTTCGCGGCCGGTTGAACCTGGGTTCCAATTTCTCTATCGGCGGCACGTACTTATACGCGGACCCGTTTAACGATTGCGTTGCTCCTGCTACGCATATTAATGCGGGCCCATGCAAAACCAAGACGTCGAACGGTGCCTTCGGTCCGCCCCCGCCGACAACGTACGACGACACGCTTCCGGCCTATCGCCTGAGCACGTTGTACGAGGGCTATCTTCAGTACCAAGATGCGGCGACGACCATATGGGCCGGACAGCGCGTCATCAACACGCCGTGGGCAAATGCCTCGGACTCGCGCCTCAAACCCGTCGCCTTCCGCGGCGGCGATGCGCTGTTCAATCTCGATAAGACCTGGGCCGTTGACCTGGGCGACTACGTGAGCTGGGAAGACCGCGTTCAGTCCGACTTCGTGCGCAGCACCATACTCACGCAGAATGCTTCGTATCCGGATGCGAGCGGTCAGGGCACTACGGGCATTCCCACGAGGAAGTGGGTGAATAACAACGGCTTTCTGTACGGACGCATCGGCTACGCAGGCGGCGCGCTGACCGTGAACGGTTATATGTACGCATTCAACAACATCGCAAACGCGCTGTGGTTCGATGGCAAGTACTCGTGGACGACCTATTCCAAGACGTTCATCGCGTTCCAAGGCGGAACCGAATCAAACACCGGTACCGCGCTCGCGGGCAAAATCAACAGTCAAGTCTTCGGCCTGCAAATCGGCGAGACGCCGTGGAAAAACGTGGACTTGACGCTGGGTTTTGATACCATGCCGCAAAAATCCGACAACATTACGCTGCCTACAGGCGTGAAGTGCGGAGCGAACAACCTCATTAGCGGAACCAGTCCCGCAACGCCCCTGCAGTATTTTCTGCCGGCCGGCGGTACGCCGAACTGCTTCAGCACCGTCCATACGGCCGGCGCTCCGGCTACCGTGTACTACGGCGGCTGGGCAAGCCCGTACACGGACTCGTACGCGACCGACCAACTCTTCACCACGAGCATCAGCCAAGGCTTGGCGGACCGCCGCAGCGCCGGCAGTGCGGTGAAAGTTGCGAGCACGGTGAATCTGGACGACAAACACATCCGTATCATCCTCTCGCACGCGTGGTACGAATACGGCAACAAGACCACCGGTTATGCGCCGACGCAAGAAACGAACGTCGACGGTACCTATTTCTTCGGCAAATTCCCCGCAAAAGGCCCCTACCACGGCTTATCGCTGCGTCACCGCTATGCGGAACGCGATATTTTCCCGGCGTTCGGCGGACTGCCGGTCTTCAAGTACAATCGCACCCAACTGGAGTATGATTTCTGATGACACGCATCTTAGCAGCGATCGCGCTCGGCGCGTTCGCCCTTCCCCCGGCCGCACTTGCCGATACGCAAATCACGGCGGTCGGCTCGACGGCAATTCTGCCGCTGGTCAAACAAGCGGCTACCGATTACCAGGGCGCTCACCCTGACGTGAAGATCTCGGTTTCCGGCGGCGGCTCATTCGTGGGCATTGCGCAAGCATCGTCGGGCGCGGCCGATATGGGCGACAGCGACGTGGTCGCCCCGGGTAACGCCGGACTTGTCGATCATAAAGTTGCAGTCGTCGGCTTTGCGATCATCGTCAATCCCTCGGCGGGCGTGGAGAACCTAAATTCCTCGCAAGTGCGCGACATCTTCTCGGGCCGCGTGACCAATTGGAACCAAGTAGGCGGCAAAGACCAGCAGATCGTCGTCATTAACCGCCCGCGCACCTCGGGTACGCGAGCCGTCTTTAACGCGACGATCATGGGCGTCTCGAAAATTGCCGAGAGCAGCATGGTGGAGGACAGCTCGGGCGCGGTTACAACAATGGTCGGTTCGACGCCCGGCGCCGTAACGTACGTCTCGCTCGCTTACACGAAGAACAAACCCGTGACGATTCTGAAGATCAACGGCGTTGAGCCTTCGCCGGCGGCGATTCGCGTAGGCCGTTACCCCATCTGGTCGTACGAGCACATCTTTACGCGCGGCAAGGCGCGCTCCGATGTCGAAGCGTTCATCAACTTCATCGCCAACGACAACGGCCTGCTCGAAAAACTCAGCTACATTCCGGTCTCGTCCATGAAGGTCAAAGAGACCGACCGCTAATCCACCCTACGACGCATGAACGCAACGGGCCCGTCGCGAATAGACGGGCCGGTCATGCTTCCTACGACCATGCGGGCGCTGCGCAAACTCTCGGCCGGCCCCGGCTTCGTCCAGCAAGAGATTCCGGTGCCCTCCATTGGGCCCAGCGACGTGCTCATCGCGGTGGAGAAGGCCGGCGTATGCGGCACGGACGCGCACATCTACCATTGGGACACGTGGGCGCAGAACCGCATCAAGCCGCCGCTCACCATCGGCCATGAGTTCATGGGACGGGTAGTCGCGGCAGGCGAGGCCGTGCGCATCGTGGCGGTGGGCGATCGCGTCTCGGCCGAAGGACATATTGCCGACGGCACGTGCCTGCTGTGCCGCACCGGCGAGGCGCACATCTGCGAGAAGGTTGAGATCATCGGCGTCGATCGCGACGGCGCGTTTGCCGACTATATCGCCATGCCCGAATCCAATGTCTGGAAGCTCGACCCGGCGATTCCCGACGAGTTCGCGGCCGTGTTCGACCCGCTCGGCAACGCGGTGCATACCGTTATGGCCGCAGGCGTTAGCGTTAAATCGGTGGTCATTACGGGCGTCGGATCGATCGGCTTGATGGCCATTCCGGTTGCGCGCGCGGCAGGCGCTTCAGCCGTTTATGCCGTGGACGTCAATCCGGCAAAGCTGGAATTAGCAAAGAGTCTCGGCGCGGATGAGGTGTTTTCGCCACGGATCCCGGCCTTGTCGATGCGATTCTCAAGCGTACGAACGGTGACGGCGTTGACGTACTGCTGGAGATGTCGGGCAGCGGCCAGGCCATCGACAACGGCCTGCGCATGGTGCGCAACGGCGGAACGGCGGCGCTGTTAGGAATTCCCAGCGACAACGTGAACATCAACCTTGCCGAGCGGATCATTTTCAAAGGCTTGACGGTCCTGGGCATCAATGGCCGCCGGATGTTCGAGACCTGGTATCAAACGCAGGCGCTCGTCCGCAGCGGCCGCGTGGATTTGCGCCCGATCATTACCCACGTGCTGCGGTTTGAGGAGTTCGATCGGGCGTTCGAGCTGATGCACAGCGGCGAGGCCGCAAAAATCGTTCTGGATCTGAAAGGCACCAAGGCGTGAATACGGCGTTCAACCAGAGACTTCAAAGCGACATCGATAAACTCAAGAGCGCGGGCACCTACAAGTCGCTGCGGCATCTGACGACCCCTATGGCACCCGAGGTGCACATGGAAGAGGCCGGCGATGTCATCGTGCTCTCCAGTAACAACTACCTGGGGCTTTCGGATGAGCCCTCAGTTATTGCCGCCGGTAAGGACGGTCTGGACCGCTACGGCGCGGGCACCGCATCGGTGCGCTTTATCTGCGGCACATTCGACATTCACCGAACGCTCGAGGAACGGATCGCGCAGTTTCTGGATACCGAAGCGTCGCTGACGTACGTTTCTTGCTGGAATGCAAACACGGGATTGTTCCCGGTTATCTGCGAGGACGGCTCGGCCATCATCTCGGACGAATTGAATCACGCCTCGATCATCGACGGCTGCCGCTTGGCCGGTAAGTCGCGCCGCGAACGCTACAAACATAGCGACATGGCCGATTTGGAAGCAAAGCTCAAAGCCGTGCAGGGATGCGCGCCGGTTCTCATCGTTACCGACGGCGTGTTCTCCATGGAAGGCAGCATTGCCAAACTTCCCGAGATCGTCGCGCTGGCCAAGAAGTACAATGCGGTGACGGTTGTCGATGACTCGCACGGCACCGGCGTCATGGGCAAAACCGGCCGCGGTACCATCGAGCACTTCGGGCTGCAAGGCCAAGTGGATATTATCACCGGCACGCTGGGCAAAGCGCTCGGCGGCGCGGCGGGCGGCTTCGTCGCCGGAAGCGCCGCGCTCATCGATACGCTGATTCAGCGCTCGCGGCCGCAGCTGTTTTCCAATGCCTTACCTGCGACTGTCGCATGCAGTGCCCTCGCCGCGGTCGACTACCTCGATAAGCATTCGCATTTGGTCGATACCCTGCGCGAGAACGTCGCGTACTTCCGCGGCGAGCTGCTGCGGCTTGGTTTCAAGCCACTTGAAGGCCCCAGCGCAATCGTTCCGATCATCGTTGGCGAAACGGCGTTCGCCATCGCCATGAGCGACAAACTACTCAAGCGCGGCGTCTTCGTAACGGGTTTCGGTTTTCCGGTCGTGCCCGAAGGCACGGCACGCATTCGCGTGCAAATTAGCGCGAAACTCACCAAGGCTGAAATGGATCGCGCCCTATCCGCATTCGAGGCGGTGGGCAAGGAAGTAGGTTTGTTGAAATGAAGGCTCGGCGAAACATCCTCAGAGCGCTCGCGATAGGTTGCGCGCTCCTTTTTTGCATGGCGCTTGTGCCGGTTCGCAAATGCATGAGTTTCGGAGGGGATAATGCGGCCGTGGCGCGCGTACAATCATCGTGGAACCCTGCGGAAACGGCAATGGGGAGCGGCAAGTACGAAACAGCGCTTACATTACTTCTGCGGACGCGGGCTTACTTGCCGCAGATCAAGAGCTCGAAAATTCGGGCTTGCGTAGCCGGCGGAGCCGATATTCGCATCGCAAAGGCAAGGGCTGGTCTATCCTATTTGCGCGACCATCCCGGTGACCTCACGGGTGCACGCAAACAAGCCGATATCGCGTGGCGAGCGTTTCCGATGAGAACGGACTGCCCGTAGCGCTTCGCTAATTACGCGAGATCGGGGCGCGCAGCGTCACTTCGCCTTGCGTTGACGGGACGCGTAGTCCCGAGCCGTGCCGCTTGGAATAAACATGCGTGAATTCGGCACCGAAGAGCATGATCTGCGATGAATAGTTCGTCCAAATAAGAAAAACAATCAGCGCGCCGAAGGCACCGAAGCCCGATGTCACGCCGGCGCGGCCCAAATACCACCCGAGTAAGAACTGCCCCGCTACGAACAACAGCGATGTAAGCGCAGCACCGGCCCACACATCGCGCCATTCGACGCGCGTATCGGGCAGATATTCGAAGAGCAGGGCAAACGCCACCCAAATGACGCCGAAGGAAACGACGAAGTCCAGCACTTTCATCAGCAGCGCAAATCCCGTGAAGACATGCGCGAGATAGTTTCCGGCGATCGTGAGGCCGGCATTCACGCCCATCGAGAGCAGCATGAGCAGCGTGATGCCCAACATGACGGCGAAAGCGATGCCGCGCTCCTTGATGGTCTCCAGGATGCCCAACTTGGGCGGCTGGACGTCCCAGACCGTGTTGATGGCGAACTGTACGGCGCTAAACAATCCGATCGCCGCAACAAAGAAGACGACCCAGCCGATGATTTCGGCAAGAATGCCCCTGCGTTGCTGGTTGAAGGTGGCCGAGACGATGGCCTTAATGGCGCCGGCAGCGCTCTTGCCTGCATCTTGCTGCATGTAGCCGTAGATCGTGTTCAGCATTTGATGATGGCTGCCCAGAAACAGCCCGGCAATCTCCACGAACACGATGATCAGCGGCGCGATCGCAAACATCGTAAAATACGCAAGCGCGGCTGCGAGCCACTGGCTGTTGTGGCGGCCGAATTCTCGCCACGTTTCCTTGAGCACACCTACCATTTGACTCATTGTTCGAACGAAGATACCCAACCCGGAGGAATTTCGCGCGGGTCAGCCGCTCGGGCCCAGCCGAGCCTACGCCTGCCCTTTCAACGGGCGCGCCCTACCGGTTGCGTGCCGGCCCGACCCCTCGAGCCCGGGCTCGCGTCTCTAGCGCGCGACGTAGCGTGTCTCCGCCGGAATGGATTTGATACCACGCACTCTGGTAGCTCACCGGCATAGCGCGTTTAGCGCCGGCCGGGCGGACTGTCCATCCAAACCAATGCGTTGCCCGATACGTGCGTTTGAAGTAAGTGTTCTCGTTCACCGACTCGATCATAGCCAGACACCCCCGAGCGAACACGTGCCGATGGCAGCAACCGGGGGTGGGCTATTGCGCACTGCCCGCACCGAAGACGCGAGCCGTTTCGGTGGGTAGCCCGGCCTAGGCGAGTTACGCCTGGCGGCCCATGTTTACGCTAGATCGAAGCGGTCCAGATTCATCACCTTGTTCCATGCCGAAACGAAGTCTTGAACGAATTTCTCTTGAGCGTCATCGCTCGCGTAGACTTCCGAGATCGCGCGCAGCTGCGAGTTCGAGCCGAAAATCGAGATCCACGCGCGTTGCGGTCCACCGCGCCTTGCCCGTCGCCCGGTCCGTACCCTCAAACGTCTCTCCGCTTTCGCCCGTGCGCTTCCATATCGTGCTCATGTCGAGCAAGTTGACGAAGAAGTTGTTCGAAAGCGTTCCTGGGCGCTTGGTGAAGACGCCATGTTTGGAGCCGCCTGTATTCGCATCGAGTACGCGCATGCCGCCGACGTTCGCTCTCTGGTTGAGTGAGCCGCAGACATTGGTTGCGGGCCGGAGGAATTTTCGCGCGATTCTCGCTATTCTATAGTAAGATACCTTACCTAGGGTGTGCCGTCGTTTTCAGGAGGCGGCGCTATGCGCATTTCCCCGGTGGCTGCATTAACGATCGGAACGGCGCTCGCTCTCTGCGCCTCGCCCGCGGCCGCGCCAACGCCCGGGCTGCAGACGGTTCGCGCTAACGACAATCGTGCGGCGGCTGGCCGCCTCGCGGGTTCCGTCCTTCACGTTTCTCTCGAGGCGCGCGAGGCAATCTGGCACCCCGATGGCGACCAACAACCCGGCGTTCGGATCCAGGCCCTCGCGCAAGCCGGCGGGCCGCCGCAGATTCCGGGGCCGTTACTGCGCGTGCGCGCCGGCACCCAAATCGTGGCCAGCATTCGGAATACCATTCCGGGGACGGTGCTGGACGTTCACGGCTTGGTGGATTGACCGGCGCGTGTCGACCGCTCCGTGCGCGTACCGTTTGGAACCACGCGCATCGTGCGTCTGCGCGCGGACGCTCCCGGTACGTACCTCTACTGGGCGTCGACCACCGGTAAGCCCCTGGCCTCGCGCAATGGGTTGGATTCGCAACTCAGCGGCGCGCTAGTCGTCGATCCGGCAGCGCCGCATGCGCCCGCTGCCGATCGCGTGTTTGTGATAGGACAATGGATTAACGCGAATACCAAGGGCGGCACACCGGACTTTCGCTATGAGCTGGATGTTATCAACGGGCGGTCGTGGCCGCATACCGAGCGCCTTTCGTACGCAAAGAATTCCACGGTGCGTTGGCGCTTGGTCAATTCAGCTCCGGAAGTCACCCGCTGCACCTGCACGGCTTTTATTTCCGCGTCGGATCGCGAGGCGATGGAATAGCGGATCATGTTTACGGCGGCGCCCCGCTGCAAGATCCGCAAGTCACCGAACTCCTCGAGCCTGGAAGTACGTTCACCATGACCTGGCGCGCGGACCGGCCCGGGAACTGGCTCTTTCATTGTCACCTGGCGTATCATATCGCCGCGCACATTCCGCTGGCTTCCATGGCTTCGCGCCAGATCGGCATGAGCGACGATGCGCTTACGGAGTATGTCCGGCATGGCGGTATGGGCGGCTTGATTATCGGCTTCAACGTCTACGATCCCGCGCATCTTGCGATCGTGCAGCCGCCGGTAGCACACCGTGTCCGCGTGAATGTCGTGCGGCTGCCCGACGATGCGCCCGGCGCGCCGTCTTTCCGCTACGAGGTCGATGGAAATCCTGCGCAGTCGGCGATTGTGTTAACGCGCGGCGTTACCTCCGCGATCGATGTAACGAATCGGCTGAATGAGCCGACTGCGGTTCATTGGCACGGCGTCGAACTGGACGATAGCTGACTATGACGGTGTGATGGACTACAGCGGCCAGGGGGCGCGCCTTGCGCCGATGATCGAGCCCGGGCAGACCTTTGAGGCGCGAATGACGCCGCCGCGAGCGGGAACGTTCATCTATCACACACATTTCGACGACATCTGGCAACTAAGCGGCGGGCTAGCGGCGCCGCTCATCGTGCTTGAGCCCGGCCAAACGTACGACCCGAGCTCCGACCATGCGTTTACGATCATGACCTCGCATACGGATGAGGATAATTTACTTCTGATCAACGGCGTTTCGAAACCGGCGGCGGTGACCATCAGAGCCGGCGTGCTGCAACGGCTGCGCTTAATTAACATGACGACGGCCTGGACGAACGCGATCGTTTCGCTCAGCCAACGCGGCTATCCGCTGCAGTGGAACGCCCTCGCGGTCGACGGCGCGTACGTCGCGCCGGCACGGCGTACCGCGCAATCAGCGGTGAGCTACGTCACTATCGGCCAAACCCGCGATTTCACGTTCACACCGCGGACCACGGGCGACTTAGTCTTGCAATTCTGGCCCGATCCGACCGTACCAAACATCGTCAGCGTGCCGATCCACGTGGTGCGCTAGTGCGACCCCTATTGTCGTCCTGAGCCCCCATTGTCATCCTGAGCCTCCATTGTCGTCCTGAGCCCCCATTGTCATCCTGAGGTATCGAAGGACCCGAGGCATCGAGGCGCTCCCCTCGGAACAAACTTCGAAGGTGTATGCCGCGTGGCTCGGCGTTGGCTTGTCCGACGTCAAGACGGGAACGCATATCGACTAACGAGCAAAGGTGACCCGGAAGTGTTGACGATCGCCGCTCGGCGCCTTCCTTTCGCTGAAGGTGGTTTTGCTGAGAAGAAGCGACGATACCTCATATTCGAGCTTGTCGTTGACGGGCCCGCAAGGCCCGCGCGGTCAATTATGTTAGACGCAGGCCCAAATTACCGGCGAAGGATGTGCGCTATTGACTGCGGGCCTAACAACGTGCCGCTGCCGGCCGAACTTGCGCCATGGTTTTGAAACGAGAAGTGCTTACCGGCTCTTGCCATACGGCGCGGATGCGCGCCCTTCGGCAGGTGCAGTCCGATTCCGGGAATCGGGGTCCTTCGATAGGCTCAGGATGACAAAGCATTCGACGCCTCAGGAGACAAAGAAAAATAATAATAAAAAAGACCTCTCGAGAAACGAGAGGTCTTTGGTTGGTTGCGGGGGCAAGATTTGAACTTGCGACCTTCGGGTTATGAGCCCGACGAGCTACCGGACTGCTCCACCCCGCGGCGCGAACCCTCATATACGTGATGACGACCGATACATTCCTGCGCGACCTGCCAAAAATCCAGTTGCACTGCCATCTGGAAGGGACGCTGCGCTCGGCCACGTTCTTAGACCTGGCAACCCGCCACGGGGTTGCACTCACCTACCGGCCGCAGGGGCCCGAGAGCTCGGACCCCGACGATCTGTACCGTTTTTCCACCTTTAGCGAATTTTTATCGGCATTTGCCGCGGTGAGCCGCTCGCTCGCGGAGCCGGGCGATTATAGCCGGCTTGCCGCAGAATACGTCGAGGACGCGCTGGCTCAAAACGTGGTGCGCGCGGAACTCTTCATCTCGCCCAGCGTCTGGCGGTTCTTCAATCCCGATCTCGATGCTCGCGCTTGCGTTGCTGCCATGCGCCGCGAATTCGACGTTGCCAAATCCGAGATCGACGTCGCGCTGATCGTCGACCTCACGCGCAACTTCGGGGTGGAGTCCGCCATGCGGACCGCGCAGCTCGCGGTCGATCTGCAGGACCTGGGCGTCATCGGCATCGGGCTTGGCGGCGACGAGGCGCGGTTTGCGCCCGAGCTCTTCGTGCGGGCATTTGATTTCGCGCGCGATCGCGGATTGCATTGCGTCGCGCATGCGGGCGAAGCCGCCGGCGCCCAAAGCGTGCGCGATGCGGTGGAACAGCTCGGCGCGCAGCGCATCGGTCACGGCATTCGCGCGCTGGAGGATCCGGCGGTCGTGGAGTGCTTAAAAAGCAAGCCATCCCGCTGGAGTGCGCGCCAACCTCGAACGTGCTCACGGGCGTCGTGAGCGCGGATGCGGAGCATCCGCTTGTGCTGCTTGACGAACTAGGCGTGATCGTTACCGTGGATGCCGACGACCCGTCGCTCTTCCGAACCAGCATAACCGCGGAGCTCGAAAAGGTGCAGGCCATGGTGGGCCCTCACGACACGCTGCGGTTCGTTCGCAACGCGGTCGACGCAGACTTTGCCGCAAGTGCCGAAAAGACGCGTCTGCACGCACTCATCGACGCCACGCTGGAAAATCAGCCCTCGGGTCGAACGTAGGGCCCCAATGCCCGTCCATAGTCACTTCGCCGAGTCGACCGAAGAGTATCTCGAGGCCGTCTACCGCCTTGAGCGCGAGGGCCCCGGCGTGACGACGTCCGGCCTGGCCTCGGAACTCGGCGTTGCGCCGGCGTCGGTTTCCGGGATGCTCAAAAAACTAGCGGCCGACGGCTATCTGGAACACATCGCGCGCGGCGAGGTCAAACTCACGCAGCGCGGCTTGGAAGTCGCCGTGCGCGTCGTGCGCCGTCATCGTCTTGCGGAATGTTTGCTCACCGACGTGCTGGGCATGCCGTGGGATGAGGTGCAGCAAGAAGCGTGCATGCTCGAACACGCGATCTCCGAAAATGTGGAGCAGCATCTGCTCAGGATTTTGGGTGATCCCACCAAGTGTCCGCACGGCCTGCCGATTCCGCCCAAAGACTTGAGCGAACCGCAGCGATCCGGCATACCGCTTGCGCAGATCGAGATCGGCAGCGATGCCGTCGTGCAAGGCGTGACGCAAGAAGTGCCCGAGATGCTGCGCTACCTCGGCGAGGTCGGCTTGCGCCCGGGTGCAAAAGTTCGCGTACAGGCGAAGGCGCCGCTGGGCGGACCGATGACCGTCGAAGTGGGAAGCCGCACGCACGCGATCTCGCTGGAGCTCGCGCGCATGGTGGTCGTGACCACGTGATTACGCGCTTCTTGATCCTGCTTAACGTACTGGCCTTCGTGTGGGAAGTCTCGGCGACCCACGGCGCAGTGCTCAGCGGCAATCTCCTGTCCGGAACGGCGTTGGACCGCTACATGCTCGCGCCGGACGATGTGCTGCTTTACCACCAGAATTACCGCATTGCGACTGCCGCTTTCTTACATGCGAGCATCATGCACATTGCATTGAACATGCTCTCGCTTTTTTGGCTGGGAAGGTTCATCGAGGCGGCGCTGGGTCCGGTGAAGATGCTCGTTTTATATGCCGCCGCAACTATCGCTTCGGGGATTGCCGTCGTGCTGTTTTCCGCGCCGAACGTTCCCACGCTCGGCGCAAGCGGCGCGATCTTCGGATTATTCGGAGCGTTGTTTGCCATCGGTTTGAAGCTCGGCGAGCGCGGCAAGGATCTGGTGCGCTCGAACGTCGGCATCCTGGTGATCAACTTGATCTTCAGTTTCACGTTTCCGGGCATCTCTTGGCAGGCGCACGTGGGCGGCCTCATCATGGGGTTCTTAGTAACGCTGGCGCTGTACTGGCCACCGCGGCCGGTCTATGCGCGCGTGATCGACCCGCAAAGCGGAGCGCAGTACGAGTCGGCATTGGAACTTCCCGATGACCAACAGCGCTATTGACGACGTCTTTGCCCCGGGCGGCCCGATTGCGGGCGCGCTGCCGGGCTTTGAAGCGCGGCCCGGGCAGGTGCAGATGGCGCAGCTCATCGAGCGTGGGTTTCTTGAAGGAATGCACACGATCGTCGAAGCCGGCACGGGCGTGGGCAAATCGCTTGCATATCTGGTTCCCGCGCTGCGCAGCGGCAAGAAGATCGTCATCTCCACCGGAACGATAGCACTCCAAGAGCAACTCTACGGCAAAGACATTCCGCTTGTTACGGACGCCATGGGCGTGCGGGCGCGCGTGACGCTGCTCAAGGGGCGCAACCATTATCTCTGCAAGCAGAAGCTTGAACGCCAACGCTCGGAACGGCTATTGGCATCCTCACGCACCATGCAGCGCCTGTGGGAGTGGGGTGCCGTAACGCAGACGGGCGACCGCGCCGAACTGCCGTTCGTCCCTCCGGGCGATGAATGGGAGCACTCGATGCCGACGCCGATGACTGCGTGGGCGAGTTCTGCGAACACTTCAAGGACTGCCATTTCTTCCGCAAGCGCGACGAAGCAAAATTCGCCGACATCGTGGTCGTCAATCACGCGCTATTTTTCCTGGATCTGGCAATGGGCGGCGGATTGCTGCCGCCGTACGATTTTGCCGTGCTGGATGAAGCGCATCAGTGCGAGCGGTGGGCGACGGCCGCGCTGACCGCAACGCTCTCGCGCGCTAGCGTGGGGCGCATGCTGCGCAAGCTGCACCGCTCGTACACCGTACCCGGGCATTTCGACACGGACTTCGAGCGCGGAATGCGCGGTTTAGAGCAGGCGCTTGCGCGCGTGGAGGGCGACCGGTATCCGCTGCACGTGAACGAAGAGGCGTGGCCGGCACTCGAAACGCTTCGCGAGAGTCTGTACAAGCTCGAAAATTGGCTCTTCGCAAACTGGCACGACGGCTTGAAAAAACGGCCGCAGAACGAGGCCGAAGCCGAGCGCCGCCGCGACCTGGCCATGCGCGCCATTCTCGCTCACCAGGCGACGATAGAACGCGCGCACGCGCCCACGGAGACCGCAATCGCTTGGGTGGAGCGCGGCGAGAACGATGCGCGGTACCAGGTGAATAGTGCGCCGTTCGACGTTGCCGACTTTCTTCGCGCCGCGCTCTTCGAACGTACCGCAAGCGTTGTGCTGACCAGCGCGACGATCGCCCAAGGCGAGCGCGTCGAGCGCGGTGCGTTCGACTTTCTCAAACGTTCGCTGGGCATGGACGATGCGCAGGAACTGATCGCGCCCTCGCCCTTTAACTATCCCGACCAAGCGCGGCTCTACGTCGCACCCGCTGCGCTCAATCCGAAGTCACCGGATTTTGCGCGCCGCGCAGCGCCCATTGTCGAGGAATGCCTGGACCGCTCGCGCGGCCGCGCCTTCGTGCTCTTTACGTCCTACAAGCGCCTGCGCGAAGTCTATGCGCTGCTGCGCGAACGCGTCGCGTTTCCCATCAGACTGCAGGGTGAGGGCCCACGCGCGCAGTTGCTGGAGTGGTTTCGCGCAACGCCGGGTGCCGTGCTTTTTGCAACCGGCACGTTCTGGGAAGGCATCGACGTTTCCGGCGAGCAGCTCTCGTGCGTCATCATCGACCGCCTGCCGTTTCCATCGCCCGCGGATCCGCTGGTGCAGGCGCGCATCGAATCGATCGAAGCGCGCGGCCGCAGCGGTTTCGACGACTACATGATTCCCTCGGCCATCGTGCGCCTCAAGCAAGGGTTCGGGCGGCTTATCCGCAGCAAGCACGATCGCGGACTGGTGGCCATCCTGGACGGCCGCGCGGCGTCCTCGCGCTTCGGCGCAACCATCCTCAATGCGTTGCCGCCGGCCACGCGCATCTCGCATCTCGATGAAGTAACGGAGTTCTTTTCTGCATGAAGATTTTCACCGCGGCGCTGCTGCTCTTACTGGTTTCCCTTTCGGGCGCGCCCGCGTCGGCTTGGGGCGAGAAAGGACACACGCTCATTAGTGCGGTCGCGGCGGCGCAGTTCACCGGACGGATGCCCGCGTTCGTAAGCGACGGCGCCGGTCAATTCGAGATCGCGTATCTTGGTCCGCAACTCGATCGCTTGAAGGGTTCGGGAGAAGCATGGGACGGTGAGAACGATCCCGGCCATTACCTCGATTTGCTCGATGACGGAAGCATCGCGGGCGTCGTATCGCTGGCACAACTGCCGCCGACGCGTGAGGCCTACGACACCGCGCTCCGCGCAGCCCATACCGATCAGTACCGCCAGGGGTATCTGCCATACGCGATTCTGGAGGGTTGGGAACAGTTGCGTTCGGACTTTGCCTCGTTCCGTGTAGATGACTATGTCGCATCGCATGCAGCCAGCGCCGGCGTGCGCGCACATTACGCGGCGATTCGCAACGTCGACGAGCAAATAACGCTAGCGGATTTGGGAACGTGGGGGCACTACGTTGGCGATGCCTCGCAGCCTTTGCATGCAACCGTGCATTTCAACGGCTGGGGCGAGTATCCGAATCCGAACGGCTACACGCAGTCGCCGCGCACGCATTCGTTTTTCGAGAGCACGTTCGTGAACCGCTATATGACCGCCGATGCGGTGCGCTCGGCCGTACGCGCACCGTCGTCGCTCGCCGTGCCCTATTCGCTGCTCACGCAGGAGCAAGTCCTCGCCGACATCGCGGCCTATTTGCAGCAAACGCTCTCAACCGTGCCGCACCTATACGATCTGGAAAAGAGCGGCGCATTCGCAAGCGGATCCCCGGATGCGCGCGAGTTTACCGCCGCGCGGTTAGCCGCCGGCGCGATGGAACTGCGCGATCTCTCGGTGCTCGCGTGGCAAGATAGCAAATACGCGCGCGTGGGTTACCCCGCCGCGCGCGTACAAGACATCCTGGATGGAAAGGCCGCCTACCCGCGGCCGTAGGGCTAAGAGTGGCCGCCGTCGCCGCTATAACCGCACGTTGGAACCGCTGTCGGCCTTGCCGTCGGCGTACTGTCGGTTTGGGGCTTGGCGTCGCGGTAGCGGGAGCATCGATATGCACGCCGCCTTTTGCGCTGTCGCCGTCATCGCCGCTCGAGCAGCAGCCGCTGACCGTACCCGAATCGCCGCCGTGGTGATGGTCGTTGCGGGCGCGCGAGTCGCCCTCATCCGAACTCGAGCAGCAGCCGCCGGTGCTTCCGCCGTCATCGCCGCCGTCGTGGCGGTGTCTGTCGCCGCCCCCGGATTCGCCGCTTCCCGAAGTCGAGCAGCATCCGCTCGAGCCGCCGTCGCCGCCATCCCACCCGCCGTCTTTGCGCGAGCGCAGATCATCGCCCCACGAGCCGCTAGTTGGGCATGCCGAAGGGATTGGACTGGCAATGGGGCTTGAGGTAGGAACAGGCGTCGCCGTCGGAATGTAGGTTGCCGTCGGCACCGGAGAGGGCGTCGGCGGAGCCGGCGTAGCGGAGACACCGGTTACATAGGCCAGGAAAAAGTTGTACGGAGTATTGCCGCCGTTGAAGTTCAGAGCGCTGATAACCGCCGCGAAAACCAAACTGCTATTGCCGGTCGTGGCCGGGCCGGAGATCACGTAGGGACCGACGCCGCCTTCATAGGCAACGATGTAGCAGGCTGCTACGAAGCCAGGCGCCGGAGATGGCGCTCCCGCGGGGACCGTGCATGCCGTTGGCAGGGTCGTCGCCGCGACCGTGAGCGCGACGGGATTCACGCTGGACCAACTGGGCGGCGTGCCGGTAAAAGCGATGTTCGGGCAGGGGTTGCCGCTCGATTTTGCCGCGCACTGCGTTGTCCCGTACAGCGAAAGGGTCGCTACGCTTCCGGTCACGCTGACCGAGAGGGGCTGGATCATGGAGCCGGTTACGGTGGCCTGCGTCGACCCCAGGTTCCAGGAATGCGCAACCCGGCCGGGCTTGGCGTCTAATCCCGACACGGGCGTCGTCGTTGAAGGCGACGTCCCCGTGCCGCCCGCGCTGCAGGCCGCAACGATGGACCCGATGACCAATGCGGCCGCCGCGGCCTTATAGAAACGAAATCCCTTCACAGGTCTCCCCTCCTGGTTTGGAATGTGCCTATTAACCCCGGACACTCCCAATTCGGTGAGTTGCCTGCTTACCCTGTTAGTTAGCGGCCTTACCCAGCCCTATTCTTCGCGGACTTCGCTCTTGGCGCGCGCCGTCAACTCTTCCACGACGCTCGAATCGGCCAGGGTCGTCGTGTCGCCAAGGGTTCGCCCCTCTGCCACGTCGCGAAGCAGGCGGCGCATGATTTTTCCGCTGCGCGTCTTGGGCAGTTCTTGGGTGAACGTAATGTATTTGGGCCGCGTGAACTTGCCGAGTTTCCCGGAAACGTGCGCGCGCAGGTCGTCCGCCAGTTCCGGCGAGCCGGGGTCACCGCCGCGCAGAGAAACAAACGCGTAGATCGCTTGTCCGGTCACCTCGTCGAGCTTGCCGCATACGGCGGCCTCGGCGACTTTGTGGTGATCGACCAGCGCACTTTCGATCTCCGTCGTGGAGATGCGGTGACCGCTTACGTTCATCACGTCGTCGATGCGCCCCATGAACCAGAAATTGCCATCGGTATCGCGCCGGCAACCGTCGCCGGCAAGATACTTGTGCGCAAATTTGGACCAGTACGTTTCCTTGTAGCGCTCATCGTCGCCGTAAATACCGCGCAGCATCCCCGGCCAGGGACGCGTCAGCACGATGTAGCCCCCGCCGCCAAGCGGCACCGATTCGCCGGCGTCGTTCACGATGTCGGCCGCGATGCCGGGAAGCGGCTGCGTTGCGCTGCCGGGAGGCGTTGCGGTGATACCGGGTAACGGCGAGATCATAATGCCGCCGGTTTCGGTTTGCCACCACGTATCCACGACGGGGCAACGATTCCCGCCGATATGCTCGCGGTACCACATCCACGCTTCAGGATTGATCGGTTCGCCAACCGAACCCAACAAGCGCAGCGATGAAAGATCGTGCTGCTTTGGATACGCATCGCCCCACTTCATGAACGTGCGGATTGCGGTGGGCGCGGTGTAGAGAATGCTCACCTTGTAGCGCTCAACGATCTCCCAGAGACGATCCTTATCGGGATAATCCGGCGTGCCTTCGTAGATGACGCTGGTCGCGCCGTTTGCAAGCGGGCCGTAGACGATGTAGGAATGCCCCGTCACCCAGCCGATGTCCGCGGCGCACCAATACACGTCTTCGTCCTCTTTCAAATCGAAGACCAGTTTGTGCGTCATGGTGACGTGCGTTAAGTACCCGCCCGTTGTGTGCTTAATGCCTTTGGGCTTCGCCGTCGTTCCGCTGGTATACAGAAGAAAAAGCAGATCCTCGGCGTTCATGGGTTCGGGTTGGCACTGGGGGCTTTGCGCAGCGATAAGATCGTTCCAAAAAATGTCGCGGCCGTCTTTCATCGGCACGCTCTCGTTCACGCGCTGCGCGACGATGCAATGGCGAATGCTCGGCGTTTGTTCCATGGCGGTGTCGCAGTTTTGCTTGAGCGGAACTTTCGTGCCGCGCCGGCGTCCGAAATCGGCCGTTATCAACGCAACGCACTGTGCGTCGTTGACGCGATCGATAATGGCATCGGGCGAGAAGCCGCCGAAGATCACCGAATGCGCCGCGCCGATGCGCGCGCAGGCCAGCATGGCGACCGGCAATTCGGGGATCATCGGCATGTAAATGGCGACGCGATCGCCCTTTCGGACGCCAAGCGAACGCAGCCCGTTGGCAAACTTGCAGACCTCATCGAGCAGCTGCGCATAGGTGATGCTCCAGCGATCGCCGGGCTCGCCCTCATAATAGTAGGCAATCTTTTGGCCCTTGCCCGCTGCAACGTGGCGATCCAAGCAGTTCGCGCTCACGTTGAGGGTGCCGTCGTAAAACCAGCGCGCAAAGGGTTCGTTCCATTCAAGCGTTTTGGTGAACGGCGCGATCCATTCTAATTTGCGTGCCCAGGATTCCCAGAACGCGAGGTAATCGCGCTCGGCTTGTTCGTAAATGCCGGACTGCGCGTTTGCGCGCGCGGCAAAATCCGCAGGCGGTGCAAACCGGCGGCTCTCTTGCGAGAGCGCTTCAATCGATTCGGCGGTGCTCATGCCTGGCGGTTTTAAGGGAGCCGCGCGGCATGCCTGCCGAATTCTAAGGCATGAAGTTTCTCGCGGCACTCCTCTTGGCAGCCGTTTCGGGCACGGGCCTTGCAAACGTGCATCTCGGCGCGCCGCCGCCCGATTTTGCGGTGCCGTCGGTCACCGGCAGTGTTGCGCTCTCGCATCTGCGCGGCAAGCCGATCGTCATCAACTTCTGGGCATCCTGGTGTCCGCCGTGCACCGCCGAACTGCCGTACTTCCAACAATTGCGGGACCGCTACGGCGATCGGATCCGCATCGTCACCATCGATTGGAACGAAGACCCGGCCGCGGCCGCCGCCTATCTGCGCGCCCAGGGCCTGCATCTGCCTGTGGTCTGGGACCCGCAAAGTAAAATCTTCGCCGCTTACTCGCTGAACAAGGTCCCCGATACCGTGGTCGTGGATGCCGCCGGCAACGTGACCTACGTGTCGGTGGGCGAACTCTCGCCCGAGGAACTGGCCGGCGCGGTTGCCCCCTTGCTTAAATAAAGCGTAAAGTATTGGCACTCCCCAGCCGAGGTTGCTAAGATGGTGCCTATGAGCGGCGAGACCGGGGGCGAACCCCGCGCGAGCGACCACCTGGATAAACGCAAGGCGTTTATTTTGGCGACGATCGTGTACGAGTATATTGCAACGGCCGAACCCGTGGCCTCGCAGACGCTCACGCAAAAGTATAATCTCGGCGTGAGTTCGGCCACGGTCCGCAACGAGATGGCGGAGTTGGAGGCCGGAGGCTATTTGGTTCAGCCGCATACCTCGGCCGGCCGCGTCCCATCGGACGCCGGCTACCGCACGTACGTCGACCAACTGATGCAGCCCGAGCGTTTGGAAGCCGACGATCGCCGCCGCATCCGCGAAGAGCTTCGCGATGCCAGCCGCGAGCTGGACGAGATCATCGAATCCACCACGCGCACGCTCGGGCGCCTTTCCAAGAATCTGGCGTTCGTCACGCGACCGGTAAACGACACGGCGGCGTTCCGCCACATGCAACTCATTTGGCTCTCGCCGCGCACCGGAGTGGCCATCGTGGTTACGTCGATCGGCGTGTCGGCGCAGTCGATGTTCGAGTTGGCGGCGGACGTGACGCCGGACGACTTGACGATGCTCTCGGGTTCGCTGAATGCGCGGCTTGGCGGACGCATGCTTCGCGACATCGCCGAAGCCGAGATCGCCGCGGCGACAAACGAACAGGGCTTGGGTGAGGACGTAAAGCGCGCCGTCATAACGGCTGTGCAGAACGCCTCATCGAGCGAGCAGTCGGGTCTGAGCGCATCGGGTGCGCAGAATTTGCTCGACCAGCCGGAGTTTCAGGATCTGCGCAAGCTGCGTTCCATTCTGCGCATCGTGGAAGAGCAGAAAACCTTATACGACGTCGTCGCCGATTCCATGAACCTGGAAGCGCCGGCGGCGAAAATTGGGCATGAACTAGGCGTGGAAGAGATGACCGATTTCAGCATCGTCACGGTTCCGTACCGGTTCGGACCGCACGCCCGCGGTATGCTTTCCATTTTAGGACCACGCCGCATGCCGTATGCGCGTCTCATGGCTCTGGCGTCCGGCACCGCGGAAACGCTCTCCGAACGCTTAAACGACGTCGAAATAAAATAATGGCCGACTTCTACGAAACATTAGGCGTCAGCCGAGCTGCGAACGCCGAGGAGATTAAGCGCGCGTACCGATCCCTTGCGCGCAAACATCACCCCGACGTCTCGGAGAACAAAGCAGAGGCCGAACACCGCTTCAAAGAAATCAACGAAGCGTATGAGGTGCTCTCCGACCCGCGCAAGCGCGAACAATACGATCGCTTCGGTACTGTCGGCAACGGTGCGGGCGCGCCGGGCGGCTTCGGTGATTTCGGCTTCGGGCAAAACTTCGGCGGCTCGGGGTTCGGCGACATCTTCGATATTTTCTTCGGCGACCGCGCCGGCGCGCAGCAGACGCAAGCACGCCGTTCGGGGCCATCGCGCGGTTCGGATCTTCGCTACGATCTGGAGATCTCGCTTGAAGAAGCGTTCTCCGGCACGACGCGCGAGATTCAATTCAACCATTTGGCGCAGTGCCAAACCTGTTCGGGTTCGGGCGCCGCGCCGGGAACGCTGATCACCCCATGCGATCGCTGCCAAGGCAGCGGCGTCATGCGCATGGTGCGTCAAACGCCGCTCGGGCAGTTCGTGACGCAATCGGCGTGCACGCAGTGCGGTGGTGAAGGCCATGTTATCACGCATCCCTGCGAACATTGCGGCGGGCGCGGCCGGCGCGAAGTGGAGCGCAAACTCACCGTCAAGGTTCCCGCCGGCGTGGATGACGGCAGCCGCATCCGCATTACCGGCAACGGCGAGGCCGGCATCCGAGGCGGCCAGGCCGGCGACTTGTTCGTGTACTTAAGCGTCGCGCGGCATTCGCTGTTCCAGCGCAACGGTCTGGATACGTACATCGACGTGCCCATCACGTTTCCACAGGCTGCCATGGGCGGCCAGATCGAAGTCCCCTCGCTCGAAGGCCCGTTGCCGCTGCTCGTTTCGGGCGGCACGCAGAGCGGCACGACGCTGCGCATGCGCGGACACGGCATGCCCAGCGTGCGCGGGACGCAGCGCGGCGATCACATCGTTACCGTGCACGTAGTCGTGCCCTCGAAGGTGAACAAACGGCAGCGCGAACTGCTCGAAGAATATGCGCGCATTTCAAACGACCGTTTGGACGACCGCTCGTTCTTCGATAAATTCAAAGACGCGTTCAAACCCGAATAGGGCATGTCGCGATTCTTCGTAGACGGCGTTCTGACTGTGGGCGACGTCGTTCCGATCGAAGGCAGCGATGCGCGTAAGATCGTAACGGTACTGCGCATGAGCGGGGGCGAGCGCATCGAGTTGATCGATTCATCCGGCGCCGCATTCAAAGCCGAGGTCAACATCGAGCTGCGGCGCGTGATGGCGGTGGTGCGCGAAGCGGTCGAACCCCAAGCGGGGGCATCCGTGCGGATTGCGGTAGCGCAGGCGATTCCCAAAGCGCAAAAGATGGACTTCGTCATCGAGAAACTCACCGAACTTGGCGTCGTGCGCATTCTGCCGCTGCACTCGGAGCGCTCCGTCGTTACGGACGTGCGCGAGAACAAACTGCAGCGTTGGAAGCGGCTTGCAAAGTCCGCAGCGGCGCAGTGCGGGCGCAGCGACATTCCCGATATTGCAGCGCCGCTTTCCTTAGCCTCGGCCGCCGGGCTGTTTGCCGGTTTCGATTCGGTGCTCTTTCCTTGGGAGCTCGCTCCGCGCGTGCCGCCGCTCGAAACGCTGCCGGCGCTGCTGGACGGAGCCGGTACGGTGCTCATCGTGATTGGCCCCGAGGGCGGTTTCTCGCATGAGGAAGCGGAACTCGCGCGCAAAGCGGGCGCGCACCAGGTTTGGCTCGGGCCGCGCATCTTGCGCACGGAAACGGCCGCCCTGGTTGCCGTTAGTTTTGTGAATCTGCTGTTGGGCGGGTAAAAGCGCGGCGATGGCTAGGTTGTTGGAAGATGTCGTGCCCGGAACGCCCGTCGTGGACCGCCAGGGGACCGCGGTCGGTGAAATCCGTGCAGTTTACGCCTCGGGCGCGGGCCGGGGTGCCGAATTTCTACTCGTTTTTTGGACAGCGCGCGGCGAGGAGACGCTGGTCGCGGCAGACGAAGCGGCCGATGTCACCGAGAATTCCGTCGTGCTGATGGGCTCGGGATACATCTACGAGACGCTGCCGGCTTTCGATCCGCAGAAGAACCCGGCACTCCACCGCCTCTAACCAATCGAGGCGCGCGGGCGCGCGATGTCGTATAGCAGTCGATTGGCATGGATAAGCTGAAGTTCTCGATCGTCATCCCCACCTATAATGAAGCCGGCGGCATCGAGCGCCTCATTCGCTCTTTGGGGGAGCAGTTTGCTGCCAACGATTTGGACGGCGAGCTCATTGTGGTGGACGACAACTCACCCGATGGCACCGGCGCCATTGTCGATGGTCTCGCCGCGGAATTTCCGGTGCGGTGTCTGCACCGCCCGGGCAAGCTCGGCCTCTCCAGCGGCGTCATCGACGGCTGGGCGTTCGCGCGCCCGCAGTCCGACGCGCTGGGCGCCATGGACGCGGACTTCAGCCACGACGTTGCCATACTGCCGCGCATGGTGCGCGCGCTCGAGGAGGGTTACGGACTTGCCGTCGGCAGCCGTTACGTGCAAGGCGGCGGTATCACCAATTGGCCGATGAAACGCATCGTCACCTCGAAAGTTGCATGCATGCTCGCGCAGCCGCTAACGCACATCAAAGATATTACCAGCGGATACTTTTTGGTCCGTCGCGACGCACTGGAAGGCGTGACGCTGGACCCGATCGGATTCAAGATCGGCTTAGAGGTGATCGCCAAAGCGCATTACGGCAAAGCGATCGAGATACCGTACGTGTTCACCGATCGCATCGCCGGCGAATCGAAGTTGAATGAGAAAGAAATTTTCAACTATCTGAAACAACTGCGCAGACTCTATTCGGCCCGATTGTTTCCCGCCGCCCAGAAAGCCGCAAGCAAAAGCTGATGCCGATGCCCGATTGGCTCCGCCACCGCGCGAATAAAGAGCAACCCAGCGAGGACGCCGCGCTTTGGACGAAGTGTCCGAAGTGCGCGGAGGTGCTCTACCGGCGCGATCTGGCGGCTAATCTATGGGTTTGTCCGCGCTGCAGCCACCATTTCCGCATGTCCGCGCCCGATCGCATCGCAACGCTGGTGGATGGCGATTTTGCGGAGATCGGCAACGAAGTACTGCCCGGCGATCCGCTGCAGTGGGTCGATAAGAAGGCTTATACGGCAAAGCTGGCCGCCGATCGCGAAAAATCGAATCTCTCAGAGGGCGTGATCTGCGGCATTTGCTCGATCGGCGGCTTCAGGACGGCACTGGGCGTCATGGACTTCCATTTTCGCGGCGGCACGATGGGTACGGTCGTCGGCGAGCGCATCACCATGCTGCTGGAAGCGGCGCTGCAGCAGAAACTGCCCTGCATTATTTTTACGGCGAGCGGCGGCGCGCGCATGGAAGAGGGCATGCTTGCGCTCATGCAGATGGCCAAAACCACGGCGGCCGTAGCGCGCCTGATGGAAGACGGGAATCCGTTCATTACCGTTCTGACCGATCCCACGACCGGCGGCGTCTCGGCCTCGTTCGCATTTCAATCGGATATTATATTGGCCGAACCCAAGGCGATGATCGGCTTTGCCGGACGGCGCGTTATCGAACAGACGATCCGCCAGAAACTGCCCGACCAGTTTCAGACGGCCGAATTTTTGCTGGACAAAGGGCACATCGATGCCGTTGTGCCGCGCGCGCACGTTAAGGCGACCCTCACGCGGCTGCTGGAGTACGCCGCCGCCGGCAAAGCCAACACCAAACGCGCGCACGGGGCAAGCGCATGAACAATATCATCGTGGAGCGCGAGAAGGGACTGCTGGAACTCGAGCGGCGCATCGACGAGCTGCGCACGGCCAACGCCTCGCAGCCGCTGGACATGTCGGCCGAGATCCGGGCGCTGGAAAAGAAGTACGGCGAGATTCAGCACGAGATCTTCGGCTCGATGTCGCCCTGGGAAAAAGTGCATATGGCACGGCATCCCAACCGGCCCACCACCGCCGACTACCTCTCGCAGTTCGAGCAATTCGACGAGCTGCACGGCGATCGTCAGTATCGCGACGACCACGCGATCGTGGGGGGCCTGGCCAAGCTGCACGGACGGGCCGTCATGGTCATCGGCGAACAGCGCGGCCGCGATACTAAAGAAAACGTGCGGCGCAACTTCGGTATGCCCTCACCCGAGGGGTACCGCAAAGTCCAACGCTTAGCCAAGCTCGCCGGCCGTTTCGGCGTGCCTATCGTCACCTTTGTGGACACCAAGGGCGCGGATCCGTCGGCGGCCTCGGAAGAGCGGGCGCAATCTGAGGCGATTGCGGCCTGTTTGTATGAGTTTTCCATTGCCCCGGTGCCCATTGTGGCCACGGTTATCGGCGAGGGCGGCAGCGGCGGCGCGCTGGCCCTGAGCATTGCCGATCGGATCGTCATGTTGGAGAACAGCTATTATTCGGTTGCCAGCCCAGAGGGCTGCGCGGCGATCCTTTGGAGCGATGCGTCCAAAGCCGACGAGGCGGCCGAACATCTGAAACTGACGGCGCAAGATCTCCAGAAATTCGGAATTGTCGACCAGATCGTGCCGGAGCCCTTGGGCGGCGCGCACCGCGACGGGGCGGGAACGATCGCGCGCGTGCTGAATGTTATCGAGTTAGCGCTGGGCGATCTTGCTGCGATGCCGCCCGAGCGCCTGCGGGAGGCACGTTATCTGAAATACCGTCGCATAGGCGAATGGGTGTCGTGAAACTAGTCCGGCGATTGGTTTTTACTATCGTCGCTATCGCCCTCTTCACTTTAGTGTCCATTCAATTCGCGCATATCGTCAATGAAAACGTGGCGATGGCGCGTTCGCTTTCATCGGTGCAGCAAGATATCGACACGTTGCGCGAGCGCCGCCGTCAGGAAGAGCGCGAAATCCGCAAACTGAACGATCCCGAAGGCGCAGTGCCCGAGATTCACGAGCGCCTGCATCTGACGCGTTCAAACGAAGCGCTGATCTACCTTAAACCCGGCGCCACTCCGCCTTAGTGAGCGAACTCGATCGCGGCAGCGTCATCAACATTAATGCGTACGGCGTTACCGTGCGCCTGCAGGACGGCCGGCTGGCGAGCGCGCCGCTGGTGGATTACGAGAAGAATCGCGCCGCTTACGATCGCGCCATCTCCGGACGCAAAGTGCTGGATTTCGTCATCAAGACCGAGGGACGAAGGCCGCTGGTCATGCTTGCCCCGCAATTGCATGACGATTCGCTTGAAGAACAGATAGCCGGCTATTTGAAGATGACGCAAGAGTGGGAGGTGCCCGACGCGCCGCCCGCACACGAGCGCCATTTTCTGCGCAAGAAAAAGCGCGCGGCGTTCTTTGAATCGCGCCATTCAACCGAACGGTGATCGCGGGCGTCGTTTCGATCGGCACGAACTCCACGCGTGCCCTGGCGGCCCGCATGACCTCGCCGCCGCAGGTTCTGCTGGCGCGCTCGGTCGGCACGCGCATCGGTGAGGGGCTTAAAGAGTCGGGCTGTTTAAACGACGAGGCCGTCCAGCGCACCTAGAGGCGGTGAGCAGTCACGTTCGCGCGCTGCGCGAACACACGGACGACATCGCAGCCATCGCCACCAGTGCACTACGGCGCGCCGATGACGGTGAGGATTTCGCCGCCCGCGTGAGCGCCGTGGCGGGCTCGCCCTTGCAGATTATCACGGGTGAAGAAGAGGCTCGCCGCTCGTTTGCGGGCGCCGTCAGCGCACTGGACGATGCTCCGTACTACACGGTTTTCGATGTGGGCGGCGGCAGCACTGAATGCGCCGGCGGATACAAACCGCGGGCCCAGAACGTCGTATCATGCGAGATTGGCGCGGTGCGTTTAACCGAAGCCGTGCCCGAACTTGCCGGCGCGCAGGCCTTCATCAGCGATGAAACACTCGACGTCGCCCGCGCGATGGTGCGCGATGCGCTGAAACCGTTCACGACATTCCGCCGTCCGGATCGCATCGTGTTCGTGGGCGGCAGCGCAACAACCGCGGTCAACCTGCTGCAGCAAGAGCGCCGCACGTTTGCCTACGAAGAGCTTTCGCGCTCTGGACTGCACGCAGCCTTCGCGCAACTGCGCGCGCGCGATGTTGCATCCCGCAAGCAGCTGCCCGGCATCAATCCGCAGCGCGCGGACATCCTGCCCGCCGGCTTACTCGTGCTCGACGAACTATTCGACCTGACCGGCAGCACGAGTGCGATCGTATCGACCAACGATCTCTTGCTTGGCACGCTGCTCGCCTCTCAAAAACTGTAATGCCCGGCCCCGGCTAGAACTTGCGCGCCATGGCAGATTCTGAGGTTTACCGCGCCGTACTGGACGCGCGGCGCGCATGGAACGATTATTTGGATGCGGCCGATGAAGATGAAGATGACGTTTACGAGGCCTACTTGGAGGCGGCGTCCGACGCGGTGCCGCTGGTCGGCGGCCTGCTGGAACTCTGCGTTGAAGCCAATCTGATCGCCATCTCCGCCCGCGATCGCGAAGAGCGGTATGTTGACTTAGCCGCAACGAATGCGCGCGTGCATGCCGACGCCATCATCGAGATCGTGGGCGACATCGTGTTGGGACACTCCGAGGAATTGCCCTCATTCGAACGCCGCCCGGTTCAGCAAGACGACGAAGAGACGCGTTTCAACCGCGCGCGCGAGATGTTCCGCGAGATGAGCAAGCCAAACGTGAGCCGCGCAGTGGAAGAACTGCGCGGCCTGCGCGACGAGTTGCTGCGTAGCGGTCAAGAAACGTACGCGACGCGAATCTCCCACATCCTGAACCTGCTGCAGCTCTCACCGCCGCGGCTTAGCGATTAAGCGCGCGGAATTCCGCTCGACTCGTTCCCTGGAACGGGCTGTTCTTGCGTTGCCGGTTCGACCGGCAAATCGAGCGCCTTGTACGCGTCGAATCCGCCCTCCAGAACTGCCGCCTGCGCGTAGCCCCCTTCGATGAGCCGGGCGGCGATTTGCTCGGCCATCTGCTCGTTGTCGGCGTAGACCACGATGGGACTCTCGTGTGGAAGCGGCAGCGCGAGGCGCTCTTCGCTTAGCAGTGCTTTGGGATCGTAGCGCAGCGCGCCGCGGATTTGCTCTTTGCCGGGGTGCGAACGCGCGTCCAATATCGGCGTCGTTGCGGTGTCGATCGCATCGGATTGGACGCGCGCTATCGCTCCGTCAGTCATGAACGCTTGCGGCTCTTCTTGCGAGCGGGTACTTTGCCTCCGCTGCGCCGCGCTTCCGAAAGGCCGATCGCAATTGCTTGCTTGCGGCTTGTCACTTTCTTACCGCTGCGGCCGGATTTGAGCTTGCCCTCTTTCATTTCGCGCATCGAACGCTCGACTTTCTTGCCGGCCTTCGGCCCGTATTTGCGGGTGCTCTTCTTGCGTCCGCCGGTGGCCTTCTTGCGTCCGCCGGTGCTCTTCTTGCGTGCGCCGGTGGCCTTCTTGCGTCCGCCGGTGGCCTTCTTGCGACCGCCGGTGCTCTTTTTGCGTCCGCCGGTGCTCTTTTTGCGTCCGCCTGTGCTCTTTTTGCGTCCGCCGGTGCTCTTTTTGCGCCGGCCGTTTGATGCTGCCATAGCCGTCCCTCCGTTTACGAATTTGACCATGTGGCCTGGGGATCGTACAGAAAGGCAAGATTGCTGCGATCGAAAATCTCGAAGAACTGTTCCCAATCGAGCGCGTTTAAGTTTTGCTCGGGTTGACCGAAGTCAATTCGCAACACGCCGGTGCCTTCGACGACGGCCGGACGCCCGTCGTTCTGCTCGACCCAGCGGCGAATCTCTTCGTGATCGGTCGTGCGCTGTGCTGTTGCCACGTAGTACCTCCGGATTGTGATATCTATCCGCTCTTACCCGCATCTGCAACGGCTAAAAAACTTCGTCCATTCGGCATTGTGCCGGGGCTTTGTCGGGGCGCCAGCGCAGGAAGCGCGCGCCGTGGCGGAAGCGCTTTCCGGTGACGTGATCGTACTGCACTTCAACGACGATCGACGGCTTGACCGGGAACCACTCGGCGCTGCCCGAACTCCATCGGCTAGGGCCGCCCGGGCGCGCGCCCGTGAAGCCCGGCTCTTGAACGATCGGCCGGAGTTTCTCGTTTGCGCGCTTGCGCTCGGCGGCGCTTAGCGAGCCGACAAACCCCACGAGATGAAGCAGGCCTTCACGGTCGTACAAACCCAGCAGCAACGAGCCGATGGTGCTGCCGTCTTTGCTCAGACGGAAGCCGCCGACGACGCAGTCCACGCTGTTCGCGCGTTTGATTTTGACGACGGCGTCACGTTTGCCGAAGGCGTACGGCGCATCGAGGCGCTTAGCAATCACGCCGTCGAACCACTGCGTGCCGCCCGCGAGCCACTGCTCGGCCTGCGCGATTTCCGGCGACGCGGGCGAGAGCAGCACGTTCTTTTTATCCGAGAAGTTCTTCTGGGCGAAGACCTGAAGAAAGCCGCCGCCGGTCCGCGAGCGGCTTTGCGTGGCTTGCCGTTTTACCTTCGGACAACAAGTCGAAGACGAAGTATGCGGCCGGCGTCTCTTTAGCAGCTTTTGCACGCGCGATGCCGCCGGGTGGATGCGTTGAAGCAGCGCATCGAAGTCGAGCCCTTCGTCCGATGCGATCGCAATCTCGCCGTCGATGACGAAGCGCTTGGCGGGAAGTGCCAGTACGGCTGCGACGACTTCCGGAAAATACCGCTCCAGCGGCTGCCCCGATTTCGACTGCAACACGACGTCTGCGCCGTCGCGAAACGCGATGCAGCGGAAACCGTCCCATTTCGGTTCGTACAGCCAGTCCGCGCCGCGCGGAATCTTCTGTTGCGCCCGCGCCTCCATCGCCTCAATAGGCGGCTGCAGCGGCAAATTATCGAAGGGCACGACGCGCCTTCGGAAATCCCGATAGAGGAACGTGGCATAGTCGCGAGTCATCGACGGGAGGTTCGCATGGCGGCAGCGCCGATAAGCTGCGAGCCATCGCTTCAAGCTGGTTCAGCGTCGCATTGAAAGCGCCAATCTGATAATAATAACGGCCCCGGCGAAACGTGAGCATCGCTTCCGGGCGGCCGTATCGGCAATAATTCGGAGTGTACGTCGCTATATGCCCCAAGAATTTGACGGTGATTCGTGGTTTAGCTTCGATTGAATGTGAAGGACACAGGGTGGACAACGACGGGTTGTCGCTTCCGGCAACCTCTGCGTACCCGCACGATGGCCACATGCCGTGACACAGCGGAAGATAGCGAATGATGGCAAGATATCCATGAGTGTTCACTTGCACATCTGTCTGTAAACGAGGCGGCGGCGTTCCGGGGAAGACCGTTGGAAATAGAAGCGGAACCGCTGCGAGCACAATGGCGGGAATCATTGCAACAATGGTTCCAAGTTAAAGCGTCCGCGGTTCTGCGTGAGCGGTTTCCACAGGTCGCCGTTTTCCTTGATGCGTGCGACCGCATTAAGCATGGTGAAATCCTGGAGGTCCACGCCGCGCTCCACTTCCTTCCAGGTGACCGGCATCGAAACGCCGGCAAACGTGTTGGGGCGCACCGAGTAGACCGAGGCGAGTGTTGCGCCCAGGCGGTTTTGGTTGTAGTCGAGCAGCACCCGGTTGAGCGGGCGTTTGGCGATCTTGTATTCGGACGTGAGCAGGTCTTTGTGACCCTTTGCCAGTTCCACCGAGATCGTCTTTGCCAGCCGCCACACGTCGTGCTGCACCGGGCCATGCTTGATGCCGACGTAGAGATGCATCCCTTTACCGCCCGACGTTTTCGCGTACACCGTCATGCCCATCGCTTCGAGCGCGTCGCGCACGATTAGGGCCGCCTCGCGCACTGCGCTGAACGGGGCGCCGTTCGGATCGAGATCGAAATGCAGGAAGTCGGGGCGATCCGGCGTGGCACACGGGGCGTACCACGGATTGAGATCTATGCAGCCCAGGTTAATCACCCACAACAGTGCCGCACGGTCTTGCACGATGGGAAAATCGATAACGTTGCCGGAGCGGTGACCGATGGCGCAGGTTTCAATCCAATCCGGGCGCGACTGCGGCGCGCGTTTCATGAAGAAGAACTCGCCCGTGATGCCGTTGGGGTAGCGTTTCATGACCATCGCGCGCCCACGCACGTGTGGCAGCAAGACGGCCGACACGGCATCGTAGTAGGTGATGAGATCGCGCTTGGTGAGGCCGAGTTCGGGCCAGAAAATCTTGTTCAGGTTCGTTAAGGCGACGCGTTTGCCGCCCACGGTTACATTTTCCGTCTCCGAACTCACGCGAGCATCTTGCGCACCTCTTCGTCGCTTACCTGTGCGAAGTCCGCGTAAAATGCGCCCACGCTCGTGAATGGCTCGGGCGTGGCTGCACACACCAGCGTATCCACCTGCGCTGCTACTTGCGCCGCCGTTTCGCGCGGGGCAACGGGAACTGCAACGGCAAGATGCTTGGGGTGCTGTGAGCGCACCGCAAGGATAGCCGCGAACATACTGGCTCCGGTCGCAAGGCCGTCGTCGACTAAAATAACGGCGCGTCCGCTCAGCGCAAGCGGCTGCCGGCCCGCGCGATACGCAAGTTCGCGCCGCTGCAACTCGTCGCGCTCGTGGTTCAGAATGGCGGCGAATGTGCGCTCGTCGATGTGCAAGCGCGCGAGCGCTTCGCGATCGACCACCTGCACGTTGCCGCCGGCAATAGCGCCGACGGCCAGCTCGGGCCGGCCCGGCGCTCCCAATTTGCGCACGATGAAAACGTCCAACGGCGCTCGTAACGAGCCTGCAATCTTTGCGGCTACCGGAACGCCGCCTCGCGGCAAGGCGAGAACCAGCGGGGCGGCCGCCGCATAGCGGTCGCTCATCAGCTGTGCAAGCACGCTGCCGGCGTGCGCGCGATCGGAAAAGAGTGCGGTTCTCGTTCCGCTATCGTAACATGAAATGCGCAAGCGCAGGCCGATTTGCAGAGCGGGGAAGCAGCCCTTTAGCAGCGTGGCGCCACTGCACGCGCTGGGTATGAATTGCAACCTAACGCAGCTTCACGAAGGGAAACGAGAACACACATGGCGGTAAGCTACGACCAGACCCGAAATGATTTGATGCGGCGCTCCCAATCAATGATCAACCAAGCCGTCGATCGTGGGACGGGGCTGCTGGCCGATCGCGTTGAGCACTACACCAACCTCGCGCGCGAAATCGGCGACATTCTGCGCGAGCGCGGGGAACCGCAGGCGGCGGACATGGCGAGCGGACTTGCCGAACGCGCAACCGGCATGGCACGCTATCTGCGCAACAACGACGGCCTGCAAATGCTCAGCGACCTGCAAAACGCCGCCCGCGGACGGACTTGGCTCTTAACGGGCGTTGGTTTTGTCAGCGGGCTTGCCTTGGCGCGTGCCGTACGCACAGCATCCGATTCCAGCCGGACCGTGCCCTACAAAGAGTCGTATGGCTCGAGCAACGGGGGCTACGAGTAAATGCAAGGCGAGCGCGAATCGCTCGGTGATTCGCTGCACCACTTAGCCGAGGATCTGGGCGATCTATTTCGCGCAGAACTTGCGCTTTTCAAAAAAGAAGCGACCGAACAGCTGGGCGGCTTGGCCGTCGCGGGCGTGTGGATCGCGGGCGGCGCCGTTATGGGGCTGGCCTTTCTGGGCGCGCTGACCGCGCTGCTGATTATTGCGCTCTCGCTTGCGATGGCGCCTTGGCTTGCAGCACTGGTCGTGACGGCGCTTTGGGGTTTTGCGGCAGCGGCGCTCATCAGCGCAGCGATTGCCAAACTTCGTACGACCCTTCCACTTGAATTCGATAAAACGACGCGTAGCGTGAAGGAGGATGTAGAATGGATCAAGAGCGGGATGAAATCAGCCAGGTAACGACGGCACGCGAACGCGTTGCGCAAGACGTTCGTTCGGTGGCTGAAAATGCCAACGTGGTTGAGCGCGCCAAAGAGAATGTGCGCGGCCGCGTGGACGGCGTAAAGGATGCGGTCTCCGATCGCGTGAGCGACGTCCGCGACAAATTGCAAGATGCGGGCCAATCGATCGCGGGCAGTATCGGCAACGTCAATCCGATGGAGAATCCGGTTGCAATGCTGATTGGAGGCTTAGCGATTGGGTTCCTGATCGGCATGGTTCTGCCGGTCACGCAGTTCGAATCCGACCGGATCGGACCCATCACCGACGATGTGAAGGACCGCGTTCGTCAAGCCGGCAGCGAAGCGGTGCGGCGTGGCGGCGAAGTCATCAAAGAAACGATCGAGGCCACGCGCGAGGCGGCAACCAGCTCCCTCAAAGAGCAGGCGCGCGAATTCGGAGCGGGCCTGAGCGATTCGGGCGGCGATACGCCCACGGTGTAACGAACGGAAAAACGGCGCCTTCACCGGCGCCGTTTTTTATTCTTTGAAGACCGCCTCGCAGTTCTCGTACAAGGTCCAATAACAGCGGCAAACCATACTTTCGAGCCGTGCGCGGTCCACCAGGCGAAGTCGCCCGTGCTGCGAGCGGATGAGGCCTTCGCGCTGGAACTGCGAGAGCGCGAGCGAGACCGACGGACGGCGGATGGCAGCGATATCGGCAATCTGCTGGTGCGTGATCGAAAACTCCACGTGCGCCGATTCGTCCGCGACCCACAGCAGCCAGCGCGCCAAGCGCTGGTCGACATTGTGCTCCGAATTGCATGCAAGGCGGCACGCGGAGTTCAAAATACACGAGTATGCGTAGCGCAGCATCATGCGGTGCAGCGCGTGCCCTTTGGGAAGCTGATCGAAGATTTCGATCGGAAGCCGCCAGGCCGCACCCGGCGAGACGATGGTCACGCACGTTGCGCCGCGGTCGGACTCCAGCACGCGGTTCCACTCGATGACGCCGCGCCGCCCGGTGGTAAGCACCGATGTTGGGCGATCCGAGCCGGTCGTTTCGGTCCAGGCCCATGCGAACGTATCGATGGGGAAGTGCAGCCCGGTAATCGTGTCATCCGGGCTTTGCATCACTTGGTCGCGCTGCAAAAAGACGCGCCGCAGATACGGCGTTAGCCGATCCGCCTGCGCAACGGGGAGTGCATCGAGCATCCGGTTCGCGAATTTGGTGCGCTGCGCAGGGGCCTGCCTGCCTTGTCGTGGTTCATCACTACTGGGTTCGAACATGCCGCTAGGGTATACCCCGCTGCAGGCCGGGCAGTAGATTGCCGCTCGGCGGCTAAGTCATGCGCGCCATGGGATGATGGTGGAATCGGTAGACACAGCAGACTTAAAATTTGCTGCTCGAAAGGGCGTCCGGGTTCAAGTCCCGGTCATCCCAAACCGCGGTGTCGCCGCGGGTGGTCGTAAATCGTCGGTCCACCCCGGCTTACGATGCGTGTAAGCGACGCCGAGCCAATACAAAATGGGGAAAAACAAATACGCCGGCTCCAATAAGGGCCTCCCATAGTTTTGGCTGGGACGGTTCATCCCAGGACACTTCAAAATCACACGTCGGCGGCTTCGGATACATCGGCGCACCCGGCCGGCGACGACGAGAACCCCGTGGCTTGTAGAGCAAGGGTCGTTGCGTCATACGTGAGCAGCAAACGGGCCGGTTCGTATGCCTTGTGCCCTGCGGTGGGTTGTCGCGATGCCTGCTCGATTTCCATTTAACTAAGACCGTCCTTTTTATGCTTCTCTGCTATCTTAGCAGCCGTCGACGTGCGAGCAACGATGCGAACGTCGCATCTTATCTGCTTCGGTTGGGCCGTATGCCGCGCATAAGGATGAGCCGGGTGGACCATATTGCGCAAACAGGCCGTCTGAAGATCGAGGGGCGCACGCAGAATGACCCACGTAACTCTGATACACCTTGGATTAGCGCGCCCACCGCGGGCAGCGTATCCTTGGAGTAAGCCGCGCGGAGTTTTGCTGCTTCGATCGTGCGAATATACTGCTTCTAGGAAGAGAAAACAAAATGGACTACACGAAACCGGCATTACTCACTTCCTATTCCGCACTGGAACTCTATAGCGGAGCATCGGGATTTGCCTCGACACCTACATGCACGGGCTCGAATGATAATAACGGCCTAGGCGCGTCCTGCGACGACGG
This sequence comes from Vulcanimicrobiota bacterium, assembly GCA_963702335.1. Lineage (GTDB taxonomy): Bacteria > Vulcanimicrobiota > Vulcanimicrobiia > Vulcanimicrobiales > Vulcanimicrobiaceae > DASSRQ01. The sequence goes on along the minus strand of CAVPCC010000022.1, from coordinate 27,304 downwards.
TGGAGTGCTCAGCTGAGCTCCTAAAGGGTGGTTGGTAGCCCGGAAAGCTCTCCGCTTCGGCGGAGGGCTTTTCAGGCATTGTTTAGCCGCGTATGGTCCGGACGGACTATGCCGCATAAGCCAAGCGCGAGGCGTCCTGCTGGTTCAAATACGCGTCGCCAATACCGTTCGGCCGGGAGTACGCTTGAAGCGGGCTATACAAGAAGCGAGGAGAGACCATGTGGAGCGCGGATAGAGCGGATCGGGCTGACCTTTAGCGGGCTGCTCGCGCCCCATTCGATAGAGGAATTCGCCGAGCACTATTTCGAGCGCAAACCCCTGTATATCGATCGCGGAGGCTGCGACGATTATTTTGCGGCCTTTTTCAGCCTTGCCGAACTCGAGCGCATCCTGTATGGGAGCGTGCTTCGCACCAAAGATGTCCGCCTCGTGAGGGAAGGGGTGCAGCAGCGCCCCGAGACCTATACGCGTCTTCAAAAAAAGAAAAAGCTTGAGGAAAAGAAGCCTCCGAGCGACATCATCGAGCCCGATCGCCTCAGCTCATTGTTCAGTTCGGGCTGTACCGTTGTTTTGGATGCGATGGACCAGTATTCAGTGACGTTGTCGACACTTTGCCGGCAACTCGAGGCGCATTTTCGGCATCCCATCAATCCGAACGTTTACCTGACTCCGCCGGGCAGCCAGGGTTTCGCCCCGCATTACGATACCCACGATACCCTGATCCTACAGGTCCGGGGCTCGAAGCGCTGGCGCGTTTACGGATCGGCATTCGACTTGCCGCTAGACGATCAGCTCTTCGACAAGAAGGTGCACCCGATCGGCGAACCGCTCATGCATATTGACATGAAGCCCGGCGACGTGCTCTATCTTCCTCGCGGATTCGTGCATGAGGGAATAACGAACGAGGACCTTTCATTGCACCTGACTTTGGGACTTCATCCGTACCGGTGGGCGCAAATCATCGAGAACGCCGTTAATGCAGTTGCGGAACGGGATGTCGAGTGGCGCAAGAGCCCGCACCAACCCCCTACCGATGCCGAACTCTTTAGCATCCTGCACTCGCTGACGCCCGACGAAATACGGGCGGCAGCGGAGCGGATGGAGCAAACCTTTGTAACTGAACGGCGCAACCCCCTCGAGGGGCAGCTCGAGCAGCTCGCAAACCTTGTGGCGCTCAATGAAGACTCTTACATCGCGCTGCGCCCCAATCTGCTGTACGAACTCACGACCGCAGATGAGAGCACGCGACTCTCGTTTTCACACAAGACGATGATTTTCGGGCCCGGCGCAGCCGCGGTGATCGGGGAATTGGGCGCCCGATCGGCGGTTCAAATATCCGCACTTCTCAAACACGACGAAGGAGCGCTCAAAGTCGCGCGCAGACTTATCAAAGAAGGCTTCGCCATTCAGCTTCTGGGTGAGCGCAAACCGGCGCCTCAGCTCGCAATCGCCTAAGTCAAGAAATACACCGAGGCGCAGGCCGCAAGAATGGCGACGCCATGCATGGCCAAGACCAGCATCGCCTCGCGCCGGGCGCGCGGGAGCCATTTGAACGCGAAGAAGATGATGATCGGAACCTGCGCAACCATCAGCAGCTGAAATAGATGGGCCGCCGTCCCCTCATCCGCTTCGTGTACGATGCCGTGGGTTGCCGCGTGCGCCAGCACGATCCCAAGCGCAGTGAGCGACATGCCTATCGGTAGAAGCGCGCTGGTGCGCTTCATTGCAACGCAACCTCCTCGTGCGCATAGCGGACGCCATTGAGCGCATCGCCCATAAAAATGCCGTCCCAAAAACGCAGCGCTGGGCCTCGCACATTTGCGGGCAACAGGAACGCAACCCGAGCCGTCCGCGATTCGCCCGCATCCAGCGTAAACGTACCGCTCGAAACGGGCGCATACGTCTTTCCGTCGGCATCGCGAATGACCGTGATGCCGTCGCGCCACGTATAGGGGACACGCTTGGCCTGGTTCTCCACAAGGATACTGACCGTGTAGCGCGTCCCAGCCGGTCCAGGCACCGCCGTTACGTGCTGCACGGTGAAGAAGAAGTCGTCGTGTTGGATCCGCTGGCCGATAGCAACCACATGCACTGGTCCGAACGCCGACCAGCTCGCGTACACCGCAAACAAAAGAGCCGCGATTCCCGCGGCCCACAAAATGTATTTCATGCCGCCTCCGCCATTACTTTGTACCACAAAGCAACGGCGGAGGCAGCTGTGTAGCGGTTTTAGCGCGGCGCCATGATCTTGGCGAACATATCGGGCGTGCCCTTAATGCGCACCAGATGCGGATAACGCGCGCCGCCGTGGTAGTTGATCGTGTACGTGCCCACATTGCCGCCGCTATTTGCGATGAACACCATGGGCCGCGTCGAGTGCTGAGCTTGTTTGAGCGAATAATCCAACACGTCCGGATCGAATTGCTGGCCGTCGATGGCGAGAATCTTTGTGCCGGGCGCAAGTCCGGCTTTCCAGGCCGCGGAGTTCTCGCGCACATCTTGGATAGTGCCCTCGCCGCTAATCTCGATCCCCAGGCCATACCACTGTGTGATGCCGTGCTCCAAGCCGCTGCGGGCTTGGACGAACTTATTCGGCGTGTCGTTATACACCAGTCTCCAACCCGCGCGCGCAATGTCGTCCGTCGGCGGGTGCTCGGAGACTTGATAGACGTAGCGTTCGAAGAAATTGTGCCAATCGTACGGTGCCACGCCGTTCAGTAATCCTTCGACATCGGCACGCGTATAGGTCTTGGTGATGGGTCCGGTTACGGCCGGGGCGGTGAAGGCGTGCAGGAAGTCGTCCAGCGAGCGTGCACCGCCCGTTTGCTGACGAATGATCGTGTCCACGTCCATCCAGATCAGCTCGCCCTCGGTGTAAAAGTCGCCGGCGTTGCGCCGCAGCGAACCGTAGTCGCCGCGCGCTGTATAGAAGAACGGCGCGCCGATCGTCAGATCCGAGATGGGCGTCGTGTTGCGGCCCGACTCAGTGTCCATGTCGGCATAAATCGAAGCGAAATATTCGGGATAATCCTTGGGCTCGCGGATGCCGCTGCGGAACGAGAGCAGATCGCCCAAATACTGGTTCATTCCCTCGTACACCCAGAGCAAGTCGGTACGTTGCGGAATTTGAAAATTGAGCGTCGTCAAATCGTAGGGGCGCCGGTATTTGCCGTTCCAAGAATGCGAGAGTTCGTGCGTGACCAGATCACCGCCCGCGAGCTGTTCGCCCGGATTGGTGAGAAAATCATCGGGAGCGCGATCGTCGCTGCTCTGGTGATGCTCGATTCCTTGAAAGCCGATGGCATCGCTAAGCACGAGCAGCGAGTGGTACCACGTCCAGTGGCGCGACCCGTAGAGCGCAAATGCTTGCTTGGGCATATGCTTGTAGCCCGCCAGGACTTTCGGCGAGAAATCCAGATCCTGCGGTTTGTCGGCAAAGATGTCGAGCCACTGCGTCGCGTTGCCGTCTTTCCAGATCAAATAATGTTTGGCGTAACGCCCCATATCGAGCGGCGAGTCGATCAAGAAATTGAGCGCCGCCTCATCAAAGTCGACACGGTCGCCTGTGCGCTTGGCGCCGTAGAGCGAGCTTGCATAATCCCAGCCGTGCGGCAAGATGATGCTGGGCTTGACGTAGTACTCGTGCGAGTTGACGTCGTTCTGATAAAACAAATCGCGGTTCCAGTTAATGACTGCCGCGTTATGCGCCGACATCGTATCGCCGCGGGCGTTCGTCAGAATCGTGAAGTCCACGTCGATGGCCGAGACGCCGGCCGGAACGTTGACGTGAAACGCGTACAGGTCCACGACATCACGGTGCCATGCCAGTGCGTGGCCGCCGGCGCTTACCCGAATCTGCGAGATATCGCCCAGCGGGCCCGTGGGGCCGTGTTCGCCCGGAATCCATTTCGGATACACGAAGGTAAACGCGCCCGGGCGCGCCGGAATGCTCATGTGCGAATGCATTAGGCCGCGCGAGGCGTCGCGGGCATCTAAAACCAAGGTCATGGGCGAGGACTGCGTTGCGTACGCCGTTGACGACGGTACCTCGGGGGTAAACGCATCGTTGGCAGTTTGCGCCCAGGCGGGCGCGAGACCTAAAGCCGCGACAAGCGCGAAAATCAGCGAAAACTTCATATTAGAGCTTCTGTAAGCGATTATTCGCCTTCTTCCTGCAGGGCGGCAAATGGGTACAAGCCGTCCATGAACGATACAAACGATGTCAAAAAAACGACCGACCGCTCGGGCGAGATCTTTCAAGATGCGCTGACCGAGAACCAGAGTAAAGCCCGCGGCTCGGTACGCGAGGAAGCCGAAGAAGATGTGAAGCTGGATCCGGACGTACAGGACGTCCAGGAGAAAAAGTAGCCCGGCAGTGCCCGCCTTCATCTTCGACCTGGACGGAACGCTGGTCGATACCGTCTATCCGCACGTGCTCGCCTGGCATGCGGCCCTCGCCGGCGCCGGCTACGACGTGCCCATGTGGCGGATTCACCGCAAGATCGGAATGAGTGGGACGCTGCTGATTCACGCGCTGGAGCTCGAAGTCGGCTCCCACATTGAAAGCGGGCAAGCAAAGCGCTTAGAGCAGCTGCATACGCAAGAGATGCGCCGCATGCAGTCAAGCATCACCGTGTTTGCCGGCGTGCACGATCTCTTTGCGACGCTCGATCGCGCAGGCGTGCCCTACGCCATCGCGTCCAGCGGGACGCTAAAAGATATCGGGCAGTTTCTGCAGATGCTGCAGTTGAGCGATCGCGTTCCCGTTATCACCGGCGATGACGCGCCCAACGCCAAGCCCGATCCCGACTCTTTTTGCAGGCCGCAAAGAAACTCAAGAGCCGCTCGGAGGACACCATGGTCGTGGGCGACAGCGTTTGGGATATGCTCGCCGCGCAGCGCGCGCACTTCTTGGGTGTCGGTTTGCTCACGGGCGGGTACGCAGAGAGCGAGATGACCGCGGCCGGCGCTTACCGCGTCTACGCCGACCCGCGCGAACTCTGCAGCCGGTTACACGAAACCGGCGTCAACGTCGAGGAGAAATAGGTATGGAACGAGAGCGATTTGACGACGAGGACGAGCCCGAGCGCGAAAGCGTAGAGGTCGATCCGCCGGCGTATGCGGAAACGGATGCCGACCCGAATCGTGAGGATCAGCGCGACGCGCATCACGCCGAGCCGGACGAGCACGTCTAAAACTTAGAGGCGCACGCCCACGCCGATTCCATAGTAGTGCAACCGCGCTGAATCGGAGATCGTGCGGCCAAGCTCCATATCGAGCTCCAGCCGCGGCATAAGTACGTACTGCACGCCGCCGTCCAGACCGAACAGCGCGCCGCCGCCCGCCGAGGTTTTCGTTTGCGCGAATGCCTCGCCATAGATCTGCGAGCGCGAATTGAATTGATCGGTGAGTACCATCGAGGGAAGTGCCGCGACATATCCGTTGCCGTGCACCACGCCGGCGGTCGCTGCAATGCCCAGGCGCGATGAAAGCGAGCGGCTGTAATCGAGATTGATCGTTTCGGTGGGTTTGCCGGCGGTGAATGCGGCGGCGCCGGTGGGCGCGGTGAGCAGCAAGTCGATGCCGGTCGCGCTTGCGCCGTCGTGAGCGATCTCCCACTTCGCCCCCACTCCCGCGTCCGCGAAGCCATAGGCGGCCGCGGGGGTCTGTTGCCCCAAGTAGGCCGGCCCGATGATATCCCACTCAAAGTCGTGCGCCGAGCCGAATCGCAGGAAGCCCTGCGGGACCTGCTGCTGGCGCACGTCACCCAGTGACCACTGGTACCCCAATTCAAGCAGGGCTTCATGCGGCTTAACCGCGCATGGGCTGTAGCCTACCGTCGGCCGGTTGATGGCCCCGAGCACGGACGTATGTCCGCCCTCGCCGCACGGGTCGGGCGGTGGGCTAGGCGCGGGCGAAGGCGCCGCGGCCAGGGTCGCCGCGAAAATGAGAACCGTTCCTAAATTCATCGCCATCCTTATCGCGGCTTGGCAGGGTCGGCCCCACCGTCGGCGCAATCATCACGGGTTGTTTCGCTCCCACAAATGCATGCCGTTTGTGGGATGCACCTTGTATAGCCCTCATGCCCATTCTCCCAGGAGGTCACCGACCCACGTGAAGATCGTGGTCACACTCAAATTGGTCCCGGACACGAATGCGCCGAAACGCATCGATCCCGGCACCAAACGTCTGGTGCGAACCGGACTTGAAACCGTCATCAATCCGTTCGATGAGTACGCGATCGAGGCGGCGCTTCAGCTAAAGAAAAGCTCGGCGGCGATACCACGGTTACCATCTTTACGATGGCGCCTGAGAGCGGCAAGGAAACGATTCGCAAAGCGCTGGCCATGGGCGCGGACGATGCGCTGATGCTCAGCGATGCCGGACTCGAAGGCAGCGATGTGTGGGCAACGTCGTACGCGATGGCGCAGGCGCTGAAAAAACGCGGCTTCGATCTGCTCATCTGCGGCGGTCTTGCCGACGACGGCAACTCCGGCGGCGTGCCCGGGGCACTTGCCGAGTACCTGGGCGTGCCTGCGCTTACCAACGTGCGCAAGATCGATGACGCCGGCGATGGAAAGATCAAAGCCCAGCGTGAAACGGATAGCGGCTATCAAGTGGTCAGCGGCCCGTTGCCTGCGCTCATTACGGTGACGATGGCTGTCGGCGAGCCCCGGTACGCTTCGCTCAAAGGCATCATGGGCGCTAAGAAAAAGACGATCGCCGTTATTTCGCTTGCCGATCTGGACCTGCAAAATGCCGTTGGAAACGACGGCGCAAAAACGGACGTGCTGCAGATCTCGGCACCGAAGGCGCGCGAAAAAGCGCGCGTTGTTCAGGCTGAAGACGGCGCGTCGGGCGCCAAAGCCATCTTCGATTTCCTGCGGGAGAGAAAACTGATCTGATGCAGCACGTTATCGTTTTCGTCGAACACCAGGCAGGCCAAACGCGCAAGGTCACGTTCGAACTGGCAACGCAGGCGCGCGCCCTGGCCGATGCGCTCGGCGGCAAAGCTACGGCCGTTATCCTGGGGGCGGGCGCACGCGAACTCGCGCAGAAGCTGCAGAGCCTATCCGCTCGATACGATTTACGTCACCGAAGACGGCGATGTAGACAAGTATTTCCTCGATCCGATCGTCGATTACATTGAGGCCGTTGCAAAACTAACGGGGCCGGCGTTGGTGCTGGTGCCCAATACGATGGAAGGGCGCGATGTCGCCGGACGCGTCGCCGCGCGTTTGAATGCCGGGTTGAACTCCGATGTCACGGCATTTGATCTCAATGGCGGTAAAGCCGTCGCCGTCGGTCCGAAGCTGCAGGGCTCCGCAATCGTTTCCAGCGGCTTTAAGAACTGCGAGTACGGCGTCGCGACCGTACGCCCGAATGCCTTCGATGCCAAGCCCTCGGCCGGCGCCGCGCAGATCGCCGATATCGAGAAGCCGGCCGGAAAAACCTACGCGCTGGTCATCGAGCAAGAAGTTGAAGAAGCGTCGGGCGAGATGGGGCTTGAAGAGGCGCCGGTCGTCGTGAGCGGCGGCCGCGGTTTGGGCGGTCCGGACCCCTTCACCTCGCTGCTCAAGCCGCTGGCCGATGCGCTGGGCGGCGCCGTCGGCGCCTCGCGGGCCGCAGCCGACGCCGGCTGGGTGCCCTACAGTCTCCAAATCGGTCAGACCGGCAAGGTCGTCAGCCCGCCGCTCTATATCGCCGTCGGCATCTCAGGGGCCATTCAACATAAGGTCGGGATGCAGTCCGCAAGCACCATCGTGGCCATTAACCGCGACGCAACCGTGCCCATCGGGGAGTTCGCCGACCTGTTGGTCGTGGGCGACCTCTTCCAAATCATTCCCGAATTAACCACCCTCGTGCAAGGCGCGAAAGCGCATGCGTGACAATTGCGGCGCCCCGGGCGTTGTCTATCCGTAGCACCACCATTAAGGACTAGAGTTTTGAAACGTATTTCGCCCGCCGTCTTTTTCGTTCTCGCCGCCGTCTGTGCGGCGCTGTTCTCGTCCGGGCCCGCCCGGGCGGCGAAACCGACGCCTACCCCCAGCGCAACAGCGACCGCTGCGCCGCTTCCAACCGCTTCGCCCGAGCCGCCGGGGATTGCCATCCCGCGCCTCATGCAGAAGACTCAAAACCAATCCGAACGACACGCAAGCGCTGATCGAATTGGCGGGCCAATACCTGAGCATCAACCACCCCGAAGCAGCGATACCGATCACGCAGCGGTTGCTGCAGCTGGGTACGAAGACCGCGCAGGTGTACTATTTGGACGGCTCGGCGCAGGCCGCGTTGAACAACGGGCCCGCGGCGGTCGCCGATCTTGAAGCGGCATCGAATTTGGAACCGACCAATCTTGCGATCCTGGCCACGCTTGCCGACTTGGACGTGAAGGTGAACCGCATGGCCGATGCCGAGCGCATCGCCAATCGCGCCGTAACCTTCAACAAAGACAACCCGCAAGCGTATACGGCGCTCGCGGGCGTCTATGCGGCCGAGCAAAAATGGGACGACTCGCGCGCGCAGTTTGAAAAGGCCTACGCCTTGGATCCCAAGGACGTCTCGCCGCTGGTCAAAGAAGCGCAGACGTGGGTGGCGCAAAACACTCTTCCGAACGCACTGGCCGTTATCGATCGCGCAATTGCCGCGGATCCCAAGAATCTCGGCGTGCTGGTCTTCCGCGCCGACCTGTATGCGAAAGAACATGACATTCCCCACGCGGCCTCAGCCTACGATGACGCCATCGCGGCCGGCGCCGACGACGCCGAGAAGGCCTCCGTCACGGTTCGCAAAGCGCTGATGTACGCGGGCATCGGACAGACCGCACAGGCGCAAGCGATCTTCGACTCGGCCATAAAGTCGTATCCGACGATTACCTCGCTGCATACCGCCTATGGTGAGTATTTCGTCAGCCGGCATGACGCCCGCAGCGCCGAGCGCGAGTTCGGCCTGGCCATCAAAGGCGATCGCACGGACGTCAACGCGCTGTACGATATGGCGCAGCTCAAGACCGCCGAGCATAAGACCAGCGATGCCATTGTTTACCTGAGAGATCTGAGCGATGTCGCTCCGAGCGCGCAAACGTACGCGATTCTCGGTGAGGCCTACGTTTCAACGCACGACTACACCAAAGCGCGCGACGCCTGCGGCAAATCGTTCCAGATCAGCCAGAGCCCGGACACGCTGGGATGCGTCGCCGGCTCGGACTACAGCCTGAAAAACTACAAAGAGGCTTCGACCATCTTCGCGGCGCTCGATCGCGGCGCGAAGCCGTTCATGGATCGCAATCCGCAGCTGCTGTATATGGCGGCGGACTCGTATGCGCACGTCAACAAAAACGCGCAGGCGCTTGATTCGTTTAAGCGGCTGTTGCGGTTGATGAAGCCGGGGACGAAGGCGTACCGCGACATTCAGACGCGGGTTGCTTCGCTTTCATCGAAGCCGGCGACGAAGAAGAAACACGGCTAACGGTAACGCCGGTTACGCGGCGCGCAGAGGTCCATCCGGTGACCACCGCTACGCTGCATTTTTTGCGAGAACAAAGTTTTGAAGCGGCCCTCCGGGCCGGCGCAAAAAAGTCAGAGTTCACCGGATGGACCTCTGCGCGCCGCGTAACCGGCGTTACCTAGACCGAGGCCGCACGCATGCTGATCGTCTACGATGAAAGCTACGCTAGGCATTTAAGCGGGATTCCGCATCCTGAGTCGCCGGATAGGGTGACCGTTGCGGCGGAGGTGCTCAGGCAGAGTGGGCATTTGGATAGGGCGCTGAAGGCGCGCGATGCGAGCGCCGATGAAATTGAGCGTGTGCATACCGCCGGGTACCTTGAGTTGGTGCGCGGTGAGGTTGCGCGCATGCGTGGGCATGCGGGGTATCTTTCGACCGGCGATACGGTTGTTGATGAAGGGTCGCTCGACGTAGCGCTGCGGGCGGCGGGTGGCGCGATCGTTGCGGCGGAGCAGGCGTACGAGCAGCGCAGCGGTGCATTTGCGCTGGTAAGGCCGCCGGGGCATCATGCGGAAGCGCGGCGCGGTATGGGTTTTTGCGTTTTCAATAATGCGGCTATTGCGGCTCGCGCGGTGCAGGCGCGCGGCGGGGCGCGCGTGCTGGTCGTGGATTTTGACTATCATCATGGGAACGGCACGCAGGCGGTTGCGGGGGAAGGGCTCTCGTATGCCTCTACGCACGCGTATCCGGCGTATCCGGGCACGGGCGGGCCCTCGGAGAATTACGATTTGGGCGGCGGCGATGCCATCGTAAATGTGCCGCTTCCGCCGCATGCGTTTGGGACTGAAGCGTTCGTCGCGCTTTGGGAGATGCTGCTGCCCCAGGTTGTGCGGCGCGTTCGTCCCGATATGCTGGTGGTGAGCGCCGGGTTTGATTACGTTGCCGGCGATCCGGTTGGGGACCTCGGTGTTGATGTGGGTGCGGCTGCGCAGCTTGCGCAGATCGTGGAGCGGGTTGCGCAGACCTATTGCAATGGGCGCGTCGCGTATGTGCTCGAAGGCGGTTACGATACGGCCGCCATCGCGCAGTCCATCAAATTGATCGTCGAGTCGCATGACGAGGGTGGCGCGCGCGAGAGTGGGGCCTCGCTGCGGGCCGTTCCGCAAATGCAGCGCGATCTGTTAAAGTCGTTGGGGCTGGGTTAGGGCGAGACCGACGCGGCGATGCGGATGAGTTCGCGCTGCGAGAGTTCGCCGACCAGCGCCAGATGCAAGTTGCCTTGCGGCCACGCGAGTAGCGTTGTAGGGCCTTCCAGAACGTACTGGGCTTTGTGCGAGTTCACGGTGGTGTCGTGCGGCGTGTAGCGGCTGAAATCAACGGCCGAACCGCGGGCGTTCTCGAAAAGCGAAAGCGTGCGAAGGCCGTCCGAATACAGTAAGTGCAGCGTGCGCACGCCTTTGATCTCGCTCACGTCGCCCGCGATCGGCAGGAAGCCGTCGGGCAAGTACGTCGGGCCGAGTGCCTGAAATCCCGCGGTGCGCACGACGGCGGGAAGATCGCCCGACGTAATGCCGTGCGAGGGTCCCTTCACGCGCGTGAAGCCGCTGGTCGGAATAGTAAATAGTGCGGCGGGCAGGGAGCTCGTAAAACGGATCTGTTCGAAGCGCATTTGATGCGAGACCGATCCTGAGGCCGCGTAATATTCTTTCTGCAGCACGAGTTTTGTCTGGGCATCAAGCGAGATGCGCATGACGGTCAGGCCGGTATACTTGTTTACCAGCAGCACCGAAAGCGCGCGGCGCCCCGCGATGTTGTCGTCCGGGGCGAGCACCGTGTTGTAGTTGTGGAGCAGTAAGCCGAAGTTCTCATCTTCGGTTACCTGATCGTCCAAGGCGTCGTCTTCAACGACCACGATGCGGTTCGCGCGGGTGTCGATGTTGTAACTGGTGTCGCCCAAACTAATGATCGAATCCCCGTACAACGCCTCGGGCGCGAGGTACCAGCGCCGCGTTGCGTTCGGTGCGCGATGCTCGATGCGGAAGAGCACCGCATCGGCGCGATTGGTTCCGAAGTCGACGTTTTGAACTTGCCCGACGTACGAGACTTTCGCATAGGCGTCCACTGCGTCACGCAAGAGCTGCGTGGCGTCTTGCGCACCGGCGCGCGGCATTGCCGCGCCGCCGATGAGCGCCGCGGCGGCAAGGACGATGAACGCGCGCTTAGCGGTGCGCATCCGCGGTATAAGAGGCCGCTTCAATCGCAACGGGCTGCTGCGAGCTCACCACCGTCGCGGTCTCCATGTCCATAGGCCGCACATTGCGGTCGCTGAAGGGCACGGTGCCCGTGAGCGCGGCGTGGTCTTGCAGATAGTAGGCGGCGTCGATTTCGGGCGCACTCTGCGGCGCCAACGCGGACGAACCGAAGTACAGGCCGAGCGCCAGAACAGCAGCAATAGGCAGGGTGACGGCGGGGCGCAGCGAGGCAAGCAGGTTGCTCCACGGCGAGGGCTTCGCGGCGCGAATCTCGCTCCAAATAGCTGCCTTAAGTGTTGCCGGCATCTCTAGTTCGGTTTGCGCGGCATGCTTGCGAATCAGTTCCCCAAGGGCCAGCTCGTTCGTGTGTTCGGTCCGGCACTGACCGCACAACTCCATGTGCGCATAGCAAGCCGCATCCTCTTGCGGCGGAAGCGCGCCGTGGATGTAGTCGAGAATCGTTTCGTTTGTCAGGTGTTGTGTCATTGTTGTTTTTTCTGTAGTAACCGTCGTAGCAACGCTCGCGCGCGGTGGAGCCGGGAGCGCACCGTTCCGATGGAGCACCCCATAATTTCCGCGATCTCTTGATAACTGTATTCTTCGATGTCGGCCAGCACGATGACTTGACGCTGGTCCGTCGAGAGGGCTTCCAGCGAGCGCGCGAGCGGTTCGCTCAGCTGGGACTCGACATAGTCGTCCACCGGGTTGACCGCGAGCGGGCGCTCCCCGCCGAAATCTTGGGGCGCGTTATCTTCAGGGATCTCCTCCTGGTAACGTCCTTTTCTGCGCCGAAGTTCGTCCCGGTATAAATTTGTGACAATCCGGTAGATCCACGACAGGAAAGACGTGCCGGGCTGGAAGCTGCGCCAGGCCCGGTAAACGCGGATAAAGGCCTCCTGGGTGAGGTCGCGGGCGTCCGCTTCATTGCGCGTGAGGCGGTAGGCAAAGTTGTAGGTTGCCTTGCCGTACTGCTCGATCGCCGCTTCCAGGAAGGCGGACTGCTCGGGCGTCGGCGGTTCTATCGGCTTCCGCGGCACTCCCATCAAGGTTCCCGCTTTTTCCCATCCGGGCCTTAAACGCCTTGGATGCCGGAGGCAGTAGTCATTACGGCCCCGGTAGCCGTTCCCCGAGAGGCCCCCGCGCGGGTTCTGGTATGCCGTCGCGCCGTGCCGCCCCCTGCGGCTACGATAACAGGGCCCCGAAAAGCGGGCGGGAGGATCGGCATGTCATTCGGAGGGGGGAGCACGCAATTGGCCGCGGTCGCGGCAGTGCACCCTGCTGCCCTACCGCGTGCGTTGTTCGGGTTCGCTGGCCGGGTGTTGTCGGTGGACGCCGGCGACACGATGACGGCGCGCGTCCTGGACACCACGTATGCCGGCCTGAAGATCGCGGGCGTCAAAACGGCGCATCACGTTGCGGCGCTGCGGAGGCTGGGGGACGGCGGCCTGCACGTTCGTTTCGATCGGCGCGCCATCACGGCCGGACAAAAGGCCACCCCGGAGCCGCTGCTCTCGTCGTACTACGCGCTCAAGGAAGTCTTCGCGCGCTTTGCCGCGGCTCAGCACGGCTGCATTGCTTTTTACGGGGCGCTGATGGCGGTCAATTCGAGCGCCGTTCTGGTGCTCGGGCCAACCTCGATCGGAAAGACGGTTTTAGCGCTGCATATGGCGGATCTTGGCGCACGTTTTCTGGGCGACGAAACCGCGGTGCTCGACCCGCGCACCGGAACTATCCGGGCGCTGCCGCGGCGCCCGGCGTTGCGCGATTCGGCCCTGCCCTTCGTTCCGTCCGCGATGGCGGCATCGATCGAACGCGCGCCGCATGACGTGGAAACCCCGCGCGGGCGCTTTTGGTACGCGCTGAATGCGCAAGATTTGAACGGCATCGAGCCAAGTGCCCGCGAGCAGCATCTCGCCGCGGTCTGCGTGCTTCGCGAGCGGTCAACCGAACCGGCAATCGTTCGCGCGGAAACGGCGCGCGCACTCCCCTCGCTGTTGCAGCGCACCTACGCGCGCCCGTTCCAACTGCTCGAGATCTCGGCATTTCAGCGCACCATGCGCAACGTGGCCGTTTTCGACGTCACGATCGGGCAACCGCGGCAAACCGCCGAACTCATACTCGAGCAGCTTCGCGCATGCGTGTAATCCGCGCCGAGCAGCTGATACGATCGACCGGCGAGAGCAACGCGGCGCTCGAGAAGCATTGCGTGCACACGGCTACGTGCGAGATCGCGGGGGTTGTGATGCAACTGTGCACGGACGTGCCCGAGGTTGCCCGCCTGTTTGCTTTGCGTTACGCCGATCATCCCGCGAGCCGCGGCGCCGATTTCCGGTACTATGTCGCAACGGTTCGCGGCGGGTACACGTTTTGGTCCGCGCATGCGGCAACGTGGCGCTGGTCGCAAGGTGCCTTGCCCGCGGATGCCGTGGTTTTTCTGGCCGACGCCGTGGCGATGGCTGCTCTGGTGCGTTACGATCCCGATCTCTCTTCCATGCATGCCGTAGCGCTCGAGTTTTCCGGCGTTGCCGCCGCCATTGCGGGAAGTTCCATTACGGCCAAGACCACGACGGTGCTGGCGTGCGCGCGGCGCGGCATGCATCTGTATTCCGACGAGCGCGCGGTTCTGCGCAACGACATCGTGTATCCGTTCCTGCGGCGCTGCTCCGTGCGCTCCGCCGGCGCACGCCTGCTGCTCGCCGACAGCGACACGGAAGCGCTTCCGGATGCGCTGCGCACCTCGCCCCAACTCTCGCTCCGAACATATTTCGGTTCCGAAGCGATAGCCAAGCCCCGTCAACTGCGCGCGCTTTTTGTTTTGAACGGCCTTGGACACTGCGCGGCGCTTGAGTCCATCGATACGGCCGCTGCGCTGCCTGCCGTCAGCCGCTGGTTCGACACGCGCGGCGACATGGTTGACCGCGTTGCGCGAGCGATGGGTGCCCTGCGCGGCGTCAAGTGTTACCGCCTCACGCTCGGCAGCCCGGATGAGAGTGCCGCGGCCATCGCTTATGCCATGACCAGAATCGCTACGTCGGCATGATGTACGTGCGCACGCGCTATCTGTGCGTTTGCGTTGCCGCGAGCGACACGGCTATGGTTGCCGGGGGCGTGCCGCTGCAGAAATACAGCTGGGGCCTCGTACACAGCGGCGCGGCCGATGTGCACGCAGTGGGCCTGGCACTCCTAGGCAACCTGGCGTTGCTGCTGTGCGCTCTGAGCGGATTTGCGGCGGCGTTTGCGCTCACGCGGCGCGGCGTTTGGTTTCTGCTTAAGCGTTATGCATCAGTTTGCGCGCAATCCAGCTTAGCGCAGCGAATGCGAATACCGCGATAATCAGAAACAGCACCGTCTCAAGCAGCACTACGCCCGCAAACTGACTGCCGCCGCACAGGGCGATGGCGCTCGCAACAATCGCAAGTTCCAGGCGTCCGAACGGACTGGATGCCAAGCCGGCAAGATGCTGCGCCTGCGCTGCAAGGGCACCTGCGGAGAACCCGGTCGTTTGCACGATGTCGGCGACGCGACCCTTCGGATCCGCAAGAAAAACTTTGTCGTTGTGCAGCAGCTTCTCGCCGCCCGCGCGCAGCGAGGAGATGCCGAATCGGTCGAGCAAGTGGCCGATTTCGCTCGCTTTCCCGGTCAGCATGGACCAGGTTTGCGGGTGCGCACCGAAGCGGCGGGCGTAGTTCGCCATCACCCACGGCGAGTCGTATGACGGATCGATCGTGATTTCGGCCAAGCGAAACCGGCGCGCATCCAATTTCGCCTGCAGCTGGGCAAACTTCGCGCTAAGCAGCGGGCATTCGTCGGCATCGGCGCAGCGAGTGTACATGAACGCCAGCACCAGGACCTTTCCTCGGCCAACTGCGGCAAGGTCGATCAAGTGACCCTGTTGATCCACCAGCTGCGTGTGCGGGATCGCCGAACCGACGTCGATTGGCTGCACTTTGCCCGTCTCCGGAAGACCGGGAACGAATCTAGCGGCAACGTCCGCGTCTTCCAGGCGCCATACCGGCTGCGAGCGATCCAGAAATGCATCGACGCCCGTTCCGCGCGGCAGTGCGAGCGGCGGTTCGATGCGAACCGCGCGCGTCTGCGCGGCGAGCATGCCCGTGACTGCATCCAGGCGGACCACTTGCAGCGCTCCATCGCGTGCTAAGGCCGTTGCGTGAACCGGGAGGGCGGGCGTTGCAAGCGCAAGCAGCAACCCAATCGCGGCGATCATTGCACGGGCGCGTCGACGAGCTTTCGCAGGTGGAGCGCAACGGTGCCGGGCGCCTCTTGCGGCGAGAGTGCTTCGCGCAGGCGCGCCTTGGCGTCGATGAGGTAGATGTAATCCGTGTGGCTCAGGTCGCTCTTCTGCGGGTAGATGACAACGCCGTACGACCGGTAAACGCCGTGCATCTGCAGACTCGATCCGGTGAGCGCCTCGGCTTGCACGTGACGCGTGGCCACGAATTGCTTGAGCACAGCGGGTGTATCCCGCGCCGGATCCACCGTTACCATGACGATGGCAAGATTGCCCGCATTCAGGCCCGCCTTTGAGCGCGCAGTGCCGAGCAGCGAGAGCGTCTGCGGGCACACGTCTTTGCAATGCGTGAATCCGAAGAAGAGTGCGGTGGGCACGCCGCCGGCAACCGTGTACGATTTTCCGTCTTGATCCGTCAGCGTAAAACGGTGCGCGGGCGGTGGTACCGTCTGTTTTACCACCGTGCTGGGACTAGAGCAGGCGGCTGCGAGAAGCGCAACCGCAAGCAGTGCGGCGAGGCGGCGGTTCAGCTAATCACCCTTCGGCAAAATGTAATTGGGCGGAGGAATAACCGGCGTGCCGACCTCCAGCGTGATGAGTTGATGCGAGCGCAGCGGAATGTCGCCCAGTTTGCCGGCGTACGGCACGCCGTTGACATATGCGGTGACCGGACCTTTGAACGGCCCCACTTGGTTTGCGCCGAGTGTTGTCCCCAGATGTCGAAGAACATGCCCAGCGTGTACGGACCGCCGCTCGGCGCGCTTGCGTCGGCAGCTTCAATGTGAATGATTCCGCTGGCGTCGTGCGTGTGCAGCCAGTAGAGGCAAATGGTTCCCGCGCTGGGCGCAAATCCGATATATTCGGGCACTTGCACGACCTTGCCGCGCACGATCACCGTCAAATGCGTGTGCACGTGCATGGCGACTTGCTCGCTGGTTTCGCACGGAATGCCGTCCACGGGCAATCCTTGCCCGCCGGTTTTCGTGTTCGTCAACTGCCCTTTTTTCGGATTGGGCGTTGCGAATCCGGAGGCAACGCCGACGGGCTGGCCATCTTTGAGCTGGATTGGCTTAATGGTCGGCGTGGGGCCGGGCGAGGGCGTGCTGAGATCGAAGGCGATCGCCTGATCGCGCTGATGGCTTGCAACCGCATTTGAGATGCCGAAGCCGATGAAGATCAGCGCGACGAGTACGGCGATACCGATGTAAATCGGCACCATCGGATCGCGTTTTCCCGGCGGTTGGCTGCCCGCGCGGGCGCTTCGCCGGCGATCCGCTCTGGATTGACTCATGACGCGGTTATTTGCCTCCTACGGCCGCCGGCGCCTGCGCAGGGTCCAAGCGGCGGTCGGGAATGAGGTAGTTGGTGACGTAATCGCGGACCGCGTCCGCAAGCGGCGTTATGGCGGCGTCGTATCCGCTTTCACGCAGTTTTTCTATGCGCGCCCGCGTGCTGTACTGATACTTGCCGCGCAGCGAGGGCGGCATGCCGATGAATTCGATGCGCTCGGGGCGGTTCATCGCGGCAAAGATCGGCCGCACGAGCGAGAGCCACGTGTTTGCCTGCCCCGAGCCCGCGTTGTATAGCCCGTACGCGCGCGACTGCGCCAGATGCAACGTCATGGCGGCTGCGTCTTTGACGTACAGGAAATCGCGCTGCTGTTCGCCGTCGGCAAATTCGGGACGTTCGCTCTTGAAGAGTTTGATGCTCCCCGTCTCGCTGATTTGATAGAACGCTTTGTCCACCAGACTGCGCATCTCGCCTTTGTGATGCTCGTTGGGTCCGAAGATGTTGAAGTATTTTATGCCAGTGATCCGTTCGAGCAAGCCGCTGTCGCGAGCATACAAGTCGAAACGGTGTTTCGAATAGGCGTAGGCGTTGAGCGGGCGCAGCCTGTCGAGTTCGATGCCGTCGCTCAAATCGTCTTCCAAAGCGCCGTACGTTGCCGCCGACGAAGCGTACACGAAACGGATGGAACGCCCGGCAGCGGCCAGGGCGAGGCGCTTGGTGTACTCATAGTTGTTGCGCATCAGGTAGCCGGCATCGGTTTCGGTGGTTGCCGAGCACGCGCCCAAATGCAAGATCGTCGAAATACCTTCGAGGCGATCGGCGAACTCATCCGCGTCCACGTAATCGCGGTAGCGCAGTGGAACCAGATTCTTCCACTTTTCCGAGGTGTCCAGGCGGTCGACGACGATGATGTCGTCGATGCCGCGCGTATTGAGCAGCCAAATCAGCGCGCTGCCGATAAGGCCCGCGCCGCCGGTTACGGCGATGCGGCCGTTCGAGAGATCATGCATTACGCGCGGTATATCACCTCGGTCATCATGCCGTCCATCATATGAATCTCGTTGTGGCAATGCAACAGCCAGCGTCCCGCGGGCGAGGTTGCCGAAAAGCGCCAGGTTGCCGTTCCGCCGTTTGCCCGAACGAGGGAGGTGTCCTTCGCAAGCGGGCGGCTCAGCCGTGCGCCGTCGACTTCCACCAGGTCGAATACGTGGCCGTGCAGGTGCATCGGATGGTCCATATCCGTGGTGTTCTTGAAGCGGACTTCGACCAAGTCGCCGCGGCGCACGTAGATCTTGGGCGTATCCGGGAACGTCTTGCCGTTGATAGTCCAGCGGTTGCTTGCGTACGCGCCTCCGCCGAGCGTGAAGAGATGGGATTGCGTGGCGCGTGACAACGGCGCCGCCGAGGCGTTCGCCGCCCCGGCCTTTTGATAGGTAAAATAGTCGACGCCTTCGAGAGTTTGCGGGTTGCTTGCCGGCGCGGCATTCTCCATTCCGGGCGTATGAACCACGGCGGCCTGTTCGTAGCCAAGCGGGTCGCTGGAGAGCCCTTGCAGCAGCCATGCACCGGGCGCCGTCACTTCAAACCACGCATCGTACCGCTCTCCCACGCCGATGCGCAATGCATCAACGGCGATCGGCGTGTGCAGCGGGTTCCCGTCGGAATGCGTGACCGTTAGGCGATGGCCGGCCAGCCGCACGTAACGCGTTTGCGTTGGGTTGGCGTTCAAGATGCGCAGACGAACGCGATCGCCTACGTTGACCGCGGCCTTTCGGCTTGCCGGATAGGAAGCGCCGTTGATGCAATGCGCGGCGTAGGCCACTTCATCGCCCATGCGATCGTCCGCCTTCATGCCGAGCATCTCCGGCGATCCGATGGGGTCGACCATCGGCGCGGGGCTGGTGCCCATCATCGCGCTCTGAAGCGTTTGCAGTTTAGGCACGTCGTGAAAGACCAGCGCGAATTCGGCCGAGGCTTTTTCGTCGCGGGGATCCTCGACGACGATCAGCCCAACAGCCCGCGGGTTAAGCCGCCGCTGACGTGGTCGTGATACCATCGCGTTCCCGGCGGATCCGGCGTGAACTCGTAGGTGAACGACTTTCCCCTCGCAACCGGCGGCTGCGTAATATTTTCAACGCCGTCCATTGCGTTGGGAAGGATCATGCCGTGCCAGTGAATGGTTGCAGCCTCGCTTGCGTGATTCGTGTAACGCGCGCGCAAGCGTTGTCCGTGAACGATGCGAATGACCGGACCGGGAATGGCTGCGTTGAACGCGAGACCGGGAAACTGCATGCCGGCTACGGGCGAGAACGTGAGCGGCGCCGATGTAAGAGGATACTCCACGATGCCGGCCGCCGCCGCGCGCGCGGAGATCCGCGGCAGCGCCGCGACGATCATCGCGCCCGCGCCCGCTTGTAGAAAGGCCGCGCGGCGCATCATTGCCCGACGTTAAGCGGAATATTCATCGTCTTGCCGTCGTAACGCACCTGCACCGTCCACGGCCCACCCATCGAAAAGACGACCTTCCCGGTAAAGACGTGCGGATCGATCGGCGATTGCGTGAGATGCACGAGCCGCGTTTGCATGTTTGACGTGCCCATCTGCATGGTGGGCAGAACGTCGACGGAACTGGCGGCGTTCCGGGAAAACGAACCGTGATCGTTGCAATGTCGACCGGCGTTGCCGGGTCGAACGTGACGACCGGCCCGGCATTCTGCGCGCCGCCGTCAAGTCCGGAGAGGTACGCCACCACATCGTCGACCTGCTGCGCGGTGAAGCCGAAGTTAGGCATCGGCGCGCGGGGATGCACGATGAAATCGGCGATCTGATCGTTCGTGAGTTTGTGCTCGATCCCGTACAGCGCGGGACCGACGCCGCCGCCTTGCAAGTTCGCGCCGTGACATCCGGCGCACCCGTTGGCCTGCACGAGTTTGGCCCCGTTGTTGGCGTCGCCGGGCGCCGCCGCGCTCGCCGGGGCCGCAGTTGGCGTCGGGGCCTGCGCGACCGCGGCCGCGATCTGCGGACGCGCGGGAACGACGTGCAGGTTGCTCAAGAAGCGCTTGTTCTGCTCGTATGGTCCCGCATAGGCAATCTGCAGCGCGATCTGCGGCTTTGCATGCGGATACGCGGCTATTTCACCGATCAGCGCGAAGTTCGGCAAAATATTGTGCGAGACGTCGGCGACGATTTGGCGGTTGAGCGTATCGCTCGAAGCCACATCGTAGCGCAGCAGCAAATGGTTTTGCCATCCAAGGTCGCGCTCGGCTTCGAAGAAGAAGCCGTTCATGGGAATGTTCGAAAGGCCGACGTCCGGGTTTGCGTCCATGCCGTGGTAGTACATCGTCTGGTAATGCCACGCGCTGTCTTGATAGGCGAAATACACGCCTTCGCGGCTGAACGCGTTGCTGCCCAGGAAGCCGCCCGAGATCGGGTTATTCACCGCGGAGTCGCCCCGTATCGCAACCAGTCCCACACTCCAGGGCATGTTGCATTCCGCCGTATGAGATGTTTGCGTCCAGAGCGCGCGGATTCTTGGTCTTGTTGTAGTCTAAGAAGTCTCCCGTCGGCCCGCTTCCCGCGAGCCACGAGAGGTTATACATGAACTCGTTCGACATCCCGTTGAACGCCACGCCCCAGCGCGCGTCGTTGGGATTGAACGGGTTTTGCCCCGTGGTTTGCGCAGCGAGCAGATAGGGGCTGATTGTCCACGCGTGCGCGGGCATAAACGGGAACGGCGTATGGAACTTGCCGACCTGCAGCGAGTTTGTGCCTTTTAGCAAGCCGTTCCACGAGAGCCACATCTGCTCGGTTTGGCCGATGACGCCGCTATCGATGACGTGCTGCTCCGCATACCAGGTAAAGTTGCGCCCCAAAAAGCCGCCGCCCAGGAGCGAGAGATCGCTCACGTCGGTCGACGTCTTGCGGTCCGCGTTGCCGAGCAGCGAGGTGATGTAGATGCGCGCGGAGATTGGTAACGCCTGGTCTTGCAGATGCTCGTTGAGAATCTGAAAGTTCGTCATCATGACCGACATGCCGTAACGCGTCATGCCGGGGAACGTGGTGTGGCATGTCTCACACGAGACCCCCTGGCCGTTCGCTAGGACCGGTATCGCGCGCGCCGGCGCGGCCATCCCTACAAGGAAAACCGCGGCGGCGCATCCGGCGCGAAGGCAACTCATGAATGTCGACATGCGTGCTCCTTTTAATGCATGGCGCTTCTAGAACGGAGCCGTGAACCGTAGTAGAAAGGTGCGGCCCTGCGCTATCTGCGTGGTGTTGAATCCGTTGGCGATTTTGATGATGTACTGGTGGTTCAAGAGGTTGTTCACCGTGAAATCGAACCCGGGCGTGCGGTCGCCGTTGCGGCCGGCCTCGCGTCCAATCGAGAAATCGAGCAGCGTGTGAACGGGCAGGCGGCCTTGGAAAGCCACCGGCGTTCCGTTCACGACGTTCTCGAACGAGACCGGATAGCCGGTGCCGTATTCGCCCTGCAGCGTGGTGAACCACGACTGCTTGGAACCGAAACGATGCGTGTAAGCGCCGTTCGCGGCGAGTTTCTGGTCGTGATCTTCCGGCGAGAGGCTGGGCGAGAATCGGGCCGGGCGAGTTTACGTTCGGCGGGAACAGAAACGTGGATCCGGAGATGCCCGCTGCCTGCGAGCTCGACCACGTGCCCGAGAGGAACCATGAATCGGCAGCGGCCGTCGTGCCCTGCATGCGCAATTCCACACCGTGGGCGCGGCCGATTGAGTTATTGAAGACCGCAAACAGCGGGGTGTTTAGGAACTGCGTGGTATCCAAGACGTTCGAGGCGTACCTTTGCCAAACGTTAACGTAACCGCTGACGCGCGCAGTGAACGTGTGCGCCAGTCCGAGTTCACTGTACGAATCGGTCTCGGGTTTGAGGTTATACGTGGGAGTGGTCGGGCAGCCTTGGAGAGCGACGCATGCCTGACGCACGTCCTCTAACTGCGGAGCAGCATAGAAGCGCCCGTAGTACGCGTGCAGAATGTCGCGGCTGCCCAGGGCGTAATTGGCGCCGATTCGCGGGCTGACCTGATCGCCGCTTGTGTACCCGGTGGAATGATCGTAGCGCAGGCCGTAGACTTGCCGAGAAACGCTGCGAGGGCGCCCACTTGTCTTCGGCATACAGGCCGACTTGCGTGCCCACTTGGTTCTGGGCCGAGTTGAAGGTCGCAAACCCTCCCGGCGGAGGCGCGACCGGGTAGCTGTTGACGATGGTGTTGCACGTCGAATCGTAGCACGCGAACGTCTGCGATGCGCTGAAGATCTCGCGGCTTGCGTCGATTCCGACTTTGAACGAATGCTTACCGCTCACGCGGAATTGCGATACGCGAAGGCCTGCGTAGTTTGCGCGCCGGTCCTGCCGTAATCCTATCCCGGTTTGATAGTCGTTGACGGCGGGATTGACTTGATCCGGACCCAGGTTGGTTAACCCCAGGACGTCGCTGCCCAAGTCGCCGTCGTAGGCGATCCGTGTGTAACGAACCCAGGGAATGATCTGCAGGACGCCGTTGCCGTCTTTCGAGACCGACGTAAAGTTCAAGTTCGCATAGCGATCGTATTCGCGCTGCACGTCGTCCGTGCCGGGAACGCTGAACTGCGGATCGTAGATGTTGCCCGGATCGGTGTTCATCGGAATTTGGAACTGCGCAAGCTGATTCGAGAAGTCGAACGCAAGCGTCTGCCGGTCGTTGAACGTCGTTATCGTGCGCAAGAACGCATCGGTCTGCGAGTTGTTGTCGTGAATGGCGCTAAAGGTCGGCGCATCCAGCCCGCGCGTTGTGCTCTGCGTGTTCGCGTTGAAGAACAACTCGGTCTTCCCCGACTTCGCAGCATTATCAAAACTGAGCAGTGATTGGCCGTAGTTGCCGGCACCGAACGTGAGGGCTCCCTGATAGGGGACGGTCAAATCGCTTGCGCGGTTGCTGATAATATTGATCACCGCGCCTTGGCGGCTGCCGCCGTACTCCGCCGGCATTGCGCCGGTGAAAATTTCGAGCGAGTCGATGCTCTTGGGATCGATGAGCTCGGCAAAGTTCGAACTGGTGGCTTGCGGAATTGGCGCCCCGTCGATCTCGTACGTGACGCCATGGAAGCCGTGCGCGACCGGTTCGTTGTAAGAGAAGCGCACGATTCCGGGAACGGTCGTGATAACTTGATTCAAACTATTGTTCGTCGGAAGCGCGGCGAGCTGCTGGCGCCCGATTGAGTTTTGAGAAACCGGCGTACCGCCTACGCCCGCGCGGGCCGTGACGTTCAAGCTGGCAATTGTTTTGAGCCGGCCGAGTGAGACGTCGACGATGAGCACTTGATCGGAAGCGACCTCGATCGGCTCCGAGAAGGCGCCGACACCGGGCGACGCGGCGCCCAGCGTGTACGATCCGAAGGGAACCTGCGAGAAGATGAATGCGCCGCCGGCATCGGTAGCCGTGCGGTAATGCGCACCCTCGCCGTCGAGTGTGATAGGTATGCCGGCTTTGGGCGAGCCGTTAAGCGTGGCGGTGCCCTTTACGATGCCGGTCGTAGCGGCAGATGCCGGAAGTGCAGAAAACGTTATGAGCGCGGTACATGCTGCCGCAATAATAAAACGAACCATGGGACCTTTCCTAAACGTGGGTGTTGTGGGTCGGACTTAGGAAAGGACGGGCGGCGGCCGCGAAAATAGCCGGATGGCATGCGCGAGGGTGCGCACCGGGCGCGGCGCAATGCGGATTGCGCACGCGAGACAGAGTTCCTGAGCGTAGGTACATTCCAACGCGTGAATGATGGCGATCGCGGCATTTGCGATAACTCGCGAGAACAGCGTGATGCCGGCGCGCAGAAGAATGCAAGCCGCGGCGACGGCACCCGCTACCGCAAGCAGCGGAATGGCATGCGGGCTCTCGCAGAGTTCCAACGCCGCAAACCACGCTCCCGCGCAAAGCAGTAAGGCGATGAGCGAAGGCATTTGCGACCGCAAGCGGGATGCCAGAACGCTCCCTTGCACCGCATCCCGGGAATGCAAGGCAAGCGCAAGCAGCAGAACCAGCGCGCCCGCAGCGAGCGCCGCGCTTTGCAGGGCGCCCCCGACGGCATGTTCGCCGCCGAAGACCAGGGCGTGCGCCACTAAGGCCGCCGGTAACCCCAACAGCATCGCGGCAATAGCCCGTCTAGCAAGCGTCATCGCTGGAATCATTCCCCAATCATACGAAAAAAACCGCTGCGCGGATGGCGCAACGGTCTTTTCGCTAGCCGAAGCAAGATTCTAGGGGTTGCCGTTGATCCACTGGATGTTGGGCAACGACGTGGCCGACGTGGGCTGGGTGCCGATGACGATCCAGACCACCGTATGCGAGTACAGGGGGATGGTCCGGGGGTCTCCGGTGTAGAGCGAGTAGGTCCTGGACGGACTATAACATGGACCCGAAACCGTACATGCGCCGTACTGCAGGGGTGAGGTGTAAACGGATACCGGTCCGTTGAAAGGCCCGAAGTTGCCGGCGCTGATGGAGATGCCCCAGACGTCGAAGTAGTTGCCCAGGGTGTAAAGTGACATGTTGCATGGGGTCGTATAGTTGCTCGCTGCGCCGCAGGTGGGGCTGGGTGCCTCAATGTGGAGCATGCCGCTCGCGTCGTGCGTGTGCGTAAAGTAGAAGCAGTCGGCGTAGATTTCTTGATTCGGAACGCCGGTCGACGGATCGGTGAACTCGCCATACGGGTCGACCATGCCCGTGCCGTCGGGGAGCGCTATTTCCTGGCCGTTGTACATGATGCCCACGAAGGCGTGCACGTGGTAATTATTGGACATCGAGGCGTTGCAAGGAATTCCGTCTACCGCCCCGCCGCCGACGGGCCCCTGACCCCCGCCTTGCGGAAGCGCACCCGGATTTGGATATGATGCTGGGCGCCGTTGCTGGCACCTCCTGGTCGGCCCGCTGGCGAATCTCTGCCTCGACGGTACGGAGCACCTCGCGCTTCTCCACGAGGGTGAGCTGTTCGAAGGTCGTGAGGTAGGCAGGATGCACCGGGAACAGGGCGACGAACTCGTCCATCCGCTCCGCCATCCCCTCGTACAGTGGCGTGAAGGGCCGCCAGATGCTCGCGCGATTCGCTCCTTCTGCGCGCGGTCTTTCGAAGCAGTCGCTGCTCAACGACGAACGCCACGTCCTCTTGCGCGATGCGAACCTGTTCGAAACGGTCCCTCACCCGTCGGATGGTGTCGGCGACGCCCGAGAACCGTGGATTGTCGAACAATCGCCTCCTGCACGCCCGAGATGAAGCGGAAGCGGCTGGAGCTGGCAGATTTCGCCTACCTCGCGAAGAAGACAAGGTCCTGGATCAGCTCCGCGTCTTGCGGCCGCCCTTGAGGTACTCGAGCATCTCGTCGAGCACGAACAGCAGCCCTTGATCGGGGTGGACCGCCTCGAACGAGGCCATCATCCGGTAAGGGCGTCCTTGGTGTTCGTGACGGTCTGTCGATCCGGGAACGTCGAACGTCACGTCCTCGAGGTCGAGTCCGCGCTCGATCTCCTTGGCCAGCGATGTCGCGCAGCCAGGCGGATCGCTTCGATATCGAAGCGGATGACCTTGAACATCCGCGATCACTGTCCCGCCTCGGCCACTCTGCGTGGTCAGCCTTTCGGCGAGATTCCCGTGTTCGGCCACGCCGGCTACCACCGCCATGAGGTGGGTCTTGCCGGTGCCGTAGGTGCCGACGATGAGGATGCCCTTGGTCTGTTCCCCGGAGCATCGAAGCGCAGGTTGGGCAGCACCACCTCAGCGAGCTGCTGGGCCATCCGGTCCGAGATCACGTATGTCTCGACGTCCGTTCGAGCCGCGTCGAGCGTCGCCGAGTCGCGGACCTGCTTGACGTCCTCGAGAGGAGGAGGGATCTGCACCACGTCGCTGTATTTCATGCCGCGAAGCGCTCCAGCCGGTAGGGGGTCTCGTCAGGGAACTCGGTAGGAACCGGCCGGATAACCACCAGGTCCCGGGCGGGCTCATCGAGATGGTCGACCCGTCCAGGAAGACTGTATGAGAGCCTTGTCGTGCCGATCTGGCCTGGCCAGAGGGTGATGAGCGGCCGGCGCTGGGCCAGGAGCCGCAGCTGCGGGACCACCTCGACTCCGAGCGCTGGCGTGAACAGCACCTCGATGTCGACCGAGGAGCCGTCGCGCGCGTCACCCAGAGTGGCGAGCAGGTCCGCTGCCGCCGGTCTTCGTCTCGGCCATCGCCGTAACCTCGCCTCGAGTGAGAGCACAGACGCGCGCTCACCAAGCCGTGCGATCGTGGCTGGTGCGTGCGGTGACGCTCCGTCGACAAGCGCCGGTCGGCCACGACCGGCGCGCAGCTCACGAATCAACTCGTCATATGCCTCAGGCCATCCGCACATTCCCAGCACCTCTACTGCTCCCACTCCTTAGGCCATCCGGCTCCACGGGTAGTCACCCCCTCGGCCAAACGCTGTGTCGAGTACAGCCTGCTTGCCTGGGGCTGCCGCCGTTCCTGACCACACCTAGTTGCTCACCGTACCGCTCGATGCGCCGTCGAGTTGTCGGCATGTGCTCCCGCTTGGGTAATCCGAGGCCGAAATTCTCCGCCGCTTCAAAGATTCACCGCTTCATCGGCGTCGTCCGGCGGTGGGTTGAGATCGGCAATCCGAAGTCACCAGCTGGCTCTGGCCTAGCGTAGAAGGGTCGCCGTCACCGTCAAGGATTTCTTGAGTTGCGGAAGGCCCCCGCGGAACCCACAATCGCACCATCGACGACGCGGTCGTGCGGTGGCGTCAACGACTCTGGGCACGAGCTGCGCGCCTGCGGACGTTCGCCGGTGTGCAGCGGCGGCGAGCTGGATGCAGTGCGGGCTCAAGCACGGCATGACGAAGGCGCCAATGCCGCAAGACGCGCGATGACTCGGCTCCCAGACCGTCTCGGTTCGCCAAAACCCGTCGTTTTCGAGCCCTGTTTGGTACTCCAAGAGTGGTACTCCACCTCAACCACTCTTGTGCGATTCACGCACCGAAAAATATTAAAGGCCCGCTAATGCGGACCTTTTCGGAGTAGCG
>CAVPCC010000021.1:0-17778 GCA_963702335.1 Vulcanimicrobiota bacterium | reverse complement strand
ATCGCCATGGTCACCGCGTACGAGTATGGCGAGCCCAATGAGGCCGCCCGCATTCATCTCTCGCTCTTGCCGTTGATACGCACGCTTTTTTCGACCACGAATCCCATTGCGGTTAAATGGGCGATGCGGGAACTGGGCTTCGATGCGGGTGAGTGCCGCTTGCCGCTCGATGCGATGCCCGAGGACGTTGCCGCGGCACTGCGCCCGCTCGTTGCGCCGTACCGTGACGCTGCACGTACTCGGGTGTAAGCTCGATCCGCTCGACGCGGATGAAGCCACGCAGGCGATCGTCGGTTTTGCAACCGGCTCGCAGCCCTCGCAGATCGTTACGCTGGGTACCGAGATGGTGGTCTACGCGCAACGCGACGCCGAGTACCGCAACGTGATAAATGCTTGCGCGCTCTCGTTATGCGATACGGCAGGGTTGCTCGCCGTCGCGCGATCGCGGGGGGCGCAGCGCTGCGCGAACGCGTGACGGGTGTGGATAGATCGAACATTTGTGCGCGCAGGCTGCCCAGCGCGGCATCGGCGTGTATCTGCTGGGCGGCGCGCCGGGCGTCGCGCAGAAGGCTGCCCGGGAACTCCAGCGGCGCTATCCGGGTTTGCTTGTGAGCGGAGCGCGCGACGGCTATTTCCAGCAAGGCGAATCGGCCGCGGTAGCAGCCGCGGTGCGCGCGAGCGGCGCGCGTCTGTTTGTCGCCGGACTAGGGTTTCCAAAGCAGGAGTTGTGGCTCGCCCAATGGCTGCCGCAAACCGGCGCGGGCGCCGGCATCGGTGTAGGCGGTTCGTTCGACGTGATCAGCGGGAAAGTCGAACGCGCGCCGCGGGCACTGCAGCGCCTGCATTTGGAGTGGCTGTACCGGCTCGTGCGTGAGCCGCGCCGCTGGCGGCGGCAACTCGCGCTGCCCGGTTCGTGCTGCTGGCTGCGGCGGAACACGTGCGAATGCAGCGAGCGCGGGGTAAGGCCTAAACATGCGCGCAATGATTCTCGCGGGCGGTTTGAGCACGCGCTTATATCCGCTCACCAAACAAGTGCCAAAGCCGCTGGTACCCGTGCTGGGCGAACCCAATGCGGTGCACCTCATCCGCTACCTCAAATCGTTCGGCCTGAGCGAGATCGCGATCAACGTTCATTATCTCTCGCAGATGATCGTGGACCGGCTGGGCGATGGATCGGCATTCGGCGTTCGGTTGGAGTACCTGCACGAGCGCGAGCTGCTGGGAAGCGCGGGAGCGGTCTGGCAAATGAAGAGTTTCTTCGGCGGCGAGCCGTTCGTCGTCGTGGGCTGCGATGACTTGACGGATCTGCCGCTGGACCAACTGCTGGCGTTTCACCGTTCGAAGAATGCGATTGCAACTATCGGCCTGGTGCAGCGCGAGCAGGTGGATCAATACGGCGTCGTGGTGACCGGCGAAAGCGGCCGCATCACCGGCTTTCAGGAGAAACCGGAAAAGGGCACCGAACTCAGCAACTACGTAAACACCGGCATCTACGCATTCACGCCGCAAATTTTCGACCACATTCCGCCGGGCGTCTTCGTTGATTTCGGCAAGAACGTTTTTCCCGCATTGCAGCAGGCCGGTGCGGCATTTTATGGTTTCGATGCGGGTGATGCGTATTGGTGCGACATCGGAACGCCCGGCGAATACCGCCGCGCGACGAACGATGTTTTAAGCGGCATGTTCCGCATTCCCGGAGCGCCCCCGCAAGAGAACAACGTGTGGGTGGGGCAAAATGCGCACGTAGCCGGTTCGGCGCTCATCGCCGGTCCGAGCGTGATCGGCCAGGACGTGACCGTTGGAGAAGGAGCGCGCGTGGAACGCTCGATCGTGTGGCAGGGCAGTTCAATCGGCGCGGGTGCCGTGGTTCGCGATTCGATCGTCGGCATGGATTACCGCGTCGAACCGGGCGCGACGCTGAATGCGGCAATCGTAGCCAACGAGGCATAGCGCGCGGGCGTCGCCGTCGTGAACGGCAGGCATGAACGCAAACGCCATTCTCGAGTTTCTTTTTCCGCCGCAGTGCGGGGGTTGCAATCGCCCCGGCACGGGGCTGTGCGAGGTGTGCGCTCCGCCGTCCGCGCAGATCGCGGCCCGGTTGCCGACGCTGAGCGTCCGGGCACTTGGACCATACGAAGATCGGCTGCGGCGCGCAGTGCTGGCGCTCAAAAGCGGCCGCCGTGACGTTGCCAAAGCCGGTGCTCTGCGCTTGCGCGCCTTGCTTGAGCCGGGCGATTGCATCGCTGCGGTTCCCCACGACCGGCGTGCGCCGGCGCGAGCGCGGCTTCGACGGATGCGTGCTGATGGCGCAGCTGCTCTGCCGATCCGGCGGCGTTCGCATCGCAGACGGCCTGCAGCAGCGCAGCGGCGATCGTCAGCGCGGGCGCTCGCGCTCGCAGCGGCTGGCTGCACGCGGACGATTCCTCTGGTGCGGCGAACCGCTGGACGGCATGGAAGTGGTGCTGCTGGATGACGTGGTGACGACGGGCTCGACGCTGGAGGATTGCGCGCGGGCGCTTCGCGATGCGGGCGCCGTGGTCCGGCGCGCGGTGGCACTTGCCGTTGCCCGCTAACATGCCTTTGGAGGCGCTTGACGCGCTCTATCTGGAGCGCGCGTACGAACTTGCGCGCCGCGGCACCGGCAACACCTCGCCCAATCCTCCCGTGGGCGCGGTGGTCGTTGCAAACGGTGCAATCGCCGGCGAGGGCTACCATCATCGCGCCGGAGAACCGCACGCGGAAGTGCTTGCGCTTGCCGCTGCCGGCGACGCGGCTCGCGGTGCAACGCTGTATGTTTCGCTCGAACCCTGCAATCATTACGGGCGCACCCCGCCGTGCTCGCAGGCCGTGCGAGCGGCCGGAATTGCGCGCGTCGTCGCCGGCACCGCGGATCCGAATCCGCAAACCGCGGGCGGCGGGTTCACCTATCTACGCGAGCATGGAATTCACGTCCACGTTGCGGATGACGCGCAAGCGCGCGATCTTATTGCACCGTTTGCGCGAGCGATACGATCGCACCGGCCGTTCGTCACCCTGAAAATGGCCATGTCTATGGACGGCTACGTTGCCGCAGAGCGCGGAAAGCAGCAGTGGCTGACCGGCGAGCAGGCGCGCGCATACGTTCGCGACCTGCGCATATCGCACGACGCGGTGGCGGTAGGCGCGGGAACGGTTCGCATCGACGACCCGCAGCTGACGGTGCGGCCGCCGCATCACCGCCTGCGCGACTACGTGCGCGTCGTCTTTTGCCAAAGCGGAGCGATCGATCCGAAGAGCAAGGTGCTTCAACCGCAAACGGGATACGCGCCGACGCTGGTTCTAACGCCGCCTGCCGGCGATCTGAGGGCCGCGATGACGCACTGTACGAGCAGGGGATCACAAGCATCCTGTGCGAGGGTGGCCCCGCAATCGCCGCCGCCCTGCTGCGCCTTGGGCTCGTTGACTGCCTAGTCTGGCTGGTGGCGCCACGCTTTCTGCACGCGGAGCACGCGGTTCCGGTGCTGGACGCGGAAGGATGGGCCCGCATGCGGGGCCTGCGCTTCCGGAGCGTCGAACGGCTCGGCGAGGATCTTGTGCTTACCGGAATGTTCGACCATCTTTAGCGGTCTTATCGCCCATCGCGGCATCGTGCAGGAAGCTACGCTCATCGAAGGCGGAGGGGTGCACCTGCGCGTGCGGTGCGAGGGCGCATTCGATGACGACACGGAGCCGAAAGATTCGATCGCAATCAACGGCGTCTGCTTAACGGCAACGAGCGTAGAGCATAATACGATCGCATTCGACGTCGTTCCCGAAACGCTGGCGCGCTCGACGCTGGGCGATCTGCGTGAGGGCGAGAAAGTGAATGTGGAGTACTCGCTGCGCATGGGCGATAAAATGGGCGGCCATTTCGTTTACGGCCACGTTGACGATGCAGGCGAGGTTCTCTCGGTGCAACGCGAAGGGCAGGGAGCGCGCATGCGGATTGCCTTGCCGCAGCGCTTGCGGCCGTTTGTTTGCGAGAAAGCGTTCGTAAGCGTTGACGGCGTGAGCGTCACCGTCGCGGCCGCGGGCGCGGATTGGTTCGAACTCGCGCTCATTCCCGAAACGCTTGCGCGCACGACACTGGGCGAGCGCAAAGCCGGCACCCGCGTGAACCTCGAGGCGGATCCGATAGCACGTTATGCCAAGGTTTAAAGACAGCACGCCGGCCGGAGCGCGCGTATTCGAAACGCGCGTCATGGTACAGTGGGCCGATATCGACATCGCGGGCATCATGTATTTTGCCGCATATCAACGAGCAGTGGAACGCGCGGAGATGGACTTCTTCGGAGAACTCGGTTTTTCCGTACAATACCGTTTTCGAAGAGTACGATATCTGGCTGCCCCGCGTGCACATCGATGCCGACTATCACAAACCTGCGCTCATGGGCGACTGGCTCACGCTGCGCACGCATATCCGGCACGTCGGCGCGTCGTCGATCAAATGGCAGACCGTGGTGTTTAACGAGCGAACGCTGGAAGTGGGCGCCGCTTTCCATCTGGTCGTCGCCTGCATGGATCGCCGCACGCATAAAAGCCGCCCGCTGCCCGAGGCGATGCGCAGCGCACTTGCCGCGGTTCAAGCATGATGCAGTCTGCGGTGCTGGTTCAACCCAAGCAGATCGAACTGCGCCGTGTGCCCGTTCCTTCCGCGCCGCCGGGGGGCATGGTGGTGCGAGTGCGATGCGCGCTGACGGACGGCACCGATCTGAAGGCCTATCGCCGCGGCCATCCGCAGATGCCGATGCCGACCCCGTTCGGCCATGAGTTCTCGGGCGAAGTCGCCGCGGCGGGCGAAGGTTGTCCGTTTGCAGCCGGCGAGGCCATCATGTGCGTGCATTCCGCGCCGTGCGGGCAGTGTTATTGGTGCGCCCAGCATGAAGAAGAACTTTGCGAGTCCGTCATGCGTACCAAAATCTTGGGTGCGTACGCTCAATACATTGAAGTTCCGGCGCACATTACAAACGTTAATGCGTATCGCAAGCCGCCCAACCTTTCCTTCGTCAGCTGCCGCGTTTTTGGAGCCGCTCTCGTGCGTGGTCCATTCGCTCTCGCTTTTGACGTTGCAAGCGGGTCAAAGCGTCCTCGTGATGGGCGACGGCGGTTTTGGGCTGTTGCATGCGATGCTCGCCGCGCAGGCGGGGGCGCGCGCAATGGTCGTGGGAAGGCGCGACGAACGCAGCGTGCTCGCTCGCGATCGCGGGCTTACGTACATCGATTTGCGTCGCGGCAACGTTCGTGCGCAGGTCTTGGCCGAAACGCAGGGTCGCGGCGCCGACGCCCTGATCGAGTGCACGGGACAACCGGAAATTTGGGAGCGGGCTCCCGATCTGGTGCGACGCGGCGGCGTGGTATCGTTCTTCGGCGGATTGCCCTCGGGAACGGACGTTACGTTTTCCGCTGCCCGCATGCATTACGACGAGGTGCGCCTGGTCAGTCCGTTTCATTTCCGTCCCGGCTCGGTGCGCCGTGCATACGATCTGCTCGCAAACGGTGCGATCGATCCGCTTGCGCTCGTCACCGACACCGTGCCGCTTGCGGAGATCGAACGCGCGTTTACGCGGCTTGATGGCGGCGAGGGGATAAAGTTCGCGATCGTCCCATGAAGAAGAGCATGAAGGCCGCCGTTTTATACGACGTGGACGACATCCGTATTGAAGAGTGCCCGGTGCCCTCTATCGGGCAGGGCGAACTGCTGGTTGAAACGCGGGCGAGCGGCATCTGCAGCGGCGATGTGATGGGGTGGTACGTGCGCCGCAAGGCGCCGCTGGTGCTTGGCCACGAGCCCGCCGGGGTCGTAGCAGCGGTGGGTCACGGCGTCACGGATTTCCAACGCGGCGATCGCGTTTTCGTGCACCACCATGCGCCTTGTTTTGCCTGCCGCGCGTGCGAACGGGAAGACTACGTGCAGTGCACCACGTGGCGCAAGACCGCGATCGATCCGGGCGGATTGGCCGAGTATTTCCGCGTGCCTAAGGAAAACGTCGCCGACACGTTGCTTTTGCCCGAGTCGATCTCGTTTGCCGACGGCTCCCTTGTAGAGCCGCTGGCGTGCGTTGTGAAATCGCTGCGCCGCAGCGGCGTGCGTACCGGCGACACTTTGCACGTTATCGGCCTTGGCGTTATGGGGATGATGCATGCGCTCGCCGCGCAATCGATTGGCGCGCATGTGAGCGGCTTTGATGTTCTTGCCGAACGGCGTGCGTTTGCGCGCAGCCTAGGCGTCCAAGTGCCGGACGACGCGCTGCGCGTTTCCGCCGCCGACGTCGTCATCTGCGGACCCGGGACGCCCGAAGCGCTGCGCGATGCCCTTGCCGCGGTGAACGCCGGCGGCACGGTCGTGATGTTCACGCCTTTCGAGCCGGGCGTTCCGCTCACGCTGGATGCAAACGATCTGTATTTCCGCGACGTGCGCCTGGTGACTAGTTACTCCTGCGGCCCGCGCGACACGCGCAAAGCACTCGCGCTGATAGAGCGCGGCGTCGTTACGGCGCAGCGCCTGGGTGCTGTCGAGTACACGTTACATGAAACCGCGCAGGCCTATTCGGCACTGCGCGGCTCCAAAGTACTCAAGCCTATCGTAACGTTTGAGAACTCGTTGTTTCCGTAGGCAGCTCGCCCGTCGTGCTGCGCGACGATGCGCTGCCGCGCCAGACGGACTCTATTTGCGTTCGGCTTTGGCCGGCGGACGCGGGGCCGGCCGCTAGACCGGTCTGTTCCAAGTCGTAGACCACCACATCGGGGATGGCCGTGCCTATCTCCATGATCAGCTGCGCGTAATCGCGCATGTGCTGCTGTGCAACTTGCGCCACCGAAGGTTCCTCGAAGGCGTTTGCCGTCGTTAATAGCATGCTGTACGAAACAGTGCATAGGGAGAGGGCCGTGTAGTCATCGCGCAGCGCCTTCGCGATTTTCGTTTTGCGCATTTTGTCGATAGCGCTTGCGAAGAAGCCGGCGACGCTGCTTGCACCGCTTTTAACCGGCTGCGCTTCGTGACCGCCCTGTTCGTCAAGCAACGCGCGCAACGAGTCGATATGCGCGTTGGAAACGTCGCTTAAGCGGCGTAAGAGCGTCTGCGCGCCCGGATACGAAGCGAGGTCGCCGTCGCTCAATTGCGCTTCGAAAGGTATGCGAACGTGCTCCTCGAGCGAGAGCATGTCGCTGACGTACGTCTGTAAACTGTGTTGTGTATCAGCCATGCCTCAGTCGTACCCGTTAAATCAGCGGTGAACCGCTGCGAGCGCTTGCTCCGGGTAGCGTTCGCCCGATGCGGCGCCCACCGGGAATGTCCGCTCGATCCGCTGCATGTCGTCTGCGCTGAGCTGCACTTCAAGCGCACGAGCGTTCTCTTCCAAGTATTTGCGGTGTTTCGTGCCGGGAATGGGCACGACGCCCGATTGAGCGAGCAGCCACGCCAGGGCAACTTGGCTCGGCGTCGCGCTGCGATCGCGGGCGATTTCATTCACGACGTCAACTAATTCCAGATTACGTTTGAAGTTCTCGCCTTGGAAGCGCGGATGATTGCGGCGCGTGTCGTCGGCGGGGAGATCGTCGGGCGTTTTGAAACGGCCGCTCAAGAAACCGCGCCCAAGCGGGCTATAGGCAACAAAGCCGATGCCCAGTTCGCGCACGGTCTGGAGCACGCCGTTGGCTTCCGGATCGCGCGTCCAGAGCGAATATTCCGTTTGCAGCGCCGCTATCGGATGCACGGCGGCAGCGCGGCGGATAGTTTCCGGAGCGGCTTCCGAGAGGCCCAGATAGCGCACTTTGCCTTCATTCACGAGCTCGGCCATGGCGCCCACCGTGTCCTCGATCGGCGTCTTCGGATTCACGCGGTGCTGATAGTACAGGTCGATCACCTCGACGTTCAGACGCTTCAAACTGGCCTCGCAGGCGCTCCGTACGTAATCCGGCGTTCCGCTCACGCCGACATACGAACCGTCCGGCTTGCGCACGTTACCGAACTTCGTTGCAAGCGTCACCTTGTCGCGGCGGTCCGCGATGGCTTTCCCGACGAGTTCCTCGTTCTTGCCCACACCGTACATGTCGGCGGTGTCCAAGAACGTCATGCCCATCTCGATGGAGCGGTGAATCGTAGCGATGGATTCGGCGTCATCGAAGCCGGCGTAAAAATCCGACATTCCCATGCAGCCCAAGCCCAACGCCGAAACGCGCAGGCCGCTATGGCCCAGCTCTGTGGTTTTGATCATAGTGTTCTCTTATATCCGCCTGCCCGGGAAAATAACTGTCGGCAACCGAGAAGGCGCCGGCTAAAGAGGCTTGGAAAAATAAAAGATATGAGAGCTTCGCTTGCACTTTAGGTGCGTGCATATTGATGCTTTCGGCGACGCAAGCCGGACCCGCTCAGGTCTTGCCCGCAGCCGCGGCGCAGGCTGTTTGCAGTACGATAGTGGCGGATATTTTTCCCCAGGGCGCTTCGGTTGGCTTCACTGGGGAATGCTCCCGTTTCTGCGATGATCGGCTTTGTGCTTTCCGGACCGGCGCCCGACATCACCGGCGGCTCGCTGATGGTAACGACTGAAGATGCGATGTACGACGTCCCGCTTCCGGAACTGATGACGGCGCCAAACCCCGATGAAGCCGTTATGCGCAATTCCGCGGGTTTCTTCGTGCAGTTTCCTAAGGCCGTGCGGGTGCGGTATGCATCCTTCGAGCAAGGCGCGTGCCTGCCGGTTCCAACTCTGGCGCTGCGCTCAGGGAAGGGCGCGCACGATGTGCTCGATCGGCAAATTGCTGCCTCGCAGCAGACCGCGGTGGCCGTAGCGCATTTTCTACGGGCTTATTCGCGGCCCCCGGATTGCCATAAAGCCGATACTGAGGCGATCGCAACGGGAACCGTGACGCCCGCGGTCAGCGGGTTCGAAGAGCAGCTACTGGCCAACGAGGGCTTCAGCGGGTCAGCACTGGTTGGAGTAATTCTTGGCGCCGACGGCAGCGTGGGGCTCGTATGGATAAGCAAAAGCAGCGGACGCGCAGTTCTCGATCAAAGCGCGATCGTGGCTGCGGTAAAGACAACCTATTCCCCCCGCGTCATTGATTGCATGCCGGTGCCCGGCCGCTACATTTTTTACACGTCTTTTAGTTACTGATAGTGTACGCCGGCGCGCAACCCTCAAGAAGCACGCGAGCGACGCCGCGGCCGGGCGTCAAGCCGAAGCCTCTGCTTAACCGTCCATCGTACCAGCACGGTGTCATGGTCTCGCACCACACATAAACCGCGGAAGTGCCTGCGAGCAAGAGCGTCAAGCGCCTCCCCTTCCCGGGAAAATAACTGTCCGTTTCACCGTGCGCGTGACCAGGAGACCGCTTGCGGCTAACGTGGCGAGGGCCACGGCAAAGGTCGCATCGATGATCGACTGCCGATACGGCATCGACGCCGGAAGCGCCAGGGCGAGCGCCATGGAGAGCGCGCCGCGCATCCCGGCAACGCGGACGACGGCAAGCCACCCGGGTGGAAACCCGCCGGGAACGAGCAGCCCCGCCACGACGATGCGGGAAAGCGCGATGGCCACAAGCGCGGCGATCGCGAAGGCGGGTTCGCGCGTCAACTCCGCGACCTGCAGCGCTGCTCCCACTAAGAAAAACACGAACACGTTAGCCGTTAGCGCCGCCAGATCCCAGAACTGCCTGACGTCATCGGCAATTTGCAGCGTGATCCACCGGCGTTCGTAGTAACGCAGCGCTATACCGCCGGCGATCGTAGCGAAGATAGTGAGAGCGAGAGAGAGTCGGCCGCGAAGTATGCGCCATAGGCAACCAACACGGTAGCAGCAACTTGAAGCGCACCGGAGTGACGGTACCGCAGTGCTCGAGCGGCGACGAACGCGAACGCGATGCCCAGAGCGACACCACCTACGGCTCCAGCAACGGACAAGAGTGCGATGCGGGCAGCCGGACCGCCCTCAAGCGATCCTAAGGCCAGCGAAGCGAGGACGATCCGGTAGATCATCACGGCAACGCCGTCGTTAAAAAGCGATTCGCATTCGACGATGGTCGCGAGCGTCTTCGGCACGCGGACCCTGCGGAAGACGGCGACTACGGCAATCGGATCCGTAGCGGAAAGAATTGCGCCGGTCAGCAAGGCCGGCCCGAGCGGAACGTGAACGATCGTAAGTGCTCCTGCCACGATCAGCGCGGTGAGCAGGACGCCGGGCCCCGCTAACGTGGCGATCGCCGGCCACTGGCGCACGATCGTCTTGTAGTTGAGATTCCAGGCCGCTTCGAAGAGCAAAGGCGGCAGAAAAACATACAGCGTCGCATGCCCAAGCGCGTAGGCGAGGCGTCCGGGTTCAAACAGACCGAATATGGCGCCGGCGCCGACAACGGCAATGATTTGCCAGAGTTTCATCGTCCCCGCGTCGGTTCGCGTGCGTCGCGGTATGCCCCGCTGCTTGAATCCGCCGTTAAGCAAAGGGGACAGAGCGTTCCGCTCCGTCCCCTTTGTCATCCGCTCGTGCGGGGTTGTTAGGTGCTATAAGGCGTTGGCCAGTGCCCAACCCTTGGGTGCGCCGATACCGGCGGCCTGATTGTACTGCGTCGCGTTACACGAATAGCCGCCGTTGTTTCCGGACGTGCACGGTGTGTAATAGCTCGAGTAGCCGGTCGACTTGAACAGGCTGTACAGCGTCGGATTTAGCCATCCAAGCCGTGAGCCGTGCAGTTCATCCGCTTCGATGAACAGCGCAACCGATGCGGGCGAGGACCACGAGGTGCCCAGATACTCGCCCCAACTTCCGTTGGTGTACACGGCTACCGGGAAGAACGGTAGCGAGATGTCCGGCTGATTGCGTCCGGATGTGATGACGCCGGCAATTCCGCTTTGCCAGGTGGGGAGCGGCACCACGGTGGAAACGCCGCCGCCGCCGGTGCACGTAGTCGTCAGGCCGTCGCTGCATGACGCACTGCCCATCGTGACCGTTTGCAGAACGCCCGAGGTGTTGTACGTGAAGTCGACGCCGCCGATCGAGGTCATGTACGGATCGCCCGCCGGCGCGCTCACGCCCGTCGTGAGAATATACGAGCCGCATTCCTTGGAGCCCGTATCGCCCGAGGACGCTGAAAACTCGACACCCTCCGAAGCTCCTGTTCCGCGATGGAGTTCGTGGCGCTTTCGAACGAGGTGTCGCTCGATTCACAACCGCCGAACGAGGAGTTCACGGCGCTTGCGGTTCCATCGGTGAGCGCCTTGTTATACGCATCTTCGATGTTTTGATCCGCAAGAGACCCGATGTCGTACACGATGATGTTGGCGCCCGGTGCTAACCCGGAGATCGTTTCGACGTCAAGGTCGGTCTCGGCATCGTCACCGCTGCCGCCGCCATCCACGGCGACGTTCGAGATCGTACCCGTCTGCGTCACACCTGCTGCCGCTAAGTAGGTGGCGACATAGCTGGGTATTAATCGGATCGTCGATCACGACTGCCGCCGTGTAGCCCGCGCCATTGCAACCGTGCTCTACGGGGAAGTCGAACGGTTTTGCAACGCCGGTGGCAAGGGTGCCCGAAGAGTTCGAAAGCGGTCCGTTATCCGGCGACGCATTGTTGCAACCGGCGGGCGGCGGCGTCGGCGTTGCGGTCGGCGCCACGGTCGGCGTCGCCGTCGGCCCGGCGGTTGGCGTTGCCGTCGGCACGGGGGTCGGTGTCGCCGTCGGTTTCGGTGACGGCGTCGCGCTGGGCGTGGCAGTCGGCCGCGGTGTGCGATGCGCATCCGGCGTAATGCTCGTCTGACCGATCTTCGGCAGAGCGATCACGACGTTGCTCAGCGATGCCGTGCGAATGTACGGCGCGATCGAGGAGGGAACGCCGGCCGGCGTGAGGTTTGCGAAACGCTCACCGTATTTGCCTTGCGAGACCGTATGCATCTGCGTTGAGAAAAATCTTTCGACCGTCGCGCTCGGCGCGGCAGCGTCAATGATCGTACGGTTCGAGTAGCGCGCCGTGATCCGGAATCCCGCGCTTTGGAGCGCACTCACGACCGCCTGTTCCTGTTGTGCCGTCGGCGCATAATAGCTGTTGAACTGCGCGGGCGTGAGGAACTGGTGAGCACCACCGGGCGCGCTTTGCGCGGCGACGAAGCGATCGAGCTCCGCTTGGTGGTTGTAGTTGAGCGTTAGGGTTATGTTGACCGGCGCTGCGGCCGAACGCCGGCCGAGATCCGTATATGCAAGCGCGCCGCAACGTCCTCGGCGTCGAGATCAGCGGCGCGACGGTGCTGGATGTACTAGATTCCGCGCGCGCCCCGTTGCCGGCGGTGAGCGTCGTGGGAACCGTTGAGGAAGAATGGCCGCCGCACGCGGCCAGCGCTAGCGACAGCGCAAGCGCTGATGCTATCGCACGCGAGACATTTCGCATGTAGTACCCTTACCTTCGAAGTGCAGCAAGTGAAGATAGGGAGGCCCTTCTCGCGTCCATAAGGGTTCCCTAGAGGCAAAATGCATCTAGGGTTGTCGGACCGCGCCTCGACCACCAGGAGCGTCAGCCATTTCGGGTTGACAGTTGTTAAGTCGGGAGCGTAAGCTTGGCCGGTGACACCCTTTTCTGACGAACTTCAGTCGGCCATGGACGCTGCCGGCCTCACGGCCGCCGAGCTGGCCTCCCGCAGCGGCTTAACAGAGGCCGCCGTTTCTTACCTGCGCTCGGGGCAGCGCGAGCCCTCGTACCGGTCGCTTCAGCGGTTGACTGCCGTCCTTCCCGATCTGAACGGGTCGCTGGAAAAAGCGTCGCCCTTCGATTCGATCGAGGAAGCCGTCAAAGACATCAGGGCGGGCAAGATGGTCATCGTCCTGGACGACGAGGATCGCGAGAACGAGGGCGATTTGGTGATGGCCGCGCAGATGGCCACGCCTGAGTCGATCAACTTCATGCGCAAGGTCGCCGGCGGCCTTATCTGCGTGCCGCTGACCGGGCGGCGGCTCGAGGAACTGCATCTGCCGCAGATGGTCTCCGAAAACAGCGCCGTACACGAAACAGCGTTCACCGTTTCCGTGGAAGCGCGTGGCCGCACGACGACGGGCATCTCCGCGCACGATCGCGCGGCGACCATTCAAGCGCTGCTCGATCCCGCAACGCGGCCTGCCGATCTGTTGCGGCCCGGGCATACGTTTCCGCTGCGGGCGCGCGACGGCGGCGTGCTGGTGCGGGCTGGGCAAACCGAGGCCGCCGTCGATCTGGCGCGGCTTGCCGGGCTGTATCCGGCCGGCGTCATCTGCGAGATCATGGCCGAAGACGGAACGATGGAGCGGCTCGACGGTCTGATCGAATTCGCCAAACGCCACGGCATGAAACTGATCACGGTCAAAGACCTTATCGCATACCGCTGGCGCACGGAGAAGCTGCTGCATCGCATCGCGCAGTTCGCCCTGCCCACGCAAACCGGCACGTGGACCGGCTATGCGTTTGAAAACTCAATCGACGACAACACGCACGTTGCGCTTGTGATGGGCGAGATCGGCGAGGGCAAGAATATTCTCGTGCGCGTGCACTCCGAATGCTTGACGGGCGATGCGCTGCACTCGCTGCGCTGCGACTGCGCGGCACAGCGCGATGCCGCCATGGAAGTGATAGCCAGAGAAGGGCGCGGTATCTTTTTGTACCTTCGTCAGGAAGGGCGCGGCATCGGCCTTGCCAACAAACTGCGCGCATACCAGTTGCAGGATCAGGGCGCCGATACGGTTGAGGCCAATATCGCGCTGGGCTTACCCGTGGATAAGCGCGACTACGGCATCGGCTCGCAGATTTTGGCGGATCTAGGCGTTAAAGAGATGCGCATTCTCACCAACAACCCCCGCAAAATCTTCGGCCTTGAAGGCTATGGCTTGAAGATCGTCGGACGCGTGCCGATGGAAACGCCGTCCACGCAGTACAACGAGCGCTACATGGAGACCAAGCGCAGCAAGCTGGGTCATATGTTCGAAGAGGCCCTTCCTCACGGAGATCATGCGTAGTGCGCGTACGGCAAACCATACCGGTGTTCCGCATCTTCGATGAAGCCAAAGCGCGCGAGTTCTACTGCGGCTATGCGGGCTTTGCCGTGGACTTCGAGCACCGTTTTGAGCCGGGCATGCCGTTGTACATGCAAGTCTCGCGTGATGGCTTCACGCTACGCCTTTCCGAGCATCATGGCGATGGAACTCCCGGCTCGCACGTGTTCGTTTTGGCCGGCGGCCTGGACGAATTTTTGGCCCAGCTGCAAGGGAAGAGTGCACAAGTATCTGCGGCCCGACATTAAAGATACGGAATGGGGACGGATGCTCACGCTCATCGACCCATTTAAGAACGAAATCACGTTTTGCGAGCGGGACAGCGATGCGAGCTGATCGCCCGGGCGGAAAACTTCCGGACTGCAACGGCAAGCGCTTCGCACTTATCGTTGCGGAATTCTACGGCGAGCTCGCCGCGATGCTCGAAGATGGGGCGCGCCGCGCGCTGCGCGAGTGCGGCGTGCA
Source organism: Vulcanimicrobiota bacterium (assembly GCA_963702335.1). GTDB lineage: Bacteria > Vulcanimicrobiota > Vulcanimicrobiia > Vulcanimicrobiales > Vulcanimicrobiaceae > DASSRQ01. The sequence goes on along the minus strand of CAVPCC010000021.1, from coordinate 3,293 downwards.
CGAGGACGATGTCGTCTGTTATCGCGTGCCCGGCTGCTTCGAGATTCCGGTTGCGGCAAAGCGGCTGATCGAGGCCGAGGCCAAGCTCGACGCGCTCGTTGCGCTCGGTGTGGTGATCCGCGGGCAGACGCCGCATTTCGACTATGTCGCCGGCGAATGCGCCCGCGGCATCATGACGGTCCAAATCGCCAGCGGCGTGCCCATCGGCTTCGGGGTGCTCACGACCGAGAACATGGAACAGGCGCTCGAGCGCGCCGACCCCGAGCGTGGCGACAAAGGCTTTGAAGCAGCACTTGCGGCGGCCCGGCTCTTGCAGATCCCGGTCGAGAATCCGGTGCCCTCCGTAGGGTTCAGGCGCTAGTTTCGATGGGGAAACCAACCAAGCGAGGATTTGGGCTGACTTAAGTCGCATTCTCCACGCCCGTTGCAAATTTCCGTGGAGGCCCGAGTTCCTTGGAAGACAAGAGCATTTTATGTAAGGAGTGCGGGAACGCATTCACTTTTTCTGTCCGCGATCAGCAGTTCTATGCCGAAAAAGGCTTTCAGAACGAACCGCAACGCTGCCGCGACTGCCGCGTGGCACGCAAAGGACAGGGAAGCGGCTCGGGCGCTCCGAGGCAAAGTTATGAGGCGGTGTGCGCTGAATGCGGCACCACCACCACCGTGCCGTTCCGTCCACGGGGTGACCGCCCCGTGTATTGCCGGTCGTGCTTTGTTGCGCACGCACCGGTCGCTGCCGTCTAGCGGCGGCTTTTTCGGGTTTGCGGCGAACGCATGCCGCAATGGAAGTTATTCGCTGGCGCGGCGACGCGGTCGAGTATTTAGATCAGCGCCTGCTGCCGCACGAAGAACTCGTGCGGCGCGCCTCGACCGTTGACGAGCTCGAAGCGGCTATAAAGAACCTGGCGGTGCGCGGCGCACCATGCATCGGTGTTTTCGGCGCATATGCCGTCGCGCTGCTGCGCGCGAACGTGCGCGACGACGAGGCGTTCCAACAGGCCGCAATGCGCATACGCAACGCGCGGCCAACCGCCATCAACCTCATGTGGGCGGTGGATCGCGTGCTTGCAGCGGACGATATGCTTGGGGCGGCGCAGCAGATCCACGACGAGCAGCGCCAAATCGACGAACATATCGCGGCAGCCGGCGCGCAGCTCGTTCCGTCGGACGCTTTTATTTTAACGCACTGCAACACGGGGCCGATCGCAACAGCCGGAAGCGGAACCGCCATCGGCGTTATTCTGGAAGCCGCGCGAGCCGGTAAGCACCCACACGTTTTTGTGGATGAAACCCGCCCGCTGCTGCAGGGCGCTCGCCTCTCCTATTACGAACTCGCTGCCGCAAACGTCGATGCAACGCTCATCGTCGATTCGGCGGCCGCGATGGTCATGCAGCGCAACCGGATCGATCTGGTCATCGTCGGGGCGGATCGCATCGCGCTCAACGGGGATACGGCAAATAAGGTCGGCACGTACGCACTGGCGATCGCGGCAGCGCACCACGGCGTGCCGTTTTACGTTGCGGCGCCGCGCTCGACGTTCGACTTTACCTTGGCGAACGGTTCGGACATTCCAATCGAGGAACGCAAAACCGACGAGATCACGGCGTTCGCGGGAACGCGCGTGGCTCCCGAAGGGGCGCGCGCCTATAATCCGGCGTTCGACGTCACGCCCGGGCACTTGATCACCGCGTTCATCACCGAATACGGCATCCTTCATCCGCCGTACGCCGATGGGATATCCGACCTGCAACTGCGCCCGACTTTAAGTGAGGTGGCCTAAATATGTTCGTTGCTGCAGTAACTGCCGCTGCGCCTGCTGCGTTCGCGCGTGCTGCGGCGGCCGTTATGGCGCGTCCGCAATTTGCGTCTTCGCAGTTCGGCATCGCGTTTTACGATCTGAATGCGCGCCGGATGGTGTACGCTCATGACGCGCAGAAGTATTTCGTCGCCGCGTCGACGACCAAACTCCTGACCGAAGGCACGACGCTGGCTTTGCTCGGCCCGGATTACCGCTTTACGACCAACGTGTACCGCGCGGGCAGCGTGGATGCATCGGGTACGCTGAACGGCGATGTGGTGCTGCGCGCAAGCGGCGATCCCGACCTTTCGCAGCGTTTGCAGAGCGACGGGACATTGGCATTCGAAAACGAGGATCACGCCTATGGCGGAAGTCCCGATACCAAAGCGGTACCCGGCGATCCGCTTGCAGTGTTGCGCGATTTTGCCGCGCAGATTGCAGGCCACATCAAACGCATAACCGGCCGCGTCATCGTGGACGATTCGCTCTTCCCCGACAACACGACGGAGGGCGGCACGGGAACGGGCCTCGCGCCCGTGGATGTGAACGACAACGTCATCGACGTAACCATCGGGCCGGGCGCGGCGCCCGGCTCGGCCGCATCTGTTCTCATCTCACCGCAGACACCGTATTTGACGATCGTCAACAATGCGACCACCGGCGCTGCGAAAACGCCCGCAACGCTGAATTTTGCTACCGACACCGAGGACGCGAACGGCAACCGCACCGTAACGTTGACCGGAAGCGTTGCGGCGGGCTCGCCGGCGATTTTGTACGCGTATCCCGTGCCCTCGCCGCGCCAATTTGCCGAAGCGGCGTTCACGAAGGCGCTTACCGATGCGGGCGTCACCGTTGCGCACGCGGGTAAAGATGCGGCGCCGTACGTGCCCGCGGCCGATCTGTATACGGGGCAAAACGTCATTGCCACGCACGTTTCGGCTCCGCTCGCGCAAGACGTCAAAGTAACGCTCAAAGTCAGCGATAACAACCACGCCGGAACCATGCCGTTCCTGTGGGGGGCGCTGCTCGCGCACGACTCGCAAAACTCGCAAGTCTCCGGCTTCCGGCTGGAGCGCGATTTTCTAACGAGAGCGGGGTTGAATCCGGCCGACATTGCCGTGAGCGACGGCGAGGGCGCCGTGGCATTCATTCGTCCCGAATTCATGGTGCATTACTTAGCGTACATTGCTCGCCAGCCGTATTACGATGCCTTCTATCGCGGGCTGCCGGTGCTCGGCGTGGATGGTACGCTCTTTAACATTCAAAATCACGCTGCGGGCGCGGGCAAAGTGCACGCTAAAACCGGAACGAACGGCGCGGGCGACCTGCTCGGCGGCGGACGGATGTTCCTGACGGGAAAAGGCCTTGCCGGATACGTGGTGACGCGCAGCGGGCGGCATCTAGCCTTTTGCGTTTACGTCAATAATTATGCGGGTGCGCCGAGACTTGGACGTCGCGCACGCCGCCGGCGAGGCGCTGGGCGAACTTGCGAAC
>CAVPCC010000020.1:0-335771 GCA_963702335.1 Vulcanimicrobiota bacterium | reverse complement strand
GACGCTTATCTCGACCTCTAAATTGTGAAGTTCTACGACTTTATCGAGAAGAAGCCCGCGATCGGGAAACTCGTTATCATCGAAGGAACCGAGCGCGTGTTGGCCGAGCGTGCACTGGACGAGCTCATCGATCGGCTGTTGCCGCCCGATGTTCGCGACATGAATCTCGAACGGTTTACGGCCTCGTCGTTGGAAAGCGGTGCGCGGCTGAGCGAGGCCGCGCAGGCGATGCCGTTTCTCGCCGAGCGCCGCGTGGTCGTTTTGACGGACGCGCAAACGCTCAAGGCGGCAATGCGGCGCGAGGTGTGGACTGCCGCGCAAAACGTGCCCGAGGGAAACACGCTGATCATAAGCGACCTGCTTCCGGTACGCTCGCAGCGTCCCGAACCGTTCGGCGCAATAGCCGGCCGCAGCGCGCTGCGCATCGATACCACCGCGAACGAAGAGATCCGCGCACGGTTCGTGCAGCAGGCGCTCGAAGAACTGGGCGCTACGGCGGAGCCGCGCGTTATCGCGGCGCTTGCGGGCAGCGCGGCCGATTTGGCCGCCGTTCGGAACGATCTGCAAAAATTAGCACTCTCCGGCAAGAAAATCAGCTATGGGATCTCGAGCAGGAGAGTTTGAGCGTGGAAGATCCCAAAGCGTACCAGTATGCCGGCGCTTTGGTGGAGGGCCGCGTCGATCAAGCGCTGGGGATTGCGCGCGAGATGTTTGCCAACGACCGCGGCGCTGCCATTCCGCTGATTCATGCGCTGGCCACCGAGTGCGGCTTCCTGTGGGAGTTGGCGCGTCCGGGCGGCGAGATTCCCGCGCGGTTGCGCTGGCGCGAGCGAACCCTGCGGCCCATCGCGGCGCGCGTGGGCGAGCAGCGGGCCAGGCGGGCATTCGAGCGGGCCGTGGCTGCCTTCGATTCCATCGTCACCGGCAAAATGGACGACCCCGAACTCGTCGTGGACATGCTCACGGCCGAACTCTCGGCGCTCTCCGCGCGGCGGTAGGGCGCCCCACCCCGAGCGCGAAACGGCCAGTACCCATGAAATACGACACGTACGCTTCTCCGTTCTCATGGAGATACGGTCGCGCCGAACTGCGCGCATTGTTCTCCGAAGAGCAGCGCCGCAGACTTTGGCGCGCGGTGTGGATTGCGCTTGCAAGCGCGCAAAGCCGGCATGGCCTTGTGACGCAGGACGAGCTGAACGACCTGCGCGCGCACGCGGATGAGATCGATATGGAGGCCGCGCTGGAGATCGAACGCGAGATCCATCACGACCTCATGGCCGAGATTCGCGTCTTTGCATCGCAGGCCAAAGTGGGCGGCGGGAAGTTGCATTTGGGATCGACCTCGATGGACATCGAGGATACGGTTGAGACGTACCGGCTTCGCCGGGCATTGAGCATTCCGTCGGCTCGGCGATCGACGAACTGCTGCGCGCGTTTGCCGGACGCATTCGCGACTATGCCGATCTCGTCTGCATGGGCTTTACGCACCTTCAGCCCGCCGAGCCGACAACGCTTGGATACCGGCTGGCGGTGTACGCGCAAGATCTCCTCATCGATCGCGGCACCCTGGAATTTGTGTTTGCGAATCTTACCGCCAAAGGGTTGCGCGGCGCGGTGGGAACGGCAGCGTCGTACGAGCAGCTCGTCAGCGGGCATTCGCAGGATCTCGAGATCGAAGTTCTGGAGCGCTTCGGCCTTGAGGCGCGGGAGATTAGCACGCAAACCTATCCGCGCAAGCTGGACTATCTGCTGCTGAGCGCGCTCGCCGGCGTGGGTGCATCGCTCTCGAAGTTTGCCGCCGACATTCGCATTCTGAGCTCGCCCGAGTTCGGCGAGGTCTTCGAGCCGTTCGGCAAATCGCAGGTGGGCAGTTCGGCCATGCCGTTCAAGCGCAATCCGATCATGTGCGAGCGGATCGATTCGCTTGCGCGTTTGCTGCCCGCGTACGCCGACGTTGCATGGCAGAATGCGGCGACGAATTATTTGGAGCGCACGCTCGACGACTCCGCCAACCGGCGCACGATTTTGCCCGAGTCATTGCTGTGTTTGGACGAGATCGTGCAACTGGCCCTAAGAGTTGTGCGCGGGATGCGCGTGGATACCGCGCGCATTGCGCAGAATTTGCGCGCGTACGGGCCGTTCGCGGGGACGGAGCCGATTTTGATGGAGGGCGTGCGCGCGGGCGGCGACCGCCAGGAGCTGCATGAGGTGCTGCGCAGGGCGGCAATGGAGTCGTGGGCCGAGATCGCGCAAGGGAAGAGCAATCCGCTTGGGCGCCTGCTGACCGAGGAGCCCGAACTGACGAGTCGCGTGGATCCGGCGGAGATCCGCCGCATGCTCGACCCCGGGAAGCACGTGGGCACGGCATCCGAGCGCGCATTGCAGTTTGCGGGGCGGATTGAGGAGCTTCCCGCTTTTCCGCTGCAGAAAGAAGTTGCGGTATGATGGTGCGCCCCTCGGTTCCCTCGGGGTCCTTCGACAGGCTCAGGATGACAGATGAAGCGGCTCAGGATGACAGATGAAGCGGCTCAGGATGACTGATACGATATGAACAAAGGCATAGAAATTACGCGCGGTAAGACTAAGGTGCTGTTCGAGGCGGCGGGGCAGCCGGATATGCTGGTCGTCAAGCAGACGGATTCTATTTCGGCGGGCGATGGTGCGCGGCGCAATGAGATTTTGGGCAAAGGGCGGCTTGCGGCGCAGACGACGGCGCGCGTGTTCCGGCTGTTGAATTTGTGCGGGCTGCCCACGCATTACCTGAACGGGGGCGAGGACGACGACGACAACGAGATGCTGGTGCGCCGTTGCAACATGATTCCGCTCGAAGTTGTCGTTCGCGGCGTTGCCGCGGGCTCGTTGGTCAAACGCAACCCGGGGCTGCAGCGCGGGTCGCTGCTGGTGCCGCGGATGGTGGAGTTTTTCGTAAAAGACGACGCTAATCACGATCCGCTGATCATGCCCGACCAGATCATAGCGCAGAACATCGCCAATCCGGCGGAAGTCTCGGCGATGAGCGAGATCGCCCGGCTGGCTTTTGAAGTGCTCGCGCACGCGTGGCGCAAACGCGACGTGCTGCTGGTCGATCTCAAGGTCGAGTTCGGGCGGCTTACGAGCGGCGAGAACAAAGGCCAGCTCGTGATCGCCGACGTTATCGACAACGATTCGTGGCGCATCTGGCCCTCCGGGCGCGAGGACCGCATGTTGGACAAACAGATGTACCGCAATTTAGAAACCGTCGACGATGCTGCGCTTGCCACGGTGAAAACGGCGTACGAGCAGGTTGCCGATATGGTGGGCGCGTTTCCGGTCATGCGCCCGGGGATGGTTGCGCTCATCGGCGAGTCCGCGGAGTTCAGCGCGCAGCTCAACGGCGTCGCGCAGGCGCTCGGCCAATTGGGTCTGCCCGTCATCCGGCATATCGCCAGTGCAACCCGCACGCCCGGGTACGTGCTCCAGTTGCTGCAGCAGCACGATGCTACGTTTGCGCGGTTGATTTACATCACGTTTTCGGGACTCGACGCCTCGCTGCATTCGCTCATTGACAATGCGACCAGCAACCCTGTTATTCCGGGAACCGGTGAAGCGGGTGAGGTCGCGCTTCATTGCGCGAAGATCCTTGCGCTCGAAGATACGGTGCTCTTCGGCCGAACGCTGCTGGTGCAGACGAATGCGCGCTCCGCAGTCCTACAAGCCGATGCGCAAATCAACGCGCAGCAACCCATGCAACCCGCCAATCTTGGCTAGTTTCCGCGTTCGCGGATTGAGCGACGACGAACTCAAGCGCGCGGCCTCGCGTGCGGGGCTTGCGTTGCGCGTGGACGAGCTGCGCCGCATTGAGCAAACGCTCGGGCGCGATCCGTCGGTCGTGGAGATCCACGCCTTCGATGCGCAGTGGAGCGAGCATTGTTCGTATAAGAGCAGCCGCCATCTGCTCAAGCGGCTGCCGACGGACGGACCGACCGTCATGCAAGGCCCCGCGGAGGACGCGGGCATTTTGCATTTGGGCGAATGGAAGGGCGAGAAGTACGGCGTGGTCATCGCGCACGAGTCGCACAATCATCCCTCGCAAGTGGTGCCGTTTGAAGGCGCCGCGACCGGTATCGGCGGCATCGTGCGGGACGTGCTGTGCATGGGCGCGGAAGTAATTGCGATCGCGGACCCGCTGCGCTTCGGGCGGATGAGGATCCGCACTCGCATCAGCGCTATGTTGCGCAGGGCGTGGTGGACGGCATCTCTGCGTACGGCAACGCGATCGGCGTGCCGAATATCGCGGGCGATGTCTACTTCGACGAGCAGTTCGACGATAATTGCCTGGTCAACGTTGTTGCACTGGGCTTGGTCAAGGAACCCGATATCATTCATTCGGCGGCTCCGCCAAATGCCGCGGGTTGGGATATCGTCCTCGTCGGCAAGGCGACCGATACCAGTGGTTTCGGCGGTGCGGCATTTTCATCCGTAACGTTGGATGAGGCCGATGAAGATGCGAACAAAGGTGCGGTGCAAGTCCCCGATCCGTTCTTGAAGAACGTCATCATGCGCGCGAGTTATCGCGTGTTCGAGCACCTGCGCGAGCGCAAGATCACCGTCGGCTTTAAGGATTTGGGCGCGGGCGGCATCATGGGGTGCAGTGCGGAGCTCTGCAGCAGCGGCGGGTTCGGGGCGATTATCGATTTGGACGACGTCAATACCGCCATCGAGAATATGCCGCCGCAAGTGATAGCCGTCGGTGAGACGCAGGAGCGTCTGTGTTGGGTGTTGCCGGGCGAGGTGACGCCGGATGTGCTGCGGATCTATAACGAAGAGTTTTCGCTGCCGCAGATCGCGCGCGGCGCCTGCGCGACCGTCATCGGGGCCGTCCAAGAAGAGAAGCGCTACGTGCTGCGGCACGGCGAAGAAATTGTGATGGACGTGCCGATCGATTTCCTCACCGGTTCGATCCGCGACGAGTTGCCGGTACGCCCCATGAGCGAGCGTAAGGACGACGATCCGGCAAAGCGCTACGTTGAGGGCGACCACGACCTCGCCTTGCTGCTTGAAAAAGTGCTTGCTCACGAAGACATGTGCTCGCGTGAGCCGCTGTTCGTGCGGTACGATTGCGCGGTTCGCGGCACGACCGTTCTTCCGCGCGGCGCTGCCGATGCCGGCGTGATTGCACCGGTCCACGGTTCGCCGCTCGGTGTTGCCTTGAGCATTGCCGGCAACCCGCGCTACGGCAAACTCGATCCGCATATGGCGGCGCAGCACGCGGTGCTTGAGGCGGTGCGCAAGGTCGTCGCCGTCGGCGCGCGGCCGCTCGGCTTGACCGATTGCTTGAACTTCGGCAACCCGCAAAATATCGAACATTACTCGCAGCTGGTACACGCTATCGACGGACTGGCAATTGCCGCCCGCGAACTTGGCACGCCATTCGTTTCGGGCAACGTGAGTTTGTATAACGAATCCAAGAGCGGCAACGCGATTCCGGCATCGCCGATCGTTGCGTGCGCAGGCGCGCTCGACGACGCGCTTGCCGCGCATGCACCCGGCTTCGCCGGCGCCGGCAATGCATTGTACGCGGTGGGTGAGCCGCGCAGTGCTCTGGGCGGCTCGGTGGTCGCCGCGGTGCTCTCGCAGACCGGCGGCCCGTTACCCTCCATCGATTTCGGCAGGGCGAATGCAAGCAACGCGTTCGTTCTGGCCGCATCCGGTGCGGGGCTTATCCGTTCGGCGCGCGCAATCGCCGCCGGGGGAGTGTTGACTGCGCTCGCGCGCATGAGCTTTGCGGCTCGGGAGCCACGATCGATCGGATTTGAACTCGCGCTGCCTAAAGCGTGGGAGGCGTACGGCAGCCTTGCCGCGCTTTTGGGTGGAGAACTGGGGCTTCGTGGTGGAAACCGCGGAGCCCGAAGCGCTCGAACGCATTGCGGGTGATGGCGTCAGGCTGCATCGCATCGGCTTGACGACCTCCGGAGGATCGATACGCATCGGCACTGCCGGTTGTTCGGTGAGCGCGCTGTACGATGCATGGTTGAAACCGCTGCAAGAGGTGTATCCGTAATGGCGCGCGGAGGGTTGCGGTGCTGATGTTTCCCGGCACGAATAGCGAAGAAGAGACGGTGCGGTTCTGCCGCGACGTGGGGCTGGATGCGCAGAGCGTGCATTGGAGCCGCGCGAGCGAGCTGCCATCATACGATGCGTACGTAATGCCCGGCGGTTTTGCGTATGAAGATCGCGTGCGCGCGGGCGCCATTCCGGCGCATGATCCGATGATGGATTACGTGATCGAAGGGGCCGCCCGCGGAAAACTCGTGCTGGGGATCTGCAACGGCGCGCAGATTCTGCTCGAAGCGGGCTTAGTTCCGGGGAACGGGCGACGTGCGCCGGCCGACCGCCGCGTTCACGCACAACGGCCCCGTGCCGCATTTTATCTGCAAGCACGTGCGGTGCAACTTGCGATCGATCCGCAGCGGTGCGCAATTACCGCGGCACTGGAGCGCGGCGCCGTCATTCCGGCGTGGGCAGCGCACGGGCAAGGGCGTCTGGCTGCAAGCGCGCAGCATCTCGGCGAGATCGGCGAGGGCGCTCACGTTGCGTTCACCTATGCGGGCGGCGCGCCCAACGGATCGGCGCTGAACTGTGCGGGCCTGGTCAATCGCGAAGGCAATGTGCTCGCGCTCATGCCGCATCCCGAACGGGATGCGTGGGACTTCAACCATCCCGCGCTTTCTCGTGGTAGCGATGCGCTAAGCCCGTCGGGCGGCTCGGCGTTCTTCGAATCGTTCGCAAAGGCGCTGGAATCGTGACGCGCACCGCCGCCATCCGCCTGAAGATTCCCGACAATGCAGCCTACACCGCCATGACGGCACTGGTGCGGCTGGGCGTCCCGGTTACGCGCGTCGAGCGGGCTTCGATTCGCCAAGTGCAATCGGCTGCATCGGAGCAGGACGTTCGCGCTCTGATCGAAAGCGACGAGACGCTGTTCAATCCGAACAAACATCTTCTGACGCTGCTGCAGGAAAACCGGCCCCGAAGCGGCGAGGTGTGGATTCAAGAATTGGATGCGTCCGATGCGGGACGCTATGTCGGCTGGCGCCTTTTCTGCGGCGAACAGCCGGCCGACCGCACTATCTGCACGCGGGCGGCCGACGTGCTGCTTTGTAACCCGGCGATCGAAAGGGCAATCTTCGAGTGAACAAACCGTATACCATCGCAACGCTGGGCTCGCATTCCGCGCTGCAGATTCTCAAAGGCGCGCATGACGAGGGCTTCAAAACCCTAGCGATTGCCAACCGCGACACCGAGCGGCTCTACCGCTCGTTCCGTTTCGTGGACGAGGTCATCGGCATCGAGCGCTATCAAGACTTCCCCAAACTCATCGGCGAGTTGGAGGAGCGCAAACTGATCATCGTCCCGCACGGCTCCTTTGTTGCCTATCTTTCGCTCGAAGACACAAACCATGACGATTCCGTATTTTGGAAACAAAGCCGTGCTGGATTGGGAGGCCAGCCGCGAATTGCAGCGCCAGTGGCTTTCGCGCGCGGGGCTTACGCTTCCGCGCCAATTCAAGAACGGCGGCGATATCGACCGGCCCGTCATCGTGAAACTCTACGGCGCGCAAGGCGGCAAAGGCTACATGTTCATCCGCGATACCGCCGATTTCGAAGCGCGTGCGACGCATCTTGAACGAGGCCTACATCATTCAAGAATACATCGTCGGCGTGCCGCTCTACATCCATTATTTCTATTCTCCGCTGGAGACAATCTCGAGATCATGAGCATGGACCGGCGCTACGAAACGAATGTGGATTCACTCGGGCGTATCCCGGCGGCGCTCAAGAAGGCATGGACGTGCAGCCATCCTACGTGGTGGTCGGCAACTCGCCGTCTCGCTGCGCGAGTCGATGCTTGCCGAGGCGTACCGCATGGGAGAAGACGTGGTGCGGGTGAGCAAAGAGATCTGCGGGCCCAAGGGGCTCTTCGGCGCCTTCTGCATCGAAACGATCATCACGCCCGACATGCAGTTTTACGTGATGGAGATTTCGGCACGGATTGTGGCGGGGACGAACCTCTTTATCGACGGCTCCGCGTACTCGTATCTGAACTATGCCGAGCCCATGTCGACCGGCCGGCGCATCGCCCGCGAACTCAAAAACGCACTTTTGACCCGCAATCTACGTTCAGTATTGGATGATACGAGCGTTCTTTAACGTCCTGGCCGCGCTGGCGCTGTGCGGCACGCTTACCTGCCCGGCCGGCGCCGCAATGCTGGCCGATCCGCAAGCGCTCTACGACGAGATGAATGCGGCGTACCAGCGCGGGAGCACGCAGGGCTGGACGTTCTACAACCGGCAGTTGTACCTGGCGAGCATCTTTGACGCGGGCCGCGCCTACTCGCTGCAGCGGCCCGACGATCCCGTCTATCCGAATATCGAGCACCTGACGGTCGAGATAGCGACCAGCGTGAACTACGATCCGCTGATCAACCATGAGGCGGTCGAATGGTACGTGCGCGAAGCTGCAACGTAAGTTCAGAAAAACCCCAACGATCCGGCCGAGCAGGCAAAAGCCACGGACCTGCTCGCCCGTGTAAACGCGCTGGACGATCCGCAAGCACTTGCGCAACTGGCCGACGCGGATGCGGCGGCGAATTTGCAGGCGTATCCCCGCGACGCCGACGCCCTGATGCAGCGCGTTGAGGCCGACTGGCGGGGGTGGCTGATTACGCACGATCCGAGCTGGCGAGCCTGGGCCTTCGTGCGCGCGGCGCAATATGGCTTTCCGATTGCCGATCTGCCGGCGACGTGGGGCAAGCCTTTTTTGGAGGCACTCAAAAGTGCAACCACGGGCGGTAACGGTTTCACGCCGGCGGAACGCGACAACGCGCAACTGGTGCTCGACCATTTGAATGCCGCTCAGAAGAACCTCAAGATCATCGGCAGCGTGACGGCGCAGGCATCGCACGATCGCGTCATGAGCACGCTCGCACCGGCGGACGAATACTTCGGCCCGATGGGGATGTCGATTCTGGGCATCCGCAACGAGCTCAACCGCGTGAACTACATGATCGGCTACGGGTACGGCCGCCAAGAGAGCAGCGCCGCGCTGCAAATTGCCGTTTCGATCGACGACCTGCACAAGGTCTACCCGCGCGATCGCGACGTGCCGCAACTGCTGTACGATATGCAGAATACGCTCAGTAAGATCGACACCGCCGAGGCCAAGGCCGCGCGGGCGCATTTACGTGCCTTGCTGACCGTCGAGTACCAAGACAGCAAACAGGCGCAGGATCTTCTCAACGGCTAGCACGACGGAGGCGCTCGATAGCGACGGCTACGTGATCCTTACGGACGCGCTGGATGACGCCGCTTTGGAGATGCTCCGCGCAGAGTTCGATGAAGCCGTACCCGAGAGCAAAGGCGGAACGCTGCATATCGGGCAGTGGCGCGATGAAGCGCGGGTTCGCGCTGCGTGTACGCCAGCGAGCGTACTGGAAGCGGTAACGCATTTGCTGGGACCGCACGTTGAAATGGTGCGCATCCACGGACGTAATCCGCTTGCGGGCGGCGGTGCGCAGGGTCTGCATATCGATTGGATGCGCGGCGGACCCGAGGTGCACGTCGTCACTGCGCTGGCCTTTCTGGACGACTTCGATCGAGAGAACGGCGCAACGCGCGTTGTGCCCGGGACGCATAAATCGCCGTTCGTGCCGGACCGGCGCAGCGGAGACCCCGCCTATGTGGACCGGCGCGAGGTTGTCGTCAGCGGCAATGCCGGCGCGATCGTCGTTCTGAACGGCCACCTGTGGCACTCCGGCACGCGCAGCCGCAGCGGCCGCCCACGCCGCGCGCTGCAATACCCGTTTCAGAGAGCCGAGAGCGAGCCCTCGAATGCGAGCAAGAATTCTTGAACGTCTGAGGCGCTGAAGATTAGCGGGGGCTGGATGCGGATGACGTTGCCGTAGCGTCCGCCTTTTCCGACCAAGACGCCGCGTTTGCGCATCTCTTCCAAGACGCGCGTGGCTTCCGCCGGGGCATAGGCCTTGCTCTGCCGGTCTTTCACGAGTTCCACGCCCAGCATCAGGCCGTAGCCGCGCACTTCGCCGATCAGTGGGAAGCGCGATTGCATCTCGCGCAGGCCCGTGAGGAGTGCCTCGCCTTGGCGCTTCGCGTTGGCGATCAGATCGTGTTTCTCGATCACTTCGATGGTCGTTCGCGCCGCGCGGCTTGAAAGCGGGTTGCCGCCGAACGTGTTGATGTGCGGGCCTTTGAAGATATCGGCTATCTCGGGGCGCGTGATCGTGATGCCGATGGGAGCGCCCGAGCCCAGGCCCTTCGCCGAGGTGATGATATCGGGCACGACGCCGTAGGTTGATGAGATGCCGAACATGCCGTCACCCAAGCGGCCCCAGCCGGCTTGCACTTCGTCCGCAATGAGCAGCGTGCCGAACGGCGCGAGCGTCTCTTGCAGCACTTTGAAATACTCGGGCGGCGGCGTAATGATGCCGCCGACGCCGGCGATCGTCTCGGCGATCATGGCAGCGGGCGCGCCGTTCGTTTGTGTTTCGATCACGCGTTTTGCGCTTTTTGCACAAGCGATCTCGCACGAAGGATACGTCAGATTGAGCGGGCAGCGATAGCAATACGGATTCGGAACGAAGGCAACGTGGGGGTAGGTCGTATCGAAGTTGCGCCAGTTGCTTTGTCCCGCCATCGCAACCGTGTACAGCGTGCGTCCGTGGTAGGCGTGTTCCAACGCTAAGAAGTCCGGCGACTTTTTGAATATGCGCGAAACCAGCGCGGCCATCTCGTTGGCTTCCGAGCCGGAATTGCTGAAAAACTTCTTCGTCATGCCCTCGGGCGCTACGCCGGATACTTTTTCGGCTAAGTCGAGCATTTCATCGGTCAGATAGAGCGAGGAGACGTGTATCAGTTTCTTGGCCTGATCGGCAACGGCTTGCGCGACCTCGGTGTCGCCGTACCCCACGGTGTTGGTAGCGATGCCGGCAAATGCGTCCAGATACTCGTTGCCCTCGGCATCGCGCAGGCGCGTACCCTCGCCTTCAACCAGCGTTAGCGGCCGATCGTAATAGGTCGTTTGCGCGGCAAAGAGATGATCCTTCGCCCGCTTGGCATTGTCCTTAAGCGTTCGCACTTGCTTGCACCTCCGTCGACGCGGCACGGCCGCGCATCAAAACCACGTATGAGAGCAGTCCGCCAAGCAGACTGAAAATCCATCCTCCGCTCCATAAAAAATGCAGCGAGGGTGTCGTGAGCCCAAGCAGGGCAACGCTCCAGCCGATGGCCAGCGCGATGACCGCGCGCACGTTGAAGCCGCCGGCATACGAATAGATGCCGCGCGGCGCGTAAAGTTGCGCTAAGTCAATTTGGCGGTCGCGCACGAGCCAGTAATCGGCGATGGCGATGCCGTCGAACGAGCCCAGCATCGCGCCGTAGGTGCCCAGCCACACGAAGATATACGTTGAAAACGTCGCCAGCACGTACCACGGCTGCATCGCCAAACTGAGCAGGCCGGTGAGCACTGCGCCGATTGCAAAGGTGATGCGGCTCGGCCAAAGATTTTCGAATGCGCGCGCGGGCGCCATCACGTTCGCGCCCACGTTGATCGTCACCGATGAAAGAATGACGATGATCCCCGCAATGACGACCGACACGGTTGGAAACTTCACGATCAGATCGATCGGATTCCACAACGCTTCGTGAAAGAGCAGGACGGTCGCCGATGTAACGGCGATGCCGATGAACGAGAACGCCGCCATCGTGAGCGGCATTGAAAAGGCCTGACCGAGCATTTGTCCGCGCTGCGTCTTTGCATAGCGCGTGTAGTCCGGGATGTTGAGCGCCATCGTTGCCCAAAATGCGATCACGCCGACGACCGACGGATAAAACGCCATCCAGAATGCCGGACCGTGAATCGTTGCCGGGGTCGAGAGCATGGGCCCAAGGCCGCCTGCGCTGCGCTCAGCCCAAACCAGCAGCGCGAGCGCGCCGAGCGCGACGGTGGGCGCAGCAATTTGCGCCAGACGTCCGATGGCTTGCGGCCCGCGCATGGCGATGGCGACGTTGATTGCCCAGAACAATGCGAACGCAACGCCCAGATGCGCACCAAACGATTGCCACGGCGGCAGTACGCGCAGCAGAATCGCATCGAGCGCTTGTCCGCCGAACCACGAATTGATGCCGAACCAGCCGGCTGCAATGAGTGCGCGTGCAAGCGCCGGCAGGTGCGCGCCGCGCGTGCCGAACCACAAACGGGCAAAGACGGGATACGGAATGCCGTACCGCGTTCCGGCATGCGAGACCAGCAAAATCGCGCCCAGGACGACGGCGCTTCCGGTGAAGATGGTCAGCACCGACTCCCACCAGTTCATGCCCAGCGCGATCATGCCGCTAGCCAGCGAATACGTCGGCAGGCACAGGCACATGCCGATCCAAAGCGCTGCGAATTTACCGCCCGGCCATGAATGCTCCGC
Organism: Vulcanimicrobiota bacterium; assembly: GCA_963702335.1. Taxonomy (GTDB): domain Bacteria; phylum Vulcanimicrobiota; class Vulcanimicrobiia; order Vulcanimicrobiales; family Vulcanimicrobiaceae; genus DASSRQ01. The sequence goes on along the minus strand of CAVPCC010000020.1, from coordinate 323,299 downwards.
CAGCGTGCACGGACGCAGGTCCTCGTTCCACATCGAGGCGTTTTGCGCCGCGTGCTGCTGCGCTTGCGGTGTCAGGACGACGACGTCGCCCTCGCGCACCTGCGTGGCAGGCATCACGCGCTACACCTCCACCAAGTCATCGTACGTTTCGGGACGGCGGTCGCGGTAGAACTGCCAGATGTTGCGCACGTCGGTAATCGTTTGCCGGTCCATGACGCCGATGACGACTTCGTCTTTATCACGGCTGCCCGTTGCAACGAATTGGCCGCGCGGATCCACCAAATACGACTGGCCGTAAAACTCGCCCATGTTCCAGGGTTTCTCAATTCCCACTCGATTGATGGCCCCCAAATAATAGCCGTTGGCAACCGCGTGCGCGGGTTGCTCGAGCTTCCATAAGTATTCCGAAAGGCCGGCGACCGTTGCCGAAGGATTGAACACGATCTCCGCGCCGTGCAGGCCGAGCATGCGCGCGCCTTCGGGGAAGTGGCGGTCGTAACAAATGTAGACGCCGACCTTTGCGAACGCGGTGTCGAAGACCGGATATCCCAGATTCCCCGGGCGGAAGTAATATTTCTCCCAGAAACCGCAGCCCGCGGGCCCGGCCTGGACCTGCGGAATGTGGTGCTTGCGGTATTTGCCCAGGTAATCGCCGTTGGCGTCGATGACGGCGGCCGTGTTGTAATACACGCCGGCAAAGTCTTCCTCGTAGATCGGCACGACGAGCACGATGCCCAGTTCTTTTGCCAGGTCTTGCATGAGACGCGTGGTCGGCCCGTCGGGAATGGCTTCGACGGCGCCGTACCACTTCGTGGTCTGTTCGGTGCAGAAATACGGGCCATAGAAGAGCTCTTGCAGGCAGACGATCTGCGCGCCGCGTTTTTGGGCCTCGCGGATCATGCCGATGTGCTTGTCGATCGCCGTTTTCTTGTGCACCTCGACGGGCTGCGCGCCGTCGGTGTCGTGATGCGCCTGAATGAGCCCGATCGTTACTTTGGATTCCAAGTCTGCCTCCTGAAGCTGTACGGGAAAGAATCGCGCGCTGCGTTGAAGCGCGCCGGCACCCTTGCTGCCGACGAACGTATCGCCGTCGGCAACTTTGCGCCCGCGCGAGAAGACGTAGCGCGGACGTCCTTGAATCGTCATCCCTTCGAACACGTTGTTGTCCACGTTCATGTGATGGTTCTTGGTGGAAATCGTTCTTTTGACTTTGGGGTCCCACACGACGATGTCCGCGTCGCTGCCCACGGCGATGGTACCTTTCTTGGGAAACAGGCCGAAGAGTTTTGCCGGGTTCGTGCTGCCGAGCGCGACGAAGTTGTTCAGGCCGAGCACGTTGCGGTTTACGCCCACTTCGTACAGAATCGCGAGCCGGTCTTCGATGGTCGGCGCGCCGTTGGGGATCTTGGAGAAGTCGTTCTTGCCAAGTTCTTTTTGACCGCACAGGTTGAACGAGCAGTGATCGGAGCCGAAGTCGTGCAGCTCCATGTTCTTGAGTTTGCGCAGCAGCACGTTCTGGTTCCACTTATCGCGGATGGGCGGTGAAAGAACGTACTTCGCGCCCTCGAAGTCCGGGCGCTCGTAATCTTCAAAATCGCAGACCAGATATTGCGGGCAGGTCTCGCCGTAGATGTTCAAGCCGCGCTTGCGCCCGTCGGAGATGGCGTCGGCGGCCATGGCGCTGGAGACGTGTACCACGTAGAGCGGGGCGCCGGCGATTTCGGCAAGGCGAATGGCGCGGTGGGTTGCCTCGCCTTCGCATTCGACGGGGCGGGTGAGTGCGTGCCACTTGGGTTCAGTCTTCCCCTGCGCGAGTGCTTGTTTGGTAATCACCTCGATGACGTCGCCGTTCTCGGCGTGCACTTGGACTAGGCCGCCATGCTTTGCGCAGGTTTGGAGCGTTTTGAAGATCGTTTCATCGTCCACTTGCAGCACGTGCTTGTAGGCCATGAAGACTTTGAATGAGTTCACGCCGTGCTCGGCGATCATTTTGGGGATCTCGGCCATCGTTTCGTCGCGGCCGTCGGCGATGGTGAGGTGGAAGGCGTAGTCGATGCAAGCGCGGCCGGCAGCCTTTTCGCGCCAGGTATTCAGCGCGTTGGCGAGCGAGTCGCCGCGCGTGTGGAGTGCGAAGTCCACGATGGTCGTCGTCCCACCCATTGCCGCGCCGCGCGTTCCGGTCTCGAAGTCGTCGGCCGTGACCGTGCCGCCGAAGGGCATATCGAGATGCGTGTGCGGATCGATGCCGCCCGGGAACACATATGCATCGCTCGCATCCACGACCTCGTGTTTTGCGGCGGGGAGATCGAGGCCGATCGTCGTGATCTGCTCGCCCTCCACCAGCACGTCGCCCCGGTACGTGTCCGTTGCGGTGACGATAGTTCCGCCCTTAATGAGTAGGGACAAAGTGTTGTTCTCCTAGTGTGTGTCATCCTGAGCCTGTCGAAGGACTACGATTCCGGAATCGGACTGAGGCATCGAGGCGCGCGCCCTTCGGCAGGCTCAGGGTCCTTCGACAGGCTCAGGATGACAAAGGGGACGAGGTGCGTTCTTTCCAGGATTGGGGAGGGAGGCCGGTGTCGATTTGGACCATTTCGATGCATTGTTCGACGGGGCAGACCATTTGGCAGAGGTTGCAGCCCACGCAGTGCTCTTCGTCGACGACGACCATGGATGAACCGTTGGTGCCGATGCGGTCGATGCATTGGTGCGCGGCGTCCTCGCAGGCGATGTAGCATTTATTGCAGTGGATGCACTTGTCTTGGTCGATCCGCGCAACTACCTTGTAGTTCAGGTTCAGGTTGTTCCAGGTGGTAATGCGGTTTGCTGCCGCACCCGCAAGTTGCTGGACCGACGTCAACCCGCGCGAGTCCAAATATTGCGACAGGCCGTCGATCATGTCTTCGACAATGCGGAAGCCATGGTGCATGACCGCGGTGCAGACTTGCACGTTGCCGGCGCCCAGTAGCAGAAACTCCGCGGCGTCGCGCCAGGTCTCGATGCCGCCGATGCCGGAGATGGGAATGCCGACTTCCGGATCGCGCGCGCAGTCGTTGACCATGTTGAGCGCGATCGGCTTGACCGCGGGCCCGCAGTAGCCGCCGTGGCTGCTCATGCCGTCCACATGGGGGATGGGGTTCCACGAATCCAGATCCACGCCGATGATGCTGTTGATCGTGTTGATCATGCTCACGGCGTCGGCGCCGCCTTTGGTTGCGGCGCGCGCGCCGAAGCGGATGTCGGTGATGTTGGGCGTGAGTTTGACGATGACCGGAACGCGCGCGACTTCCTTGACCCAGTAGGCGACTTGTTCGATGAGATCCGGGTGCTGGCCGACCGCGGAGCCCATGCCGCGCTCGCTCATGCCGTGCGGGCAGCCGAAGTTCAGCTCGAAACCGTCGATGTCCACGTCCTGGACGCGTTTGACGAGCTCGTGCCAAGCGTCACGCTCGCAGATTTCCATGAGCGATGCGATGATGGCACGATCCGGGAATCTTTTTTTGCACTCGGCGATCTCGCGCAGGTTTTCATCCAATGGGCGATCGGTGATGAGCTCGATGTTGTTCATCGCGATCATTTTGTTCTGTTTGTAATCCAGGCCGGCGAAGCGCGAGGTGACGTTGACGATCGGCGTGCCCAGCGTCTTCCAGACGGCGCCGCCCCAACCGGCTTCGAATGCGCGCTGCACTTGGTAACCGCTGTTCGTCGGGGGCGCGGATGCAAGCCAGAAGGGATTCGGGCTTTTGATTCCGGCGAGGTTTGTTTGGAGGTTAGCCATGGATGGGTGGTCCTTCGACAGGCTCAGGATGACGAGAGAGGTAGGTGTGAATGCTCAGGGCTGTGCGTTTGCCTTGTTCGGCGGCCTCTACAACCATGGCTTCGCGTCCGCCTTTCTCGAAGATGCAGTCGCCGGCAGCGAAAATGCCGGGCTTGGATGTTTGCAGCGACTCATCGGCGCGCACCACGCCGCCGTCGTGCGCAATGCCGAATGCTTCGATATCCTGCAGCAGGCGGCTTTGGCCGATGGCGCGGATCACGGTGTCGGCGGGTTCGATAAACTGCGTGCCGGCGATGGGTTTGGCATCCGGCGTGGTCTGGGCGAACTCGACCGCTTCCACGCGACCGCCGCTGCCCAAGATGCGCACCGGCATGCTGAAGAAGCGGAACTCGATGCCCTCTTGTTTGGCGAACTCGTATTCAAAACCGTACGCGGTCATCTGTTCTTGTCCGCGGCGGTAGTAGCACGTGACGCGCGCTTGCGGTTGGAGGCGTTTAGCGCACGTGAGTGCGTCGATGGCGGTATTGCCCGCGCCGACGACGGCAACGCGCGATCCCAGTTCTCCCACGTCGTCGCCGAGTTTCGCGCGCTCGATGAAATCCAAGGCATCCCACACACCGCGCAGATCTTCGCCTTCGATGCCGAGGGCGGGGACCGCGCCCAATCCGCAGGCCAGTACCACCGCGTCATACTCGTTTACCAGCTGCGCGAAGGGTACGTCTTCGCCGACGCGCGTCGACGTTCGCACGTCGACGCCCAGGTCGATGACTTGCTGCGCCTCCCACAGCGCGGTTTCCAAATCGAGCCGAAACGGTACGATGCCGAAGGTGTTCAACCCGCCTAATTGGTCGTGCGCATCGAAGATCGTAACGGCATGGCCGTAACGCCGCAAATCGCGCGCCGCCGAAAGCCCCGCCGGGCCCCCGCCGATGATCGCGATGCGAAAGCCGGTGGGTTCGCCCGCGGTAAAGAGTTGCACGCCGGTGCGCATGACATGGTCGACCGAGTACCGCTGCAGGTCGCCGATGCGAATGGGTGAGTCACCCGCCGCGTTGTAGACGCAGGCGCCCTCGCAGAGTTGTTCGGTGGGGCAGACGCGCGCGCAGCTGGCGCCCATGGGGTTGGCTTCCATGATGACCCGGGCGCTGCCCGTAACGTTACCGGTCGTGATCTTATTGATAAACGATGCGACGTCGATGCCGGTCGGGCACGCGTTCATGCAGGGCGCGTCATAACAATTCAGGCACCGGTTGGCTTCCACGCGGACCTCCAGGTCCGAAAGGGGACGGTGGATCGATTCGCCGAGCATTCTACCTCTATATTTATTTGTGCGTGGGGAATCCCAGGTTCACTCCGGCGTTCGAGTCGTGCCAGCGGCTTGTGACCACTTTGCCGCGGGTGTAAAAACGGAAGCCGTCCTCGCCGTACACGTGCAGGTCGCCGAACAGCGAAGCTTTCCAGCCGCCGAAACTGTAGTAGCCGACCGGAACGGGAATCGGCACGTTCACACCGATCATGCCCGCGTCGGCCTTGCTTTGGAAATGGCGCGCGGCCGAACCGCTGCGCGTGAAAATGGATGCGCCGTTTGCGTACGGGTTCGCATGTAAAACGGCAAGCGCGTCGTCGAGGGCGTTCACGCGCAGGTTCACCAAAACCGGTCCGAAGATCTCCTCGCGGTAAATCGACATTTCGGTCGTGACGTTATCGAAGAGCGTGGGCCCGATGAAGAAGCCCTCCTCGCGGCCGGGAACGCGCAGCGATCGTCCGTCGAGTGCGAGCGTCGCACCCGCGCGTTCGCCTTGATCGATCAGGTCCAAAATGCGATCGCGCGCCGCCGATGAAACGACCGGCCCCATGTCATTGTTGCGGTCGTGTCCGGGGCCCACTTTGAGCGATGCCGCGCGGCTGCGCACGCGTTCCATCACCGCATCACCTACGTCGCCGACGGACACCGACGCGGAAATGGCCATGCAGCGCTGTCCGGCGGAGCCGTATGCCGCCGAGACGAGCGCATCGGCTGCCGCATCCAGATCGGCATCGGGCATGACGATCAGATGATTCTTCGCGCCGCCTAAGGCTTGCACGCGTTTGCCGTTTGCGGCGGCCGTCGTGTACACGTACTGGGCAATCGGCGTCGATCCGACGAAACTGATTGCGCGCACGTCCGGATGATGCAGGAACGCATCGACCGCGGTCTTGTCGCCGTGGACGACATTGAAGACGCCGTCGGGCAATCCGGCTTGCTGCAGCAGTTCGGCCATGACCAGCGATGCGGTTGGATCGCGCTCGGAGGGTTTAAGCACAAACGTATTGCCGCACGCGATGGCGGGCGCAAACATCCATGCCGGAACCATCATCGGAAAATTGAACGGCGTTATTCCCACGCACACGCCCAGCGGCTGGCGCAGTGAATACGTATCGACGGCCGAGGAAACGTTCTCGCTGAACTCACCTTTGAGCGCATGCGGCAACGAGCAGGCGAAGTCCACGACTTCCAATGCGCGCGCAACCTCGCCCTCGGCGTCGCTGACGATCTTGCCGTGTTCGCTTGCAACGATCTCCGCGAGCGAATGCGCGTGTTCTTTAAGCAAAGCACGGAACGTAAAGAAGATCTCCGCGCGTTTGCCCAGCGGGGTTGCGCTCCAGCCCGGAAAGGCGCGCTGCGCGGCGGCAACGGCTTCGTCGACGGTCTGCTTGCCGGCAAAGGGCACGCGGGCTTGAACGGCGCCCGCGGCGGGATCGTACACGTCACCGAAGCGATCGGCGCCCGACGTAATCGGCCGGCCGCCGATGAAATGTCCTATCGTCCGCAGTTTTACCGGAGCTTCCATTCGTTGCTCTTCGCGAGACGCTCGAGTGCTCCCCGGTCGTCGACATCGGCGAAGGCTGCCTGGCCCGTTGCCGGAAGGGTCAAGCGCCGTAAATCCGGATGGTCTCGCAACGCATGCAGCGCGTCGCCGGAGAGCCCGGCAATGTAAGCGCGGGAAGCGCGCGAGAAAAACACGGGATGTCCGCCGACGCCGTCTTGCTCGGGGTAGCAGACATCGACGCGGGCAGCGCGGGCGCGGTCGACGATCTCGGCTGCGAGTGCGGCATTTACCAGCGGTTTGTCGCCCAGGAACACGAGCAGATCGTCCTCCGCAGGCGCAGCGGCATCCCCGAGTGCCAACGAACGCGACATTCCGCGAGCGGGTTCGTCGTTGCGCATGACCGTGAGATGCGGCCGGGGTTCAAGCGCATCGGCAACCGGCGGCGAGCATACGGCGATCGTGGGATATGCGCAGGCTGCGCGCAGCACCCAATCGATCATACGCGCACCGTTGATGGGCAACAGCAGTTTTTGCTCGCCCATGCGGCTTGACGATCCCGCGGCCAGAACGATCGCGGTGATGCGATCAGGCATTGAGCGTCGGGCGGCCGCGCAGCGAACCGGTGTGCCCCGTCAAGCGGCCGCCCTCGCGGCCGTACCGGTGCGCGACGATCTCGGCGGCGATCGCAATTGCCGTCTCTTCAGGTGTGCGCGCACCGAGATCTAAGCCGATCGGCGCGCACAGGCGCGCCAGATCGCGCTCGGAGACGCCGCGTTCGCGCAAGAGTTCCATCCTGCGTTCGTTCGTGCGGCGGCTGCCCATGACGCCGATGTAGCCGGCGCGTGTGGAGAGTGCGGTCACGATCAGCGGGATGTCGAACTTCTCATCGTGCGTGAGGCCGACGATGACCGTGCGATCGTCGACGGGCGCGGCGGTTAAAAATTCATCCGGCCACGCGCACACCACGCGATCGGCTTCCGGAAAACGATCCGGCGTTGCGAATGCAGGCCGCGCATCGCACAAGGTCACTTCAAAACCGAGGAGCTTTGCCACGCGGACCATCGCGTGCGCGAAATCGATCGCGCCGAAGACGTACATGCGCGGACGCGGTAAGATGCGTTCGATGAATATGCGCACGCCGCCGTGCGGTTCGCCCTGCTCGCCGTAGGTGCGAACCTCGGTTTGCGCACCGGACGCGCCGCCGCGTACTTCGGCACGCACGGCTTCGTCGAGTTCCGGATTGCCGAGCGTTCCGAACGCGTCATCCTCGAAGATGGCAAGGCGCGCCGGCTGCCCTTCATCTAAACGCACGGTTAGCGCGACGATTGCACCGCGGGCCGGCGCCGCTTCTAGGTGATCCAGGAATGCAGCGCCGGGTTCGTCCAGCAGCACCGTTAAGGTGCCGCCGCAACTCAGGCCGGCGGCTTGCGCCTGGGCATCGGTGATTCCGTAGTCCACGATACGCGCCCGCCGCTCGCGCAGCACATTCTGCGCTTCCTCTACAAGCGCGGCCTCCACGCATCCGCCGCTGATGGAGCCGCGCAGCTCGCCGTCGTCGCCGATCAACATGACCGCGCCCGGGTCGCGCGGCGCGGAGTTGCGCACGTCGACCAGGGTGGCCACGACGCTGCGGCGTCCGGCGGCCCGGCGGCGGCGGAGGTCTGCTAAGAGTTCGAGCACGCGCATGGCTTCCACGCCCGGGCGGTGAAATCACCCGTATGTGGCAACGGCTGCTCCAACCCGCGAGCCAGGCCGAGGCGCTGCGCCTGCTTCACGAATACGGTCCCAGGGCACGCATCGTTGCCGGCGGCACCGACGTGCTTGTGGAACTCCAGCGCGGGATTAAACCCACCTCGACCCTCATCGACATTAGCGCGCTTGACGAGCTGCGGTACGTCCGCGCGGACGGCGATCGGATTGCCATCGGCGGAACGGCAACGCACAACGACGTGCTTGCGTCGCCGCTGTGCGCGGCGCTTGCATTGCCACTCGTCCAGGCGTGCGTGGAGGTGGGCGCGCCGCAGATCCGCACGCGCGCGAGCATTGCCGGAAATTTGGTCACCGCATCCCCGGCGAACGACACGATCGTTCCGCTGCTTGCAATGGGCGCGGTGCTGCGCCTGGCAAGCGCTCAAGGTGAGCGCGAGGTCGACATCGCGCAGTTCTTCACCGGCTTCCGCGCAACCGTGCTGCGGCCGGACGAACTCGTGCGCGAGATTAGCGCGACGGCGTTGCAGCCCAATCAGCGCGGCATTTTTCTCAAACTCGGTTTGCGGCGCGCGCAGGCGATCTCGGTGATCAGTATTGCGATTGTCGTTACGTTGGAAGATGGAATCGTACGCGATCCACGCATTGCACTGGGGTGCGTGGCGCCGGTGGTCGTGCGCGCGCCCGCGGCCGAAGCAGCGCTCGCCGGTCGTGCATTGGACGAGCTTAGCATTGCCGATGCGGCGCACGCCGCGCTTGCGGATGTATCGCCGATTGCCGACGTACGCGGGTCGGCGGAGTACCGCTTGACCGCGGTCGAAGCGCTGGTGCGGCGCGCGCTCGAGCGCATCGCGCACGATCGCTGTGCGGAAGGATTGCCGGCGCGCCACGTGTTGCTCGATACGGGCAATGAAGCGCGGGTGGCAGCGCCGGGCTTTGCGGGCGATGTGATAGCCGAGGTGAACGGGCGCCACACGCAGATGCGCGACGCGGGCGGCAAGACGCTGCTCAACGCCCTGCGCGAGAACGTGGGTTTGACCGGCTCGAAGGAAGGCTGCGCGGAAGGCGAGTGCGGCGCGTGCACGGTGTGGCTCGACGGCAAGGCCGTGATGTCGTGTCTAGTTCCGGCGGCGCAGGCGCACGGACACCGCGTGGTAACGATCGAAGGTCTTGCGAACGGTGAAGCATTGCACCCGCTGCAGCAGGCGTACATCGATTGCGGCGCAGTGCAGTGCGGATTCTGCATACCCGGCATGATTATGGCCGGCGCGAAGCTGCTGCAAGAATGCGAGTCGCCCGCAATGGACGATCACCGCAGCGCGATTAGCGGCAACATCTGCCGCTGCACCGGCTACCGCAAGATTTTAGACGCCATGGAGATGGCGGCGACGTGAGCGTTCTTGGGACGTCGCTTCCCCGGCCGGATGCGCTTGGCAAGGTGACCGGAACCGCGAATTATCCGGCGGATCTGGTTCGACCGGAGATGCTGCAGCTCAAAGCGCTGTTTGCCCATCGCGCACATGCGCGTATTGTTTCCATCGATGCCTCGGCCGCGCTTGCGCTTCCCGGCGTCGTTGCGGTGTTTACCGCTGCCGATGTTCCGTACAACCGTTTCGGGCTCATCGACGAGGACCAGCCGGTGCTGTGCGATGACAAAGTGCGCTTTACCGGCGATCGCGTAGCGCTGGTTGCCGCGCTCACGCGCGAGGGCGCGGAGCAAGCCGCCGCGCTGATACGCGTGGAGTATGAAGATTTGCCGATCGTCGGCGACGCGCACGCGGGCATGCGCGACGACGCGCCGCTGGTGCATGACGCGCTGGGCACCAACGTGCTCGGGCACGTGCGCATTCGCAAGGGCGATGTGGAGCAGGCATTCGCGAAGGCGGACGTTGTGCTTGAGGAAACCTTTACGACGGCGTGGCAAGAACACGCGTATCTGCAGCCCGATGCCGGGATAGCGTACTATGAAGGCGAGAAACTCGTCATCGAAACGGCGGGGCAATGGCTTCACGAGGATCGCAAGCAGCTCGCTAAGATTCTGCGGATGCCGCAGGAGCAGGTCGTCGTGCGCTACGCTAAGATCGGCGGCGCGTTCGGCGGACGCGAGGATCTGTGCATTCAGCCGCTGCTTGCGCTTGCCGCTTATAAATTGAAGCGGCCCGTTGCGATGGTCTGGAGCCGTGAAGAGTCGATCGTGGGACATACGAAGCGGCATCCGTATGCGATCCGCTCGAAATGGGCGGCGCGAAAAGATGGGCGCATCGTGGCTGCGCAGACGGAATTGATCGCGGACGGCGGCGCGTATGCTTCGACGAGCATCGAAGTGCTCAAGGGCGCAACGCTGTTTGCCTCGGGGACGTACGAGATCGAGAACGTGGCTTCCGACGGTTACGTGGTGTATACGAACAACGTGCCGTGCGGCGCGTTTCGCGGATTCGGTTCGCCGCAAGCGCAGTTCGCGGCGGAGTCGATGGTCACGCGCTTGGCGTTCGAACTGGGCATCGAGCCGAACGAGCTGCGTCGGCGCAACATGTACCGCGAGGGGAGCATCGAGCCGACGGGCTGCGTGCTTCCGGCGGGCGTTAGCGCGCTGCCGGTCTTGGAGCGCTGCATGCAAGCGTCCGATGTCATTCTGGGGTTGTCCGGCAACGGGCACGGCGAACCGCATCTCAAGCGCGGCATCGGCTTTGCTTCGGGGATGAAGAACGTGGGCTATTCGTTCGGATTTCCGGAGCAAGCCACCGCTACGGTCGAGTTATACGGCGATGCTGCGATCGAGCGGGTTGTGCTGCGCATCGGGGCGGCCGATTGCGGGCAGGGCGCGCATCTGGCCATGCGGCAAATCTGCGCGCAGACGCTGGGCGTGCCGGTTGACGCCATCGAGCTTATCGCAGAGGACAGCGAGCAATCGCCGAATGCGGGCAGTGCGTCGGCATCGCGGATGACGCTCATGGGCGGGCGCGCGGTGAAAGACGCGGCAGAAGCGGCGCGCGCGAAGTTTCCGGGGGCGGATGCGAAGGCCACGGTGCAGTTTCGGCCGCCGCGTACAACGGCGCTCGATCCGCAAACCGGCGCGGGGCGGCCGAATTACTGTTACGGCTACGTGTCGCAAGCCGTTGAGGTTGAGGTCGACACGCAGACCGGCTTGGTTCGCGTGCTGCGGATCGTTAGCGTGCACGACGTCGGCCGCGCAGTGAACAAGCAGCAAGTCGAAGGGCAGATCGAGGGCTGCCTTGCGCAAGCCGTCGGCTATGCGCTGACCGAGCATTTCCAAGTGCGCGACGGCAAAGTGCTCACACCGTACTTCAGCTCGTATCTGCTGCCGACGACGCTGGATATGCCGACGGAAGTGTATCCGGTGATCATGGAGTTGGCCGATCCGGTCGGCCCGTTCGGCGCACGCGGCGTGGCGGAGATGCCGCTCGTACCGTTCGCCGCGGCCGTTGCCTGCGCAATTCATGACGCGACGGGCGCATGGGTTACGCAACTCCCGATGACGCCGGAACGGGTACTCAAGGCCCTTAAAGCGGCGCATCGTCCAGGGGCATTGCCAACGTTGTAACTGCCTTGAGGCCTTATGCCGGCGCAAGCGAAGAGGCATACCGCCGATCGGCTTCGAGCCATTCGTCCGCTAGCGCGAGACGGCGCATCTTCGAGGGATATGCTCCCGATGTGTGAGCGGCGGACCAGTCTTGGGATAAAACAGCGGCATACTCGAAGCCTAACAGCGCGTCGGGCTGCATGCGGCGCAAGATCGATGTTACCGGCGCAAGCGCTTCCCAATCTTGAAGGACAACGCCGCCCCGAGACTCCATCGCGATGTCGTGGTCGATGAGCCCGGCCTTTATGAAGACCCCCATCGTTTCCCAAAAGTTTCCCAGCCGAAGGATGCTTGTGAGAAAATCCCTAGTTTGGTCGCTTCTCACACGCCGATCCTGAATTTGATAGCGAAACGCAGGGTCGTTCAATAGCGACGGAAGTCGCGATAGCGCACGATGCGCTTGCTGAAACTCCGGGGTTTCCGTCGTTTCGCGCAGTTCGTTAAAGGCAGCTATCTGATTGCTGCTGCGCATGTGGCGTAGTTGAACGATAGCGGCCATAGCCGTAGCAGAGATTACGAGGAACGAGCCGACTGTCGCAAAAGCGTTGACGAATTCCAAAGACATAGCGCCCTCCGAACACCTGGTGCTTTTTGCGGGCCCTTCGATGGTTCGAGGATCTTGCCCCGCCCTACGTGCAAGGCGAGGGACGATTTCTATTTGGTCGCACGCTTTGTCGTCCCGAGCGTGTCGAAGGAACCGAGGTAGAGGGTACGGTCCCGTAGAGGCGCTTCGATTCCTCAGCGTCCTTCGACAGGCTCAGGATGACAAAGGAGCGCTCAGGATGACGAAGGAGCGCTCAGGATGACGAAGGAGCGCTCAGGATGACGAAGGAGCGCTCAGGATGACGAAGGAGCGCTCAGGATGACGAAGGAGCGCTCAGGATGACGAAGGAGCGCTCAGGATGACGAAGGAGCGCTCAGGATGACGAAGGAGCGCTCAGGATGACGAAGGAGCGCTCAGGATGACAAAGGAGCGCTCGGGATGACGAAGGAGCGCTCAGGATGACGACAGGGTGCGCGCTAGGTCGTTGTGGCGGCGGATGTGAGCGTGCAGATCGAAGTTGAGGAGTTGGCCGTTGCGGACGCGCGTGCGGCCGTTGACGATGACGAGATCGGCGTTGCGCGGGCGGCAGAAGATTAGCGATGCGAGCGGATCGTGCACGGCGGCGCCCGCGAGTTCGAGTGAATCGATGCGCCATCCGGAAATGTCGGCGGCCATGCCGGGGGCCAGCATGCCGATGTCGTCGCGGCCCAGTACCTGCGCGCCTCCGCGTGTTGCCAGGCGCAAAATCTCGCGCGCGGAGAATGCGCCCGGATTGCCGTTCACGCGCTGCAGCAGCATTGCGTGACGCGCTTCATCGAGCATAGCGCTCGAATCGTTCGAAGCCGAGCCGTCAACGCCTAACCCGACGCGCGTGCCGGCTTGCAGCAGCGAGCGCAGCGGCACAATTCCTGAACCCAGGCGCATGTTCGAGGTTGCGCAGTGCGCAATGCCCGTACGCGTTGAACCGAGGCGCACGCACTCTTGAGCCGAAGGATGCACCATATGCGCGTGCCACACGTCGGGGCCTATCCATTCGAGGCGTTCGGCAAGCTCCACCGGACGGCAGCCGAAACGTTCCAGGCAAAAGCGCTCTTCGTCCAGCGTTTCCGCGAGATGCGTGTGCAAGTGCACGCCGCTCGCGCGCGCGAGGCGGGCCGATTCGCGCATCAGATCGTTCGAGACCGAGAAGGGCGAGCAGGGTGCGAGCACCACGCGTGTCATCGCGTAACGTTCTCTGTCGTGGAATGCATCGATAACGCGCTGCGAATCGGCAAGAATCTGCGTCTCGGTTTCAACCAGATCGTCGGGTGGCAAGCCGCCGCCCGAACGGCCCAGCGACATCGAACCGCGCGCCGCGTGAAAGCGCAAGCCCATTTCGCGCGCTACTTCGATCTGATCGTCCAAGCGCGAGCCGTTCGGCCATATATAAGTGTGGTCGGCGGAGGTCGTGCAGCCCGAGAGCAGCAGCTCCGCGCACGCTGTGGCCGTGGAAACGCGAACGTGCTCGGGCGTAAGCCGTCCCCAGATAGGATACAGATGCTGCAGCCAATCGAAGAGCGGAGCATCTTGCACCGCGGAAATATTGCGTGTAAGCGTCTGCGTGAAATGATGGTGCGTGTTGACCAGGCCCGGCAGCAGGATCATCTCGCGGGCATCGATGGTGCTTTCTGCCTGCGGCGGCGCGTCCTGCGGGCCGCCCACGGCGGCGATGACGTTTTCGCGAATCAGAAGCCAGCCGCCCGCGATCTCGCGATTGCCGTCATCGAAGGTCGCAACCAATGCGGCATCTCTAAGCAGCACGCTAGCCATGCTCCGGCGGGTACGGCTTCGCGCTGCGTCTAACCTCGCAGCGTGAACGATCACGGCGCTCACACGCGCGATTTTATCGGTTATGGCGGCAAACCGCCGCACCCGCACTGGCCCAGAGGCGCGCGCTTGGCCTTGCAGATCGTCATGAACTACGAGGAAGGTTCCGAGTACGCAATTCCCGATGGCGATGAGAGCTCGGAGACGTACCTTACCGAGGTTCCCGGCGCAACGCTCGGGCCCGGCAAGCGCGACTTGATCGTGGAGTCCGTCTACGAATATGGGAGCCGTGCCGGGTTCTGGCGCTTGATGCGCGTGTTTGAAGAACGCAAGATTCCGATCACGGTATTCGGCGCGGCGCTTCGTTGGAGCGCAATCCGCGTGCGGCCGAAGCCATACGAAACGCCGGTTACGAAGTTTGTTCGCACGGCCGCCGCTGGGTCGGCTTTGCGAATATGGACGAAGATCAGGAGCGCGAGGAGATGCGCCGGGCGGTCGAATCGCTCACGCGCACCATCGGCGAACGTCCGCTGGGATGGTACTGCCGGTACGCGCCGAGCGTTAATACACGCCGCCTGGTCGTCGAAGAGGGCGGGTTTCTCTATGACTCCGATGCGTATAACGACGATCTTCCGTATTGGACCAACGTGACCGGTAAGCATCATCTGGTGATTCCGTATACGCTCGATGTGAACGATATGAAGTTTTCGGTGGCACCCGGCTTTACGTCGCCTTCGGGGTACTTTGAATATATGCGCGACACGTTCGACGTGCTCTACCGCGAAGGCGCAACGCAGCCCAAGATGATGAGCGTCGGGTTGCACACGCGGCTGGCCGGGCGCCCCGGGCGTACCGCTGCGTTGGAGCGTTTTCTGGATCACGTCGGCAAACACGAGGGCGTGTGGATCTGCAGGCGAGTGGATATTGCGCGCCACTGGATCGCGCATCATGGGCCTAAGGCGTGATCGTGCAAACGGATGTCGTCGACCGCCTGGCGCAGCTGGCCGTGCTCGGGCGGCACGAGCGTGGAATCGATCGCGGGTTTGCAACGCCTGCCGAACGCGCGGCGCGCGAACTCTTCGTTGCGTGGGCGCGCGGCGCGGGAAGAGCGCTTGCGCAAGACGAGGTCGGCAATCTCTTTGCGCGGCGCCGCGGAACGCGCGACGATCTGCCGCCGGTTTTGGTGGGCTCGCATTTGGACACCGTGCCGACCGGCGGTGCCTACGACGGCGCATACGGTGTCGCGGGCGCGTTGTGCGCACTGGATCTGCTGGATGAACGCCGCATACCGACCGCGCACCCTATTGAAGCCGTGGCCTGGGTGGGCGAAGAGGGCAGCCAGTTTCGCTGGGGTGTTTGGGAAGTCGGTGTTTTCGGGCGCATATCCGCTGGATGATGCGCTTGCGCTTACGGACGGGGACGGCATTTCGTTGCAGCAGGCGTTGGAAGCGCCGGACGGCCTGTTGACCGACATTCGCATTCGCGCGCGCCAACAACCGGCGGGATATCTCGAGCTGCATGTGGAGCAGGGGCCATTCAGAGCATTCGGGCGTGAAACTGGGCGTTGTAACGGCAATCGCGGCGCAGAGCCGGTATCGCATCACTGTGAGCGGCACGAGCGGGCACGCGGGAACCGTGCCGATGAAACTGCGTCAGATCCGCTCGGTGCGGCAGCCGAACTTGTGCTGGCGGTTGAAGCGGCGGCGCGAACGTTGGGAAGCGCTGTGGCAACGGTCGGGCAAATGGGCGTAGAACCCGGCGGTACGAACGTCATACCGGCGCGCGTTACGTTTTCGCTCGACGTGCGCTCCGCCGACGAGCAGCACGTTCGCGCTATCGATACCGCACTTCGTGAGAAAGCCGTTCGCGTGGAGATTGAACGCGGGGTGAGCGTTCGGATCGGGCAAGCTCGAAGCGCGTCCGGCCGCGCCGATGGACGAGCGCATGCGTGCGGCCGTGCACCGGGCTTGCGTTTCGATGGGTCAGTATGCGCTCGACGTTCCCAGCGGGGCGGGGCACGATGCGATGTGCCTCTCGCGCATTGCGCCTGCCGCCATGATCTTCGTGCCCAGCATCGGCGGAGCAAGCCACGTAAACGAAGAGCGCACCTCGGACGAAGATTTGGAGCTTGGCGTGCGGGCGTTGGCCGCGGCGATCATCGAGGTCGATGCGTTACTGGAGCAGAAGTGAGCGCCGCAATGCGATTTTTTATTTGCGGCTCTGCGCTGCGCGGCCAACCCGATCACGAGAATTTAGGCGATGCGAAATTTTTGGGCGAGGCGCATACGGCGCCGCGTTACCGGCTGCATTCCGTGCGCGACCAGCATCCGGGTATTTACGAAGTGCCCGAGGGCGGGATTTCGATCGCCGGCGAGCTGTATGAGTTTACTGATGAGCAGTACCGGCATTTGATGGAAAACGAGCCGCCGGATTTATACGAAGCGCCGATTCAATTGGACGATGGCTCGTCGGTGAGCGCGATGATCTATCCGCGCGATCTTATTGAAGAGCGGGGGTTTGAAGATATTTCGCACTTTGGTAGTTGGGCGGCTTTTAAGGCTGCGAAGGGGTAGGTTGAGGGGTGGGCCCCTCGGTGCCTCGGGGTCCTTCGACAGGCTCAGGATGACGAAGGGGGGGTGGGGCTAACTTCCCCGGTAGGTTGAGTAGGCCCAGGGTGAGAGTAGGAGGGGGACGTGGTAATGGGCGTCGTCTTCTATCGTGAAACAGATCGGGATTGCGGTGTAAAACGAGCGGGTGTCGGTTGCGGCAAAATAGGCGCCGGCTTGAAAGACTAAGTCGTATTCGCCGCGCGGCAGGTCGCCGCCGAACGAGGCGTCGATGCGGCCGTTCGCGTTGGTTGTGCCGTGTGCGAGCTCTTCGCGCGCGCTGCCGTTGCACCGGAACAGCGTTACAGATAAGCCCGCGGCCGGTTTGCCGCTGCTTACATCGAGCACATGGGTGGAAAGCGTCATTGCAGTGGTGCTCCTTGCGCGATCCATGCGCCCAGGCGGGCGCGTTCCGGATCGGTCATGCGGGTGATGTTGCCGAGCGGCATGGTGTGCGTGAGTACGGCTTGCGCGTTAATCCGCTGCGCGTTCATCTGAATCTGGGCAGGCGTGTCGAGCCGCACGCCGGCCGGCGCGATCGGGTAGCCGGGCTGCGTGGGATGAGCAGAATGACAGACCGCGCAGCGCTGGCGGACGATTGGGGCGACTTGCGCAAAGGCCACCGGCGCGGATGGTTGTGCGGTCGCCGGGGGCATAGGCGGGCGCGCAAGGATAGCGGCGGCGGCGATAAGCACGATCGCGCCGAGCGGAAGCGCAACGACGAGCCGGTGCTTGTGGGAGAGAACGAAAAAATAGCGCACCGCGACGCCGGAAGCGCCGAGCAACGTTAAAATGAGCCAGCCGTACCCGCTTGCGTACGTGATCGGATAGTGGTTGCTGATCATCGTAAAGAGCACGGGCAGCGTTAAGTAGGTGTTGTGTACCGAGCGGATCTTGCCGAGTTGCCCGGGCCTGGGATCCGGCGTTTGTCCGGCGCGTATTTGCGCGAGCATTTTGCGCTGTCCGGGGATGATCACCAGCAGCACGTTTGCGACCATGATCGTGCCGAGAATGGCGCCCACTTGAATGTACGCGGCGCGGCCGCTGAACAGGTGCTGCAACCCGTACGCCATGGCCACGGAGAGCACGAAGATGAGCGCCGCGAGCACCCTGGGCTGCGAACCGAGGATGCGGCAAAGGCCGTCGTACACAAGCCAGCCGGCGACGATCGTTCCGATGCTCAACGCAATGGCGGCAGCCGGCGTCAAATTCATAACCGTTGCATCGATGAGGAACGTCGATGCGTTCAGATAGTACACGAGCACGAGCATTGCCATGCCGGAGAGCCACGTGCTGTACGCTTCCCATTTGAACCAGTGCAGGTCGTGCGCGAGCGGTTCGTTCTTCGGGCCGGTCAGATATTTTTGATTGTGATAAAAGCCGCCGCCGTGGACCGACCACAGTTCGCCCGAGACGCCGTTTGCCGTATCGGCGGCGTTTTTCGGCGGCGTGAGCGAGTCGTCGAGCCAGATGAAGTAGAACGATGCACCGATCCACGAGATGCCGGCAACAAAATGAAACCAGCGAACCAGCAGCGAGAGCCACTCAAGAGCGTAGGCGCTCATTGCCGCACCGCATCGTTCAAGCGTAGACGCGCGATCTTGGCGATCTCCGCAAGTGCGGTGTCAATCTCGCTTTCCCGGTCGTTCTGCAGTCGCGATTCCAGTTGCGCGACGATCGAACCGGGCGTCTGTTCGCGGGCGCAGATGACGAACGGAAAACCAAAACGGGTGCGGTAGGTTTCATTCAATTGTTCGAGCTGAGTAGACTCTTGCGGCGAGAGACAGTCCAAGCCCGCGGCGCGCTGCTCTTCGTGCGATGCGGGCGTCAATCTGCGAGCGCGTGCAAGGCGTCCGGCCAAATCCGGGTGCGCCGTGATGAGTGCGATCTGCCGGTCGCGCGGCGATTCGTGCACGAGGGCGACCATGGCGCCATGCAGCGCGGCGACGTCGGCAAACGGGCGGAGCGCGTAAGCGGCACGAGCGATCCACGGCGACTCTTCGAAAGCCGGCCCGACGGCATCCACAAATGCATCCTCGCCGGCGGCATTCAGTGCGCGATCGTCACGGCCCGGTAGTTTGCCGCGGACCCGTGCGCGCCTGCGGGGGTGGGCGCCGAAAGCGCGTCTAACTGGCGGGGCGTGAACGACAATACTCTGCTCGCGGGCTACGACCGGACCGCCCTCACCTTATGCTCCATAGGCAGCCATTCGGCGCTTGAGGTGTGTTACGGCGCGCGTGCTCAAGGGCTGCGCAATCTGGTGGTGACGGCAAAAGGACGCGAGAAAACGTACGCGCGCTATTACGTCCGGCAGGATACGCCGGCGCGCGGTTGCGTGGATGAAACGCTTGAGTTAGACGAATTCACCGATTTGCTGGACGAGCGCGTGCAGGCGCAGCTGCGCGAGCGCAACGTGCTCTTTCTGCCGAACCGCTCGTTCGAAGTGTATCTGCATCAGAAGTTCAGTTACGATCGGATAGAAAGCGGCATGAAGGTGCCGATCCTGGGCAATCGCCGATTGCTGCGCGCCGAAGAGCGCGATGAAGGCGAGAACCAGTATTCGCTGTTGCAGCGCGCCGGGATCCGGCATCCGTTGCAGTTTGAATCGCCGGAAGATATCGATCGCCTGGTCATGGTGAAAGCGCCGCATGCCAAGGTGAAGTTCGAGCGCGCATTCTTTCTGTGCGCTTCGGCGCACGAGTACCGCGCGATGTCGGAAAACTCATTCGCGAAGGAATGCTTACCGAGGAGGGCTTGGAGGGTGCGGTCATCGAGGAGTATGCGCTGGGCCCATCGATTAATCTGAACTTTTTCTACTCGCCGATCTTAGGCGAGCTCGAACTGTCCGGCACGGATACGCGCCGCCAAACGAACCTTGAAGGGTTTCGCAACGTTCCACCCGCTGCGCAAGACGCGCTGCGCAACGTTCCGATGCGCTTGGAAGAAGCGGGGCATATTGCGGCAACGCTGACCGAATCGACGCTGGAGAAAGCGTTCGAGATGGGCGAGCGGTTCGTCAGCGTTGCACGCGAGGCGAATCCGCCCGGCGTCATCGGCCCGTTCGCCTTGCAGTGCATTATCGTTGCGGGACCGCCCAAAGAGTTCGTCTGTTACGACGTCTCGCTGCGCATTCCGGGTTCGCCCGGAACGCGCTTCACGCCCTATTCCGCCTACCGCTGGGGCCGTGACGTTTCCGTGGGGGAGCGCATCGCTATGGAAGTGGTTTTTGCGCGCGATGCGGGCCGGCTGGACGAGATACTGACTTAGATTATTAGAAGCAAGCAAACGTGCGGCTCGGCAAGATTGTCTATCTTCTTACAGAAGAGCATCATCCGGAGGTAGAGCATGGCGGTTACTATGAAGGGGAATCCGGTACAATTGGAAGGCCCCGATCTTAAAGTCGGCGATCCCGCGCCCGATTTCACGGTTGTTTCCGGTGGAATGGACGCAACGAAAACGCTTGACGATGTTGTAGAGTACGGCATGAAGAATGCACTGCTGATCGTCGTTCCTTCGCTCGACACGGGTGTTTGTTCGATCGAATCGCAGAAATTCAACGCGCGTCTGGGCGAGTTGCCGCCCGACGTTGCTGCGTATGTCGTGAGCCGCGATCTTCCGTTTGCGCAAAGCCGGTGGAGCAAAGAGCAGGGCGAAGTCAAACTGCAGATGCTCTCGGATGCGCGCGACCACAGCTTCGGGCCGGCCTACGGCGTGGCGATGAAGGGGCTCGGCCTGCTGGCGCGCTCGGTATTCATCATCGGCAAGGATAAGACCATCCGTTATAAGCAGGTGGTCTCCGAAGTCACGCAGGAGCCCGACTACGACGACGCGATAAGCGCGGCTTCGAAAATTTCTTCGGCCATTAACGCCTAAGAAAAAAAGAGCGGCACAACACCGAAACGAAAGGGCCGGGGTGACTTCCCCGGCCCTTCCTTCAACGGTCTTTATTTTGGACTTCGGCGCGCAGTACAGCCAGCTGATCGCCAGGCGCACGCGCGAGATGAACGTTTATTGCGAGATCGTGCCGTACGATACGCCTTGGAGTGCCCTGGCGCCGCACAACCCTGCGGCCGTCATTCTGAGCGGCGGACCCGAGAGCACGCTGACCCCCGGTGCGCCCCAGATGGATCCCGCCATCATGCACAGCGGCACGCCCATGCTCGGCATCTGCTACGGCATGCAGTTGATAGCGCGCGAATTCGGCGCGCAGTTGGTCAAACTCGATCGCGCCGAGTACGGTCCTGCAACGTTAGTGATTCAAGATGGGCAAACGCCATTGTTCTCCGGAATGCCGGGCGAGTCGCGCGTTTGGATGTCGCATGGCGATTCGGTGGAGCGCCTGCCCGAGGGGTTCGCGAACGCGGCTTCCACCGCGCGTTGCGAAGTTGCCGCGATGGCGGACGACAAGCGCAAGTTGTACGGCGTGCAGTTCCATCCCGAGGTGGTCCACACCGAGCACGGCAAGCGCGTGTTGGCAAACTTCATCCATACGATCGCCGGCATCGGCAGCGATTGGAAGATGGAGTCGTTCGTCGACACGTCCATCGAGCAAATTCGCGCGCAAACGGGCGCGGATAAAGTGATCTGCGCGCTTTCGGGCGGCGTGGATTCGGCCGTCGCCGCAACGCTCGTATCGCGAGCCATCGGCGAGCACTCGACGTGCATCTTCGTGGACCACGGCTTACTGCGCAAAGACGAAGCCAAGCGCGTAGTCGAAGCATTTCGCGACGTCCTGCATTTAAACGTCGTCGCCGTGGACGCCCGCGAACGCTTCTTGAGCAAACTGTGCGGCATTGAAGACCCCGAGCAGAAGCGAATCATCATCGGGCACGAGTTCATCCGCGTCTTTGAAGAAGAAGCCGCCAAGATTCCGGGCGTGAAGTACCTGGTGCAGGGCACGCTCTACCCGGACGTCATCGAGTCAAAAACACCGCAGAGCAAAGCGGGACACAAGATCAAATCGCACCATAACGTCGGCGGCCTGCCGGAGAAGATGGACTTCGCCCTCATCGAGCCGCTGCGCGCCCTTTTCAAAGACGAAGTGCGGGCCGTCGGCAAGGTGCTCGGCTTGCCTGAAGCGATTGTACAGCGCCAGCCGTTCCCAGGCCCGGGCCTTGCAGTGCGCATCATCGGCGACATCACCGAAGAACGCTTGGCGCTTGTGCGCGAGGCGGACGCAATCGTCTGCGATGAGATCGACGCTGCGGTGCTCGACCCGAAACCCTGGCAGTACTTCGCCGTGCTCACGCCGGTGAAAAGCGTCGGCGTGATGGGCGACGGCCGCACGTATTCCAACCTTGTCGCCGTTCGCGCCATCACGTCCGAGGACGGTATGACCGCCGATTGGGCGCGCCTGCCGTTCGAACTACTGGAACGCATCTCGACGCGCATCGTGAACGAAGTTCCGGGCGTGAACCGCGTCGCCTACGATATTACCTCGAAGCCTCCCAGTACGGTGGAGTGGGAGTGATGCCGCTGGGAGTGTCCTGCTACCCGCTGTTTTTTTGCGAGAACAAAGTTTTGAACAAACCCTCCGGGTTTGCGCAAAAAAATCAGAGTTCGCCGGGTAACACGACACCCCCAGGGGCATCTGCCATTGTGAGTACTGCTTGCGAATACTAGTCGTCGGGTCAGGCGCCCGGGAGGATGCGCTTTCGTGGCGGCTTGCGCAGTCGGCGTCGTGCGAGGCGATCTTTGCTTCGCCCGGAAATGCTGGCACGGCGACGCGTGGGGAAAATTGGGAGATCGCGGCGACGAACGGCAAGCAGCTGACGCAGCGTGCGCTTGAAGAGAAGATCGATCTCGTCGTCGTAGGGCCGGAGGTTTCGATCGCTGCGGGCGTTACGGACCGGTTGCGGGATGCGGGGATTGCGACGTTCGGGCCCAACCGCTCGGGCGGGCGGTTGGAAACGAGTAAGGTGTTTGCCAAGCGGTTTATGGAGCGGCATGGCGTTCCCACTGCTCGTGCGATGGTGGTGCATTCGCTCGAAGGCGCTAATAAAGTGCTTGAGACGTGGGACGGCGCGTGCGTTGTGAAAGCGGATGGGTTGGCCGCGGGCAAAGGCGTTGTCGTTGCGGATGATGCAGCGCAAGCGCGCGAGGTTTTGAGCGAATGGTATGGCGGGAATTGCATTCCCGGCGGCGGCAGCGATGTGCTGCTGGAAGAGAAACTTGAGGGGCGCGAAGTCAGTGTGTTCGCGCTGTCGGACGGGCGCGCGATGTATCCGATCGCTTCCGCATGCGATTATAAACGTGCCGGCGATGGCGATACGGGGCCGAACACCGGCGGCATGGGCGCCTATTCGCCGCCCAAGCATTTTCCGGTTGATTTTGAAGATCAGGTGCGCGAGCGCATCATTGCGCCGATGCTCCGCGGTTTGCTTGCCGAGGGCGAGCGGTACATCGGCGTGCTGTATTGCGGTTTGATGTGGACGGCGGATGGTCCACAGGTCATTGAGTTCAACGTGCGGTTTGGCGATCCGGAGACGCAGGTGCTTATGCCGCGCGTTACCGGGGACTTTGCGCAGTTGCTGCGCTCGGCCGCCGACGGTGCGCTGGATTTGAGCGCTGCGTCGTTTGCGGCGCGCGCGTGCGTGGGCGTGGTTCTTGCTACGGCGCAGTATCCGCGCAGCAGCACGCCGATTGAAGGGTTGCCGTACGGCGTGGATTTAGGATTGGATGCGAACGTGTTTTGGGGCGGCTCGAGTTTGGCGCCGGACGGTACGGTAAACTCCGGTGGCGGACGCGTGCTGACCGTGACGGGTCTGGGCGACGATGTTTCGCTTGCGCGCGAACGCGCTTACGATGCCGTTCGCGACTTGGCGGCGCGGATCAAAGACCCGGGGCGCCTTTCGTACCGCACGGATATCGGCGTCGTTTAAAGCAAGCTGATCTGGAGCGGGCCTCGCGGTTGGATCGTCGATCCGGCGCGATTGGGATGCGCGCGCTGAGAGCGCTTCACGCGCTCGTCGATTTCATCGTGCACCTCGCGCGGCGCGTATTTTCCCCGGTAGAGCGTGGCGTAATGGGCGATGAGGCCGGGCCGGTGCGCACGCAGATAAGCGAAAAAGGCTTCGCGCGTGACCTCGTGCAGGTAGAGCGTGTTGTGCCATACCGATGCGGCTCCCGCTTCGCGGGCGGCGCGCACGACCGCATCGAGGTTTTCTTCACCGTCGGTAATTTGAGGCAGAATCGGCGCGAGCGCAACGTTGACGCGAATACCGGCATTCGCGAACTGCTTAACGGCGCGTAGCCGCTGCCCCGGCGGCGCAACGGTTGGTTCGATGGTGCGGGCGAGCCCTTCGTCCATCGTTGCGATGCTGACGGCAACGCTTGCGCCCGCTTTATGCGCGAGGTTTTGGAGGACGTCGATGTCGCGCACGACCAGCGGTGAACGCGTGATTAATGAGGCGGGCGTGTCGTAATCGCAGAGCGCTTGCAGAATGCCGCGCGTGAGTTTGTAGCGGCCTTCGAGCGGCTGGTAAGGATCGGTGACTGTGCCGATGGCAACCGTTTCGTGCCGCCAGGACCGTTTGGCGACTCGGTGCGCAGCACCGCGGGCGCGTTCGTTTTAACGAAGATGCGGCTGCCCCAGCGATCGAGGCCGTCTTCGTCGAGGTACGCGTGCGTGCGCCGCGCGTAGCAGAAGACGCAGCGGTGGTAGCAGCCGCGGTACGGATTGATCGACCAGGCGAACGGCATGCCGGCGACCCGGTTAAGGATGCTTTTGGCCGGCTGCTCGACGATTTCGACCCCGCGCATGGGGCGATGGTATATCGAACGTGTGTTCGATGTAAAGAGGGGGGTGACGTGGGGTGGGGGTCGGGCCCCTCGATGCCCTCGGGGTCCTTCGACGGGCTCAGGATGACGAGGGGGGGAGCGCCCCTCGGGGGCTCGGGGTCCTTCGACGGGCTCAGGATGACGAGGTGGGGGCTCAGGATGACGAGGTGGGGGGTCAGGATGACGAGGTGGGGGCTCGGGATGACTGACAAATTGTCCGGGGGTTGTCAGCATAGGGGGCTACGATGGGTGGGCAATGATTGGTAAACTTAACCCGCCCATCTCCGTCTCGCTTCCGCAGGCGAAAGATCTTTGGGCAGCGCTCTTACAACATCGCCGCATGGCGTTCGCGGCCGGATTCCTTTTGCTGGCCGCACTGGCCGGGGGCGTGATTCTTGCCCGAAGAGACGGCGGCGCGCCCGCGTATCAGACGCAGCTCGTAACGCGCGGCGATCTGGCGCAAAGCGTTACCGCATCCGGTACCGTTAATCCGCAAGATACGGTTTCCGTCGGCACGCAGGTGTCGGGAACGATTAACGCACTCTACGTCGATTTCAACAGCAAGGTGAAGAAGGGGCAGGTTCTTGCCCGTCTGGATCCGAGCCAGTTGCAGGCGCAGTTACAGCAAGCGCAGGCAGACTTTGGCGCAAGCGCAGGCGCAGGCGGCCGCGCAATCGCAGACTGCCGCAGGAGCGCAAGCCGGAATCACGGTCGCGCAGCAAACGAGTCAAGCGCAAGCGGCCACCGCGCAAGCTGCGCAGGCGGGTATTGCGAATGCGGATGCCAACGTGACCAAAGCGCAGAGCGCGCTGAGCGTTGCGCAGCAGACTGTGTCGCGCGATCGCACGTTGCTCTCTTCGGGCTACATTGCGCAGAGCCAATACGACACGGATCAATCCAATGAAGTCGCAGCGCAAAGCGCCGTTAGTTCGGCGCAGGCCGCTGCAGTGCAAGCGCGCGCGCAGGCCGCTGCAAGCATCAATCAAGCGCAAGCGAGTTCTGCACAGAGCGTCGTGAACACGGCGCAGGCCGGTGCATCGGCCGACACCGCGCAGGCGGCGCAGGCTCAGGTCGCGGCAGCGCAAGTGATGGTTCAGCAGGATCAACTCAACTTGGATCGCTCGGTCATCACTTCGCCGGTTGACGGCACGGTGATTGCGCGCGACGTGTCGGTGGGACAAACCGTTGCTGCAAGTTTGCAGACGCCTACGCTCTTTACGATCGCGCAGAACCTGCAGAAGATGGAAGTCGACATCAGCGTCGGCGAGCCGGATATCGGCAACGTGCGCCCGGGGGACGTCGTGAACTTCAACGTTCTGGCCTTTCCCACGCAGACGTTCAAAGGCGTCGTCTCGCAGGTGCGCGTCGACCCGAACACGGTCAACAACGTCGTCACCTATACGGTCATCACGCTGGTCAACAATCCGGGCAACCAACTGCTGCCGGGCATGACGGCCAACGCGACGATCGTCGTAAAGACGGCGCATGACGAACTCATCGTACCTACGCAAGCCCTGAGCTTCCGCCCGAGCACGACCGGTACGCATACCGGAACGCATAGCGGCACCGGATCCAAAGGTCCGTGGGGACGCACCACTGCTTCATCGCAGAGCCGACTGCAAGCGGCAGCACGGGGATGATCTTCGTTGAAACCAACGGCAAACTTTCGCCGGTGCGCGTGCGGGTGGATCTCATCAGCGGCATTTCGGCCGCGGTCACGCCACTGCGCGGAACGCTCGATGCCGGCTCGAACGTCGTCATTGCATCGGGTTCGGCATCGAGCGCCAAAGCATCGAGCGGCACGCATAGCCCTGCGGGCGGCGCAGGCGGCCCGGGCGGCATGGGCAGCATCGGGAGAGCGCTACACTAATGAGTGCCGTCGTACAGGTACGCGGGCTGCGTAAAATCTACGAACTCGGCTCGGAGCAAGTCGTGGGCCTGAATGGCGTCGATCTGACGATCGAACCGGGCGAGTTCGTGGCCGTCATGGGACCCTCGGGTTCGGGCAAGTCGACCTTCATGCACATCGCGGGATTGCTTGACGAACCCACCGAGGGGACCTACGAGTTCGAAGGACGCGACGTTTCGGGGATCAGCGCGGACGAACGCGCCGACATCCGCAGCCGGCGCCTGGGATTCGTCTTCCAATCATATAACCTGCTGCCGCGCACGAGCGCGCAGCAGAACGTGGAACTGCCGATGCTCTACGCCGGCGTGCCCGAAGCGGATCGGGCGCGCATCGCGCTCGAGAAGATGCGGATCGTGGGCGTGGACGGGCTGGCAGACCACGGTTCGAACCAGATGTCGGGCGGGCAGCAGCAGCGCGTGGCCATCGCGCGTTCGCTGGTGAACAATCCCGGCCTCATCCTTGCCGACGAGCCCACGGGCGCGCTCGACACGAAGACCTCGCAAGACGTCATGATGCTCTTCTCGCGCTTGAACGCCGAACACGGCATCACGATCTTGCTGGTGACGCACGAACCGGACATTGCGGCGTATGCGAAACGCGTCGTCACGTTCCGCGACGGCAAGATTGTCTCCGACGTCAACCAAACGGAGCGTGCAGCATGAAAATGACCCTTCGTATCGCGTTCGATGCGCTCTTGCGCAACCGCGCGCGTTCACTCCTAACCATGCTGGGCGTCATCATCGGCGTCGCCGCGGTGATCGTCACCGTGGCCATCGGCGCCGGCGCGCGCATATCGGTGCAGAACCAAATCGACAGACTGGGCAGCAACCTGGTGGTCGTGCTGCCGGGCAGCGTTACGCAAGGCGGAGCGCGCAGCGGCTCGGGCGGCGCCTCGACGCTAACGCCTGCCGACGGCATGGCCATTGCGGGCTTGCCCAAAGTCGCATCGGTTTCTCCTGTCGTGAGCGTTCGCTCGCAGGTCGTTGCCGGCGGCAACAACTGGCAGACGTCGATCTCCGGTGTGGCACCGACGTATACGTTCATCCGTAACTGGAACATCGCAAGCGGTACGTTCTTCTCGCAAGACGACGTGCAATCGGCAAACAAAGTCGCCGTGCTCGGCCAAACCGTTATCAGCAACCTGTTTCCCGACGGTTCGTCGCCGCTGGGGCAGACGATCATGATCAAGGGCGTTCCCTTCACGGTCGTCGGCACGCTGGCGCCGCTCGGACAAAGCGCAACGGGACAGGATCAAGACGACACGATTCATGATTCCGTACACGTCGGCCATGCAGCGCTTAACCGGCCAAACAACGGTGAGCACGTTGATGGTCTCGGCCGCCGATGCGGCCAGCGTGCCGGACGTGCAAACGTCGGTCACCACGCTGCTGGAACAACGTCATCATATCGTGCCGCCGCAGCAGGACGACTTCACGGTGCGTAACCTGCAAGATATCGCCGCCGCCGCTTCGTCCACGGGCGCAGTCATGGAGTTCTTGCTGGCGGGTGTCGCGCTGGTCTCGCTTATTGTAGGCGGCATCGGCATCATGAACATCATGATGGTCTCGGTCACCGAGCGGACGCGGGAGATCGGGCTGCGCATGGCCGTGGGTGCGCGCGGAAGCGCAATTCTGCGCCAGTTCCTGACCGAAGCCATTGTGCTGGCCACCGTGGGCGGCATTATCGGCGTGGTCGTCGGGCTGCTGGGGACGGAACTGGTCGCAATGATGGCCAAATGGCCGATGATGATTCCGCCGGGCTGGATTGCATTCGCCGTGCTCTTCTCATCGATCGTCGGTGTGTTCTTCGGATACTATCCGGCTCGCAAGGCGGCGAACCTGCGGCCCATTGAAGCACTGCGCTTCGAATGACGCGCGTGCTTGTGGTGGACGACGAACGCCGCATCCGTGAATTGCTCGAACTGAGTTTGCGCCATCACGGGTACGACGTTCGCTGCGCCGCCGACGGCGCAGCCGCGCTGACCGCGGCGCAAGAGTTCGAGCCCGACGCCATCGTGTTGGACGTGATGATGCCGAAGATCGACGGCATCACGCTCCTTCCGATGCTGCGGCGCGTCACGGATGCGCCCGTCATTATGCTCAGTGCTAAAGGCGAGATCGAAGATAAAGTCTCCGGCCTGACCAAAGGCGCGGACGATTACCTGAGTAAGCCTTTCGAGATCGCCGAACTGCTCGCGCACATCGAAGCCAAAGTGCGCCGGCCGCGGCTCGAACATCCCAGCGTGCTGCACTTCGCCGATTTGCAAGTGGACTTGGAGACGCACACGGTGCAGCGCGGCGGCAAGACGATCGATCTCTCGCCGCTGGAATACAATTTGCTCGTCACGATGTTGCGGCGCCCGAAGCGCGTCTTCACGCGGGACGACCTGCTCGAACTGGTTTGGGGTGATGAACGCGATGTTACCTCCGCAGCGGTGGAGCGCTACATCTCCTATCTTCGCGGAAAGATCGACGACGGTTTCGAGCAGCCGCTCATTCACACGGTGCGCGGCGTCGGCTACACGATCCGGCAAGAGTGATGTTCACCTCCTTCCGCTCACGCATTACGCGCTCGTACGTGCTCTTGGCGCTGGCGCTGATCGTGGTGCTGGTCGGCGCGACCTCGGCAATGGCGCTGGTGCTGTTCTCGCGCGGCATGAACGATTCGCTGGCCGGCGCCTCGCAGCGCGCAAGCGAAGCGGCGGCGCAAGCGCTGGCCTCGGGAGAGACGTTTGCGCAGGCGGCGCCATCTATCGTGCACACCATCGGACGCTCGCGGTTCCGGGTGCGCGTTGTGGATCTTCAAGGACATACGCTGGCGGAAAACGAGCGTGACGGGCCGCCGAGCGCCGGCCTTGCGATCGTCGTACTTATCGGTCACGCCGTCGGTTTGCCGCACGTGCGGGTTCCGGTGAGCGGCGGCTCGATTGCCATCGATGCCGATTTCGATCGCTTCGGCGAACTGCTGCTGTGGTATTGGTCGATCGTGCTGCCCCTTGGACTGATTGCCGTTGCCGCGGCCTGGCTGATCGGGCGGCGAATCACCGCACGTGCGGTTGGACCGCTTGTCGACGTTACGGGCGCGCTGCACGTTGTTGCCTCGGGTGATTTCTCACCGCGCCGCTTGCCGAGCGAGCACAGCGATCTGCAAGAGCTGACCTCGGCGTATAACGAGGTTGCCTATAGTTTAGCCGCAGCGACGGCGCAGCGCGAACGCACGGAGGCGCAAATGCGTCAGTTCGTTGCCGACGCCGGGCATGAGCTGCGCACGCCGCTGACCATCATCATGGGCTACTTAGACGTGCTGCAGCAGGGCATCGTGCGGGATGGCGAGGGTATGCACCGCACGTACGAGACGATGCTGGACGAGAGCCGCAAGATGCGCGCGCTGATCGAGAAATTGATCCTGCTTGCGCGCCTGGATCGCACAAGCGGAGCTGACGCAACTGACGCCCGTGGACCTTTCGGGTGTCGTACGGCGCGTGGCGGCTACGCTGGATCCGCTTGCCGGAGGCCGCATTCAGGTCGATGCGCCGGATGAGTCGCCGTTCGTGTTGGGCGACGAGAGCGAACTGTACGAAGCGGTGAAGAACTGCGTGGACAACGCGCTCAAGTATGCCGCGCCCTCGCCGGTCCGGGTGAAGGTCCGTTCGCAGGACGGCGAGGTGTGCGTGAGCATTGAAGACGAGGGTCCCGGCATGGACGCTCAGGACGCCGAACACGCTTTCGACCGCTTTTATCGCGGCGCCGCTCGTTCGCAAGCCGACGGCAGCGGCTTGGGTTTGGCCATCGCGCGCCGCGCGGCCGAGCGCGCGGGCGGAACTGCGACGCTGCGCAGCGCATCCGGTGAGGGCACCGCGGTCATTCTCTGTCTGCCGGTGGCCGCGCCGAAACATTCCGGCGAAATGGGGGTTTCTAGGAAGTAATGGCTATGCGTTATCAGTCGCCGCCGCGTCCGCTTGGGTATGCGCCGGCTATTCCGGTTGGGCACTTGCTGGGACAAGTGCTTGGCATTACGGCGGTCGGCATGCTGATCACGGCCGCCACCGCGTACGTGTTCCAAAACATTTCGTACGGCGTCGGCCTGATTGCGATGATTGCCGGCTTTCTCTTGCTGCTGGCGATCAACATGACCCGGGCGAACGAAGCGCTCTCGCTCGCGCTGTTCTATGCCTTCACCGCACTCGAGGGCGTCGGCCTGGCCCCGACCATCCACGCTTATGCCGCCGCCATCGGTCCGGATGTCGTTGTCCAAGCCGCCGCGACAACGGGCTTGGGCATGCTTGCGTTGGCATCCATCGTTTATGCCACGGGTTTGGATCTGCGCCGTTTCCAGGGCGTGTTCTTTTTGGCGCTCATCGGCCTGGTGCTCGTGGGCGTGGTTTCGGCCTTTACGCACTGGGTGCACCCGACATTGTACGCTTGGTTGACCCTGGCCATCTTCACGGGTCTTGTGCTCATCGACTTTGCCCGCATCCGCGCCGGGGGCGACGGCTTTACGCCCGTCCAGCTTGCCGTGCAGATCTACCTTGATGCGATCAATATCTTTCTGGCCATCTTGCAGTTACTTGGGGCTCGTCGTCGCGAAGACTAGCATATGTGCGGAATAGCGGGGGTTTACGCTCCAGGGCATGACGCGGCGCGTCTGGCCTTTTTTGCTTTATATGCGCTGCAGCACCGCGGCCAAGAGTCGGCCGGCATTGCTGCGGCCGACGGGCGCACCATCCGCTCGCACAAAGACATGGGGCTCATCGGTGCGATCTTCGATGAGGATATCTTAGGCGGCCTGAGCGGCCACATTGCAACCGGACACACGCGCTATTCGACGTCCGGATCGTCGATTGTCGTCAACGCACAGCCGCTTTTGGAGCGCAGCGAGCTCGGGGACTTTGCCTTCGCGCACAACGGCAACTTGACGAACACCGACGAACTGCGCGACACGCTCTCGCCGACGATCACCATGCAGGCCACCTCCGATTCCGAAGTGATGGCCAAAGTGCTGGTGGAATCGAGCGGCACGATGCTCGAGCGCATCACCGCGGTGCTGCAAAAAGCGCGCGGCGCTTATTCCATCGTGCTGTGCACGGAAGACGAGTTGTACGCGTTCCGCGATCCGTGGGGCGTGCGGCCGCTGTGCTTGGGACGCTATCATGACGGTTGGGTTGTAGCTTCCGAGTCGTGCGCGCTTTCGACGATCGGCGCGACGTACGAGCGCGAATTGGAGCCGGGCGAGATTCTTCGGATTAATGCAAACGGCGTGCAGTCCACGATCGTGCACGAGGATGAAGTTCCGGCGCTGTGCATGTTCGAGTACATTTACTTTGCGCGTCCCGATTCGCAGCTCAACGGCGAATCTATTTATATGTCGCGCTACCGGATGGGGCGGATGCTGGCCAAGGAGCACCCGGTGGATGCCGACGTCGTGATCGCGGTTCCCGACTCGGCCGTGCCCGGCGGCATCGGATACGCCGCGGAGAGCGGCTTGCCGTACATCGAGGGGCTGATCAAGAACCGCTACATCGGCCGCACGTTCATCAGTCCCGATCAAGGGATGCGCAGCCGCGGCGTGCAGCTCAAGTTCAATCCGGTGATGGAAAACTTGCTCGGTCAGCGCGTCATTGTGGTCGACGATTCGATCGTGCGCGGAACGACCACGCCCCGCATCGTGCAACGTTGCGCGAAGCGGGCGCGACCGAAGTGCACGTTCGCGTCACCTCGCCGCCCATCAAGCATCCGTGCTACTTGGGCGTCGATATGGCAACCTACGACGAACTGATCGCGGCGAACTACACGGTCGATGAAATCTGCCGCAAGATCGGCGCCGATTCGCTGGGATACTTGAGCCTTGAGGGATTGGTGGAATCAACGGAACGCAATGCGGGCAAGATGTGCCTGGGCTGCCTGACCGGCACCTATCCCAACGTTCCCGCCGCGCATCAGCCGCGCGCGGTTAAAGTATAAAACGCCTTAGCGCGTTTGCGGTAGCGGCCGCGCTGTGCGGCTGTGTTAGTCATGCGTCCGCGCCGGCGCCTACCGCTAGCGTTCGCGCCGCGCCATCACCTACGCCGACACCGAGTATCCCGCGCGTGCTGCTGCCCGGGCATCGCATCGTGGCGTACTACGGGGCTGCGGGTACGCCGTCGATGGGCGTGCTCGGCACGGGTTCCGTCGCTCAGATTCAGCCCAAACTGCTCAAACAAGCTGCGGCATATGCGCCGTATGGTGAGCCGGTGATTCCCGCCTACGAGTTGATAACGGTCGTGGCGCAAAGCGATCCGGGCGCGTATGGTGCGTACAGTATGGGCGAGGACGATGCGACCGTCGAGCGCTATTTGCGCGCAGCACGGGCAATTCACGGAATGCTGATTTTGGATGTGCAGCCGGGCCGCGCGGCGTTCTTGCCGCTGGTCAAGCGTTACGCGAGGTTTTTGCGTGAGCCGGAAGTGAGCTGGCGCTGGATTCGGAATGGAGCATGGGGCCAAGCGAGGTCCCGGGGCAAGTGATCGGCGGCACGAATGCCGACGTAGTGAACGGCGTTGGGCGGTATCTCTCGCAGATCGTGCAGCAGAATCATCTGGGGCAGAAACTGCTGATCGTGCATCAGTTCACGCCCGATATGATCGAGAACCGTTCGGCGATCCGCTCGTGGCCCGGACTGGCGCTGGTCTTTCACGTGGACGGCTTCGGCGATCGCCCCAACAAACTGAGCAAATACTACATCTTGTCCCGCAACCGCGGCACCGCGCACTTGGGGCTCAAACTGTTTTACGATCAGGACATCGATATGTTCTCGGCGCGCGAAGTCATGCAGCTTAAGCCGCCGCCCGATTTGATTACTTATCAGTAAGGTTGCTGTCCGTCCTTCGACAGGCTCAGGATGACGTAGCGTGTGGTGTAGTGGGTGCGCCTGGATTCCTCGTCCGGTTCCGGGAATCGTCTTCCTTGACGGGCTCAGGATGACGTAAATACTGTGTAGTGGGTGCGCCTCGGATCTTTTCGTCCTTCGACAGGCTCAGGATGACGAGGCGTGTGGTGCAGTGGGGGCGCCCTCGATCCTCGGCGTCCTTCGACGGGCTCAGGATGACAATCGTAGGCTCGAGGATGACGAGGCGTGTGGTGCAGTGGGGGCGCCTCGATTCCTCGGCGTCCTTCGACGGGCTCAGGATGACAATGCGTAGCTCAGGATGACGAGGCGTGTGGTGCAGTGGGGGCGCCTCGATTCCTCGGCGTCCTTCGACGGGCTCAGGATGACAATGCGTAACTCAGGATGACGAGGCGTGTGGTGCAGTGGGGGCGCCTCGATTCCTCTGCGTCCTTCGACGGGCTCAGGATGACAATGCGTAGCTGCAGGATGACAATGCGTAACTCAGGAGACAATGCGTAACTCAGGATGATAATGCGTAACTGACAAATGGAGTTAACGGACGTAGCTGCCGCCGTTGATGTCGATGGTGGCGCCGTTGGCGTAATCGCCGCGTGGCGAGCAGAAGAAGGCGATGATCTCGGCGACTTCGCGCGCGGTACCGATGCGGCCGGATGGGACTTCGGCTTCGAGTTCGCTGCGATGCGTACTTAAGTCGGCGGCGGCCATATCGGTTTCGATGAAACCGGGTGCGATTGCAATGGCGTTGATGCCGAACGGTGCGCACGAACGGGCGATGGATTTTGTGAGGTTCACGAGCGCCGCTTTGCTGGCGCCGTAATCCGCGAACGTGAGTTCGCCTCGGTGGGCGGCGCGCGAGGCGACGTTCACAATTTTGCCGCTGCCCTGCGCGCGCATGTGCTGTAAGACCAGATACGTCAGGTGCGCCGTCCCCAAAATGTTCACATCGAACGTGCGCTGCCAACCGCGCCGCCATGCATCGAAGTCGTTTCCGAAGAACGGGTTCTCTTGGAACACTGCGGCATTGTTCACGAGAACGTCGATTCGGCCGTGGCGTTCGATGCAAGTTTGAACGAAGGCAGGAAGGCCGTCGTGTTCGGCTAGGTCGCACTGGATGGGTTGGGCGCGTTCGCCTAGCTCATCGGCGAGCGCGCTTGCTGCCTGCTCGTTGGAGTTATAGGTGAAAAGCACGGTCGCGCCCTCGCGATGGAGTGCGCGAACGGTTTGCTCGCCGATTCCGCGCGAACCGCCGGTCAGGAGGGCGATCACGGTGGGCTATTCTTGCGGAAAGCGCTGTTCCCGCACGTCGTCGGCGTAGCGGCGCAGCGCGTCGAATGCCGATTGTCCCAGTTCGCCGTAGCGTTTGACGAAACTGGGTGCGTGCGGGTACATGCCGAGCAGATCGTAGAGCACGAGGACTTGTGAATCGCAGTGCGGGCCCGCGCCGATGCCGATAGTGGGGATGGTGACAAGCTCCGTTATCTCGCGGGCGACTTCGGGTTCTACGACTTCCAAGACGATGGCGTACGCGCCGGCGGCTTCGATGGCTTTTGCATCGGCGATTAGGCGCGTGCGGTTGCCGCGGCGTTTGTAGCCCGGGCCGAGCGATGCGGTTTGCGGCGTCACGCCGATGTGACCGACAACGGGGATGCCCGAACGAGCGATGGCGCGGACGCGCTCGGCTTCGTGCACGCCGCCTTCGACCTTGACGGACGAGGCGCCGGTCTCTTTGATGATGCGAATGGCGTTGCGAAGCGCGTCTTCATCGCTGATGTGGTACGAACCGAACGGCATGTCGACGACAACGTGCGCTTTGACCGTCGCGCGGACGACCGCTTTGGCGTGATGGATCATCTCGTCGACCGTGACGGGCGTGGTTTCGTCGTAGCCCAGCACGACGTTGCCCAGACTATCGCCGACCAAGATGTAATCGATGCCCGCGTCTTCCACGATGCGCGCGAACGCGGCGTCGTATGCGGTGATCATCGGGAAGATCGTTTTGCCTTTGCGCCGTTTGATGGCGCCCGCCGTAATGCGCCGGATGCCCGTCGCGCGAGCGGGTTCGTAGGGACGCGACTCGATCGGCTCTTGACCTGAGGTTTTCACGATGTGCGGGGCTTCCTTGCGGGGAGGGGAGGCCCCTCGGTGCCCTCGGGGTCCTTCGACAGGCTCAGGATGACAATGGTGGGGGGTCAGGGTGAACACAATGGTAGGGCCCCTCGGTGTCCTCGGGGTCCTTCGACAGGCTCAGGATGACATGGTGGGGACGTTGCGGATTAGCGAGAGGAAGAGGATGTTGCCTGAGTGTTCGTCGCGGAGGGCGAAGATGAAAGGATGGTTCACGATGAACGGTTTGCTGTTCGTGACCAGGATGCTCGTGATCGAGATGCCGGCGGACGTTGCCGCTGCGGCGACGGTTCCGTCTTCATCTACGCGCATGTAGGCGGCGTGGTCGACTTTTGTGAGCGCAAGGTGCGGCGGCGGTTTGTGCATGGGTGAGAAATTTGCGCCGGACGAAAATGCTGCGACCATTCCCAGTGACTTGAGCGTTTCGTTCAACGAGGTTTTGTATTCCGCGGTGAATCGCGGGAGTGTAACTTGCAGGCGTTCGGGATGCAGGCCCGCGACGATGCGATCGAAGCCCGCGGCTGACAGGGACGTCACGAGCGAATCGGCGTTGCGGCCGTTCGGCAGCAGGATGTATGCCGCGTAACCGCCGGCGCCGTATGGCAGGCGCAGCACGCGAAAGTCGCTTGCATCGGCGGTTTGGAAGATGGCGGTTTGATTCATCATCGGGACGTCGTGCGCCGTTCCCGATGCAGGCGTAAACGGTCCGGGGCGCGTTTCGGATTTCTTGAACTTGAGCGTCCAAGTGGCTTGGAACGAGATCGCGTTCGTGAGGTAGGCGAAATCGCTTGGGTCGGTGCTATCGACCAGGTGATTGATGAGGCCCAGGGTGTGGGCCTTCGTCCATGCGTTGATCGTTGAGGCCGCGGAGGGATCGCCGAAGTGCAGTGCTTGCGCTTGCGCGGCGTATTTGTCTTTGAGCAGGCCGGTGTATGAAGGAGAGGGCGGGAGATCGGCACGGGTCCAGAGTGCGTTTGCTAAGCCGATTTGCGCGTCGTGATTGGAGGCGAGGTCGCCGATGAGCGCGGCAGATCCGTCGGAGAGATCGCTGCCGGCTTGCAGTGCGTGCGTGAGTGTGGTTCGCGTGGAACCGGCCGCGCCGTCGGCAACCATCGACATCGCAAGGCCGATGCTTGTGGGAGAGATGACGACGTTCTGCGTTTGCGTTTGGGCAGCGAGGTGTTGGAACGCGGCGATTCCGAACGCGTTGAAGTTTGCGGGGGCGGGTTTGGGGGTTGCGGCGGTTAGCAGGGTGAGTGCCGCTAAAGCCGGCCAACCCTTCGACAGGCTCAGCCCGATTCCGGGAATCGTAGTCCTTCGATTCCTCAGGATGACAATGAGATTCCTCAGGATGACAATGAGATTCTTCAGGATGACACCTTAGCTGGGATCGTGCCGTTTTTGTGGGGGCGTGGGTTTGCCGGAGAGTTGTTCGATGAATGAGAGGAGGGCGCGGACCGGGGTGCCGGTCGGGCCTTTGGCTTGCCAGGCGGATTCGTTGTCCAGATAAGCCGTGCCGGCGATGTCCAAGTGAATCCACGGCGTCTTTTCGGGAACGAATGCTTTCAAAAATGCAGCGGCGGTTAGCGTGCCCGCGGGGCGGCCGCCGGTGTTCTTGAGATCGGCGACGTCGCTCTTCATAGCCGTGCTGTAGTCGTCGTAGAGCGGCATGCGCCAGTAGCGCTCGCCGCTAGGTTTGGCTGCCGCGAGGAATTGCTCGGCAAAGGCGTCGTCGTTGCTGACGGCGGCACTGGCGGCGTGGCCCAGCGCGATAACGCAGGCGCCGGTGAGCGTTGCGCAGTCGATGATCTTGGTTGCGCCCAGTTTCTCTGCATAGCAGATACCGTCCGCGAGGATGAGGCGGCCTTCGGCGTCGGTGTTGATCACTTCGATCGTCTTACCGTTCATTGCGGTGAAGATGTCGCCGGGTTTGGTCGCTTTGCTGCCCGGCATGTTTTCGGTTGCGGGAACGATGCCCACGACATTGATGGGCGGTTTGAGTTTGCCCAGCGCACGCATCGTTGCAATGACGCCGGCGCCGCCCGACATGTCGTACTTCATCTCTTCCATGCGATCGGCCGGTTTGATGGAGATGCCGCCCGAGTCGAACGTGATGCCTTTGCCGACCAGCGCGAGCAGATCTTTGCTGTCCGGATTACCGTTGTAATGCATGACGATGAACTTGGGTTCTTGCGCGCTGCCTTGCGCAACCGAGAGAAACGAACCCATCCCCAGATCGCGGCACTTATCGGCGTCGAATACGTCGACGTCCAAGCCAACCTTCTTGCCGGCTTTGGATGCTTGTTTGGCCAGGTGCGTCGGCGTCATGTCGTTTGCGGGTGTCGCAGCCAGCCGGCGCGCGAAGTTAACGGCATCGCCAACGATCTCGCCGCGCTCGACGCCTTTCTCGAGCGCTGCTTTGTCGAAGTCTTGCACGAGAATCGAGACATGCTCGGCACCGCTGCGTTTCTCGGGTTCTTTTTGGTAAAGCGTGATGTCGAACTCGCCCGACGTTGCGCCTTCGACGAGAAATGAAGCGCACGTGGTTTCGTTACCGCGGGCTTGCGCGGGCAGCGCGAATGCAACCTCGCGAATGTTGCGTTTGCCCAAATACCGGACGGCGGTGCCCGCGTAGCGCGCGAGCATCCACGGCTCGAATTTCGCCGCATCGCCCAAGCCGATCATCAAGACCCGCCCGTACGGTTTTTCGTGCGCGTGCACCATGGTGAGTTCGCCGGACTTGCCCTTGATTTCGCCCGATGAAAGTACCGCAGCCAACGCGCCGCCCAGGTCGGCATCGACGCTCTGAGCAACGCCGGCCAGCGCCGAGTCGGAGAAAACCGGCACTACCAGTGCTCCGGCACGCACCGAACCTGGCGCATCACTTACGACACGAACTTGCATGGTCAACCTTTCAAAGGGAGAGCTCAGGGCCTCGTATGGCAGATAACAGTTTTGGCACGCGGGCGTGACGGCCCTGTGAGCGACAAATACGCACAGGCCGGTGTGGATATCGCTGCCGGTAACGAGGCGGTGGCACGCTACCGCGAGGTGACGGGCGCCTGGCGCCATCCCGGCCAGATGGATGCCATCGGCGGCTTCGGCGGCCTTTTCCGCCTGCCGGATACCCCGGGGCGGGCCCTAGTCGCCTCGGCGGACGGCGTCGGCACGAAGATCCTCATCGCGGCGGCGATGCGGCGCTATGGCAGTGTGGGCGCCGACCTGGTCAACCACTGCGTGAACGACATTCTGGTGGTCAATGCCACGCCGCTCTTCTTTTTAGATTACTTTGCGGTCGGCAAATTGGACCCCCAGGTTGCCGCCGAGGTGGTGCGCGGCTGCTTTGAGGCATGCCGCGCGAATAATTGCGCGCTGCTCGGCGGGGAGACGGCAGAGATGCCGGGGCTCTATGCGCCAGGACACTTCGATCTTGCGGGCACGATTGTGGGCATCGTCGATTCGAACGCTGTTCCCGACCCCGCGAGCGTTGCGCCCGGCGATGCCATTGTGGGGCTGCCGGCTGCCGGGTTACATACCAACGGGTATACGCTGGCGCGCACGTTGATCGGCGAAGACGAATACGAGCGCAGCTTCGCGGGCACCACGTTCGGTGATGCGTTGTTGGCCGAGCATCCGTCATACTACGAACCGGTGCGCGCGATTCAGCGCGCCGCCGCCGTCAAAGTGATGTCGCATATTACCGGCGGCGGGCTGCTGGAAAACGTGCCGCGCACGCTTCCCGATAACGTCAAGGCGATCTTCGAGCAATCGCGTTGGGATGTGCCGCCGATCTTTGCGGAACTCTGCCGGCGCGGCGACTTGGAACACGAAGAGCGCTACCGGACGTTCAATATGGGCATCGGCTATACGCTCGTCGTTCCGCTCGCGCAAGCGCAGGCGGCAATGGATGCCGTGCCGGGCGCGCGCGTCGTGGGCTGGATTGAAGCGCGCGAGCCGAGCGAACCGCGCGTTGTGGTGCATCCGGCACGTAACGCAGTTTGAGCGAGATGGTTAACCTTGCCGTCGATCTGCGCGAGCCGCGGTTCGGCGGCGACGCTCTTGCGACGGCGCTGCGCGCTATCGAGGAAGCGGGATTTAGCGTGGAATGCGTGCATCCCGGAGACGATGCGTTTCTGGCGTGGCTGGATCTCGAGTTCGGCGGAAGCTGGAGCAGCGAGGCGTTTGCGGGCTCAAGCGTCGTGGCAAAGCGCGACGGGGCGTTTGCGGGTTTTGCAACGTACGGGGCGCGCGGCATGCGGTATTCGTGGCTGCGCGGCCTGGGAGCGCAACCGGGCGTCGGCATCTTCGGGCCATTCGGCGTCGCGGGGGCCTTTCGCGGCAGTTCCATCGGGCCGCATCTGCTGACGGCGGCGCTGGCACTGCTCGCACAGGACGGTTATGCGCAGGCGCTGATTCCGGCCGTCGGGCATGAAAAACTGATCGCGTATTACGAGCGGCATGGCGGAGCGCACGTTGCCGAGCGCTTCGATCGCGCGCGCTGGAGCGATCGCCGTTTTCGCACAGTGGTGCTGGCATCGGGAAACGGCAGCAATTTTCAATCGGTCATGGATCGCTGCGCTGCCGGAAAGCTGCCGTTGGAGATTGTGATGCTGGTCAGCAACCGCGCATCGGCCTTTGCGTTGGAACGCGCGCGAAACGCGAGCGTGCACGCAGTCGCGTTTCCTTGGGATCGCAACGTGCAGACGCGAGAGGCATACGATGCGGGGTTGCTGGAACTGGTGCGCAGAGAAGAACCCGACCTGCTGCTGTTACTGGGATGGATGCATGTGCTCGGCACGCCGTTCGTGCAGGCCTTTGCGAACTCGATCAACATCCACCCGGCATTTCTGCCGCTGAACCAACGCTCGGACACGGTGGGGTTTCCCGATGGATCGACCAGTCCGGCATTCCGGGGTGCCCGCGCGGTGGCAGACGCGCTTGCCTGGGGAACCGCGTGGGTAGGCGCATCCTCGCACCTGGTGAGCGCGGATGCGGACCGCGGCCCCGTGCTGGCCCGCAAGCCGCTCGAGCTCAAGCCGGCCCAAACGCATGACGAGGTTATGAAACGGCTGCACCCGCTCGAGCATGGGGTCCTGGCGGGCGGGATAATGCGCTGGGTTTTCGAACAGTAACTGCAAAATTTCTTGCCCAACGGGAGCATTTGACGGTGAAACTTTTACCGGTCGTGCTCGGTGCTATTCTAGCATCGAGCGTTTTGAGCACTGCGCGCGCCGCGCAACCCGTGGCGCCCGCCGCTGCGGCACCGGCCGCAACCGCTTCGCACGCGCACGCGAACGCCGACCTCGTTCCGTACGATAAGTTCACCGAAGACGCAACGGCGCAAAAAGGCCTGTTCACCGTCTGGCGCACGAAGAGCGGCAACGTTGCGCTGGAGGCTGCGTCCCGACCAGCTCGGCGCCGATTTCATCGAGC
Source organism: Vulcanimicrobiota bacterium (assembly GCA_963702335.1). Taxonomy (GTDB): domain Bacteria; phylum Vulcanimicrobiota; class Vulcanimicrobiia; order Vulcanimicrobiales; family Vulcanimicrobiaceae; genus DASSRQ01. The sequence goes on along the minus strand of CAVPCC010000020.1, from coordinate 282,317 downwards.
TTCCCGTACCGGTCAACGGCATCGGCGGCGGACTCTTCGCCGGACTCACGGACTTGCAGAACTGTCGCGTGATCCGGTTTGTTAAACAGGACAACCGCGTTGCGATTCTTTTTCCGACGACGCGCTTTTTGGCCCGGCCGAATTCACCCGAGGCGAACGCTGTTGAGGCCGGTACCGCGAACAGCGTAGCGGGCGTGGCCAAAGTGCTCTCGGTCGACGATGCGACGGGCGACGTGGTTTTCGATGCATCGCCGTTTTTGCAAGACATCACCGGCGTGGGCGACTATCTGACCGATTTGAACGGCGGCCGCCAGATGAATCCGATGGGCGCGTACCGCCTGGATCCGCAGGCAACGTACTTCGGGGGCACCAAAGCGTTTCCGCAGAACGTGACGCTGACCGCGGAGCAGACGTTCAGTTCGCTCAATCCGCAGTACATCGTGGACGCGGCGGCCGACCCGCACAATTTGCAGGTGGGATTGCAGTACACGATCGCGCAGATGCCGTCGAACGACGGCTACGTGCCGCGCCTTTTTGACGATCGCGTGGGATACTTCAGCAACGCGCACGACGACTTCAGCAGCGATGACTCGTTCGATAAATCGGCCGACTACATCGTGCGATGGAACCTGGCGAAGAAACCGATCGTCTATTATTTGAGCAACACCATTCCCACGCGCTACCGCTTTGCCGTCCGCAAAGCGCTGCTTACGTGGAACAACGCCTTTCGCGCCATGGGCATCGCGGATGCGGTGGAAGTGAAGGATCAGCCGAACGACCCGTCCTTCGATCCCGACGACATGCGCTACAACGTCGTGCGCTGGCTGGCGGAGACCGATGGCGGCTTTGCCGAGGCGCAGCTGCTATATAACCCGTACACCGGCGAGATGCTCAAGAGCGGCATCGTTATCGACAGCGATTTGATGCGCTACGGGAAGATGGATTATCCGGTCGACATTCAAGGCGACAGCGGCACGTCGGCGGCCACGGTGCGCGCGCGTTCCATTGGCTCGGACTACGCGCAAGGCGAGCGCGCGCAATTCGCCTACGGCATGTCGGCGCTGGCCATTCAAAACGGCATCGACGGCTATCACGTTCCGCAGAAATTCGCCAACGAGTTTCTGGAATCGATCGTGCTGCACGAGTCGGGTCACGATTTCGGCTTGCGGCATAATTACTTGGGATCGCAGGCGTACACGGCCGCGCAGCTGCGCAGCCCTGCGTTTACGCAGCGCTACGGTACGGCATCGAGCGTTATGGAGTACGTTCCGATCAACATCTGGCCCAAGAAGTCGGGTCAAGGCGAGTATTTCCAAACGGTGCTCGGGCCGTACGATTACTACGCCATTCATTGGGGCTACGCCACCATTCCCGGCGCGCGCTCGCCGCAGGACGAGGTTCCGGTGCTGCGGCGCTGGGCATCGGCGTGGAGCGATCCGCGGTTTACGTACTCGTCCGACGAGGACGTCCAGTGGGGGAACGGCTCCAGCGTCGATCCGCGCAATCAGCAATGGGATCTGAGCAACGACACCATCGGCTGGTGCCAAACGCAGATGAGCATGGACCGCTCGCTGCTCAATAAGGTGGCGTCGCGCTTCCCGTATGCCGAGCGCTCGTACAGCGATCTGCAGATGGCGATGGGCAGTCTAATCGGTCAGTACGGACGCTGCACCAGCGCGGTTGCGCGCTTCATCGGCGGCGAATACGTTTCGCGCGCACGCCGCGGTGATGCTCACGCTGCCCTGCCGCTCAGCCCGGTGCCGATTGCAGACGAACGGCGCGCGTTTAAGGTGCTGGAGAGCAACCTGTTCTCCGCGCAGGCATGGGATATGCCGCCGGCGCTGTTGCGTGAGGCGGTCTCGCAGTACTTCTTCGACGACTGGGACGGCCAGTTCGCGCCGCGTCACGACGTAGCGGTCGAACAGATGGCGGCCGCGTATCAGCGCTCGGCGCTGGGACGCATGTTCACGCCCGTAACGCTTCAGCGTTTGGACGACATGCAGAACAAGTACGCGAAGGGCACGACGATGGATATCGCCGATCTCTTCACGTGGATGCAGTCGGCGGCATTTAACGACGTCTCGCATCCGCACAACGGCACGATTCCCTTGGTGCGCCGCAATTTGCAGCGCAACTACGCCTCGTTGCTCTCGCGGCTCGCCAACGAACCGCCCGCGGGAACGCCGCAGGATGCGCAGGCACTTGCGCGCTACGAACTGGGCGCGCTGCACGCGCAGATCGCGGCATCGCTGGCGGGCAACCACCTGGACCTGCTCACGCGCGCGCACCTTGCCTCACTCGACACCGACGTGCAGCGCTCGCTGCACGCGCAGAGCGTCATCGGCTCGGTGCGGTCGCAGTAGGCCGTCGAAGCGAGACCAAAGACAGGGGCTGCCGAAACATCGGCGCCCCTGTTTTCGTATAGTGTTCATGCTACACATCGTACTGCTAGCGGCGGCTTTGGCTGCGCCGCCCTCACCTTCCGACTACTACGCTCGCGCTATCGCGGCGATGAATGCCTTGCCCCAGCCCGCGTACGCGGCATTCCGCCTGGATTTGAGCGCCCGGGGCGCGGGCATACTGGCCAATTGTTCCGGCGGTCAATCCGCTTTGGTCGTCGGCTGGGGCGCCCACATGCAGCGCCGGATCAACCTGGGCGGTGACTATCGCCTGCGCGATAACGCGGCAGCGTTAGTTGAACCCGATGGGACGTACTGTAACGATCAGGCTCGCACTTTTCAAGCCCTCGTGGCTCTCGATTCACGATTGGCTCAGATATGGACTGTTTGATTCGCCCATGCGCAGCGCAAGTGCAACCGCGCCGGCGAGTGTTGCACCCGCTGCGGGAACGCTGCATACGATTGCATCGGTTGTGGCTCTGGCTCCGGCTGCATACGACATTACCGATATGGGGGGTGCGGCATGCCCCGGCGGAAGCGCCGGTCATGCGTTGCACCTGATCGCGCGCTGGAATCCGGACGCTCATCCATTGATGGATGTCGTCATCGATCAGAAGTCCATGCTGTTTTGCGCGATGCGGTTCCGGCTTTTTTCAAGCACGTTCGCCGGCACCGGTGCAAAGGGCGACATTCTGCTTAGCCTTGGCCAATCCGGGCCGTTTTGGATGCTTACCGGAGCGCACGCGGTGATGTCGGCGCGCTTGCTCGGCGCGTCATTCAAGTCGATCTCGTTCGACGTCGCTTACAAGGACATGCAGTACCCCGCCGATCTGCCGGCGACGATGTTCGGCACACCCAAGCGCTAGCGCCGCGCTCTGAAGGCGGAGTGCGCGGCCTTAGCGTAGGAGTTCCAATGAAGATTAAGTTGACCAGCGTGTACGTGGACGACCAGGAAAAGGCGCTGCGCTTCTATACCGATGTTCTGGGTTTTTCGAAGAAGGCCGATTTCAGCAACGGGCCGTTTCGGTGGCTGACCGTTGCCTCGCCTGAAGATCCTGACGGGGCCGAGCTGCAACTTGCGCTCGACGACGATCCGGCGGCAAAGGCGTACCAGCAAGCGTTGTTCGGGCAGCACCGGCCGGCGGTTATGTTCTTTACGGACGATATCAAGGGTGAGTGCGAGGGCATCAAGGCGCGCGGCGGCGAGTTCGCCATGGCGCCCACCGAGGTAACCGGCTCGACGATCGCTCAGATCGACGACACGTGCGGAAACTGGTTCAGATCACGCAGTTAAAACGCTGGTAAGGTCCGCAGGATACCGTTCGAGTAACTGCGGTTCGGCTAGAAAGGCGTCGTGGCCGTGGTTGGAGGTGATCTCTTCGTAGCGGCTCTGGTATCCCAGCGATGCGAAGCGCTCTGCTGCTGCGCGTACGTCTTGCGGTAGGAAGAGCCAGTCGCTGGTGATTCCTATGAAGAGCAACGTTGGCTTACTCGCCCTTCGACAGGCTCAGGGTCCTTCGATTCCTCAGGATGACTTCTGTTCGATTCCTCAGGATGACTTCTGTTCGATTCCTCAGGATGACTTCTGTTCGATTCCTCAGGATGACTTCTGTTCGATTCCTCAGGATGACTTCTGTTCGATTCCTCAGGATGACTTCTGTTCGATTCCTCAGGATGACAAATGGGTTTGGTCCGCCCCTCGGCAGGCTCGGGGTCCTTCGATACCTCAGGATGACTGTCGTTCGAGACCTTAGGATGAGAATTCTGAGGACGCAGATCGAAGGAGTCCATTGCGTTGGTTAGGGTGATGTAGGAGTAGGGATCCATGCGGGGTTGGAAGAGATCGGCTTGGTGTTCTGGGTAGCCCTCGACGTCGAAGCGGAAACGGTTTTTGCGATCGGGGCGGCGGTCGTGGCGTTGTTTGAAGAGCGCGTCGCTCTTGTAGGAGAGCATCGCGATTTTGCGCGCAAGGCGTACGCCGAGGGCGGGATCGATGGCGATTGCGTCGCGTTGAATTGCATTGAGCGCGATGCCCATGGCGGATTGATGATCGTGCGATCCGACCATGACGGCGCTGCCGGCGCGCTCGGGAAAATCCAGCGCCCATTGCAGCGCTTGCATGCCGCCCAGCGATGCGCCGATAACCAGCGAGAGCTTGTGGATTCCCAGTGCTTCGAGAGCGCGCGCTTGCGCGGCGACGATGTCTTTGACCGTGACGTACGGAAAGCCGGGGTTGCCGTTGGGCCCGGTCGATCCGTAGCAGCCGCCCAGGGCATTGATGCCGATGATGCACGTTGTCGCGGGATCGAGGAGTTTGCCCGGGCCTACGAGCGCGCCCCACCATTCGTGCACGCGACTGCTGCCGGTGAGTGCGTGCGGAACGAGCACCGCGCGCGCAGACGGGTCACCATATATGGTGACCCGCTGCACGGCGTTTTCGAGTAACGTGCCGTCGGTTAGTTTGAAGGGACCGATGGGGATGGTGTGTTCTTGCAATGGGGTTATGCCCTTCGATTCCTCAGGGTCCTTCGACAGGCTCAGGATGACGGGGGGTTGGCTCAGGATGACGGGGGGTTGGCTCAGGATGACGGGGGGGTGGCTCAGGATGACGGGGGTTGGCTCAGGATGACTGGGCGAAGGCTTGGGTGAGATCGGCGATGATGTCGGTTGGGTCTTCGATGCCGATTGAGAGGCGGATCGTGGATTTGTCGATGCCGTTTTGGCGGCGTTGGTCGGGCGTGAGTTGTTGATGCGTCGTGCTCCAGGGATGAATGACAAGGGATTTTGCATCGCCGACGTTCGCGAGCAGCGAGAAGAGCTGCAGCGAGTCGATGAACTGCTTGGCCTCGGCTTCGCCGCCCTGAATGTTGAACGTTAGGATGGCACCGCCTTTTCCGCACAGGTACCGTTTCGCTCGCGCGAAGGACGGATGCGAGGGCAAGCCCGGATACGCGACCGATTGCACGTGCGGGTGCGAGAGCAGAAACTCTGCTACTTTTTGCGCGTTGCTCGAATGACGCTCGACGCGTAGCCCCAGCGTTTCGAGTCCTTGCAGTAACAGCCACGCGTTGAACGGCGAGAGCGCCGCGCCCACATCGCGCAGAAGTTGCACGCGGGCTTTGATGATGTAGGCGATGTTGCCGAACGCCGTGGTGTACTCGATGCCGTTATATGAGGGATCCGGCGTCGTGAAGTCCGCAAACTTGCCGGAGGCGGCCCAATCGAAGCGGCCGCCGTCAACGATGACGCCGCCGATGGCCGTGCCGTGGCCGCCGATGAACTTGGTGGCCGAATGCACCACGATATCGGCGCCGTACTCGATGGGCCGCACCAGGAACGGCGTTGCCAGCGTGTTGTCGACGATGAGCGGGATGCCGTTCTCGTGCGCGATTGCCGAAACGGTCTCCAGATCGAGTACGTCGATCTTCGGATTGCCGATGATCTCGGCGAAGACCGCCTTCGTGTTCGGCTTTATTGCGGCGCGCAGCGCTTGCGGGTCGGCGAGATCGACGAAGTCCACCGTAATGCCGAAGCGGGGCAGCGTGTGCGCGAACGCATTGTAGGTTCCGCCGTACAGCGATGCGGATGAAACGATGTGGTCGCCGGCCCTTGCCAGATTCAGAACGGCGTAGACGTTGGCGGCCTGGCCGCTGGCAACGGCGAGCGCCGCAACTCCGCCTTCGAGCTGCGCGATGCGCTGCTCGAAGACGTCGGTCGTGGGATTGTTGATGCGCGTATAGATGTTGCCGAACTCTTCGAGCGCGAAGAGCCGCGCCGCCTGATCGGTATTGTCGAAGCGGTACGAGGTGGTTTGATAGATGGGCACTGCGCGCGATTTGGTTGCGGGATCTCCGCTGTGGCCGCCGTGAATGGCGACCGTGTCAAACCGCGGAGAGCGATCGGGGGCTGTCACCGACATGAGTGTCTCCTTTTAGGTGTGAAGTGAGGACTGGATATCCGGCAAAGACCGGAATGTTGTCGAATGCGGGCGTTACCGGCGCGGCCGGTTCGTAGGCGGCAACGCGCGGAACGGCGTGACGCTCGGAGATGGCGCGCAGTGCGGCGACGATGTCACCGAGCACCGCGGATGCAGCCGCTTCGCGACCCGCGCCCGCGCCGCTGAAGAAGAGCGGTCCGGATGCGGCGCCGACCACGCGCACCACGTTTTCAACGCCCTCTGCTTTGGCAAAGGGGTGCGCGAACGGAACGAGCATCGGTCCGACTTGCGCTTGAATGCCCGCGGGCGTTTTGCGCGCGAGGCAGATCAGTTTGAGTTCGTAGCCGTGCTGGCGCGCGCGGCGCACGTCGCCGGTGGTGACGTGCGCGATTCCCGCGTGTGGAATGGCGCTCGTAACGATCGCCTGTCCGAACGCATGCTGCAGCAAAATGGCGAGTTTGTGGGCGGCGTCGGTACCCTCGACGTCGCTGCGCGGATCCTGCTCGGCATAACCGGCGACCTGCGCGCGCGCAAGCGCCTGCGAAAACGATTGGCCTTCGCGCATGAGTCCCAGGATGAAATTGCACGTGCCGTTGAGCACGCCGCCGATCTCGACGATCTCATCGCCTCCGAGGGCGCCGTCGAGCGTGCTGATGATCGGCACGGCGCTGGCCACGGCGGCCTCGTAGCGGATCGTGACGCCGTTGGCGGCGGCAAGCGCGCGCAGGCGCGGGCCTTGCGTGGCGATGGCGTCTTTGTTCGCGGTCACGACGTGCTTGCGGGCTTCGAGCGCGCGCTCGATGCATTCGAGAGCGATGCCCAAGCCGCCCAGGCTTTCAACGACCAGATCCACGCGCGGATCGTTCGCCAGTGCGGCGGGATCGTTCGAGCGGCTGCCGATGCCCACGATGGTGTACGACGTGCCGCCGCGCTTTTCAAGGTGCGCGCGGCGCGATTCGAGCAGTGCGGCAACGCCGCCGCCCACGGTTCCGCGCCCCAGCAGCGCGATGCCGATTGTGGATTCCATCCTCTGACCTCCGGTTGAGATAGGAAAGTGAGGAAAGCAAAAGCCCCTGCCGTTACCGGTCAGGGGCTCGTGCGGTAGTCAAACAATGTCTAACGACTACTGAGCAAAAGCCCTCCCGGCCGCGCTAGCGCAGCAACAGAACATGGGCATTCGCGACGTTAATCTCGACATTTGCGCAACGATACCACGCCCGGACCCGTCCGTCAAGTGTTCCGCCGGCCCCGAAATGAGTCTTTCCGAAACGAACGAACGCGAAAGCGTGGACCTGGTACAGCGTTTTACGGACGCCCTCGACGCCGACGATTACGATACGGCTTCGGCCTGCTTGGAGGAGTACGCAACGTACGACGACCGGAAAGAGTATTACCGGCCGCAAGGCGATCTTGCAGTCGTTCGGCTACGTCCGAATGGGGACGCAGCAATCTCGATGGCCTTCGATTTCTTCACTCAATCGACGAATCGGAACCTCTTGCAATACGCTTTGTCGACATCCTCACGCATGGCGGCGAGGAACTTATGGTAATCACACGGTGCACTGATCTTTCGCAGACGGGTATGATTGCGGCCTTCGTCTTTGTCTCGCCGGACGGAGAGAACGACCGGGTTGGCGCTTCTTTCGTCGTCACGGCTTGCAGCGCGCCCCGCTCCGCCAGGAATAAGCGCTCCGTTACTCGCAATTCGCGGACCTATGCTTGGATCTGTAAGCACGGTTACCGGGTCGCAAATGACCGTCGTTTTGGAAGGCGCGGGCGTTGATGAAAACGCCATGCGCATCGGGGCCATGGTCAAGTCGCACGCGCGCGACCGCGACGTCTTCGGAACGGTGGCGGCGGTGCAACTCGAGAACGGCGGGTCGCCTCGCCACGTGCTGGTCGTCGATTTGATCGGCGAAGTCTTCCACCGATAGCGGTTCGCGGTTGAGCCGCGGCGTTTCGCATCATCCGGTGCCCGGCGCCCCCGTGCACGCGCCCAGCGAGGACGATCTGCGCGTCATTTTTGCGCGTCATTCGCTCTCCAACATTCGCATCGGCAGTTTGTACGACAACGAGGCCCAGACCGCGTTCGTGCAGATCGACGACCTGCTCGGCAAGCATTTTGCCGTGCTCGGTGCGAGCGGCTCGGTAAATCGTGCACCGTGGCGTTGATCCTATCGGCCATTTTGAACGAGCATCCCAACGCGCACGTGCTGATGCTCGATCCGCACAACGAATATGCGACGGCGTTGGCGAGGCTGGCCGAAGTGCTGAACGTCGATAACTTTAAATTGCCGTTTTGGCTGCTGGACTCCGAAGAGGCCGTGCGCGTTTTGGTGCGCGGCGGAACCTCACCCGAGCGCGAATCGCAGGCGATGATTTTACGCGACGCTATCGCCAAAGCGCGGCGGCACTTTGCGGGCGAAGGTGCCGCATCCGCGTCCATTACCGTTGATACACCGGTTCCGTACCGCATTTGGATCTGGTTCGGTTTTTGAACGAGGGCATGGGCAAGCTCGACAAGGCCGATACGTCGCTGCCGTTCTTGGGGATGTGTCGCGCCTCGAATCGATGCGCGGCGACAAGCGATTTGCCTTTATGTTTGCCGAAGGGCTGAACGTTCCCGACAGTCTGCCCGAGGTGGTCGGGCAGTTGATGCGCATTCCGGTCAAGGGCAAGCCGCTGGCGATCTGGATCTCCGGCGTTCCCTCGGAGATCACCGACGTGGTCGTCTCGCTTTCGTGCCGCATCATTTTTGATTTTGCCGTATGGTCGCATCGCGATCGCATGCCGCCCGTGCTTCTGGCATGCGAGGAAGCGCACCGCTACGTGCCCGCCGACGAGCGCATCGGCTTTGCCGCGACGGCACGCGCCATTACGAGAATCGCAAAGGAAGGGCGTAAATACGGGTTGGCGCTTGCGCTGATCTCGCAGCGGCCCTCGGAGACTTTCCGCGAGGCGCTCTCGCAGTGCGGCACGGTGTTTGCGCTGCGGCTCGGCAACGAAATGGATCAAGATTACGTAGCGCGCACCGTTCCGGACGCGGCGAGAGGCATGCTTTCGGCGCTTCCCAGCATGCCGACGCAGCAGGCGATCGTGTCGGGCGAGGGCGTGCCGATCCCGATGCGCATCCGCTTAGACAACCTTCCCGCCAACCGCCGTCCCCGCAGCGCAGGTGCAGAATTTTCGAAGGCTTGGCAAACCGATTCGTCCGATGCCGCGTTACGTGACGAAGGCGTACGGCGCTGGCGCCAGCAAACGCGTTAGGAGTTCACAACCATGGTCATCGCGGTAACGGGAGCGTCCGGCTTTATCGGACGCGCGCTGGTTCGTGCCGCAAACGAGCGCGGCTGGCGCGTGATTGCGCTGCCGCGCACGATCGAGCGCGGTATGCTCGAGGGCTGCGATGCGGTGGTGCATCTGGCCGGCGAGAGCGTTGCGGGGCGCTGGACACCGCAGAAGAAGGGCGGAGATCTTCCGCTCGCGCGTGGAGGGCACGCGTGCGCTCGTGCAAGCGATTGCGGCGCTGCCGGTCAAGCCGCGGGTATTGGTGAGCGCGTCGGCGGTCGGCTATTACGGTTCGCGCGGCGATGAACCGCTTACGGAGGCGAGCGCGCCGGGCAGTGATTTCCTTTCCGGCGTCTGCGTGCAGTGGGAACGCGAGGCCATGGCTGCCGCTTCGCTCGGCGTGCGCACGGTCATGCTGCGCACGGGGATCGTGATTGGCCGGGGCGGCGCGCTTGAGAAGATGAGGGCGCCGTTCAAGTTCGGCGCGGGCGGACCGCTGGGAAGCGGCAGCGCGTTCGTGCCGTGGATCCATTTGGACGACGTTGTTGCGTTGTATGTGTTTGCGATCGAGAATGCCGCGATGGAAGGGACGGTCAACGCGGTTGCGCCGGACTATGCAACCGGCGCGCGCATGGCGCAAGCGATCGGCGCGGCGATGCGCCGCCCCTCGCTTCTGCCCGCGCCTGCTTTCGCGTTGCGTTTGGTGCTGGGGGAGTTCGCGGAGACGGTTTTGGGGAGTCAGTCTGGTGTTGCCGCTTGCCGCGCAGGACGCGGGGTTTGCGTGGAAGCACCCGCGATTGGAAGATGCCTTGCAGGGGATCTTAGCGCCGCAGCGTTCGAGTACGCTCGTAAAAACCTTCAAGGGCGAGCAGTTGGTGCGCGGTTCGCTTTCCGAGGTATTCGCGTTCTTTTCCGATGCGCGCAACTTGGAGGCAATCACGCCGCCGAGTTTGGGCTTTAACGTGCGCAGTGCACCGGACGAGTTGCGGGAAGGCGCGGTTATTGAGTACGACTTGCGCTTGCACGGGATTCCGCTGAAGTGGAAGACGCTGATCGCGCGCTGGAAGGCGGATGAGGAGTTTGTGGACGTGCAGTTGCACGGCCCGTACGCGCTGTGGGAGCACCGGCACCGCTTCGTTCCGGTTGAGGACGGGGTTCGGATTGAGGATCGCGTTTCGTACGCGCTGCCGTTCCAACCGTTCGGTTCAATCGCCGGCGGATTCGTCCGAGACGACGTGGAGCGGATTTTTGCGCATCGCCGGGCGGTTATCGAACGGCGGTTTCCGTAACTTGCGCGCCTCGATGCCTCGGCGTCCTTCGACAGGCTCAGGATGACAAGGGAAGCGATCACAGAGACCAGGAGGCTATGTTCCAGAAGAGGCTGTCGATTGAGGGTGAGGGGCCGTGTAAGCGAGTGGGCACGGTATCGATTTCGCGGCGTTGATAGATGAGGGCGATTGGCATGAGTCCGTGGAGACGGGACTCGAGTTGCTGTAGAGCGCTTTGCGTTTTGCTTCATCGAATGTTGAACGTGCCGCGCTTAGAAGGCGGTCGACGGTTGCATCGCACAAGCGCGATTTGTTGTAGCCCTTGGGCGGAACGTTGGCACAGGCGAACTGGTCGGTGACGTCGGGGTCGTCGCCGTTAACGAACGGGTAGAGCGCCAAGTCGAACTTTCCGCCGTAGACGGGGCCCCCTTCGCCCGCCGGCGCCACAAATTGCGTGATGTTGAACTGCTTGACGGTCATCGTTACACCCGCGGCGCGCTCGTACTGCACAACCGAGTTTGCAACGACCGCGTCGCCCGGCGTTCCCGCCTGAATGATGATTTGCAGATTCAAGCCGCGTTTGGCCAGCGCGGCGCGCGCGGCACCCGGATCGTACGTGAGGTCGGGATACGCTGCGCGATCGTACGCCCAGAAAAACAAGCCGCTTCCCGGCGCGGCGGCATCGACCGCGCCCCGGTATGCTTTGCGAACCACGCCGGAAACATCGACCGCCTGCATTAATGCACGCCGCACCGCCGGATCGGCGATCGCCGCGCTCTGCGTATTGAAGATGATGGCGCCCACGCCTGCGACGGGCGTGGAAAGCACGTGATAGCCGGCGATGGACTTAAGCAGCGGGAACTGCGAATAGTCCTGCGAGTTGAAGTACACGTCCGCTTCGCGAGTTTGCAGCATATTGGCGGCGGCCTGCGCATCGGGAACGAACCGCACCGTCAATTTGGCAATAGCGGGTTTTCCTAAGAAATAGTACGGATTGGCGTGCATCACGACCCGATCGCCGCGGTGCCAGAAGTCGACAACGTAGGGTCCGGATCCGATGGGTTTGCTGTTATACGGAATGCTGTTGAAGTCGTGGTACTTGGCCAGCAGGTGCTTAGGCAAAATCGGAAAGCCCTGCGGCGCGAGGACGAGTGTAAGAATCGGCGCAAATGGCTCTCTTAGGTGCAGCACCAGCGTCGTTTCGTTTAAGGCTACAGCGCTTTTGACGCGGTCGTATCCGTACCGCGTCTGCACGTTGTTAGCGGGGTTGTTGATCGCGTCGATCGACCAGACGCAGTCTGCCGCGGTTAGCGGTGCGCCGTCTGAAAAGCGGATTCCGCGCCGCAGGTGATAGGTTATGGTCCGCCCGTCGGCACTGATGCCGCCGTTTTGCAACGTCGGCACGCCGGTTGCGGCATCGGGAACGAGCATTCCGTGGTCATCGTACTTGACCAGATAGGAGAAGAGCAGCATCCCCCACTGCGTTGAGGATTGGCCGTTCTCCAACGCTGCGTTGAGCGATGACGGTTCGCGCTGTTCGACGATGACTAGCGCGCCGGCGGAGCGCGCGCCGGGAGGACCGCCATGCGAACACGCGGCGAGAAGAAGGATCAGGAAAACAAGTGAGCGTCTCATAAAGCCAATTCGAACGGAAGATTCGGGTCAGCGCTGAGCAGCACCGGATCTGCGTGCACAGCCTGTGCCTGATGCGTTGCCGCCGCGGCAATCATGGCGGCGTTGTCGGTGCAGTATTTGGGTGGAGGGATAAAAACGGGAACGTTGTTTCGCGTCCCCCACTGCGTTAGAGCGGCCTGAAGCGCCGAGTTTGCCGCGACGCCGCCGGAGAGGACGACCGACGTGTAGGGCGCAAGGCCGAAAGCACTGTTCACACGATCGATGAGCACGTCGACGACCGCCGATTGAAACGATGCGGCGACGTCTTCGTGGCGCGCGTTCTGCCCCTCGGGCGATTCCAGGAAATAGCGGACCGCCGTTTTTAATCCTGAAAACGACATATCGAGCGTTCCGGCCGGCGCGCGATGACGCGGAAAAGCAAATGCGCGGGGGTTGCCGTCGCGGGCAAGGTTGTCGAGCGCGGGGCCGCCGGGGAAACCCAAGCCCAGCAGGCGCGCCGTTTTGTCGTAGGCCTCGCCGGCGGCATCGTCCCTAGTGCGGCCGATGACGTGCATCTCCACGGCGCTGCGGACATCGACGAGTTGCGTATGGCCGCCCGAAACCAGCAGCGCGAGAAACGGATAGGCCGGCGTTGCATCGCGATCCAAGAAGGCGGCGAAGATGTGTCCATGCAGATGGTTGATGCCGTAGAGCGGCTTGCTTGCGGCGAATGCGAGCGCTTTGGCGGCGGCGACGCCGACGACTAAACTGCCTACGAGTCCCGGTCCGCGCGTCACCGCGATGCCGTCGATCGATTCAAGCGTGGCGCCGGCGCGCTGCAGCGCATCTTCCACCGCAGCCGAAAGCAGTGCGACGTGTCGGCGGCCGGCGATCTCGGGAACGATTCCGCCGTACTTGGCGTGAAATGCGTCTTGGTTGGTTGAAACGCTTGAGCGGACGATGCGCCCATTCTCGACAACGGCCGTTGCCGTGTCGTCGCACGACGTCTCGATTCCTAGGACTATCATCCTAGGCGCCTACGTTACGTTTTCGGGGCCTTCCTCTGTTTCGATGTGCTTGTAGCCGGTGCGCGCGCTTTCGGCGCCCAGGCGCCACAGGCACAACAGCGCCGCGCCAAGGCCCGCGAACAGCAGAAAATCGGACCAGATCGTTCCGAGCACTAGGATAAAAATACTGAAGGCCAAGAGGATGGGCCAGGGCGTGCTTTTTGTGACGATGCCCAAGTCTTCGCCCGCGCGGTCGTGCGGCGTCACATTCTCGTCGTCGCCTGCAAGATTTGCGTTCCGTTCCGAAAGGTACGAATAACCGGCGGCAAAGGCCAGCGCGAGAAACATGAAGCCGAGCAAAAACGTTCCGGCGCGTTCGTGCGAGGAGAACCAGTACACCACGGCAATCGTAAGGCCGAACACGGACGAGGAGGCGAAGAGCGCGACGAACGTCTTCAATGCCGCATATCCCACGCCGGACGTTCGGAGCGGATCGCCGGCAGCGAGGTGAAGTTGAATTCGGGTGGCGGCGAGGTCGTGGCCCACTCCAAGGTAAAGCCGCCCCACGGATCGTCGCCGGCCCGGTCGCGCGCTATCCTTGAAACGATAATGTTCAGCACGAAGATAAACGCGGAGAACAACATGATGGCCGCTCCAACGCTTGAGAGTGCGTTAAGCCAAGGCAGATCGCCCGTGGCCGGATAGGTGTACACGCGGCGCGTCATTCCTTCGATCCCCATGACGAACTGCGGCAGAAACGTGATGTTAAATCCGGCCATCATCGTCCAGAAATTGATCGCGCCCATGCGTTCGCTCAAGCGGAAGCCGGTGATCTTCGGAAACCAGAAATAGACCGCCGCAAACATGGCAAAGAGCGAGCCGCCGCCCAACGTGTAGTGGAAGTGGGCGACGATGAAGTATGTCCTCGGCGTGGTAGTCGATGGGCGGCGAGCCGATCATGACGCCGCTCAAGCCGCCGATGAGAAAGTTGAAGAGAAAACCCATCGTGAACAGCATCGGCGTGCGAAAGGCGATGTTGCCTTTCCACATCGTGCCGATCCAATTCCAGTATTTCACGCCGGTCGGCACGGCAATCAAGAACGACATGCCCGAGAAGAAGCCGTTGGCGACGGCGCCCGTGGTGAACATATGGTGCGCCCAGACGCCCATGGAAAGCCCGGCGATCGCGAACGCGGAGAGGACCAGACCGACGTATCCGAAGACCGGCTTGCGCGAGAAGACGCAAATAATCTCGGTGACCACGCCGAAATACGGCAAGATCATGACGTAAACTTCCGGGTGGCCGAAGAACCAGAACAGATGCTCGTAGAGAATCGGATCGCCGCCGTGCGCGGGATTGAAAAATGCGGCGCCATAATGGCGCTCCAGTAACAATTCGCACACAACGCACGCAAGTGACGGAAAAGCCATCAGGATCAGCAAGGACGTCGCCAGCATCTCCCAGGTGAAGATAGGCATGCGCCACATGGTCATCGCAGGCGCGCGATAGAGAAAGATCGTAACGACGAAATTGATGCCGACCATGATCGTTGCGATGCTGTTGAGCAGAATGCCGATCAGCCACAAATCTTGGCCCGCGCCCGTTCCCACGGTGATTGCGGAGAGCGGGGCGTACGAGGTCCAGCCGGACGATGCGGCTCCGCCTTCGGCAAAGATGCCCGAGAAGATCGCCAAGCCCGAGATGATGAAGAGCCAAACGCCAAGTGCGTTCAACCGCGGGAACGCCATGTCGGGTGCGCCGATCTGCAGCGGTACGAGATAGTTTGCCAGACCGAACGCGAACGGCGCGACGACCAGGAAGATCATTGCCGTTCCGTGCAGCGTGAAAATTTGGTTGTACGCATTGGCAGAGAGCATCGTATTGCCCGGATGCGAGAGCTGCAGGCGGATGACGAACGAGAGCAGGCCCGCGACGGTGAAGAAAAAGAGCGTCGTGAGCATGTACAGCACGCCGATGTCTTTGTGGTTGGTCGCCGTGAGCCAGCGCGTCATATGGCCGCGGTCCCGCCGCTTGCCAGCCACCGCGCGTACTGCTCGGGCGGCACGACTCTTACCTTAAACGTCATCAGCGCATGCTGCAGGCCGCAAAACTCCGAGCATTCGCCCGCAAACGTTCCCAGACGGTTGGGCGTGAGATCGAAGTGCATCGTATAACCCGGCGTCGCATCGCGCTTGAACAAGAACGCCGGAATCCAAAACGAGTGCACGACATCTGCGGAGGTAAGATTGATTTGCGTCAATTTTCCGGCGGGCAGGACTAGGACGGGCGGAGTCTGCTCGGTTCCGTAAAGGTTGAGATCGTGCCCGGGATACCGGAACTGCCACGACCAGCGGTAGCCGGTCGCATCCACGACTGCGTAGGGCCGGTTCTCCACCGCATCCACACGATACTCACGCATGAGGGTAAGCGCGAATAACCCACCTACGATGAGCAGCGGGATCGCCGCGCCGGTCACTTCCCAGAAGACGTTTTGCGAAAATTGCGGCGGAATCGAAGCATCGTCCGGGCGACGGCGGCGCCATTTGACGATGGCATACGTCATCAAGGCATAGACGAACGCGCCCACGCACAGCGCGGCCACGATAAAGACGATCCAAACGCCGCTCAAGTCCATTCCTTGCACCGAAGCGGGATCGAATACGGGCATTCTTCCAGCGTCTTACCCAAGGACGAGGATAAAAAACGAGCGGCGCGGGTACAAAGCCCGCATGGCGCTTGGTGAGCGGCCGCTGCCCATACGGGCGCATCCGATCGTCCTTGGTACGGTCATGTTTATCGCATCGGAGACGATGTTTTTCGCTGCGCTTTTCGCGACGTATTTCAACTTAAAAGCGCGCAGCGAGCAGTGGCCGCCGCCCGGCGTTCACCTTGAGATGCTCGGGCCCGCGCTTGGAACGGCGTTCCTGATCGTCAGCAGCATCGGCGCGTTTGCCGCCTCGGCTGCGCTGCGCCGGCACGACACGCGTGCGGCGTACTTTGCGCTCTTCGTGGCGATCGCCGGCGGCCTGGCGTATATTCTGGACGCGCTGCACGGCTACGAGCAGCAGACCTTCGGTTTGGGCAGCGGCGCTTACGGGTCCATCTACGTAACGATGACGGGCTTCCATCTGCTGCACGTGGTTGCCGGCGTCATCATGCTGCTGGGCCTTTTCGCGGGTCTACGGTCGCCGGCGTTCCGGGCGGATCGCCAAGAGGGCGCCGAGGCCATTAGCTACTACTGGCATTTCGTCACCGTCATGTGGATCGGCATTTACTGCACGGTGTACTGGATCCGATGATGCACGATAAGCGCGAACGCGCAATCGCTGCCTCCTTGCTGCTGGCGATGGCGGGCAGCGTTGGATTTGCGGCGGGATTTTGGATGCAGGCGTCAACCCAAGTGCTGGGCGGATGTTTGGCTGCAGCGTTTCTGGGATTTGCGCTTGCGATGCTGGGTTGGGCGCGCTGGATTTTGCCGCAGGAACGCGTTGTGGATCTGCGCGACACCTACCCGCAGCCCGCGGACGAGCGCGCCGAACAAGTTGAAGCGCTCGTGCACGGAACGGAGCTGATCGGCCGTAAGAAGTGGCTCACGCGCATGCTGTTCGCCGCAATCGGCACGCTGGGTCTTGCGGCGCTCTTCCCCATCGGCTCGCTTGGACCGCCGCCGGGCGATGCGCTCTTTCATACGCTTTGGCGGCGCGGAAAACGTTTGCAGCGGCCCGACGGATCGTTCGTGCGCGCAGACGATCTGAACGTCGACGGCGTTGAAACGGTCTTCCCCGAGGAGGGCATCGGCGATTACAACTCGATGGCGGTTCTGGTGCGCTTGCCTGATGGCGTCGGCACGAATACGACATCGGGATTGATTGCATATTCGAAGGCCTGTACGCACGCGGGCTGCCCGGTTGCATTGTACCGGGCGAGCGACCATCGTTTGGTGTGCCCGTGCCATCAGTCGGTTTTTGACGTCGCGGACGGTGCCAAAGTGTTGGCGGGGCCGGCCGATCATCCGTTGCCGCAGCTGCCGATTGAGATTGCCCAGGACGGCTACCTGCGCGCAGCCGGCGATTTCAACGGACCCGTCGGCCCGGGGTTCTGGCAAGAATCGTGATCCGTAAGGCGCTGCTGTGGATGGACGACCGTTACGGAACGGCGACCTTTTTCCACCACGCGCTGCGCAAAGCGTTTCCCGATCATTGGTCGTTTATGATCGGCGAAATCAACATGTATGCGTTTTTCGTGTTGATAGCCACCGGGACGTATCTTGCGCTGTGGTTCAATCCGGGCAGCGAGCACGTGGTGTACAACGGCCCGTACGATCTTATGCGCGGGCGCACCGTGAGTGAGGCGTACGACTCCATTCTGCACCTGTGCTTTGCGGTCAATGCCGGCCTGTTGATCCGCCAGATTCACCATTGGGCGGCCAACATTTTCATTGCGGCGATCGTCGCTCACGCATGCCGCGTCTTCTTCACGGGCGCATTCCGCAGGCCGCGCGAGTTGAACTGGATCTTCGGGACGCTGCTCTTGTTTGCCGCGCTGTTCGAGGGCTTCACCGGCTATTCGCTGCCCGACGATCTGTTTAGCGGCATGGGTCTGCGTATCGCGATGTCGATTCTGCAAGCGGTTCCGTTTGTGGGCTCCTATTTGCTGTTCTTCCTGCAGGGCGGCGTGTGGCCGTCGGCCGTGCTGCTGCAGCGCTTTTTTGTGACCCACGTCTTCATTATGCCGGCCGTCATTGCGCTTGGCATTACGTTCCATCTTATCGGCGTCTGGCGGCAGAAACACACGCAGTTTCCCGGGCCTAGGCGCACGGAAGAGAACGTTATCGGGTCGCCGCTCTTTCCGCTCTACGCATTCCGCTCGTTTGCACTGGCGTTCGGCGTCATTGCCGTGTGCTGTGCGCTTGGTGCGTTCGTACAAATCAATCCGGTGTGGCTCTGGGGCCCGTACCAGACGTGGAAAGCCATCGTCCCCGCGCAGCCCGATTGGTACATCGGCTGGTTGGAGGGCGCGCTGCGCTTGGGTCCTCCGTTTGCATTGCATCTCTTCGGTCACACCATCCCTTCGGTGTTCTGGCCGGGGTTGCTGCTGCCCATAGCGATCATGCTGTTTTTGATCGCGTATCCGTTCATTGAGTCGATTTTGCGGCGCGACAATTCCGCGCACCACTTGCTCGACCGTGTGCGCGACGTGCCGCTTCGCACGGGTTTCGGGATCGCATTTCTGACGTTCATGGCGGTGCTGTTTTTTGCGGGCAGCGACGACGTGCAGACGCGCTACCTGCATCTACCTCTTCAGGACGTCGTTCTGGGATATCAGATTCTGGTAGTTGCCGGTCCGGCGATCGCGTTTGCAATCGCCTATGCCTTTGCGGCAGATTTGAAGAAGCGCGGCGGCATGCACGAGGCACAGCGCGTGCGCCTGACGCGCAGCGCGGATGGCGGGTACGATGAAGAACAGGTGTAGCGCGCCGTGATTGCGCTGTTGATGGCCCTTGTGGCAGCAGCGGTCTACTTGCGCGGCGTTGCCGCGTACCGCGCGCGTTTCCCGGGACGGCCTTTTTCCGCCTTGCGCGTCGTCTGCTTTCTTAGCGGCCTGGCGATTATGACGGCTGCCATCGGGCCGCCGCTGGACGGGCTTGCCGATGGATCGTTCGGGTGGCACATGCTGCAGCATCTGCTGCTGGCGATGGTGGGCGTTCCGTTGTTGTTGTTGGGCGCGCCGTACTTGCTTTGCGTCGCGGCCGTTCCGCGGGCGGCCGGTCAACGGTTGACTTCGTTTGCGCACTCGAGATTGGGCGCTGTGCTGTTTGCTCCGGTAACGGGATGGCTCGCATTCATTGCCGTGATGTGGGGCGCGCATTTTTCGCCGCTCTACGAGGCATCGCTCGAGCATCCCGGCGTCCATTGGATCGAGCACGTGCTATTCGTAAGCAGCGCGCTGCTGTTTTGGAGCGCGGTCATTCAGGTCGGCTTTGCGCCGCGGCCGGTTGCGTTTGCGGCGCGCATGCTCTTTCTGTTCTTGGCATTGCCGCAGGGCGCGTTTGTGGCCTTTGCGATTGCCGCGTCGCGCTACCCGATGTATCCGCATTACGTGCAGGCAGCCGGATCGAGCGCGGCGGCGCTGCTGGACCAGCGCAACGGCGCGGACCTGATGTGGATCGCCGGCGGATTTTTGTTGTTTTGCGCGTTTATGGGTGAGGCGGCGGCGTGGGCGGCCGCCGAACGTAAAGCGAGCCCCGCATGATTGCGGCGATTGCGCTGGGCGCGCACCTGTATGCAGTACACTGCAGTTCGTGCCACGGTGCGCACATGGAGGGAACCGTGCAGGCGCCGTCGCTGCGCGCGGTCGACGCGGCGCTCGTCGATTTCGAGTTGCGCACCGGAAGGATGCCGACGCAGGGGCCGTACGAGCAAGAATATGACGCCACCCCGCAGTTGAACCGCGAGCAGATAGCGGCGATCGTAGCGTTTGTTGCATCAAAATCCTCGGGCGAACGAAGCGCGGGGGCCGTCCTGCCACCCCCGCAGCAGGGGGGCGCCGCATCCGCGCCGGTTCGCGCCGGACGCGAGACATTCGAGGAGAACTGCGAGCAGTGTCACTCGGCGACCGGGCGAGGCGACGGCGCAACCGCGTATCGCGACGTTGCTCCGGAGCTGATGAATGCGGATGCAACCACGATTGCCGAGGCGGTGCGCGAGGGGCCCGGGGTGATGCCCAAGTTCGGGACGCGAGTTGTTGACGATCGTCAACTTGCGGAGCTCACGGCATATATCGGCTACTTGCAGCACGGCCATTATAATCCGGGCGGCCTGCAGCTTGCCAATTGGGGTCCGGTCTCCGAAGGCTTTATTGCTTGGGTTTTTGGATTGGGGCTGCTGCTGCTTTTTACCAGGCGCATCGGCGAGGGATGATCGGGGTAAACGGACCTGCGAATGGTTCCTAAAGCCGACGTTCGAGACCAAAAAGCCGCAAACTACACCGTCTCCGATCAGGATATGGCGGTCGGCAGTACGCTCGGAGCTCCCAAAGTGTCGCTGGTCATCAAAGCGACGGGCGCGATAGAAAAGATTTACTCCCCCGAGGTCGGCGCGGAAGCCTTCGGAACGCTTGTATTGCATCACTGGGACGCACACAGCGGTGTGCCGCTCGTTGCCCGGCCCGGGACATTTGAGATCTTTCCGGCGCATCAGCGGCATTTTTTCCGGCTTTCCAACGGCGTCGACGTCCGGGAAAACATCTTTTTGCTCTCGGGCGCCCCCGAAGGCGAGAAGTTTCACGATGTGGATCCGCCGGGCGCGTACTACACCCTGGAACTCCACAACGAGCAAGACCGGGAAGTGACGATTGCCACGTACGCCTCGGTCCGGCTTCGCGGCGGAATGGGCGGCGTGACCTCGACGGCCTACGACAAGTCCAAAAATTTTTTTGTCGCGTCGAATAGCAAGAATCCCAACCTCGTCAGAATAGCGGCATGCTCTCCGTCGCCGGACTCTTACGAGGTGACGTTGGATTCGGCTAAAGCGAGCGCGCCGCAATTCCCCGGGCCTTTGAGCGGGCAGGCCGTCCGTTCGCAGGACGATCCGATTGGGATGTTTCATTTCGAACACCGCCTGCGCGCAAACCAAAAAGCGCGGGTCGTATTTATCTTGACGTTTTCGGCAAACGGCGAAGAGGAAGCACGTGCGAATCTGCGCGCGCTGCCGGACGCCGAGGACGCACTGGAACGGACGCAGGCGCACTACGAGCAAACCATGGAGCGCGCCATCGTGCTAACCCCCGACGAGCAGGTTAATCGCGGCGCACTCTGGGCGAAGGCAAATATCTTGCGCACCCAATCACTAACCTCGCAGGGTTGGTGTTTCGTAAACGATCCGACACGCTCGAACAACAGCGTCGGCCGCGACACGGCGTGGTACGGGTTCGGCGCGGATTATCTAACGCCGTTCTTTACCAAAGAGGCCTTGTTGTGGTATCTGGACCACCTTGAACCCAGCGGTATGGTGGTGGAGTACTTCGACATTCGCAACGGAAAAAGCGAAGACTACGGCCTGAACATTAACGACGATACGCCGCTGCTGATTCTTGCGCTCTGGCATCACTTCTGCGTTACCGGCAACCGCCAATTCTTAGAGGATGTGTACCCGCGCCTGCACACGGTCGCCGCATACATCATCTCGCAGCGGGACGACCGGGGGCTGGTGTGGTGCAAGGCGGACGGAACGGCCGACTGGGGCATTGCGGGCTGGCGCAACGTGATACGCGGGTACCGGCTCTCGGGCGCAACAACGGAAGTGAACTCCGAGTGTTATGCGGCGCTGCGCACGATGAGCATCATGGCAAAGGAAATGGGCGACGAAAACCAGGCCGCGCTTTACGGTTCGCAGGCGGACGAGGCTAAAAGCAGCGATTAACGAGCACCTTTTGGACAAGACGCGCAATCTGTACTATTTGAACATCGACCTCGACGGAACGGCGCGTACCGACGTCACCTGCGACCTGGTATTCCCCGTTATGTTCGGCGTGGCCGACCATGAGGTTGCCGCCAATATCATTTCGCGGCTAAGCATTCCGGAGTTTTGGAGCGATGCCGGAATGCATACCGTTCCTCGGAACGACATCAATTACGGGCCGACGCACGGATACGGGCTGCTCGGCGGGGTTTGGGCGGGCCCGACCTTTTGGTTTGCCTTCGCGGCCAGCGCGTTTAACCCGGAGTTCATGGCCTACGCCCTATCCACGGACTTCAAACACTATTCGCAGGATCCGCGCCGCAACAATACCGTCCCGGGGCAGTTTTCCGAATGGCTTCACGGCGAAACGCTCACAAACCAGGGCATGATGCTCTCGCCCTGGTTCGCGCCGAAGTATCTTTGGTCGGCAATCGAGGGCGCGGCGGGGCTGAACGTAGCGGAGAACCCACCCAAACTTCACCCCCGTCTTGGCAGCGCCTGGAGTTGGATAGCGGTGCGTAATGCGATGGTGCGGGGCAAGGCTGCGACGTGGATCGCCGCGCGCATGGAACAGCAATGCATTTTCGCAACATATCCGTTTGAGTCGGTCGACGCCGGATGTCTGTACGAGGAGGACGTCACCGGCGACATGTTCGTGGGCGGCGATACGGCGGTTCACGTTGCTCTGGCGACACCTGAAAAGGTGTTGGCTTTTATCGGGAACACGCTGGATAGGACGGTAACCATTTCGCTGCGGATGCGCGACGGACACCTTGAAGGCAAGAAGGCCCTTCGCCGTTACAATACTCTACGCAACGAATGGATCGCCGGCGAGCAATCGGAGATTGACGAACTTCGCCAGGGGATGCCGATCCAAATCAGCCGCGAGGGGTTCTGCGTGCTGGAACTGAGCGAATAGGTGGCCGCCATGCGCCTTCCTTTCGGTGTGAGCGAGTTTACGACGTGGCCGTGGCCGTTCGAGCGCGACGTGGAGCGGTACCCCCTGCATGGCGCGACGTTTATTGAGGTTTGCGAGTTCAAGGCTGAATAAGGACGACTACGCCCCGCAACTGAACTCGATCGCTCCGGCCGGCTTGACGGTCAGTTCGGTACAGTCCGAGGTCCATTCGCTTTTCCCGGATAGTTTGGCCGGTCAGCCCACCGCTCCGGACGACCGTCTGCGGCACATGAAACGCGCCATCGAGCGCATTGCTCCGCACGTTCCGCGCGGCACTCCGTTCGTCGTTATCACCGGGGCCGCGCCGGGCGGGGACACGGCGGCGGTTTACGAGAAGGCGCTCACGGCCTTTGCGGACCTTGCCGGCTTTGCTGCAAAGCACGGTATGCGCGTGGCGTACGAACCGCTTAATCCCGTGCTATTCAATACCGACACGGCGCTGTGGGGGCTCGATCAGGCACTCGAACTGGTTCGCCGCGTCGGTCATGAAGCATTGGGCCTGTGCGTGGATACGTGGAACATCTTTCAAACGCCGGGATTGCATGAGGTCATTCGTGCTTGCGGCGATCGTATTTTTCTGGTGCAGATAAGTGATTGGCACCGTCCGCGTTCGGGCGCCGATCGCATCAGCCTGGGCGAAGGCGCAATCGACAACGCTGCCATCATGCGCAGCGTGCACGAGACCGGGTACCGCGGGCCGTATGTTTTGGAGATCTTCTCGGGCGAGTCGCTGCCGGACTCGATTTGGCGCTCTGATCTTGACAAGTGTTTACAGCGAAACAGCGATGCCTTCCAAGTCCTCTGCAGCGGGGTCGAACGATGAACGCTCCGACGCGCGTTTACGATTTGAGTCAGCCGGTTTTCTCGAACTGCCCGCAGTATCCGGACCACAATCCTCGCCCGGCGCAGATCCGCTTGTTCTATATGCTTGCCGTTCAGGGCGTCAACAAAGAAATCGTGGAAATCAGCACGCATACGGGGACCCACTGCGATGCGCCGTATCATTTCTTCGAGAACGGAAAGACGATCGACGAAGTACCGCTTGAAACATACATAGGACCTGCGGTTATTCTGGATTTGCGCGGGAAGAAACCTGGCTCGGCAATCGAGCGCGCCGAGGTCGAGCGTTTCGCCGGCCGGATAGAGCCGGGTGATATCGCGCTGCTCAATACCGGCTGGGGCCACAAGCGGGCCAACAGCGCTGAGTTTCTGACGGAATACGTCTACCTTGGCGGCGAGGCCGCGCAGTATTTAGTTGAGCGCGGCATTAAAGGCGCCGGCATCGATGCGGTGAGCATGGGCGGTTACGACGACCCCGCCAAAGCAGCGCCCGCGCATAAGGCCCTGCTGGGCAACGGCAGGTTCATTGTGGAAGAACTCTACTTTCCCGACGAGGTCATGGACGGACGCAAGCGGCTGTTCGTTGCTGCGCCGGTCAAACTTCAGGGAACAGGCGGCGCGTGGACGCGCGCGATGCTCTGGGAGTTTTAGCGCCGTCATGCCCGAGATCTTCGGCCGGCATTACGATCGGGCCGAATTGGAGTCGCGTGCCGGCGACTTCTCGCAGCTCTGCGGGGTTACGCCGATCGTTTACGATGAGGGCCGGGCTCGCGGCACGCGCGGATTCTTGCTGCGAACCGGAGGCGGCTTCGAAGCCGAGATCGTTGCGGATCGCGCGTTGGACGTGCTGAGCGCAACGTACCGCGGAATTCCTCTGACCTGGCGGGGACCCGGCGGCCTTGCACATCCGGCGTATTCCGAACCCGGAGTTGAGGCGTTCGAACGAGATTTTTTCGGAGGCCTTATGACAACGTGCGGCCTGCAGGCGTTCGGCCCCGCCGGTACGGACGCAGACGGCTCTTGGCAGCAGCACGGATATATCAATCACGCGCCGGCGCAGAGCGTGGCGCATCGCACGGTGTGGGAAGGCGATAGGTGCACGTTCGAGATTAGTGGGACGGTGATGGAAGCGCGCATGTTCGGCGCCTGCCTGCGCCTTGACCGCACGTGGCGCGCGGAGGCTGGGCAAGAACGTGCTGCGATTGCACGATCGGGTGACGAACGAAGGCGCAGCGCGCGTTCCTCATATGCTGCTGTATCATTGCAATGCCGGGTTTCCACTTCTGGACGACCACATGCAGCTGGCCGTTACCCACGAGGCCATGCATCCCCGGGACGATAACGCGCGCGCCGGCCTACGTGTTTGGAACCGCGGCGGACCGCCGGAAAGCGGCTTTAAAGAGCAGGTGTTCGTTCACCAACCGCGTGCCGCGCAAGACGGATGGGCGCAGGCGAGCTTTTCTTAACGCGCACCTTGGCGGCGGCGTGGAGCTGTCGGTGCGCTACCGGCCCGAACAACTGCCGGCGCTCATCAGCTGGCGCATGCTCGGCATAAAAACCTACGTGATGGCGGTGGAACCTGCAAATTGCTCTGTGATTCAAGGACGGATCGCGGCTCGCGAACTGGGCGCACTACCATTCTTAGAGCCGGGTGAGACGCGTGAATACGAGCTTTGGTTTGGAATTGATTCATCCGCGGGTGCGTCGGTTTCAGGGCCGTAAAAGGGGTAAAAGATCACCGTGAATACGAGCGATTTTCTTTTGCAGCGCCTCGTGGAATGGGGTTTTAAGCGAGTATACGGTTATCCGGGCGACGGCATCAACGGCATCATGGGCGCCTTCGGCCGAATCGGCGATAAACTGGACTTTATCCAAGTCCGTCACGAGGAGATGGCGGCATTTATGGCCTGCGCACACGCGAAATACACGGGTGAGGTGGGCCTGTGCCTTGCAACATCGGGGCCCGGAGCCGTTCACCTACTTAACGGACTTTACGATGCGAAGGCCGACCATACGCCGGTCGTGGCGATCGTTGGGCAAGCGGCCACGAGCGCTTTGGGCAGCTCGTACCAACAAGAAGTCGACCTTCAGGTGTTGATGCAAGACGTGACGGAGTATGTCTATACGGTTTCGAGTCCGGCAGCAATGCGGCACATCATCGATCGTGCCGTACGAACGGCCGCCGCTTTCCGCGCGGTCACCTGCGTCATCGTTCCGAAAGACATTCAAGAAGAACAGGCCGTTCCCGTTCCGCCGCGCACGCATAACATGATGCGCAGCAGCGTCGGGTACTGCGCGCCGGTCGTAATTCCCGCGCAGCAGATTTGCAGCGCGCCGCCGATATGCTCAACAGCGGGCAACGCGTGGCGATGCTGGTCGGTCAAGGCGCCGCAAACGCCGACCGATGAGGTGATCGCCGTTGCCGATCGGCTCGGGGCCGGAATCGCGAAAGCGTTGCTGGGAAATACGTCGTTCCCGACGACTTGCCGTATGTTACCGGCACGCTGGGTCTGCTTGGGACGCGGCCGAGCTACGACATGATGAACGAGTGCGATACGCTGCTGATGGTCGGCACGTGCTATCCCTATTCGGAGTTCTTGCCCAAAGAGGGACATGCACGCGGCGTGCAGATCGACATCGACGCCCGCAACGTCGGCCTGCGGTTTCCAACCGAGGTCAATCTCATCGGCGACAGCCGCGAGACGCTTGCGGCGCTGCTTCCGTTGCTCAAACCGAAAACCGACACGCGTGGCGCGAGAAGATCGCGAAATATCAGAAGAGTGGCACGCCGACGAAGAGGCGCGCTGCCACGTTGAGGGCGAGCCGATCAACCCGCAGCTCGTCTTTTGGGAGCTGAACAAGCGGCTTCCCGACGACGGCGATTCTCAGCCGGCGACGCCGGCACGGCGACGAATTGGTTTGCGCGCAACATTCAGATGCGGCGCGGAATGAAATCTTCGCTTTCCGGCGGCCTCGCAACGATGGGCTCCGCGGTGCCGTATGCGATTGCGCGCAAAGTTCGCGTTTCCCGATCGCGTCGTCATCGCGTGCACCGGCGACGGCGCGATGCAGATGAACGGCAACGCGGAGATGCTGACGGTCGCCAAATACTGGAAGCGCTGGGCGATCCGCGGCTTATCTTTTTGGTGATGAACAATTCGGACCTCAATCAAGTGACCTGGGAGATGCGGATCGAGTGCGGCAATCCGAAGTACGAAGCCTCGCAGGATCTGCCGCTCTTCAACTACGCCGAGTACGCGAAATCAGATCGGGCTGAACGGCATCCGCGTCGAGCGGCCCGAGGATATCGGGCCCGCATGGGATCGCGCGCTTGGCATCGGACCGGCCGGTCGTCTTCGACGCGGTAGTCGACGCGAACATCTCGCAACTGCCGCCGCATATCACCTCTCGAGCAGGCGCACAATTTGTTCTCGGCGCTGGCAAAAGGCGATCCCGATGAAGGCGGCGTGATCAAGGAATCGTATCAAGGAAGTCTCGCCGGGTTCTTCCCGCACGGCTCGGCGAAATAACCGTGCGCGACGGCCGTTCGCGTGCGATGCACGAATCGATGCGCTCGAAGTTCAGGCGTACACGATCCCGACGGCTACGCCGGAGTCGGACGGCACCCTGGAATGGGATGCGACGACGCTCGTCTATGTCGAGGTCGTGGCCGGCGGGGAGACCGGGATCGGCTTTACTTATGCGGATGTCGCAACGGCCAAACTCATCGACACGCTCTTGCGCGAACGTGCTTGTTGGGCGCGACGCATTGCAAATCGGCGCACGCTGGAACGACATGTACGCCCGAACGCGCAACCTCGGGACACGACGGCATAACGTCGATGGCGGTCTCGGCGGTCGACGTAGCGCTGTGGGATCTGAAAGGCAAATTGCTCGGTGTTCCCGCGTACGCCTTGCTCGGCGGGGTGCGCGCGAGCGTTCCCGTGTACGGAAGCGGCGGATTCACATCCTATTCGGAACCGGACCTGTGCGAACAGCTTGCCGGTTGGGTGGGTCAGGGCATACCGCGCGTGAAGATGAAAGTTGGCCGCGATGCCGGGGCCGACGTCAAGCGCGTTGAGGCGGCGCGCAAAGCGATCGGCGGCGATGCGGAACTCTTTGTGGATGCCAACGGCGCGTATAGCGTGCAGCAGGCGATTGCGCAGGCGCAGCGCTTTGCGAAGGACGGCGTGACCTGGTTTGAGGAGCCGGTCTTTCGCGAGGACTATGCGGGCACGCGCCACGTGCGCGAGCGTGCGCCGGCGGGCATGGAAATTTCCGACGGCGAGTACGGCTACGGCTTGTACGAGTTCTCGCGGATGGTCGAGTCAGCGATGCTGGACGTGCTGCAAGCGGACGCAACGCGATGCGGCGGCTTCTCGGGGCTGTTGGCGGTGGACGGACTTTGCCAGAGTACGATGACGCCGCTCTCCACGCATTGCGCACCGCACCTGCATCTCCACGCGGCGCTGGCGTGCGAACAACTGCGGCATATTGAGTATTTCTTCGATCACGTGCGCATCGAACACATGCTGTTCGACGGTGCCGCCGAACCTCAAGGCGGAGACCTTGCTCCCGATCCGGCGCGCCCGGGAATCGGCTTGGAGCTGCGTCGCATCGATGCGGAGCGCTACGCAGTATGATTCGCATCCTGAAACCGTTGAATCGGCCCGCGCCGGGCTGAATGGACCGCATCCCAACCCCACGGAGCGTCCCGGCTCGGTGAACGAGGCGGACGTCGATGCGCGCGCGCTGGAAGCCGAGTTGCGGCGCACAGTACGCGGCGAGGTCCGTTTCGACGACGCGGCACCGCGCGATGTATGCAACCGACGCGTCGAACTACCGTCAAGTTCCGATCGGGCTCGTGGTACCAAAGGATGCCGAGGACGTCGAACGCGCGCTCGCCGCGTGCCGCAAATTTGGAGCACCCGTTTTTTCGCGCGGCGGCGGTACGAGTCTTGCGGGCGAGGCCTGCAATGCTGCGGTCGTGATGGACTTCAGCAAGTACATGAACGCCATCGTGGAGATCGACTGGGAAGGCAAGCAGGCGCGCGTGCAGCCCGGGTGCGTGAACGACGATCTGCGCAACAAGGCCGAGGAGCGGCACCTTACGTTCGGCCCCGACCCGGCAACGCACAATCGCAACACGTTCGGCGGTATGATCGGCAACAATTCCTGCGGCATGCACGCGCAGATGGCCGGCAAGACCGAGGAGAATGTCGAGGAGCTCGACATCGTCACCTACGACGGGCTGCGAATGCGGGTGGGCGCGACCTCGGATCAAGAACTCGAAGCGATCATCGCCGCGGGCGGGCGGCGCGGCGAGATTTACGCGCAGCTCAAGGCGCTGCGCGACAAGTACGCCGATCAGATTCGCGAGCGGTTTCCGGATATTCCGCGCCGCGTCTCGGGCTTTCCGCTCGATCAATTGCTTCCCGAAAACGGCTTCAACGTTGCGCGCGCGCTGGTCGGAACGGAGAGCACGTGCGTAACGGTCGTTGAAGCGATCGTACGGCTCGTGCACAGTCCGCCGCACCGGGTGCTGCTGATGCTTCGGCTTTCCGGACCTTGCCACCGCCGGCGATCACGTGCCATTCTGCGACGAGCATCAGGCCGATCGCGCTGGAAGGCATGTCCGAGTCGATGTTCCACTATATGGAACTCAAAGGCGAGACCGAGACCGGGCGCGAGATGTTTCCCGACGGGCAGGGATGGCTGATCTGCGAGTTCGGCGGCGACACGCACGGAGCAGGCCGCTGCCGATCTGCGCGCACATTGATGGATGCGTTCAAAGCACAGCCGGATCGGCCGTCGACGAAGCTGATTGACGACCACGAGCAGCAGGAGCAGCTGTGGATCTTTCGCGACGAAGCGTTGGGATCGACCTCGAAGATTCCCAATCAGCCGGATTACTATCCCGGCTGGGAAGACTCGGCGGTCGACCCCAAGCGTTTGGGCGATTACCTTCGCAAGTTCCAAGCGATGATGGACGAGTACGGCTACAAGGGTTCGATCTACGGGCATTTCGGGCAAGGCTGCGTACACGTGAGCATCAATTTCGATCTGTTTACCGCGGACGGCATTGCGAAGTATCGAGAGTTCGTAACGAAGATGGCGCACATCTGCGTGGAGCACGGCGGCTCGCTTTCCGGCGAGCACGGCGACGGCCAAGCGCGCGGCGAGCTGCTGCCGATCATGTTCGGCGACGAACTCGTACAGGCGTTCTGGGAATTCAAGTCGATCTGGGATCCGCAGCACAAGATGAACCCCGGCAAAGTCGTTCACCCGTATAAGCTCGATCAGAACCTGCGCTGGGGAACAGACTACGAGCCGTGGGAACCGCAAGACACATTTCACATTCGAGGACGATCACGGCAGCTTCGCCTTTGCGGCAAACCGGTGCGTCGGAACGGGGAAATGCCGCAAGCACGACGCCGGCACGATGTGCCCGAGCTACATGGCGACCAAGGAAGAGGCGTACTCAACGCGCGGACGGGCGCGCCTGCTGTTCGAGATGCTCGAAGGCAATCCGATGGAGAACGGCTGGCAGGACGAAGGCGTGAAGGACGCGCTGGACTTGTGCCTATCGTGCAAGGGCTGCAAGGGCGAGTGCCCGGTCAACGTCGACATGGCCACGTATAAGGCGGAATTTCTCTCGCACTACTACGAGCGCGATGCGCCGCCCGCTAGCGGCTTACGCGTTCGGGCTAATGTATTGGTGGGCGCGTCTTGCATCGCTCGCGCCCGGCGTTGCGAACGCGCTTGCACACAGCGCCCGGATTGCGCGACCTCGCAAAGGCGGTCCTGTCGATTGCACCGCAGCGGAGCATTCCGCTGTTCGCGCCGCAAACGTTCAGATCGTGGTTTGCACAGCCGGCAGCCGCACCGTAACCCGCGCCCAACGGCGAAGTGATTCTTTGGCCGGATACGTGGAATAATCACTTTCATCCCACGACCGCGCAAGCCGCGGTTGAAGTGCTGGAAGACGCCGGCTTTCAGCGTAACGATTCCGTCAGTGCAGCTGTGCTGCGGCCGCCCGCTCTACGATTTCGGGATGCTGGATTTGGCCAAGACGATGCTGCGCGAGGTGGTGGAGGCGTTGCGTCCGCAGATTCGTGCAGGCGTTCTGCGTCGTCGGCCTTGAGCCGAGTTGCGTTTCGGTGTTTCGCGATGAGATGGTCAATTTGCTGGGGCCGGACGAAGACGCGCAGCGGCTCAAGGCGCAGACCTTCTTGCTGACCGAATTCTTGGCCAAGAAAGCACCGGACTACGCGCCGCCCAAACTGCGGCGAAAGGCGCTCGTGCAAGAGCACTGCCACCACAAATCGATCCTCGATACGTCCGGCGAGAAGAAACTGTTCGACGCCATCGGATTGACGTACGAGGTTCCCGACAGCGGATGCTGCGGGATGGCCGGACCGTTCGGTTTCGAGGCCGATCACTACGACGTGTCGATGGCGATCGGCGAACGCGTGCTGCTTCCCAAAGTCCGGCAGGCCGGGCAGCAGACGTTGATCGTCGCGGACGGCTTTAGTTGCCGCGAGCAGATCGCGCAGTCGACGGACCGTCAAGCGCTGCACCCCGCGCAGGTGTTCAAGATGGCCATCGACGATCGCGGAAACGAAACCAGCGACTCGCTGCCGGAACGCCGCTATATGCCCGACGTCCGCGCGGAGGAGCGAAAAGCAGCGAGGCACGGTGCGATCGGCGCTTTGGGCTTTCTTGCGGTGGCCGTTGCCGTTGTTGCCGTGGTGTGGAAGCGCAGGTAACCGAATGGCGCCGCGCGTGGTGATCCTGGGCGGAGGTTTTGCGGGCGTGTCCAGCGCTCACGCGCTTGAACGCTCGCGCGGAGGGCCGCTGGAGATCACGATCGTGAACCGGCAAAACTTCATGCTTTTTACACCGATGCTGCCCGAGGCCGCCAGCGGCGGCATCGAACTGGGGCACATTGCGCAACCGCTTCGAACCGTCGGCGTAAAATTTGAATTGGGCGATGCTATCGGCGTGGATGTCGGCCGGCGCACCGTTACCGTGCGCCACCCGCTCACCCACGAATCAAAGCAGATTGACTACGACGAGCTGGTTCTGGCGCTCGGGTCGACCGCGTCGAGCATGGGGGTTCCCGGCGTCGAGAAGTTCACGCTGCCGCTTAAAACGCTGGGCGACGCGGAGCAGATTCGCAGCCGGGTGGTCGGCGCGCTGGAAATTGCCGCGAACACGCGCGACCTTCTCGAGCGGGATCGCCTGTTACGATTCGTTGTGGTGGGCGGGAGCTTCACGGGTGTCGAGATGGCCGGCGAACTGCGGGCGTTTTTGCGCTCGATCCTGCCTTCGTACCCGGGCATCGATCCCGGCGACGTCCATCTGGTCGTGATTGAGTCGAGCGATAAGTTGTTGGGCCACTTGCCCGCGAAGTTCGGAAAGTATGCCGCCGCAAATCTCCGTAAGCGCGGCGCGCGGCTCTTGCTTGAAGCGCACGTGTCAGGCGTGGATGCGCACGGCGTGGAACTGCGCAGCGGCGAGCGCATAGCAAGTTCGACGGTCATTTGGGCAGCCGGAGAAGAACCCTCGCCCCTAGCAAAACAGATCGGCGTAAAAACGAACGAGCATGGCGCCATTGAGACGGGCGGCGATTTTGCGGTGGTGGGCGCGCCGCACGTGTGGGCGCTCGGCGATTGCGCTGCAGTGCCGCGTCCGGGCGGCGGCACGTATGCGCCGCTTGCGCAGAATGCGATTCGCGAAGGGAAGCTGCTCGCATCGAATATTCGTGCCCGCCTTGCCGGTAAGCCGACCAAGAACTTCCGCTATCATGAGATGGGGCAAATGGCCTCGCTCGGCGATAGATGTGCCATCGCCGAACTTCCCGGAGAGCGGATGATAACCGGACTACCGGCGTGGCTCTTGTGGCGCACGTACTATCTTGGGCGCTTGCCGGGCTGGAACAAGAAAGCACGGGTTGCGCTTGACTGGACGCTGGGATTAGTCTTTGCGCCGCAGACGGCTGTGAATGCGCCTGGCGAATAAGATCGCGATCGTCACCGGCGGCGATACCGGCATCGGCGAGGCAATCGTGCTCGCGATGGCGCGCGAGGGCGCGAGCGTGATGATCGACTATCATGGTGAGTCTTCGCCCGCGGATGCGTTGGTTGAGAAGATAGAGAACTTCGGCGGCAAGGCGGCGGCGTTTGCGGCCGACGTTTCAAAGCCCGACGAAGTCGACGCGCTGGTGGCGCAGACGGTTAAACATTTCGGCGGCTTGGACATTCTGGTGAATAACGCCGGCATCGAAGAAAAGCATCCGTTCTTGGAGACACCGTTTGAGGTGTACGCGAAGGTCATCGACATCAACCTGACCGGCGTGTGGTTGTGCTCGCAGCGTGCCGCGGCGGCAATGGTCAAGCAAAACCGCGGCGGGCGGATCATCAACATCTCTTCGGTTCATGAAGATTTGACGATGCCCACGAATGCGCCTTATTGCGCCTCAAAAGGCGGCGTGCGGATGCTGATGCGCACGATCGCCGTCGAGCTTGCGCCGCACGGCATCACGGTTAACGACGTGTGTCCCGGCGCGGTGGATACGCCGATGGACGCCGCACTGAAGCAGGACAAGAAAAAGTACGAAACCCTGCTCTCGGAAATACCGCTCCACCGGATGGCCAAGCCCGAGGAGATCGCGGAACTCTGCGTGTTCCTTGCCGGCGATGCGGCCGGATATATTACGGCGGCTTCGTACGTTATCGACGGAGGGATGATGCAAAAATCGGGCAATCTGTGAGCCCGTGAATGCAGAGTTCGTCGTCTATTTTATCGCCCGTCGACTCTCGGTGTTGGCGTTCACCATTGAAAACGTCGCCGTGGGATGGCAAATCTTCTCATTGCGGCACTCGGCATTGGATTTGGGGCTGGTAGGCCTCATTTTATTTCTTCCGCAGTTGCTGTTGGCGTTACCGGCCGGCGTACTGGCCGACCGGGCGGATAGGCGGATTATCTGCATGGCCACCTCGCTGGGCGAAGCGCTGGGCTTGGGATACTTCGTGCTGCTCGTGCTGCGCGGCGAGCACGCGGTGTGGCTTTATTTCGTTGCGGTAGCGATTATCGGAACGGCGCATTCGCTGGGGATTCCGGCGCAGCGCGCGATGCTGGTGAACATTGTGGCGCGCGAGCATTTTGTAAAGGCGCAGGGGCTCTCGTCTTCGATGCAGCAGCTGATTTCGATTGCCGGGCCGGCTCTGGGCGGCGTTTTGATTGCGATTGGTACGTGGACCGCGTTTGCGGCGGCGGCGCTTGCGTACGTCCTGGGCACGATTGCGTTTGGCTTTTTGAAGCAGCGGAAGATGGAGTATTTGCGGCAGCCCGGGCTGACTGCTGCGCTGCAGGGCGTGCACTTCATTTTTACGCAGCGGATGATTTTGGCAGCGATTTCGCTGGACTTGTTCGCGGTGCTGTTCGGCGGAGCAACTGCGCTGCTGCCGATCTTTGCCACGACGATCTTGCACGCGGGGCCGACCGGCTTTGGCATCTTGCGCGCGGCGCCGGCGGTGGGCGGAGCGTTGGTTGCCGCGTGGGTTGCGCGGCACTCGATGCACCGCCGCCTGGGGCCGCTGCTGATCGGCGGCGTAGCGGGATTCGGCGCGGCGACGATCGTGTTCGGGATTTCGCGCAACTTCTGGCTCTCGGTTATGGCGCTTGCGCTTACGGGGGCGTTCGACATGGTGAGCGTGGTGGTGCGCAATATTTTAGTGCAACTGGAAACGCCGGATGCGATGCGCGGGCGAGTAAGCGCGGTGGAGAACGTCTTTATCGGCGCTTCGAACGAGTTGGGCGCGTTTGAGTCCGGCGGCGTTGCGGCGCTCATCGGCGCAACGGAGTCGGTTGTGCTTGGGGGTGTTGCGACGCTGGTGGTGATCGGGGCGTGGATGTTCTTGTTTCCGGAGCTGCGCGGGCTGGATGAAGTGCGGGCACGGAGAGTAAGCCCTTCGGCAAGTCAGTCCGATTCCGGGAATCGGGTCCTTCGACAGGCTCAGGATGACGAGGGGGTGGCCCCTCGGTGCCTCGGGGTCCTTCGACAGGCTCAAGGATGACGAGGGTTGGCCCCTCGGTGCCTTGGGGTCCTTCGACAGGCTCAGGATGACGAGGGGGTTGGCCCCTCGGTGCCTCGGGGTCCTTCGACAGGCTCAGGATGACGAGGGGGTGGCCCCTCGGTGCCTCGGGGTCCTTCGACAGGCTCAGGATGACGGAGGGGTGGCCCCTCGGTGCCTCGGGGGCCTTCGACAGGCTCAGGATGACGAGGGGGGGGGGTGGCCCCTCGGTGCCTTGGGGTCCTTCGACAGGCTCAGGATGACGAGGGGGGGTGGCCCCTCGGTGCCTTGGGGTCCTTCGACAGGCTCAGGATGACGAGAGGGGGGTGGCCCCTCGGTGCCTTGGGGGCCTTCGACAGGCTCAGGATGACGAGAGGGGGGGGGTGGCCCCTCGGGGTGCCTTGGGGTCCTTCGACAGGCTCAGGATGACAATTAGTCGATGGTGAAGGCTACTATTTCGTGGGCTTCGCGGTGGTTGGACCAGTAGCGGTTGTGCGAGCTGTCGTAGGCGAGGGCGCGGCCGGGAAAATCGACGCGTGCGAGATCTTGCGAATGTGACCGGCCGTCGCGGGCGTCGATGCGGGTGACGATGTAGTCGCCGCTTTCTTCATCGTCGGTGCCCAGCAGATAAAATGCGCCTTGCACGATCACTTGTCCGCAGATGCCGTGCGGTGATTCGATGACCGTGCCTGTGCGGCCGTCGGCGTCGAGCGAGATCACGCGTTTGTTGTACCACTGGCTTACGTACAAGCGATCGCCGTCGAATCCCAGCTGCGAACCGGTGTTGTCGGGACAATCGATCGCGCCTTCGTTCTTAAAGCCGTGTCCGGGAACGTAGCGCCGGATCACGCGGCGTTCATCGTTGTTTTCGGCGAGCAGCACGCGCAGTTCATCGCCCATGACGGTAAGGCCGTACGGTTGACCGGGTGCTTCACATTCCTCGCGCACGGTCCAATGAATCGGATCGATCGCATACAAGCGGCACGTTTCGATGGAGCCCATCCAGAGTGTCTCGCCATCGAAGGCTAAGCTTTGCGGCCGCGGTGCCGGAGAGGGCATGCGCAGCACTTCGGTAACCGTTCTGATCGTCTGTTCCATGACGGTCCGTATTTGGTCAAACTCGAAGCCACCCTGCGGGGTAGGATGAACTATGGCTTACACACCGCGCTTGCTTTTTTTCGCTGCCCGCAACTGGAAACGCGTACTCCCGCTGATGCAGGACGAACGCGTTCCGCTTGCCCTGAAGGCAGGCACCGCCTTGCTGGGCGTGCTCATCATTTCGCCGCTGGATGTCTTTGGCGACATCCCCGTGCTGGGGTTCCTGGACGACGCCGTGCTGTTGACCATGCTGGCTTCAGCCTTCGTGTTCGCTGCGACGCGCCTGGTACAGCAGCGGGTTTCTCCCGCGCGGGCAAGCGCCGGACTGCCGATGGTTCGCCCCTAGTGGGCTCTGGGTAAGCTGCCCCCATGAAACCATTTGTTTTTCTTGCCTCGGCCGCCGCGTTGGCCGCACTAACGTCCCTTAGCGCGCCGGCCGGCGCAAGCACGAAGACCCTGCCGAACTGCAGCCGCAACATGATCTCGTCGACGGGCACGAATGCGGCCACGACGGGCATGAAGACTACCGTCAATTCGGACGAGCCGAATACCAGCGGACCGCCCGTTGAGCCCAACACACCGGCGAACACCAACGCCAGCAACATCAATTCCGGCAGCCCGGGCGTGCACATGAAGTCCGACCCGTGCAAAGTTACGACGCACACGCATCACCATAAGAAGCACTAAAATCCCATCGGAAGGCCCGCCAAGTGCGGGCCTTCCTTGTTCCTGGAGAGGCGCGGCGACCCAGCTAGCAAACGAATGGCAGATGCAAAGCGTAAACCGGGGCGCTGGACATTCGCACGTACTCGATGCCGTGCGCACCCTGCTGGCCGACGGCGAGCCCCATAGTGCGCAAGAACTCTGCGCTAGCGGAGTGGCGCGGCATCTGCTGCCGGCAGGGACGATTGCGAAGTATGTTTACAACGCTATCGTCGGGAGTATCAACCGGGACCAACTTCGCGGCCTGCGTCCCGCGTTCGTCGAACTCGAGGACGGCCGCTTCCGGCTGAACGTCCCCGTCGATCCATTTCGCGGCTTCGCGTTCACGAAGAAAAGCGATCCGGGTACTGAACGGATCATTCAAAACCTGGTAAATTTTTCGCGGCGCCGGGCAACTCCGGATTCTGCCGGCCAAAGCAACATCGGGGCGCCTTTCGAACAAGCGGTGACGAGCGCGCTTGGGTATTTAGGTCTTCTCGTTACACACGATGGACGCCAAGGCGAGCCGGATGTTGTGGCCATTGCGCCGCTCGGCTCACGCACGTATACGGCGATCTTCGAATGTAAGTCGGTCGACGCTCACCAAGACGGCGCGCATGGCAAAGATGTGAGCGACGCCGACGCGACCGAACCGGCACGCTTTCGCGATCGCCTTGGAGCGGAGTATGCAATTCTCGTTGGGCCGCAGTTCGCGTTGGATGGCGCATTAGACCAAGAACTGGATACCCACGGCGTTGGGCTGTGGACCGTGGACGATCTGGTTTCACTGATCAACGCGCAGGTACAGCATCCCATCGCTTGGAGCTCACTGCGGCCGCTGTTTGCAAAGGGAAGGCAGTCGCAAGCGATAGCGGATTTCGTTTTCGCGCATTTGCACGGCGCGCGCGAACGGGCACTGGTGGCGTTCCGCTACGTTATGGAAGAGGGCTTGAGCTATCAGCGCTCGCTGGCGCAGAACGATCCGGAGATTCAGCCGGTCGATGCTCCGTTAACGGCGGAAGCGCTCACGATGCTTGTGAACGAGCGTCTGGCAAACGAGCATGATGAGGGCCGCATGGGTGTGGAGGACATTCGCGCAGCCATTGCGCTGGCAACGCACCCGGCGATTGGATTCGCGAGCGAAGACCAGGGCGGCATAAGCATTGAAGTAGCCCTTTAGGGGTCACGCCCCTCGATCCGATTCCGCGGGAATCGGCCTCGGGGTCCTTCGACAGGCTCAGGATGACAATTACGCTCAGGATGACAATTACGCTCAGGATGACAATTGATCCGGGCTAGCAAACGAACGCGCATGCAGCAATTAGAACGCCACGACCCCCGGCTGGAACTGACGGTACGCGGACTGTTACTCGGAGCGGTCATCACGTTGTTCTTTACGGCAGCCAACGTGTATCTGGGCCTCAAAGTCGGTCTCACGTTCGCAACCTCGATTCCGGCGGCCGTCATCTCGATGGCGATTCTTCGGATGTTCAAGACCGGCACGATTTACGAGAACAACATCGTGCAGACGGTGGCATCGGCCGCGGGCACGATCTCGTCGGTGATCTTCGTCATTCCGGGTTTGATCATGGTGGGCTGGTGGAGCGGCTTTCCGTTCTGGCCGGCGTTCGGCGTCTGCGTCGTGGGCGGTGTTTTGGGCGTGATGTTCACCATTCCGCTGCGCCGCGCGCTGGTAACGAATTCCGATTTGCCGTATCCGGAAGGCGTTGCCGCAGCGGAAGTTCTGCGCGTCGGAACGGGCACGCGCGAAGGACAAGAAGAGAGCCAAGCCGGCTTAGTGGTGGTGACGTGGGCATCGATCGTTTCCGCAGTCTTCGCGCTGATTGTTGCGACCAAGGCATTTGCCGGTGAGATCGGTGTCTATTTCCGCGTGGGTGCGAGCGCGACCGGGCTTGGATTCGGGCTGTCGCTCGCGTTGCTCGGCGCGGGACATCTGATTGGACTTGCAGTCGGCATTGCGATCGGCGTGGGCTTTGTCATCTCGTGGGGCATTGCGGTACCAATTCTCACGGCAATGCATCCGGTGGCGGGTGCGGCGGCCGACGTAGCCCTGAACGTTTGGAAGCATCAGGTGCGCTTTATCGGCGCGGGCGCTATCGGTATATCGGCAATTTGGACCGTGGTGCGGTTGGCGGTGCCGGTGTGGACCGGACTGCTTGCGGCCATTGAAAGCTCGCGCTTGCGCGCGGCGGGACGCGGCGACACGCTGGCACGCACCGAGCACGACATGCCGATCAATGCGGTAACGCTGATCAGCATCTTGTGCATTATTCCTATGGCGGTCTTGCTGTTTATGTTTCTGCGCGGCGGCGCGAATAGCGGCATGATGGTGCCGCTGGTGATTGCGTCGATTGCGTATGTGTTTATCGTGGGCTTCATCGTCGCTGCGGTCTCGGGCTATATGGCCGGACTCATCGGGTCATCGAACAGTCCGGTTTCCGGCCTGGCGATTCTTTCGGTCATCGGGATTTCGCTGATTTTAGTGGTGATGGCGCACGGCGCCGATGCGCATGCGAAAGAAGCGCTGGTGGCCTTCGCATTGTTTGTCACATCGATTGTTTTGAGTGCGGCTACCATTGCGAACGACAATTTGCAAGATCTCAAAACGGGCCAGTTGGTGGACGCAACGCCCTGGCGGCAGCAGGTTGCGCTGATC
The DNA here is from genome assembly GCA_963702335.1 of Vulcanimicrobiota bacterium. Taxonomy (GTDB): domain Bacteria; phylum Vulcanimicrobiota; class Vulcanimicrobiia; order Vulcanimicrobiales; family Vulcanimicrobiaceae; genus DASSRQ01. The sequence goes on along the minus strand of CAVPCC010000020.1, from coordinate 242,991 downwards.
GTGGGCGTCGTGTTCGGATCGTTGGTGATTCCGCCGGTGCTCAACATGCTTAGCAGCGCGTACGGCTTTGCAGGCGTCCCGCACGCGAATCCGGCGCAGGCGCTTGCCGCGCCGCAGGCGACATTGATCTCGGCGCTTGCGCGAGGCGTCATCAGCGGCAACATCGACTGGGGGATGATCTTTATCGGCGTGGTGGTGGGCGTTGTCATTATCATCATCGACGAAGTGCTGCGCGCAACCTCGGGGGGAACGCGCAAACTGCCGCCGCTTGCCGTGGGCTTGGGGATCTATCTTCCGATGGCGACGACCGCTGCGGCCGTCGCCGGCGCTGTCGTCGGCTACTTTTACAACCGTTCGGTTGCGAGGCGCCCCAACGGCGAGGCGCTCAAGCGGATGGGCGTGCTGCTGGCCTCGGGGTTGATCGTGGGCGAGAGTTTGTTCGGCGTGCTGCATGCGGGCATCATCGTTGCGATGAAAGGCGTGGACGCTATCGGATTTATCGCGGACTCGTTCTTGGTTCCATCCGAAATCATCGGGGCGCTGGCATTTATCGCCGTGACCTACGCGATGTACCGGTGGGTGGGCGGCGTTCTGCGCACGGGCTCTTCGGCGTAGGCTACCGCTGGCCCACGCCGCGTTCCAGATCGCGCAGCGCCCAAGCGCCGAATATCTGCGATGGGTAGCGATCTAAGAGAAGCGCCAAGAGGCGAATGGCTCGCCCGCGCGCCTGGTCGCCCGGGAGCCGTTCGTACGCCGCGGCAAGTTCCCACGCGGCGCGTGCGTACGCCGGATCGTTTCCGTCGCGCGAGAGCGCCCAATAGCGCGATTCCAGATCGATGGCGGAGGTTTGCGCGCGCGCCGGATCGCGCATCGATCGCAGCGCCAGAATTGACTGCACCAGTGTTGTTACACTTGGGGGTGCCGGCGTCGCTGCCCAGTGCGGCCAGGGCCGAACGCCCACGCCACGCGCGAGATCCCGCGCGGCATAGCCGCCGAATTGGCTCTCGCCGTACTTATCGCGGACGATCTGCAGCATCGAAACCGCCTGCTTTTGCGCATCCGGTCCGGGCAGTTCTTCGTACAACGTAGCGAGGTACCACGCGGTCCCCGGTATCCACGGGTCGCGCGGAAACTTTTGCGTCCAATCGGCGAGTGCGTCTTGCACTTCGTCGGCGTCATGCTGGACCGAGCCCGGCATCATGCGGGCGTGATGCAGATCGTCTTTGAGCGCGAAGACTTTGTGACGGATGACGATGGCGCTCAAATGTTCGCGCCCGAAATATTCATCGGCGGGCGCGAGATCCGAAAGTGAAACGGGACCGCTCGATGCGATCCCGTTGGAAGATACTAAGGCGATGGCGGCAAGCGTTGCGGCCAGGCAGACTGCGATTATCGGCGCTGTCTTCATTCTGGAACATTTTCATTCCGCACCGCTGCGCCGTTCCATGGCGTCCGGGCTTCCTCCCGGTTGGCCGCTTTACTTCGTTGCGCCCAGACGCGATTGCCCCGTATCGCCCCGGATCACTTCAACTCCACCCCTGGCTTTGCGGATACTCTCGATCATGGCGCATAACTCCATGCTGTAAAATGCGAAGCCTTGCGCCGACACGCGCTCGGATCCCGAGCTCTTGGCGCAGGATGCGCTCGGTTTGCCGCTCGCACTCCGGCTTGTCGGGTAAGGGTTTGTCCGATGCCGCGTAGTCGGCGGCTAGTGCTTTGAGTTGTAGCCAAATCCGTTCGTTGAACTGTTGCACGCTCGTACTATTCCCCCCGTTAATAAGAGTTAAGGGCGCCGCACGACTGCTTGCCCGGCTCTTTCGTTATTTCAAGTACGCTTCGAACCAGTCAACCATGCGCGTGAGGATGTCGATTTGGTTGGCGGGCTTGCGCGGGCCGTGGCCTTCGTCGGCGTACACGACCAAACGCGAGGGAACGTGCAGCGTTTGCATGGCGTGGTAGAACTCGAACGCCTGGGGTGCGGGAACTTCCTCGTCGCGCTCGCCTTGTAAGATGAGGACGGGCGTGTGAGAGTTTTTGATGAACGTGATCGGCGAGCTCTTCGCGTACACGGCGGGATCGTCGTACACCGATTTGCCGAAGAACGGGATCATCCACTGATCGATGTCGTTCTGCCCGTAGTACGATTGCCAGTTCACAATGCCGGCGCCCGCGACGATGGCTTTGAAGCGGCGCGTCTGCGTTTCGGCCCACATGCCCATGTAACCGCCGTACTCCAGCCGAAGAGGCCCTGACGGTTCGGATCGATGCTTGCGGTTTTGATGGCGGCATCCACGCCGCGCAGATCGTCGCGCCAATCGCCGTACCCGAAATCTTTGATGTTGGCCCGCTCGAAGGCTTGACCTTGGCCGTAGCTGCCGCGCGGATTGGGCTCGAAGACGAAGTAGCCGTGACTGGTGAGCGCGTTGACGTTGCGCCCGCCGAATGACGGCAGCGTTTCGGCGCTGGGACCGCCGTGAATGACGGTAATCATCGGATAACGTTTGTGCGCGTCGTAATGCAGCGGGTAGACCAGCCACCCCTGCGGATGATAGCCGTCGCTGCTCCACGAGATGGAAATGGCGCGGCCCCACAGGCGCGGAAGGTTTGCGTTCGCGTGGGTGATTTGGTGCAGCGCACCGGGCGTCCCCATCCAAATCTCAGCGGGGTGCTCGAACGACGTGCGAACCATTGCCATGCGCGAGCCGTCGCGCGTAGCGCTTAGGCCGAAGATGGATTGTCCCATGGACGTGAGCGCTTGCATTTTTCCGGTGCGCGCATCGAGCCGGTAGAGCACGAGCGAGCCGTGGTTGTGCGCGAGCATGAGCAGGCGCGTGCTTCCCGCCCAGCGGATTGACGCCGCATTCACCGGCATGCCCGGCGCGAGGTCGCGCGCGTGTCCGGTTGCGACGTTCACCGAGTACACATCGCCGCCGACGGAGCCGAAGTCGCTCATGACGCCGCCGATGAGGGCGATGCTGCGGCCGTCGGGTGACCACTGCGGATCGTTGATTTGGTACGCGGGCTTGAAGAGATCGCGCGCGTGCGCGTTCGTATCGGTCACTGCTAAGCGGGCGATCCACCAGTTGTTATCGCCGCTTCCGTATGCGTAGGTATAGGCCAGGTGTTTGGAGTCGGGCGCCCAGCCGTATTCATAGACGTACGCATTGCCTGGCGTGACTTCGTGGACTGCGCCCGTGGACGCATCGACGATGGCGAGCTGCTGTTCGTCTTCAACGGATCCGATAACGCCGACTTTGCGGGCGCCCGCGGCGAGCGCACCCGATTTGCGGTGCGGATGCGCGATATACAGAATGGCGATCGATCTGCCGTCGGGGCTCCAGCGCATGGCTTGCGCGGCGCCCGTGAGATGCGTGAGCTGACGCACGCCCGCTCCGCCGACCGGAGCCAAGAATATTTGCAGGCTGGTCTTTGGAGGCCGCATCGGAGAAGAACGCGATCTGTTTGCCGTCGGGCGACCAGACCGGCTGCTCTTCATCGAAGAATGCTTTGCCGTCGCCTGCCGTCAAGCGGACGGGCGGGCTGCCGATGCGCTGCACGAAGAGTTCGGTCTGCATCTGCGGATGCGCAAGCCCGCCGGGGCGCATGCCCTCTTGCCACGCGAGCGCATCGCCGTGCGGCGAAATCGCTACGCTGGAGTAATCGTGGGCGGCGAACGTGGCCTGCAGCACGCTTTGCATGCTGGGATAGGTTTGCGCGGCGGCGGGAAGGGTGCAGAGTGCCGCAAACGCGGCAGTAGCAACGGCGATACGTTTCATGCGGGCGGTTTATGCGTCGCTTGGCGCCTCGCCTGCGAGCGCGCCTTCGCGGCGCTCGGGAACGACGCGGTAGCCGATGGCGACCATGACGACGACGAGCACCAGCACGAATGCGGTGAAGACCGACATTGCCACGGCATAATTCGGCTTGCCGTCGGGTAGCGGAAAGTGCTTTGTTGCGAGCAGAGCAATGATGGTGAGCGTGGGCGATGCGATAAGATTGCCGAGTTGGTAGGTAAAGCCGGGGAACGTGCCGCGGATCTCCGGCGGCGAGATTTCATTTAAGTGTGCGGGAATGATGCCCCAAACGCCCTGCACGGCAACTTGCATCATAAATCCGCCGGCGGCGATGAGCGCTAAGACATGGCTCAGCGCCCAAAGCGGAACGATTAGCAAGCCCAGGATGGCGCAGATCATCATCGTGTTGCGCCGTCCGAGGCGCTGTGAGAGCGCGCCGAAGATAATGCCGCCCACAATGGCACCCGCCGCGGCGATTGCATTGATCGATCCGGCGAGCGCCGGCGGATAGTGCCGCTGGCCTTCCAAGAGCGCACTGACATACGGATCTTGCGTGCCGTGCGACATGAAGTTCAGCGCGGACATGAGCAAAATCGTGTAGAGAAAAAGCGGCCAGTTCTTGCGCAGGGAGGGTAAGAACGGATGGCCCGCACCAATTTTGCGCGCGTTGCCGGCAAGCCATGCCGGCGATTCGGGGACGTGCGCGCGAATGTAGAAAATCAGCAGCGCGGGCGCGGTGCCGATGACAAACATCCAGCGCCAGCCGATATGCGTGAAGAGCACGGCGAAAACCAGACCCGCCACGAGATTGCCGACGGCGTAACCTTCTTGCAGAATGCCTGAAAATAAGCCGCGGCGCGCCGGCGGCAGCGTTTCCATTGCAAGCGCAGCGCCAAGCCCCCATTCGCCACCCATCGCGATGCCGTAGAGAGCGCGCAAGATAATGAACACCGTGATGTTGGGCGAGAGCGCGGTTGCGAGCTCGATGAGCGAATAGAGGCCGACGTCGATCATCAACGGGCCGCGGCGTCCGTAACGATCGGCGATCCAACCGAAGATGAGCGCGCCGACCGGACGCATTGCTAGCGTGAGCGTGATTGCAAGGGTGGCGATCACATAGGTGGAGTGCAAGTCCGAGGCAACGTGCCGGAGCACGACGACAACCAAGAAGAAGTCGAACGCGTCGAGCGTCCAGCCCAAGAAACTGGCGATGAATGTCTTGCGCTGGGCGGGCGTTAGGTCGCGCCACGGATTGCCGCTGCTCATGGGCCGGGACTTCGGCAGCCCTCGCTTGTTCACCTAATAAGGCAATTGGAGAGAACGGGCGCCTTCGGGGAAAGGACACTAGATGAGCAAGATCACCGACGAGTCGCGGAAAATGCGGCACACTTTGGCTTCACTTTGCGAGCGCTATTTGACGATGCTTGCCGATAAGGATGCCCTGGATTACCGGTTGGGCTCGGGTGACTCCTACGAGGACGGCGGTATGCCACAGGGCGGTGCAGAGCGTGCGTACGAGGACGAATCAAAGTCCGCGAGCGCCGACGTGCGCCGGTTGATAGTGGAGATGATCGACGTCGGCGGGCGCATCCGGGCATTGGAGGCCTTCTGAGGCGCCTCTCATATGTGATAGGCCCATTCATCGGCGCTAAAGCGGCAACTTATTTTACTCTTCCTACGTATAACGGCACATGGAGCGTTTTGCCGCCGTGGTCCGGTTCGATGGCGAACTCGATATCTATCGCGCGCCGGAAGTGCGCGAGGTTTTGGCGACGCTCGACGCCCCGGCTTGTGCAATCGTCGACCTTTCACGAGTGCGTTTTTTCGATGCGTCGCTGTTGTCGGCGCTTGTGGACATAGGAAAGGCGCGTAGCGCTCGCGGGCTACGGGCGCCCTTCATTGTGTTGCGTAATCATCTACACCGAAAATTGTTCGCAGTCACGGGGCTTGAAAACCGGTTCGGACTGTGCAGTTCGCTGGAAGAAGCGGCCGAGTTGTGCGCGCCGCAACCGCTCTCAGCATAAGGGTAGTGCGTGCTACGCTAGCGGCGGCGCGGCGATATCGTGGGTCGATGCCTCGAGGCTCTGCAGCACTTCGGCTTCGGCATGCGCTTCAAGTTCTTCGCGCCGGAGGATGACTTCGTACAAGCCGCCTTCAATACGCGCATAGTTCGCGGGCTCCCAACCATCCTGTGATAACGCATGAAGTTGACGTTCAAGCTCGGCAGGGCCGACGATGGTTAAGCCGTTCGCAGTGATCGAAGCGTTGGGCCCGGCGATGGTCGCGCGCCTAACCGCCCCCGCAGCACTACGCGCGCATGACTACCGGAACCGTGCGTGCGCGGCGTCACCGAGAAGTCATACGCGAGCTCCGAGACGATGAAAAGGCCGCGGCCGCGCTCGGCATAGTCGTCGGCGGGTAACTTGGGATTGACGGAAAAGCCGCCGCCGCGGTCAATGACGTGAAGCACCGCTGAGCGCCCGCTTAAATCGATGACGACGTCGATATCACCACGAGCGTAGCGAACAACGTTTCCGAGAAGCTCCGAATAGACCATCTCGGAGGCGAAGACGTCGTCGGCGGCCATTCCACGCCGAGCCAGGTGCGCGGTGATCGCCGTACGGGCGCGGTGCGCCGCCATCGCGTCATCGGCATTGAAGGTCCACGATTGCGCGTCAACATTGCTGCATTGCAGCAGCGGACGCTCGAAAAAGACGGTCAGAACGGCAACGTCGTCGTGACTGGCCGTTTCGCCGAGCATGTGGTTGCGGATGATACGAGCCGCCTGAGAAGACGCTTCGCCGGCAAATGACGGATCGGCCAAGATCTCGATAAGGCGCTGTTCACTCTGGCAGATATCGCGGTTTGCCTCGGTCAATCCATCGGTGTATAACACGAGAAATGTCCCCGGCTCAACGACGCGCCGCCCGGCGCCGGCGTTTCCGTCGTACTCCACCAGATCGAGGCCGAGCGGAACATCGGATCCCTCGAGGGGATGAACCGTGCCGTCGGTCCGGCGCAGCATGGCGGGCGGATGGCCCGCGGAGGCGTATTGCATGGAGAACGTGACGGGATCGAATACGGCGACGAACGCCGTTGCGAATTCGGAGCGCAACTGACCGTCGAAGATTCGGTCGGCCGCGCGCAAGAGCGCCTTGGGATCCGGATTGATATTGGCCGCAGCCCGGATGCTTTGCCGAAGCGCACCCATTGCAGCGGCAGCATCGATGCCCGATCCCGCGACGTCGCCGATGGATACGACAATGCGTCCGTCAAGGAGACGAAACGCATCGTAAAAATCGCCGCCGACATTCTGTCCGACGCCTGCCGGTTCGTACAGCGCTGAAAAGTGCACCCCGGGAACACTCGGAAGACGCGCCGGGAGCGCGGCTTCCTGAAACCGCGCCAAGATTGCCTCCGAGCGTTCGTAGGCCGCAAGAAGTGCGGTGAGTTGGAGGTTGGTGTCGTGCAAGCGCTCGTTCGTAGCGCTGACCTCTTGCGTGCGGCGGTAAATTTCAGCCCGCATTGCCTCGAAGCGCGCGTCCGCGGATTGCGGCTGTTCGACTTTGACGAATTCGGTAACATCTTCGACGCGATGCACGATCCACTCGATTTCACCGGACTCGTTCAAGATGGGGCGGTTGTGCGGACTCCAATAGCGCTCTTCGAATCCGCCGCCCGCTTCAGCCGGACGCGGTATGTCGTATTTTTGCAGTGGCATCGAATCGCCCATGCGCGTGGCGGCCACGCGCCGCAGCGAGGCGCGCAGGTTGCGCACGCCTGAGGCGCCCGGGTCGTCGGGGTTGTCCGGAAATACCTCAAACAGCGGGCGCCCTAAGAGATTTTCGCGCCGCGTGTTGGTCGCTTCCAAATAGGCATCGCTTGCAGCGGCTATCGTAAGGTCCGGCAACAGCAGCAAATACAGGGCGGGTCCGGACTCGAAAACCCTCTTAAAGTCGATCGGGGCGGGCCGGTTAGAAGGGTTCGTGGCTCACATCTCCTGCTGCGCCTTCCGAAATTGCGCCATCCGCCTGCACGGCTCCCCCCTAATGGGAGATGCGAGATGCGAATTGCCGGGCCGGTAAATTGGAGTTTTGGGTACAACCAAGGCGATGGCGGCAGCAAAGAAATGGTCAAAAGGCGTCACCGAGCATAGCGACGCCCTGGATTTAGAGGAAGGCGTTTTTAAGAAGCGCAGCGCGAGGGCAATTGCCGAATCACTCAAGCGTTCGGCCGAGCGCAGTAAGCGCCGCAAAGGTTCGGCGTTTCAATCGGCGATGTCGATGTTGAACTTCTACATCAACCGGGGCGGAGACAATCTGTCGGAGGGCCGGCTCAAGATTCTCGAGCGCGCGAAGGATGAGCTGCGTAAGGAGTTTGGGCGCGAACCGAAGGAGGGGGCTGGTAAGAAAACGCGTTAGCCCTCCGGTCCTTCGACAGGCTCAGGATGACTAAAGAACGGGCTAGCTTGTCGGTTGGGCGGTTGGGGCGGTTGTTGGGACGACCGGGAGGACGCTGCCGGTGGGGGCTGGGGATGGAGAAGATGCTTTGGATTTGTCGTCTCCGTAGAGAACGAGAACGTACGTACTGCCTTTGGCGATCGTCGTTTTCGGCGGCGCGAAGCTGAACGTGAGCGTGTCGTCGACGAGCGTTGATTTATCGAAGGTCCAAATGGGCGTGTAGGTCATCTTCTTTTTGTGTTCGGTGGCTTGGAAGAGTTGCAGCGCGAAACCGCGTTCGGCGAGTTCGGATTTGGGCAGCGTGAATTGTGCTTGCGCATAACCGTCGAGTATGAAATCTGCCGACGGCGTTAAATGCACCATCATCAACGGCACGACGTCGAGCGTGTTTGCCGGTGTGTGCACCAAGTTGGGCGCGTCCTTGGGCATCGCTTCGGTTTTCAAAACGATGTTGTCGGGCGTCGGTGAGGGTTTGGGCGTGAGGAACTTGCCGCCGGGCGCGCCCGATGTGTCCGGTTCGGGCGATCCGGATGGTGTCGGGCTGGGACTCGGTGTCGGTGAGGGCGTTGGGGACGGAGTCGGCGTGGCCGCGCGCTTTTTGCCTTTGGGCAGCGGAGCCGGTGTGGGCGTCGGAGGCGGGAGATTGAACTGGAGCACGCACGAGTAGCCGTCGATGGTGTTGGGGCACTTGAAGCCGTCCTGGGCCGAGGTCAGCGGATAGGTTCCGCTGTTCGCGACGCCGGGTGCGCCTGATGCGCCGGGCGAGGGCGATCCGTTTTGCGGCAAGCCGTTGGGGCCCACGGGCGGCATTCCCGATGCGCCGGGTCCGACGGGGGGCATGCCCGTTTGCGGCATGCCGGTGCCCGTGGCGAAGTTGCCCGAGCAGGCGGCGATCATCGCGAGGCCGGCGGTGAGGATGAGGGCCTTCGAGAGGACGCCCTTCGACAGGCTCAGTCCGATTCCGGGAATCGTAGTCCTTCGATACCTCGGGATGACATTGGGGTTCACGCTTTTGATTCTACCTTTGAGAGCAGTTCCGTGGCGAAATCATCGACCGGAACAGTGCGCTTGTCGCTTGCGGCGCGTTCGTTCACGTTGACCGTGCCGTCGGCGGCTTCTTGCTTGCCGACGACCAGGATGTACGGAACTTTCTGCGTCTTCCAGTGCGCGATCTTTTTGCCGAGCTTCTCGTTCGATTCGTCTACCTCGATACGCAGGCCGCGGCCTTTCAAGTTATCGGCTACGCTCTGCGCGTAGTCCAGCTGGTGCTCGGAAATGGGCGCGACCACCGCTTGCACGGGGGCAAGCCAAGCGGGAAAGTTGCCGCCGTAATGCTCGATCAGGATGCCGAAGAAGCGTTCGAGCGATCCGGCAAGCGCCCGGTGGATCATGACCGGCGTTTCATCACCTTCACTGGAACGGTATTTCAGACCGAAGCGTTGCGGCAGCACGAAGTCTACCTGCACGGTGCCGAGTTGCCATTTGCGCCCGATCGCATCGCGCACATTGATGTCGAGCTTCGGTCCGTAGAATGCGCCGCCAGCCTTCGTCGATGACGTACGGCAAGTTGCGGCTTTCGAGCGCTTTGCGGATCGCGTCTTCGGCGATGGGATCGGTGTCGCCGCGATCGGCCTGCGCGCGGCGTGAGAGCACGTACTCGAAGTCGTTAAAGCCGAACGCTTCCATTAAGCGAAGCGCTTCGTCGACGGTTTGCTCGTATTCGCCTTGCAATTGCTCGCGTGTGCAGAACAAGTGCGCGTCGTCTTGCGTAAAGCCGCGCACGCGGGTGAGGCCGTGCATGACGCCGCTGCGCTCGTAGCGGTATACCGTTCCAAATTCGGAGAAACGGATTGGCAGTTCGCGGTAGCTGCGCAGGTGACTGCGGTAGATGAGAATGTGGCCGGGGCAGTTCATCGGCTTTAGGCGAAAGCGCTGCTCTTCAACCTCGAGCACACCGAAGATGTTTTCGGCGTAGTTCTCTAAGTGTCCGGAGATCTCGTAGAGTTTCTCGCTGACGATGTGCGGCGTCACGACCGGCTGATAACCGCGTTCGCGCAGGCCTTCGCGGATGAAGTTCTCGATGATGCCTCGGATGATTGCGCCCTTGGGATGCCAGAATACCAGGCCTGCGCCGGCGTCTTCTTCGATCGTGAAGAGATCGAGTTCTTGGCCCAGTTTGCGGTGGTCGCGTTTCTGCGCTTCTTCGATTTGATGCAGGTAGGCGTCGAGTTCTTCTTGCGCGTTCCATGCCGTGCCGTAGATGCGCTGCAGCATCGGGTTTTTCTCCGAGCCGCGCCAGTAGGCGCCCGCAACGCTCATGAGTTTGAGCGCGCGGATCTCGCCGGTGGTATGCGCGTGGCCGCCGCGGCACAGGTCGGTGAACTCGCCGATGGTGTAGAGCGTGATCGGTTCGCCCTCGGGAATCTCGCTTGCGAGCTCAACTTTGTACGGGTTATCTTTGAAGCGGTCGATCGCTTCGCTGCGCGTGACCTGACGGCCGGTCATCTCGTAATCGGCCTGCACGATCTCGCGCATGCGCTGCTCGATGCGTTCGAGATCTTCGGGCGTGAACGGCTGCTTGCGGTCAAAATCGTAATAGAAGCCGTTCTCGATGGAGGGGCCGATGGTGGGCTTGGCCTCGGGGAAGAGGTCTTGCACGGCGTACGCGAGCACGTGCGCGGCGGTATGTCGCAGTTCGGGCAGTGGAGTCACGGTGCGGGCTTTTCGGTTGAGGTGGGGCTGATTCCTGAATCCTTTGGTGGGCCCTTCGATTCCTCAGTCCGATTCCGGGAATCGTAGTCCTTCGACAGGCTCAGGATGACAAGGGGGGGTGGGTACAAGCGGGGCGATGGATATGGTTGAACGGATGGGCTATGGCGCTATGCGGTTGTGCGGGCCGGGCGTTTGGGGATGGCCTGCCGACCGCGAGAACGCGCTTCGGGTGCTGCGACGCGTGCTGGAATTGGGTGTGGCGTTTATCGACACGGCCGACGCGTACGGCCCGGAAGTGAACGAAGAGCAGATCGCGCAGGCGCTCTATCCGTATCCCAAAGATTTGCTTATAGCTACCAAGGGCGGCAATACGCGGCCGGGGCCCGGCAAGTGGGTTCCGGATTGCCGCCCCGAGCGGCTCAAGCGCTGCTGCGAGGCGAGCCTGCGCCGGCTGCGATTGGATTCGATTGCGCTGTATCAGCTCCACACAGTGGATGACAACGTTCCGTGGGCGGAACAAGTGGGCGCGCTGCGCGATCTTCACGACGAAGGAAAGATTCAGCGCGTCGGGCTTTCGAACGTTACGTTGGAACACGTGCGCGTGGCCGAAAAAATTGTGCCGATCGCAAGCGTGCAGAACCGCTACAATCTAGCGGACCGCGGCGATAGCGATGCGATTATCGATTACTGCGAAGAGCGTCTCATGCTGTTTCTGCCGTGGTTTCCGCTGGGGGCGAACTCGGGCGAGATAGGCAATGATGCGGTGCAGCGCGCTGCGCGGGCGCACGATGCCAGCGTTCATCAGATTGCGCTTGCGTGGCTGCTGGCGCGCTCGCCGGCGATTCTGCCGATTCCGGGGACGTCCTCGGTAGAACATTTAGAAGAGAACGTGCGCGCGGCGCAAATCACCCTCTCGGATGAAGAGATGAGGAGCATCGGATGAACGATAAAGATATTCACGGGCACATCGAGCAGCTGGTAGCCGAAGAGCACGCGCTGTACGAACGCGCCGACGACGAAGCGCTGGGCGAAGAAGACCGCAAACGGCTTGCGGAGATCAACGTGCAGTTGGACCGCTACTACGATTTGCTACAGCAACGCCGCGCGCGACAAGAATTCGGCCAGGACCCGAACGACGTGAAACTGCGCTCGGCTAAGACCGTGGAAAACTACGTAGAGTAATGAAGACAAAATTTGGCTGTATTTATTTCCGGCCGACGTGCTCGGATGAAGATATGGGGATTGACAACCAAGCGTTCAATCTGTAGGCTGTTGGAATAACGGGCGGCCGATTACGGGTGGCGGTACATGAATTTCGGTAGAAATCTCGCGCGGTTTTTCCTTATTTTGTTTAGCATGGAAGCAGCGGGTTGTGCCGGCGCGACCTTGCCGAGTCTGACAACCCATCAGAACCATGCTTTCGCGAAACCGGGGTCGCAGGCGGACGCCTTGCCCGGCATAGCGTGCCTTCCGGGGGAATGCAATGGCGTCGGCGGCGGCGGTGACGCATATGATCCTGAAAACTGCGCCGCTTCCGAAATTTACTGTAATTTTGTGCCCGGCGATATCACCGATGACATCACTTACACAGGCGGCGGTGGCGGTTCTCAACCATGGACGCAGTATCCATCGAGCTGCGTCGAGGACGGAACGAGCGCGTACTGGTCGAGTCCTATCGACGGTGCTGCCTGCAGTACCTGGCAAGTATTTCACTTCTTTAGCGAGTATTGCGATATATCAAGCAACACATGCCAGAGCGTCGGCAACGGAGCCATTGCACCTTTCTACGAGATTTCGGTTTCGATCGGTAACCCGGCAATGAGCAGCGGTAGTGGCGGGATCCCTGGGTTGGGTCACCTATTCATCACCCTCTGGCTCGATGGCGCCCGAACTAAGACGCTGGAGGCAGGACCAACGAGTTTGCTCCCAGGCTCAAAGCTCATTTTGACTACGTATCCGGCCGATGTCGACGGAAGTGCCGCGGTCTTCACGGTTTTCGTGCCGCCCCCAACGTCGAACGTTACGGCGCAAAGCGAGCAAAGCCATCTTGCCGTCGAAAATAACAACTTTCAGGCGAAATGCAATGATTACTGGCCCTATCCAGTCTACAATAGCAACACGTTCATTGACGGTATGTTGTTGGCCGCAGGCTATTCCGAGGCCCAAATCACACAGATTGTAACCTACCTCGAGACATTGTCCGCTTTGAATCCAGAAGGCTACACTGGCGGCAGTACGCTGGAGTACTGCTTTCAGTAGCAATGGCTAAGCGCCGTTTTTTCGTTCCATTTATTGGGCTGGCGCTTATTGGTGCTGTTTACGCATACGTGGCTTTCTGGCCGTGCGAAATATTGATACCGATGTTTGATTCCAAGCAGTTAGAAGCTGCAGAAGCGGCAGAACTTTGGCCCGCTCTGCAGCAAAACCATTCCGCCAGCGTAGAGGGGAAAGTCCCGTACGAATCTTCCCTTGGGATACTTCCCAAGCCGATCAAGGTGATCTCCGTTTTCGGACGATGGGCCTCCATAAAAGTCAACGGGCCAATGCCGATAGGTCTTCTGGAAGCCGGATACGGCGATGCCTGGCAGAAGGTTTATGCGCGGCATCACGCCGGCGGTCCGCTAACGTGCGTGTATATCCATTACTCGTGGACGGGCGGCGGCGCAAGCAGCATGTGCTGCATGGCGCCGTTTTAGTTGTTGTATGAAGCGCTCTATTTCGCTCGTCCGGATTCTTAGTTCGGCGCCTAGGGCGGTGGGATACGGCCAAACGATCGCTCCCACGATCGATTTAGCCCTCGATGTCGACGATCAACCCGCCTTTGAGCGGCGACTTAACCGCAGCTTGTAACGACTGCGCCGCTGGTTCTTGCCTCGACTAACCGCTGCCACCTCAGCTTGCGAGCGAGCTCGTCGTTCTCCGCTGGCGTTTGGCTATCTCTTCAGGAGCGGGCCTCAGCGCGAACCTTTTTTAGATTTGTTCGAGGCCGCAATGCGCTCGGCGGTGCGGCCGGTGAGAGCTTCGACGAACTCTGCGGATTGCTTGATGATCTGACCCGCGTTCATCACGCTCTCGCCCAGGTCGCGCGCGCGGGTCGCCGTTTCTTGCACGTTATCCGCAGCCTGCTTTACGGTGCGCCGTGCTTTTGTATTTTTTGACCCTTTGCTTGAGGATTTCTTCGCCGGCGAGCGCTTCTTGGTACCGGATGATCGCGGCATGCAACACCCCTTTCGCTTTTCCAGGTTTCCCATATGCTCGGGCCCCAAACGAGTGCGCGCCAAGCGTGAGGGCGTGCGTTTAGCCGCTTTCATTGTTGATGGTGGGTATACTGCACCTCACCAGTGACGACAGGGAGGACTCCGACCAATGGCAGCATCCGATTCACCCGAGCATGAGGGGATTGCGTCTTCGATAAAGCAGCTGTCAGAAGATGTATTGCTGCTGGTTCGCAAAGAACTCGAGTCTGGCGCGCCAGGAAATTGCCGAGAAGGTCAAGTCTGCGGGCGTCGGCGCGGGAATGCTTAGCGGCTCGGCCATAACGGGTTTGCTAACGCTCGGATCCCTAACCGCGCTCATGATACTTGCGTTGTCGTTGGTCGTCGCACCGTGGCTCGCCGCGCTGATTGTTACCGTGCTATGGGCGGTCGTGACTGCCGTTCTCGCACTTTCCGGCAAGAAAAAGATTCAGGACGCCGGCCCATTCATTCCCGAGGAGACGATCAAGAACGTAAAAGAAGACGTTGAATGGGCGAAAAGCGGGCTCAACTCACGCAAAACGTAGTTTTTGCATCGCGTTCGCAGTCTTCACGGAATTGTTTGGTCGGTCGTTGGGATTTTGAGTTCGGCGCCGAGCGGCGCGAATGACGTGGATGAGAACGATGCGGTAGCGGCAGCGCTGTGCGCAGTCGAGAGACGTAAGCGGCGCATGCGGTAGTCGATCGAGCGGATCGTCACTTCGACGGATTCGCCGATCTCGTATTCGTCGGGATTGGCATCGCGGTCGCTCACGCTGCCGACGATGCCCGGCGCAACTTCAACTTCCAGCCCGCGTTCTTTGCCGACCACTTTGCCTTCAACGGTCTTGCCGCGCTGTAAGGTGCTTGCGTGATCGCGCCATGGATCGGCCAGCGCGCCTTTGCGCGAGACTGCGATCTTTTTGCCGCCTTCATCGATGCGCAGGACGCGCACGTTCAGCTTCTCGCCAATCTTGACGACGTCGCCGGGTTTTTCTACGCGTTCGAAGGCCAGTTCGCTCGCGGGAATAAGCGCGTCGATGCCGCCGCCCAGATCCACGAACGCGCCGAAATCGGCTAGGCGTACCACGGTCGCTTCGCGCTCTTGGCCAACCTTAAGTGAAGCGATGACTTCGTTTCGAGCCGCGCGGCGTTCTTCTTGCTGGGCGCGACGGTGGGAAACGACCAAACGTTTGCGCGTTTCGTCGACGTCCAAAACTTTGAGGCCGACGGTCGTTCCGACGATCGATTCGATCGGCGTACCGCGCGCAACGCCCACTTGCGATGCGGGGAGAAAACCGCGATAGCCCTCGATGTCGACGATCAGTCCGCCTTTGACCGGCGACTTCACCGCAGTCTGCACGACGGCACCGCTGGTTTTTGCCTCGACTAACCGTTGCCACGTTGCTTGAGCGCGTGCGCGACGCTCGTCGTTCTCCGCTTGCCGTTTTGCGATCTCTTCCGGACTTAACCGCGGCTTTTGGGGGGCGACGGGTGCGCTTTCAGCGACGGGTGCGCTTTCAGCGACGGGGATCTCTCCGACCGGGGCTTCTTCGGGCGCGAGGGGCGTGGGTTGCTCCGCAACGGGCGAGCTCTCGGGAACGGATGCGTTCTCGGAAGGGGGCGCGGACGGCTCGGGGCCCGGGCGGAAGAGTTGGTCGTCGTTCATGCGGGATGGGGGTTTCGCCCCGGGGCCTACGACTGACCTGTGAACGTTTGATACAAGTACACGAGAGCAGCGAGCGTGACGATTGCCGCGGTTGCCCAACCGGCTGCACTGAGCCAGCCGGCGACGACGGCTTGCTTCATGAGGCGGCGCTGGTTTGCGATGAGCAGCATGAACACCAGTGAAATGGGGGTAGCGATTCCGGCTGCGATGGAACTAAAGAAGAGCAATCGGATGGGCTTGATGCCGGCAAAGCCGACCGCACAGGCGACGACGCTTACGACAATCATCACCACGTAGAACCTGCGCGCTTGGAAGAACTGTGCGTCGAGCTCTGCCTGCCCAGCCGAACATTTCGCTGACCAAATATGCGGATGTTGCGAGCAAAATCGGAATGGCCAGCAGCGCCGAAGCGAGCAAGCCGATACCAAACAACGTGCCTGCGAATTTCCCGGCGGCAGGCGCGAGCGCGGCGGCGGCTTGCGCGGCCGTCTCGACGTGCTGATGATGAACGCCCAGAGTCGCACCTGTGGCGATGACAATAAACCAAAAGATGATGCCCGCGCCCACCGCGCCGATTGTTGCTTCAATCTGAACCAAACCTAGACGCGAGAGCGGGCGGCGTTTCTCGGTGTACTCTATCTCTTGCCACACGTACGCATACGCCGTGAGGCTGGTGCCGAGAAGGGCGATCGCGCCTGCAACATAGTCGTGCGAGCGTTCGAAGTGCGGGACGAGCGATCCGTGCAGCACCGTATCCCAATGCGGGTGCGCGAGGAACGCTGCGGCTATGTACGCAAGGAATGCGAGCGGAATGTAAATGAGTACGCGCTGCACGGAGGCGAAATTGCCCCACACAAGCAGCGCCAGGCTGGCGGTGCACAGCGGAAGAATCCAGATGCGGTAGTCGATGCCGCTGAGCAGCGCAAGCGCGGCTCCGCCGCCTTCCAGATCGGCTGCGAGGGTGAGCACATTGACGAAAAGTACGGAAGCCAGAAGCAGAAGCCCGGCCGCGCGCCCGTAACGGCTGCGCACCAAATCTTCCAGGCCCTGTTTTGTGGCAAGGCCGGTTTGCGCGCTGATGGCTTGCACCACGGCCAGCATGGGAATCACCAGCAAGACCAGCCACCCCAAGCCGTACACGGTCGTGGCACCGATAACGGCAAGCGACGCAACGGTCGTGGGATCGTTGTCGGAGGCGGCCGAGATGATGCTGGGGGCGAACCGGCGCAGCCACTTCATTGCAGGCCGCTATACCCAAACGCGGGAACACCGCAGGCACATATGTCCCAAAAAATGCTCCTTGCCAATCCCCGCGGCTGCTGCGCGGGCGTGGACCGCGCCATCGCGGTGGTTGACCAATTACTCGATCAGCATGGCGGTCCCATCTACGTGCGCAAAGAGATCGTCCACAACCGCGACGTGGTGGAACGCCTGCGCGATCGGGGCGCGGTTTTCGTGGAAGAAGTGGATGAGGCGCCTGAGGGCTCCATTTTGGTCTTCAGCGCGCACGGCATCTCGCCGGCAGTGCGCCAAATGGCCGCGGACCGGCACCTGCGCGTGATCGATGCGACCTGCCCGCTGGTGAGCAAAGTGCATTACGAGGCCATCAAGTTTGCCAAGCAAGGCCTGCACGTGCTGCTGATCGGCCACGCGGAGCACGACGAAGTGATCGGGACGATGGGCGAGATTCCGGATCAGATCAGTTTGGTCCAAGACGTGGATGAAGTGGCGCACGTGGTGGTGCCCGACCCCGACCGCGTTGCCGTTATTACGCAGACGACGTTGAGCGTGGACGAAACGAGCGGCATTATGGCCGCCGTGCGGGCGCGGTTTCCCAACGTGCGCACGCCGGCGCGCGACGACATTTGTTATGCGACGCAAAACCGCCAGGACGCCGTGCGCGACCTTGCGCCGCGGTGCGATGTGGTTCTGGTTGTTGGTTCGGAGAACAGTTCGAACTCGCTGCGTTTGCGCGAACTTGCGCAGCAGCTGGGCACGCGGGCCTATTTAGTCGATCAGGTCAGCCAGATCGACCCGGCGTGGATTGAGGGAGTACAACGCGTGGGCGTTACCGCCGGCGCTTCCTCCCCCGAATCGCTTACTCAGGCCATCGTGGACCGGCTCAAAGAACTGGGCACGTTTGCGATCGAAGAGTTCGGCCGGCCCGAACCCGAGATCATCTTTACGATGCCGCGCGCTATTTCGTTGATCTCAGCTAGCTTTCAGCTGGTAAACCCTTGCAGCGGCACGGCGTTACAGCTGCCGTTGTACTGCGTGAGGTAAACGTTCCAACTGCCGCCACTGGGAACCGACTGCTGCAACTGCGAGCTGTAGTAGAAGTCCGAGTTATACGGATGCGGGCCGTTGGGGTCGGAGACCAAATTCAACTGACCGCCATTGATCGTTTGGCCGCTGTAGGTGTTGGTCAGATAGACGTACCAGTTCTGGTAGGAGTTGTAGAGGTTGTTGTTGTTGCCGTTGGCGACGATGGTGATCGCGTTCGTGCCGGGCGCATACGAGCCGGGAAGCGGGCTTGCCAATTGCTCGGACGTTCCGGTGTTGCAGGTGTAGCCGTAGCCGCCGTTGCCGCCGCCGATGCCGCCTAACAGGCCGCCGCCACCGCCGCCGCAAGCGCTAAGAGCCGCCAGCGCCATCGCGGGGGCAAGGAGTCGTAATACTTTCATGCAGTGTGGTTCCTCCGTAGTGGTAACGCGCAAGCGGGCGTTTGCGTCCTGAGAGTTTGCTGGGATTCGTTGTTCCCACCAAACCTGAGAATGTAGAGAGGAAACCAAGCGAGCGTATGCGGTGCTTTCGGCACGTTTGGAAAGCATGAAAACACTTACAGCCGGTCTGCTGACGGCACTCTTGAGCATCGGCGCCGTGTCGATGGCAAGCGCCCAGCAATATCCGAATCCCTACGGCCAGAACGGCCAATACAACCAAAACGGACAGGGCCGCCATCACCACCGGAGGCAGAACACCAACAACTGCAACACGAACGGTAACGGCAGGTACGGCAATCGCTCGGACACCGACAACGATGGCGATAACGGCAACCGCGGCAATAACGGCTACGGCAACAACGGCTACGGCAACAACGGTTATGGTAACAACAACAACACGGCGTGCGGAAATGCGGCGGTGAGCGGAACGATCACTTCGATCAACGGCAACATTCTGACGCTTTCACGCAACGGCGGACAGAACGGGCAGTACGGCCAAAACGGCCAGTACGGGCAATACGGGCAGTACGGGCAGAACGGTCAGTATGGGCAGAACGGTCAGTATGGGCAACAGGGTCCGATCATTCGCATCAACGATCAGCCGGCGCTGGACCGTCAGACGACGGGGCGCGTGACGACGGGCCGGTTATGTTACGGCGTACGGATACTGGTCGAACGGCGTGTTCTACGCGACCTCGCTGCAGTAAAGGTTAGAAGGGGTGCCGGTACGTTGGAAGCGCGTGCCGGCGCCGAAGCAAGCGGGCCTGCATATGATGAAGCAGGTCATTCGGCTTGCTCGTGCGCGGGGTAGAAGCCAGGTATGACTCGAGCAGAGCGCTGCCGCCGGAAGTTCTTGCGCACCTTTCCGGGCGGATTCCGCGATGAAACGTATGTGGATTGGGAGCGCGACTATAAGTGGAAGGCGCATTTGGCCTGGCGCGAGGCGCTGGGCGAGGCGCAATTCGGCGATCTGCTCGCCGCGGGGGATTATGCGCACGCGGCGCACGCGGCGGTGCGCATTGAGTCGCGCACGAACTTGCTCTTTTCGTTTGAGAAGATGGCGCTGCGCGATGCGCTCAAGCCGGCGAAGGGCGCGAAGGCCTTTGCACAAGGCCTTTATGCGTTCTTGCATGGCGACGGAACGCCCCAGGAGCGCTTCGATGCGTGGTGCGAGGTGATTGCGGGGTTACCGCGCCGGCAGACGCGCGTGCTGACCTGGCCGATGGCCACCGTCTTCGGCTTCATCGCGCAGCCCAAGACGCACATCTTTTTGAAACCGAACGTGACGCGTGCGGCGGCTAAGGCGTACGGCTACGATTTTGAATACAAATCGCGCCCGGCGTGGGAGACGTACGCGAAGTTCTTGGAGTTCGCGGCGACCGTTCGGCGCGACGTGCGCGACTTGCGGCCGCGCGACCAAATCGACGTCCAATCATTCATTTGGGTCCAGGGCTCGGACGAATACTAGCGAACCGAGGCGCGATGCCGGGAACCGCTTCGCTTGCCGATCTCATGGCCGGAAACGGGCGCTTTGCCTCGGGGCAGCCGCGCAGCCGCCCGCGAATCGAGCGCGTGCGCGAACTTGCCGCGGGACAATCACCGTTTGCCGTGGTGCTGGCGTGCGCGGATTCGCGCGTTCCAGTTGAGACGCTTTTTGACCACGAACCGGGCGATATTTTCGTGGTGCGTTTGGCGGGGAATTTTCTGAGCGAGGCCGCGCTGGCATCGATTGAATATGCGGTGAAGGTGCTCAAGTCGCCGCTGGTGATGGTGCTGGGGCATACGTCGTGCGGTGCGGTGCAAGCGGCGGTGGACTTCGTGCGCACGGGCGAGGCGTTCCCGGGACACATTCAACTGCTTGCCGACGCTATTGCGCCCGCGGCGCGCGCATGCCGGGATGCCGGCGGCGATTGGGTTCAGAACGCGGTCGCGGAAAACGTTCGCTTGAACGTGACGGCGCTGGGTCGCGAGAATATTACCGCGGTGGGCGCGGTGTACGATTTGGGTTCGGGGGTAGTGTCGCTATTGTGATGAGTTCGGGCGCATTGCTTGCGGCGCTGGGGTCGCGCGTGCATTTATTCCTCCAGCCGTCGGCGCGCGATGCATTCATTCGTTTGTTTAGGGATGTAATGGGCTGCAACGTGCTGGAGCGCGATTTCGGAATGGCGTACCCGATTCTGCTGGTGTCGTTTGCCGACGGCAGTGCGTTCAGCGCGGAGTTCAGCGAGCCCGCGCCGGCAGATCCGCTAGGTGATGCGCTGGATGACGGTCGGGCGCTGCGCGGAGCGTGGATCGAATTCCGCACGGCCGACCTTGAGGCGGCGCAGCAAAAATTGCGCGAAGCGGGCGTGCGCGAATTTTGCCACCCGGGTAGTCCGCATGTCTACTTCAGCGCGCCGGGCGGCCAAGTTTTCCGGCTGCTGGATCTTTCTTATGTAGGGCCCTGAGAAGCGCTGCACGATTGGTACCGGAACTTCGCGTGCAGCATTACGTGAGGTGATGTACAATGGTCAACGTGGTGTTCGAGCGATTCTTGGGTTTCATGGTACTTGCTTTGTCTACCGTGCCGGCGGCTGCTACCCCCGTCGCTCCGACCGATCCATATGTCATATTTGGAAACGCACGCCTGGCTTGGGAAAACAGCCGCTACCCGGCCCAACTCGCTTACGATGTTGTCGTGACCGTGGATACGAACGCGCCGTCGGTACGGCATTACCACTCGTATTACGATTCCACGACGGATCGGGTCAATGTCTTGGCGGTGAGCGACGAGGAGTTAGCGCACCCCTATACGCCGCATGGAATTAACGTTTCTGCGAATGTCTTCGGCGGACGGATCCCGCTGAGCTCACCCCAGCAAACCTTCGACTTCTTGGGCGTTCCGGAACTGGCGCCCAACTATTCTTTCGGGATCGCCGACTACATCCCGCACGATGCAACGTTTCAGAGCGATGAGGTCGTGCGAGAGATCCGGCGCGAGTTTCACGACCCTGCTCGGCGAACCGATCGTTTGCACACGGATACGGGACTCAAGACGATTGTCAGTGTTGCGTCCAGCCGTCGCAATTATACGATAACACTCGCCGGTATCGTTCCGGCGAACGACCATCGCGATTACGATCTTCGGCTCGTTCCGGTTCGTGACCCCTCACGGTACCGGCTGCGGGAGGTGTGGATAAATACGACGACGTTTGCGACCGATCGGGCCGCCACGCAGGGGAATTTCACGGCGACCGGGCTGGCTGATTTGCCGTGGACCATTGCGTTTGCGGATGTCGGGCGTGCTCACTACATTGAATCCGAAAAAACGTCCGCCAGATTCACGCTAGAGCGGCGGACGTACGATGGCGCAACCGTTGAGTTCCGCAATGTAAGAACCGCAACGATTCCGGGGACGGCAGCCCTTCTTGAATTCGCCACCGATCCGCAAACCGGCATGCAGCCCCTTACCGAGCCGAAAACGTGAGACGGAGTTCGTTTGTAACCGCAATTGCAGCAGGGGTCACCGCTTTTGCGTTGCCACGCGTAGCTCGGCCGCAGACGCCGTTTACGAGCGAGGGCCGGATAGAACTTGGGCGCGGCGGCGCCGTGCTGCTTCTGAGTTTCGCACCCGAGCGGGGATTTGTGCCCGTACAATGCACCGCGGTCACGCTTCCGCGTTCGCAGTTTCGAGCCCAGATCATCGAGCGCCCGATTCCTCGCGGTGTCTCTGCAACCGTTGCAGAAGTTGCGCAGCAGACGGGCGCGCTCGTATGCATTAATGGGGGATTTTTTAACGAAGACTATACGCCTGATGGACTTCTGATTGCGAATGGGCGAAAAATATCGGCTGCGCGCCCGGACTACACCGACGCTTTTGTTACCGATGCGAGCGGAGTAGCGGATATCGTTCCAACCGCGCGCGCCGGCGGCTTTTCGAACGCCGTGCAGGGGCATCCGACGTTGGTGGACATCGGCGGCAAGATGGGCATGCAGCGGGAGAACCTCTTGCGCGATCGGCGCACGTTTGTAGCGCGAAGCGGCGAGACCATACTTGTGGGCGTAACAGACTTTGTGACGCTGTACCATCTTGCGGATATCCTGATGCAATTTCCCGACGCATTCGGGTTGCCTGGGATCGACGCTGCGCTGAATATGGGCGGATCCGCGACAAGCGCGTTGTATGTGCGCTTGCCGCAAGGAGGCGAAATCAACCATCCCGCGCAGTGGGTCAACGCGACTTCATCACGTTCAGTTAGCGCTCTTTCCCTTGCCCGTAGAACGAGCGGGTCACGTTTAAAAAAGGGTTAACGGTTGGGTATATTGCGTTCGAATCGGCGCGACAAAACCGGAAGGGATTAAATATGTTCAATGAGGTTGAAAACATGCTTGGGCGGGTGACGACGGGCGAGGTCGATCAATCATCGGTTGGCCAGGCGGCAAGCGAGCATATCGGCTCGATGGACGGCTCGCAGGTGCAACAGCAGCTGCAGACGGCAGCGGACAACGCGAGCCGGAACGGGCAGGGCGACGTTGCTCAACAAATTGCGGGCTTGATTTCGCAGCACGGTTCCGATCCGCAGGCGCTCAAGCAGGAAGCGATTTCGCTCGTTACAAGCAATCCGCAAATTCTCGAACACTTTGAGCCCGCCTTTGCCAAAGGCATTTTGGGACGGATATGAAGCGGGCGGTTGTCGGCGCGGTGCTCTCGGTCGCGATGCTGCTCGGCGCCCTGAATCCGGCATCCGCATTTCTGGACAAGACGCGTTTTGTAGCGCACTTGGGAATTGCCTATTTCTGCTTTCATCATTGGGTGATGACGCCGTACCACAACGGCGCTTTCGCTCAAGGCGCCCCGCACCGGACGGCGGCGCTGGTCAAAGGCGGAATTGCGCTGCTGTTTGCCGTGCATGAAGCGCGCGTTTCGGAACGCATCGCGCAGAAGAGCAAGGACCCGCTTTTGCAGAAGCTCGATGCGGGAGTGGCGCGGCTGACGGACTCATTCGGATCCGTGGGCCAAAACCTCAAATCGGGTTCGTTCGATCCGCAGGCGATCGACGGGTTAAACTCTCAGACAACATCTCTTGGAGCTGATGCGGCCGCGGGGGGCGCCCGCATTAAAGATGTCCC
Source organism: Vulcanimicrobiota bacterium (assembly GCA_963702335.1). Taxonomy (GTDB): domain Bacteria; phylum Vulcanimicrobiota; class Vulcanimicrobiia; order Vulcanimicrobiales; family Vulcanimicrobiaceae; genus DASSRQ01. Next base: position 219,291 of record CAVPCC010000020.1, on the reverse strand, counting down.
TGTACCGGTTCCGGGCACTTAAGAAACCAAAAAAGGAAAGGATGATATTTATGCGATTACTTTGTGCTACTTCTCTGGCCTTCTTGCTGAGTGTTCTGGGCGCTCAAGCCCATATGGCAGCACCGCGTTTGCACTGTGGTGCGAATAATCCGGTCGTGTGGGTGAATACCGATACCCACGTTTACCACTTCAAAGACAGCCGGTATTACGGGAATACCGAGCACGGCGTCTATATGTGCAAGCGGTCCGCTATCGGGGCGCACAACCACATGGCCAAAGGAACGCAACCGTAAGATGTTCGTACGCCAGGCCGGTGGGCGCCGGGGGCTTTACGCGGGGTACTCGCCAGCTTTATAATGGCGTACCGCCCAAGGCGGGAGAGGAGACGCTATGACTCGTCAGGTCATTGACTGTCGCGATTACCCTAGTGAGAAGAACTGCACGATTGCCATTGCTGCAGACACGACGGACGAATTGATCGAACTCGCCGTACTGCACGCCGTGGACGCGCACGGCCACGAAGATACGCCCGAACTTCGCAAACAATTGCGGTCAGGCATAAAAGAAACAATACTTTCGTAAACGACGAAAGGCGCGGGACCCGCGCCTTTCTCTCTATTTAATCCGCAAATGGTGGGCGGTATAAGGATTGAACTTATGACCTCTTCCGTGTCAAGAGTCTGCTGGGAGGGGAAAAAGTCAGTTCTATCGAGCTTCGCGGAAGCTCTTATTGCTAGTGCCCTAGCGAGCACCCTTTACTCCTTTGGCTCTATGGTCGGCACTTTATGGTTAGACCGTACCACAAGAGGCGGTACTTTGCAACGCAAAGTGTAATGAAGGGCGGTTTTATAGGACGTGGCGTTAAAGTAACCCGCCGAAGGGTGACTCGAATGCGGAAAAAGTTTAATCAGGACCGGACCTCACGAGGTCTCGCCCTCACGGGGCGCCACCCGGCGAACGGTCATAGGGCGAGAAGGGCGTGAAAGCGGGTATCACGTGATTTTACTTCCCGCGCTCCCGCTTCTTTTGGTCTTTTCACTCGTTGTTGTCTGCACGGCATGGAAGGTGAAGCCATTTTCAGCGTTGATAGCGCTGCTCATCATCATCATATTACCGTTCGCAGCGATTCATTTGTTTGAAATGAAATTTGCACTAGCGATAATAGACTTTGTCCTAGGTTGGATTCTTCTTATCTCGCTGTGCATCAGGCAAACGTAAATGAGCGGAACTCTAGTCGTCCAACAAGGCTTAGAGAGGTTAAGGAGCCTAGATGCCTATTTCCAAAGCGCCCTCGGTTGAACAACGCATCGAACCAGTCGTAACGCCCACCCTTGCTATTCAGCGTTTCTCCTATCGTTTTGCTGAAGAAGTCTTGAATAGCAGATTGAACCTAAAAAAACGGTGGTCCAGAAATTCGATTGTGTCTGGATACTACTGCGTCAAGCCGTACTTCTTACTAAGGTCTGCATTGTCGTTGACAAAGTAAACCTCACGTGTATCAAGGTGCACCTCCCAATCCCAACCTGTATTGCCCTTTGAACAGTAGCAAACCAGCAATGGCGTGTCGTGGCGTGTATTAATAATATCCAGGCTAATTGCGTCAAACACGTTTACTTTTGAAGGTTGGACGTTTGCCAATTTTGCGAAAGCACGATATTGCGGGTCATTGCGAGTAGTCCATTCGTATTCGGGTCCATTCGCGTTGGCAATCGTAACGGCTTGTGGCGTTTCCTTCGCTAACTGAATCGCTTGTTCGCTGCGCCTTTCTAAGATGCTCTGAACTTCAAAATACCTTTGGACCCAATCAATTGGCGTCCCCGTAGGGAGCGGCGCCGCGCTGGGTGTGGGTGTGCTGGGTTCGCACGGCATGTAGCAAGACTTATTAGAAAGGCGGTCAATTCGCATGACACGCCCCCGGTACCGTGCTCGTAGTCGTATCGCAGCAGAAATTGGAAGCCAAGAATTACGACAATCACTCCGCCTAATAAATACCAAAGACGAGCACGTATCATGCTCTTAGCGTTCTCCGCGCCTGAATTAACCATCTATTAAAGCGCACCCCGACCTCCTTTAGTTGCCGCCATTTTCCTTTGCTACTTGGTCGCAAGATTCTATTGGGACGTCTGCTAAACACTGTAATATGTCGCCGACGTCCGCGCTGGACGCATTGGGATAGTTATTGTAAAAGTCTCCTATCCCGTGCACATAGGTTCCAAAAGTCTTACTGAACTTCGGGAAGGATGCCGCTTTCGCGGCTCTTACATTAAGCGACTCTAACGTTAATAGAAGATGGGGGTCGATTTTAGCACTCCGCGCCAGCTGCATTAGATGGTCCCACTGAGCTATTTTGCCGTTGATGAAGCCAGACGGAAACGACTGTATCGCCCCTTCGACGGTATAGATTTGCTGGTCATCGCTGAGACCTCGCCACCACGTAGCACCGAACGAAACGTCTTGGGCTGATGCAGGAATCACAGCAGCTACATAAAGCACGGCGCATAAAACCACGCTCTTATACATACACGCACCTAACTTTCTAGATAATCAGAGGCTCGCATCAAACCTTTAAGCTCCCAAACAGAGACCAGTTGATAGTACTATTAACTTCTGGGCGACGGCGCAGTTCGGTCTTGAGCGCGTCAAGGGATAGGATTAGCTGCGAATCGAGGGCGTGCTGCTCCTGATTTTGCTCTATTTGAAGAACGGAAATATTCATAAAGCTTATTGTTAGTTGAATAGCTTCAATAGCAAGGAATACGACGGCTAAACTTACGATAGCGGAAACACGCGAGTGAAGCCATGGTACAACGTAGGCACTATATGTAGAGACTACCCATGGTATCGCTCCGACAATGACATATATTCGCGACCGAAAGAGTTCATACTGAGCGCGTTCGAGAGGCGTTGTATATATCGGTTTGTCGGGTCGCGGCATTTGTGTTTCCTGCTGGATATATGCGAAGAAAGAAACTACCGCAGCCGAGCACCTGTTTCAGCGCGGCTGTTTCTGGGGTCGAAAGTTGTACGCTACACGCTTGTGTCCCTAGTACCCTTGTTGGTACCCTCGACTGCCTGCGCCCTATGGCTTCTATGTGCTCAGTCGCCGGAATGAAGAGAGGGATTCGAAATAACGAAAAAGCCCGAGAAATATCGGGCTTTCCGCTTTGCCGAAGGTACTAAGTCCAGCAAACTTAATGGTGGGCGGTATAAGGATTGAACTTATGACCTCTTCCGTGTCAAGGAAGCGCTCTCCCACTCGAGCTAACCGCCCGCTGATTTGTGGGTGCCTTAGGTGCCCTTCGACAGGCTCAGGGTCCTTCGATACCTCAGGATGACATTCGATCCTCAGGTGACATTCTGTTGATCGAACGATGCCCTCGACGCCCTTCGACAGGCTCAGGGTCCTTCGATGCCTCAGGATGACAATGTCCTTCGATACCTCAGGATGACATTCTGTGCCTCGGGATGACTGATGACCAGGGGGCTTGGTTTTTTGTGGGCGTGGGTTCTCCCTTGTTTGACAGGGGAATTGGGTGCGTGGTAAGGTGAGAAAACTTTTTCGGAAAGGAGACGGCTTTAATGAATACACCGATGCAACATTTGCCCTGCGCGCGCCCTAGCGGCTGCGCGGCCGTCGTTCTTTTTGGAGCCCTTCGCAGTCGAGGGCCGACGTAGCGTTCGCGCTTGCCGGTTCCGACTTTAAAGGCCTCCGCACCGCGAGAGGTTTTTTTATTTCTTTTTTTGATGAAAGGCGCACCCATGGAGCACTGGTACAGTGCGGAAATCCAGCGGCGGCGCGACGAATTGTTTGCTCAGGCGGCTCAAGCGCGCATGCTACGCATGCTCGAGGGCGGCCGAAGTAGCGGTTTTCGCGAACGTCTTGCAGGTGGTGCAGATTCGCTGAGCGATCTGCTTGCCGGTATTGCCCGCACGCTTCGCAACCAAAGTAACTAATGGTCGATCTGCGGATCGGCCGGCGCGGTCCACAGGCGATTGAATTCACGCATCGTCTGTGCCGCGCTTTCCGTCTGCCCGAGCGCGCGTTGGCAGAGCGCAAGTCCGTATAAGGCGCGCGGATCGCTCGGGTACCGCGCGAGTGTGGCATCGTACGTTTGTTCGGCTTGCGCGAACTCGCCGCGACGGTAAAAGAGCCCACCCAAATATTCTCCGGCCGGAAAGAGCGGCAACTCTTCACCCACATCGTTGCGCGCCTGATACGCGCGTGCGCGTTGCAGGGCGGTGACCGCTTCAATGGTGCGTCCGGCACGTTCGGCAATGGCGGCTTGCAGCAGATATCGATAGTCGGCGTCTGCGCCGTTGTACAATCCGAGCATCGCGACGGCCGCGGGGAGATTGCCCGCGTGCACGTCGGCAAGTCCGCGCGCGAGGGCGGCGTAAAATTCGCGCGGCGAGGGCGTGCCGTTCAGATGCTCCCAATCGCCGAAGCGCGCCCACGTGATCCACATGTCGCTGCCGCCGTATGCCGCGCCGGTGCGCTGCGCCCAGCGTTCTGCGACGCTTTCATCGCCGAGCATCATGGCGATGCTCCAGCCGGTGTACGCGTCGTGCTGCGCGTAGTGTTCTGGCGCACCGGGGCTTTGCCGCAACTGCCACGCACGCTCGGCAACGGACAATGCGCGTGCGTACCGCCCCATCGTTATGTAGGTGTGCACGGGCATGTGCGCGAGATGCACTTCCTGCGGATCCAGCGTCCAAGACGCAATGCGGTCGGCGCAGCGCAAGCCGGGAGCGTGATCCGGCGCATAGTCGTAGGCGTGGATGCACAGGTGGTTGGCCATGACGTGGTTGGGCGATCGCGCGAGCACGCGCTCGATGAGCGCGAGCGCCTGCGGATCGGCGATGCGGTTTTCCATGAGTGCTTCGGCTTGCAGCATTAGCGCATCATCGTCGAGCGGATAATGCGCGCTCAACGATTCCATGGCGGTGCGGTAGGCGGTGTTATCGTCGCCGGCACGGTCGTAGTGCTACCGGCGTAACGAGCTCGCCGCCGCTTCGATGTACGCGCGTTCTTCGGGCGATGCGAAGGGTTCCAGCGCGAGGGCGCGCTGCGCGGCCTCTTGCGCGCGCGCAAAGCGTTCGGGCGTGATGCCCGTGTTGAGGTCGCTGCCGCCTGCCAGCGCTTGCCCCCACGCCGCCATTGCCAAGTGCGGATCGTCACGTAAGGCCTGTGCGAACGAGTCGTAGGCGGCCTCGCCGTTGTACGCGTACAACAGCAGCAGACCGCGATCGAACGCGGCCTGCGCTTGCGGGCTCTGCGTGCTTACCCGGTGGTGCACGCTTGCAGTGGCCGCGAGCGCCGAGAGGACGAGGGCAGCTATCACGCTGCTTTCTTCTTGCGGCTCCTAATGGATCGCTGCAGCTGCTTCATGGTTCGCGACGAATCGCTTTCCTTGGCTCGCTCCTGCAGCAAGGCAAGCACGAGTAACTCCTCGGTGAGTAGCCCTTGCGCGTCCTGCATTTTGCGCTGCAGATCGACCCGCTCGCCTTCCATGAAATGTTCCATGACATGCGGGTGAACGTAACACTTGCGGCAGACCGCAGGCGTGTTGCCCAGGCGGTGGGCGACGTCTTTAATGACCGACGTCAATTGCTGCTTGCGCTCCGTTTGCGTTTCCGCGATCTCTTGATCGGCTAGCAGCATCGCGCACGTCACAGTGCCCACCCACGTGCGGAAATCTTTGGCCGAAAAGTCATCGCCGGAGATCTCGCGGATGTAATCGTTCACGTCGGCGGAGTCGATGGCGTGGGGGTTTCCATCGTCGTCCATATATTCGAAGACTGTTGCCCCGGAAGTTCTTGGCATTGGCGCACGATGCGCGCCAGGCGCTTATCGCGCAGATCGATCGCATGGCGCACGCCGCTCTTGCCGCGGAACGAGAAGCGCACGCTCGAGCCCGTGACTTTTACATGGCGGTTTTGCAAGGTGGTGAGGCCATAGGAGTGATTGTCCTTTGCGTACTCTTCGTTGCCGACGCGAATTGCGGTGCTTTGAAGCAACTCGACTGCCGTCGCCAGCACTTTTTCGCGCGGAAGGCCGGATAGCGAGAGATCGGCCGCGATGCGTTCGCGAATCTTCGGAAGCGCTTGCGCGAAGGCGATCATCCTGGCATACTTGGTTTCATCGCGGATCTCGCGGAAGCGCTTGTGGTAGCGGTACTGTTTGCGTCCGCGCGCATCGCGGCCGGTTGCTTGCAGATGGCCGTTGGCAACCGGGCAGATCCAAACGTCTTGGTATGCGGGCGGAACGGCGAGCGCCTTGATGCGCTTGAGCTCGTCCTCATCGGCGATCTCCTTGCCGTCGGGAGCAAGGTAGGCGAAGTGCTTGCCGCGGCTTACACGCCGGATGCCCGGCATCTCGTCGGTCACATAGCGCAGCCCAGCGGCTTTGGCCGCGGCCTGCGGATCGGCAAGCGCCTCGATAGGAGCGTTCACGACGGCTCGATCCCGTCGTAGCGAAGGTGCGTGCCTTCGCGTCGTACGCCTTTGGTGGGCACGTGCGCTTGGGTCTTGCCGTCCGGCGCAAGATGTTCGACGCTTACGCCGTGCAAAAGCACGGCCGCGTCGGCAATCAACCGGCGGTGGCACCGCCACCAGAGCGTTTCGGAGCACATAGCCGCGGTTACGCGCTTCGCAATCGTATCCAAGAGCTGCTGCAGTGCCGATTCGAACGCGGGCGTTTCCATGTAGTCCGCATAACCGCGAAAAGAGCCGTTTCGCAGCGCGGTGTTGTGAGAATCCGCCTTCGGCTTTCGGAATCCGCCCAAGTCCGGTGCCCAAACGTAATCGGCCTGCGCGCGATCGGGAATCCACGACGCCATCTCTTCCCGCCAAACCCACGGATGCGCGCGGCTCTTGGGAACCGTTCGCACGTCGACGACACGCCGGATCCCGGCGTTAAGGACCAGGCGGCCGATTTGCTCTTCGCTGAGCGTTCCGTGGCCGAAGGTGAACAGGCGCATTTCTTCTGTATATCCCTCGCGGGCCACTTTCATGCTGGACAGGGGGGTGCGGTCTAACGTAAAATAGCCCGGTTCCGGTCGCATGAGGGCGCGTACTCAGTGGGAGAGCATCCGCTTCACACGCGGGGGGTCGTTGGTTCAATCCCAACCGTGCCCACCATTCTTGCGGCTAGAGGTCGGCAGACCGGAGAGTGCCAATAACGCTCGCCGGCCCGAAAAGCGGCGATGGCGCTGTAGCTCAGTTGGTTAGAGCGCCGCCCTGTCACGGCGGAGGTCATGGGTTCGAGCCCCACCAGCGTCGCCACTTTGGAAGAAGCCCCGAGATTTTTCTCGGGGCTTTTTCTGTTGATCAGCGAACTTGCGGGCATGAAGGCTTCGGCGCTTTTCGTGAATTCCTCGTTGGCGTTTGCGTCGGCGCAATTGTTGACGGCGGTCTTTCATGAGGCCGGGCATGGATTTGCGGCGCAAGCGTTGGGATTCTCGCCGCGCATTTATGCGTTTTACGAGAACAATCCGACTGGTTCACCCGCGCAGAATGCGATCGTTCTTGCCGCCGGGCCGCTGGCGAGTTTGCTGTTGGGCGTCGCGTTTCTGTTGTGGTATCGGCGGCAGCCGGCGCGCGACGGGTTTGGGCGGCTGCTGATCTTTTGGATCGCTTGGCTGGGCATTTTGGAGTTCGTCAATTACGTGATGGTCACGCCGTTCTTGAGCGCGGGCGATACGGCGCAGCTTGCGGATATTTTGCATTGGCCGCTTTGGCCGCGTTACGCAGTTGCCATTGCCGCGGCGCTGGCGGTTTGGTTTCTTGCGCGCCTGGCTGCGGCGTGCATGTTCGCCGCTGCGCCGGCGGACGTTGCGCTTGAGAGTCCGAGCGATCGGCGGCGCTTCATTCTGCGTGGATTTTATCTGCCGCTGATCGCGGGCGTGTTCTTGACGGCGTTTGCCGGCATCGGCTCAAATCCGATCAACGTTGCATTGGGTTTATTGGGCGCGTTCGGGAATATCGACCTGGTTGCAGCATCGCTCTATCGCGGTAGAGTCCGTGACGTGGTAACACGAGCGGCGGGAAAAGCTGCCGGGATTTCGGGCGTCGGTTTCTGGTTATATGCCGCAATCGTTCTCTTCTACGTTGCGGTTCTCTCGCGCGGTCTGCCGGTTTAAACGCTTCGCACCCACCTTGGGGGCGCTTGGCTGCCGTCCCGCCACAGCATAAGCATAGCTTTGGCACGGTGCGAGCGGGTAATTCGCGCCGATTAAGACGATCGCCGGAGCGAAAACGACCTTGAACGGCAACTGGAGTCTGGTTTCGATTTCCCTAAAGCGTCGGAAACGTGACGCCGGTTACGGTGAGCAGACTGGCAAAGGGCAGATCGGTGCGATCGCGCGGTGGCGGCGTCCATCGCGCAGAAATTGAGGCGATCCACCAGATGCCGCGAGCAGTGTAAGGGCGGAATGCATAGTCGATAGACCCGGCCCAGCCGTTCTGCGTCATCGCATACGTTAGCCCGCGCACGTCGAACGTTTGCTCATCGACAAGCAGGCCGCGCAGCGGATAGTAGTTCGGGCTTCCGGTCGGCGCAAGAACCAAACGGTAACACGGAACGCCGTCCACGATTTGTTCGCCGGCAAGCGTTGTCGTGTAATGTACGGCGCGTACTGATGCAATCGTTGAGGGAGACGCAACGAACGGGTCGATCTGCGTGCTTGCCGGATACTGCGCCGAGATGTTAAACCCAAGCGGCGAGAGGCCGGGTCCGAAACAAGAAGGACCGGCCGACGTCTTGACCTGAGAGGAATCCGAGTCGAGTTCCTGTGTCTTGCACCAATGGTTGAACGTGCGCAGCAGCACGTGCTCGTTGCCGGAGATCAATTGTCCGTTTGCGTCGCGGTGTTGAATGTGCACGGTAAAATCAACGTAAGGCGGCAGGCGGCGCGCTTCCCACGTTGCTTGCGCTTTTTGAAAGATCGCCAAGGGCGTAGGCGGGGAAGCGTTCAGAGCGCGCCGTCCTGCGAAGCTGCAAGCGTCGCAAGGTGCCGGTCTGCTTCTTTCACAGCGCGATTCTCGCTACTTCCGGTCAACTGCGCGAAGAGCGGGCCGAGGTTCTCGTAACGTGCGCGCGCATCATGCCAGAAGCGGCGCGCTTGTTGCGCATCGCCGCTGAGCTCGGCATGGAGCGCCACACTGCGAATGGCATTGGCCATTTCTAGCGGCGGTACTTCGCAGCTATCTTCGTACAGCTGCAGCATTTCACGGTAAAAGGGCGCCGCGTCTTCACATCGGCCTGCTGCGACCAAAATGTCGGCGTAGTGACGGATAGCGTGCGCAAGAGACGCGGTCTTATCGCATGAGCGGTATAGATCGACGGCCTCTTGTTGAAACTGCAAGGCCGCATCGTAGTTCCGTATATCGCGCTCGACCTGGGCGCAGCGCGTCAGCGCACGGGCAAGATCGCTCGGGCTGCCTGCCGAGCGGAACGCGGCAACCGCTTGCGCAAATGCGTCCCGCGCTGCCGACGGCGGTTGGTTGGTCCGGCGGGTTTCCTCGCCGCGCTCAAACGCCTCGTAGCCGGCGTCCTTCACAAGTACCGCCTCCTTCTTGGGCAAAGTGGCCCGCAGTTTTTAGGTAAGGTGCCCTTTCGTCAAACTCCTGCGGCAGTTACTCTCTAACACGAGCGGCCACGCAAGAAACACGCACGCACGCCCGATCCCCATGGTCACCGTCGTATTCCGACGTACGGCACGACGGCGTTTGTTCGTCAAAGTGTCGCAACCGTGCTCAGTCAAGACGTTTCCACGCGGTACGGTAGAAGTTATCGTTGTCGATGATGGTTCACCCGACGACGTTCCGGCGCATCTGGCGCCGTTTTAATCGACTGTACGCTACGTGCGGCAAGGGAATCGCGGGGTGCAGCTCATCGCGGGGTGCAGCTCATCGCGGTGCCCGTTTTCTGCATCGGCCTGGTGAGGCGGCGTTTAACCGTTAACAAGCACCGGCCAGTGCGGATCGAAGAGCGAGATGTCGTGCCCGCTTGAGTCTTCTAAGACAAGATCCGCGAGTATCTCGCCGACCACCGAGCAGAACTTGAAGCCGTGACCGGAAAAACCGCAGGCAACGGTAATATTCGGCCGCTCCAAATCGCTTCCGATAATGAAATGCTCGTCCGGCGTAACTGCGTACATGCACGGCTCCGAACGCACATGCCGCCCGGCACCCCCGCTCAACACTTCGTCTAACGCACTTCGAACGTCGCCAACTTCATCCTCACGCGTTACATCGCTATGCTCTGCAGGGGCTTGAAGAAACTCTCCGGAGTGATGAAACGCCGCCTTCACGCCTTCGCCAACGTCGGGAAAACCGTAGAGCAAGCGCGAAAGTGTAGGACGCTCGACCATGAAGATGTGTTCTGGCGGGTTCGCGCGAGGTTCGAACCAATGCTGAACGTTGCGCTCCACGCGCACCGGAAACCGCGCAAAATCGCCAATCCATGGCCCGGCCGTCAACACGAGACGGTCGCACTCGATGCGCTCGCCGCTCGATAATTGCACGACTATTGCTTCGCCCCGCGTAGAAATATCGCGAACCGTTGTGTGGAAGCGCGCCTGCGCGCCTGCAGCGAGCGCGGCGCGTAGATGTTCGGCAACGCAGAGTTCCGGAAAGAGCATGCCGACCGTCGGCTCGTATAGGGCAACTTCATCTCGCCGCAAGGCAAAAGCCGGAAATCTGCGGCCGGCGTCGTTGCGCTCGAGCACTTCGTGTTCGATACTGTGTAAGAGCGCGGACCGCACGTTGCCTTCGATGAGCGCGCAATCGCGCGTTCCTATGGCAACGCCGCCGCACAAACGCCAAACCGGTTCGGGCGCACCTGCATTGAGTTCGGCCCAAAGTTCGTATGCGCGCTTGAGAAGCGGCACATAACGCGGATCTTCGAAATAGGCCTGACGGATGATGCGCGATCGCCCGTGCGAAGCGCCCTTCATGTGCGCGGCCCCGAATTGCTCCAACCCGATGACCGTTGCGCCGCGGCGCGCTAGATGAAACAGCGCGGCACTGCCCATGCCGCCAAGTCCGACGACCACGACTGTCACAATTGCATATTCTCCGCTGTTTTGGCGATCATGAAGATACGCTCGAACGCCCGTATCATTCGCATCGCTATCGCCGGTTCACTTGCAGCGCACATTCTCTTTGCGGCCATCGTTCATTCACGGCCGGTTACGGCAGCTCCGGAGCAAAAGCCCTCGCACGGCGAAATCATCGTTCTGGTGCTTCCCAAACCCACGCCGACGCCGCCGCCAAAGCTTCAGACGACAAAGGCGCAGCGCAAGCCGGCCGCAGCACGACGACCCGTAATGCATCTTACCAACACGCACCCGACCCGGACCGGCAAAGTGGCAATCGCGATTGCGAGTGCGTTACCTGGGACGCCGGAACCAAGCCCTCAGGCCAGCACGAGGCCCGGCCCACAGGCGACTCAGGAACCCGTCATTCCGAGCCCAACGCCTAAACCGGCGTGCAGCGCGCCCGATGTCGCAGCAAAGGCGATCGACACGGTGACGCCGCAAGCGCCTGAAGACGAACAAGGCATCGCGGCGCAAACGAAAGTGAAAGTCGATCTCGATGCATCCGGCTCGGTCACCGGCGCGTCGGTTTATTCCTCATCCGGCTATATGCAGCTCGATCAAGCAGCGGTGCGCGCTGCGAAGCAAAGTCGCTACGCGCCCGAAGAACACGACTGCAAGAACATTCCGGGCTCGTACCTTTTCACGGTCGATTTCTCGCAGTAGGGGCCTCGAAGGGTAAGAGGGCCCCGCAGCGAACCCAGGGCGGTCGCCGCGAGACCTCTTACCTTGCCAAGGTAGCTCAGTCGGTAGAGCACGCGCCTGAAAAGTGCGGTGTCGCCGGTTCGATTCCGGCCCTTGGCACCAGTTTGTTAAACGGTCGCGCCGATCTTGGAATCGGTTGCGGCCGTTTCCGTTTGCGGGCGCTGTGCTGCCTGCGAGGGCGGTTCGCCACGCTGGCCCAACATGAGCATCGCCCCGGCAATGCCGCCCACGAGTGCGATCCATCCATGGACGGGACGCAGCTTTGCCCGCAGTCCCATCACCTCGTCGAGCGAAAGCGATCCGTATCCCTCATTCGCGAGCAAAAGCGCGATCATGATAAACATCGCGTTCATTTCGTATCCGCCCTTTTGGGCGAAGTACCCCTTGGGACGATGGACGGTTTCGATTGCAACAAGCATGACGGTGAGCAAGAGCGCGGGGCCGACCGGGCCTAATGCTCCGGTAGCGATGAGTGCGCCCGATCCCATTTCAGCGGCGGCGAGGGCCGGCGCGTAGCGCTCGCCCGGAGAGAAACCGAGTGAATCCATCATCTTGGCGGTGCCTTTAAGTCCTGGACCTTCTTGGATGCCGAACATCTTCTGCGCGCCATGCGCGACCATCGAGCCGCCGAGCGTAAGGCGTGCCGTAAAGAGAGCGATATCGCGGAGCGTTTTGTCAATATCCATAGTACCGGAATGATTCCCGGGATTATGGTTGCGGTAACCGGGCTCCGAGCGATTCATACCAGTCGCTCACTCGTTTCTTGATTGCGTCGCGAACAATGCGGATCGAGCGCAACTTCTCGCCGTCCGAGCCTTTGAACTCCGACGGATCGTCGAAATACCAGAACTGCCGCTCACCTTGTGAGGGAAAGATCGGGCATGCTTGCGCACTCGCTTCCTGGCAGACCGTTATGACGTAATCGAACCGCGCGTGGGTGATCGACGGATCGCGGACGGTTTTCGTCCGATTAGCCGAGATATCGATTCCGACTTCATCCATCGCTTCGACAACCAATGGATTTAGCGTGCCGGCCTCAAGCCCCGCGCTGTGCACATCGAGCGACGTGCCCGCGATCTGTTTGAGGAATGCCTCGGCCATTTGGCTTCTCGCGCTGTTGTGAACGCATACGAAGAGCGCGCGTTTCATGGGGACAGCTTCTCCGGCTCCCGCGAAGGCGCAACCCAGGCAAAGATTGCTATGGCTGCGAGCGCACCGGCCAATTGCGCGGAAATGAACCCAAACGCGTCTTGGGGACGTATTCCGGCGAAGGTATCGGACATCGTGCGGGCTATCGTGACGGCGGGATTAGCAAACGACGTCGAAGGGGTGAACCAATAAGCAGCGACAATGTATCCGGCCACGGCGAATGCCGTGAACGAGCTGCGTAGTCGAACGCAGCGGGCAGGCCGAACATGACGTTGGCGATCATATCGCGCCGGCGATCGCGCCCGCAATCTGCGCAGGCGTATAGACGGGCACGTCGCGCCACGCCAGTTCGCCGCGAGCCGCTTCGCCCAGCGAGACGACCGGATTAAAATGCGCGCCCGAAATCGCGCCCAACGCGGCAGTCAAGGCGACGAGCACGCCCCCCGTTGCCAGAGCGTTTGCAAGCAACATCAGCCCCAGATTACCGCCGCATAACCGCTGGGCCATAATCCCCGACCCGATAACCGTTGCGAGCAGAAGGGCCGTTCCGATGCCCTCGGCGGCCGCGCGCCGCGCTAAGCCGAGGTGCAGCAACGCGCGTCATCGTCAATGCGGTGCCCGGTTTCTTCGTGCACCGTGTAAATTTCCCAGCGCCGGCCTTCCGGATCCGAAGCCCAAACTTTGCTTTGATTGGCGTAGCAGCATGTCTCTTCGCGCTCAACTGATCCGGCCAAGCCCGCGGATTGCAGCCGTTCGATTGCGCGATCCACAATATCCGCGCTCTCCACAAAGATCCCGTAATGCGCGTCGTGTGAAGAGTGGACGTCCTCGCTCAGGTCCAGCGCTAATTCCAGCGGCGGCTCGTGCGTAATGAACAGGGCGTAATCGTCCAAAACCTTCGTGGGCTGCACGTCGAGCAACGTTGAATAAAAGAAAACACTTTTTGCCAGATCCTTCGTGGCAAAATTCAGGTGGGTTTTCATGCGGTTACTTTCTGGCGGAAGATGGCTGCCAATGCGTCGGCCAGCCGCGTGCGCGCATCGGGCTGCAGGCGGTAATAGACCCACGTGCCGCGGCGCTCCGAGTCGATAAGACCCGCATCGCGCAAAAGTTTGAGGTGGTGCGATACCGTTGGTTGATTCAGCGGAAGGGCGTCGGTGAAATCGCACACGCAGACCTCACCGGTTACGCTTGCGAGCGTAGCCAGAATCTTCAGACGGTATGGGTCGGAAACCGCCTTTAAAAGAGCGGCTTCCGAAGAGAAGTCTTTGCGCGCGACTTTCGCCGGCACGCAGCACCGTTGCATTGACACTCTTCGATACTAGTTCCTGTATCGAAAAATGTCAATGCAGCGGCAACGGATTCCGGCTAGCCGTGCGCCTGACGGCGAACCGAACGGAGCGTCACGCGGACGGCTGAGCCGCGCGAGACCGTTACGTCCGCTTTGTTATTCTTTGCCAGTAAAAAGCCGCCGGCAAGGCCGACGAGTCCGCCTCCCGCGACGTGGAAGATTGTCTTACCAAGCATATTGCCTACGGCCATGCCGGCAATGGCGCCGCCGGCTTCTTTAAGCACGTTGTTTTTGGTTTGCGCTTGCATCCCGGTGACGACGCCGTCGACCGCGTACGTCGCGCCGCTCGGCAGAACGAGCCGGGTGAACGTCACGTGAATTTGTCCGCCCGGCCTTGGCCGGCATGGACGACGCTGGTTACGGTTCCGTACAACTTGGCGCCCGAAACATCGCCGGATTCAGAATAGACGCCGGTCATCGTGACGGGCTCGCCGACGTAACCCGTACGGGAATCGATGGGGGTCGCAAGCAATCCCGCCAGCGATTCGCCGGAGGTGACCGCGAGCGCAGCGATGGGACTTATTGTGAGGATCGAAGCCGCGAAAGCCGCGGCGGTTAGAAAATAACGCATAAAAAGGGCTCCTTTGCTTAACGTAGGTACCCAAAAATCGCGTCCCCGGCTGCCTGTCCGCTTGCGATGCAGTCGGGAATCCCGACGCCCGCGTAGGCGCAACCAGCCAAGGCCAAGCCCGGTATGCCCGCAACCAGCGTGCTCAGCGCGAGAATCTGACCCACGTGCCCGACCTCGTACTGCGGCAAAACGTTGTTCCACCGTTGAATCAGTGCACTTTTCGGTTCGGAGGTCACACGAATCAGCGACTGCAACTCGGAATGAGCGCCCGCTGCCAGCTCGGCGTTCGAGCGGTGAACGTGATCGGGGCCGAACGCGCCGCCGGCGAAGGCCCGAATTAGCACCGTGTCGTCGGCGGATCGGCCCGGATATTTTTGCGAACTGAACGTCGCCGCTGCCAGCAGACGCCCTTCGCTCTGCGGGACCACAAAGCCGGTGCTCGCAGGAAGGCGCACCGAAGCGGCATCGTACGCTAAGTTAATCGTCGCGATCGAGTTGCAGGTAATGCGCGCGAGCTGCGAGGCGATACGAGCATCCATCGGTGCCAAGATTCGCGAGGCGTCCGGCGCCTGCAGCGCGCAGATGACTGCATCGCAGACCAGTGTCGATCCGTCCGCCAAGACGACCGTCCATTCACGCCCGAACCGTTCGACGCGCGCGACGGCGGCATTTGTACGAATGCGCGCTTCCAACTCCCGTTCTATTGCTTGAACAAGCGTGCCCAAACCGCCGCTCAAGCTTACCAAATGCGCAGGGGGCGATGTGACCGCCGCCTGGCGCAGGCCGGCAAAGACACTTCCGAAGCGGCGTTCGTAGTTTAGAAATTCCGGAAGCGTGGCTTGCATTGAGAGATGTTGCGGATCGGCCGAGTAGATGCCGCCGACGATCGGTTGTGCGAGGCGGTCCAGAACTTCGCGGCCGAAGCGTCGCGTAACGAACGACGCTAAACTCTCGTCCACCACTTTGCGAGCGGGGATGAACGGCTCGAGGGCGGCGCGTGCAAGGCCGGCGGGGCTGAAGATGCCCGCTCGCGGCGAACGCCGGAATGGATCGCGGTGCGAAGAGCCGGAAATCCGGCGGAATGCGGCGCAGCCGCCGGCCGCGCACGATCCGCGCGCCTTTGAAACGCGCGGGCGTCTGGACTGTTTGCGGCAGCAGGTTCAAACGCAAGAGCATCCACTGCGCGGCGGGCTTTGCTGCGAGCAGCGAATCGGCCCCCAGTTCCATGAGCAGGCCGTCGCGCTCCACTGTTTGGACGCACCCGCCGACGCGGTCGGCGGCCTCGAGCAGCGTAACGTCCAGCGGCGCCCCTGCGGCAGCCGACAAATCCTGAAGACGCAGCGCAGCGGACAGCCCGCTCACGCCGCCGCCGATGACCGCTACGCGAGGCAAGCCCGAACCGCGTCCGCCAAGACGCCGATGAATCGCGGATGGTCGTTCAGTGCGCGCGCGCGTTTCATACGCACGCCATGCTGGCGCGCTACCTCTGCTGCCGCGACATCGAGATCGTAGAGCACCTCGACGTGATCGCATAGAAGCCGATCGGATCGACCACGACCTCTCGCAACCCTTGGGCCGCGAGATCGGCAATCAAGTCACGGACGTCGGGCTCGAGCCAAGGTTCGCAGGGCGAACCGGTGCGGCTCGTGTAGGCCACGTGCCACGCCGGTGTGCCGGTTTGCGCTGCAACAGACTCTGCAGAGGCATGGATCTGCGCGACATAAGGAGATCGCGAAGCCATAACTTGCGGAATACTATGAGCGGTAAAAATCAGCGGTGTTTGCGCTGCATCGGTGCAGTCGGCGCGCAGCGCTTCACGGATGCGATCGGCATGTGCATCGATAAAGCCGGGACGCTCGTAGAACGGAGCGGTGAACTGTGCATCCGGGAAAAGGTCGATGTATTTCTGCCAGCTCGCTTCGCTTTGGTGAGCGGCCAGGATCACCGCGATCGTTTGCTCGCGCTGCTCGTGCGCTTGGGCCGGGACCTGGGTGATAAATGGCGGCATAAAGCGAAAGGCGGTTTGCACCGGCAGGTGGGTTCCGCGCGCGGCAAGTTCTCGTTCCAGCGCGCGCGCTTGCCGGCGCGTAAGTTCGTTGAATGGTGAGGCGCCGCCGATGCGCTGGTAATTCTCCAACACTTGTTCGTACCGCTCGGACGAAATGCGTCTGCCGCTGACGATCCGGTCCAGGAAGGGTCAAACCTGTTCAGGTTCTTCGGGGCCGGCGTTAGCCGAGCAGTACGATTTTGGTCAGCCGAACGGTACTTGTGCACGACATCGATCAGAGCGAGCACGCTGTCAACCGGCATTTCGGGCAAAACTCCATATCCAAGTTGAACATGTGCCCGGACGCCCGCCGGCGCGTCTGAGAATATCCCGCGCAGCGCCGCGGATCGTTTCGCGGTTCGTGAAAAGCAGCGCCGGACCCAGGTTGCCTTCTACCGCGACCGTGTCTCCCAGCATCTGCCACGCTTCGTCGAGTTCGACGCGCCAATCAAGGCCGATCACGTCCCCACCCGCGTCGCGCATGTGCGTGAGCAAGTTCCCGGTCATCGTGCCGAAGTGGATGACCGGCGTCGTTTTCGGCAGCGAGGCGATCACCGCACGCGAATGGGGTTCAACGAACGTGCGGTAATCTTGCGGCGAGAGTGCGCCCACCCATGTCGAACATCTGGATGGCGTGCGCGCCGGCGTCAACTTGCATCTTTAAGTATTGCGCGGTCACTTCCGAGATGCGTCCCATAAAACGGTGAAACGTTTTCGGGTCGGTGTGCATGAGCGTCTTCGTAGCGGTATAGTTGCGCGAGTCTGCCGCCTTCGATGGCATACGAGGCGACCGTAAACGGCGCACCGGCAAAACCGATGACCGGCGTTTGGCCCTGACTCCGCGCGCACGAGCCGAACGGTCTCTGATACAAAACCAAGTTCGCCCTGAACGTCCACGCCGGGAATGGCATCCACGTCGGCAGAAGTGCGGACCGTACGCTCGATGCGCGGGCCATCGCCCTTTTCGTAACGCAATCCGAGGCCCATAGGAATGAGAGGCAACAGGATGTCCGCAAAGATAATTGCGGCATCCACGCCCAGGCGGCGCACGGTGTCCACGGTGACTTTTGCCGCTGCGCCGGAATCGCGGCACCGATAAAAAGGAATAGCGCTCGCGCAGCCGGCGATATTCCGGCAGATAGCGGCCGGCCTGACGCATGAGCCAAATGGGCGTGTACGGCGTTGCCTCGCGGCGGCACGCTTGGAGAAACGGGTAATCCTGCACGAAACGCGGCTTCAGGATGCTAATCCGGCGGCCCTTGCTACCGATAAGAGAGATATGCTCGTTCGATTAGCCGCGCTGCTTTTTGCGCTGACCCCACTCGCTGCCCTGGCTGCGCCTCCTTTGCACGTGGGCTCCGACATTTCGTACGCCCCGCTCGAATTTTACGCCAATCATACAAAACAGGTGACGGGATTCGATTTCGACCTCGTCAAAGCCATCGCAGCGCAGATGGGTATGAAAGCCGATGTTGCCAATCACGATTTCAACGGCTTACTCAAATCCGTGAGCGCCGGAACGGTCGACATGGCGATCTCGGCGATCTCCGATACGCGCAAGCGATCGCAGCAAGTGGACTTCATCGACTACTTCCTGGCCGGAAGCGGCATCCTGACCAGAGCCGGCAACCCGCAGCACATCTTCAACCTTGCCGGATTGTGCGGCATGGCCGTGGATATGCAGCGCGGAACGTCGCAGCAGATCGCCGTCACCGCGCAATCTAAGCGCTGCACCGCCGTGGGCCTAAAACCGATTGCCATCCACTTATACACGACCGATGATGAGGCGCTCAAGCATTTTCTTGCAGGCGAAACCGTTGCGCACATCTCGGATTATCCGGTAGTCGCCTATTTGGCACGCACGCTCGGGGGTGGAAAGCAATACGCCGTCGTGGGCGCGCAGTTCGACGTGGTTCCCTACGGCATAGCCGTTTCAAAGAAGAACCCGCAGTTGCGCAATCGAGTGCAATCGGCGCTAAAAGCGGTTATTGCAAGCGGCCAGTACGACGCGATCTTACGCAAGTGGGGATTAGAGCAGGGCGCGATGCGCTCGGCACCGATCAACGCGGGGACAAAGTTCGATTAAAGAACGCTAACGTGCGGTCCCACGCAAGCCGTGCGGCCTGCTCGTTGTAATTTCCCAGTCCCGCGTTCCCCGGCTGATTCGGGTTGCAGAAACCATGGCCGGCATCGTACCAGTGCAGCCGGAAGTCGACGGCGCCTTCCTTGAGGCGTTCTTCGAGTTGGGTAACCGCCTGCGGTTTGAAGAACTCGTCGCGCTCGCCGAAATGCAGCAGCACCGGGATCTTGATCGATGCCGGATCACCCGCCTCGGCAGGCGGTAGACCGTAGAATACCACGGCGGCATCGGCCTCAGGCACGTGCATTGCCGTAAGCAGCGCAAGTGCGCCGCCCATGCAGTATCCCACGACCCCGGCGCGCGCACCGTTCTGTTTTAAAAGAAGCAACGCGCCGCGAACGTCTTGCGAGAACGCGTCGTGAAAGTCCAGCCCTTCCATAAGGTGGTTGGCCTCGTCGCCGACTGCGGCGGTGCGGCCTCGAAACAGATCCGGGACCAGCGCACGAAAGCCGGCTGCCGCGTAGTTGTCGGCGATCTGTTTGGTTGCGGGCGTTACGCCCCACCACTCCTGAATGACGACGATGCCGGGCGCGTTTGCAGCGCCGGCCGGCTGCGCGTAGTAACCGGGCGCGGTTTTTCCGTCGGGGCGGGTGTACTCGATCGTTTCTCCCATGCGCGCTCCTTATGTTCCGGCGGCGGCGCCTTCCTCTGCATCTTGGCGGTCCAGATTGGATTGCTTTTCGGTAAGCAGCCAGCGGTTGGCGTCTTCTATTCGAGCGGCACCTGCGCGCGAATGCAGCCACTGCAGCAACTGTTCGTCCGTTCCGCGCTCTGCGAGCGCCGCCTCGAACTCGTGCGGTGTAACGCCCCAGCGCTGCAGCACGCCAAGGTCCATCGGACAGGGATAGATGTAATCGAACAACGTGCCTGCCGCCGCGGCGCGTGCTTTATCGCTGATGCGCGCCAGCCACAATGCCTGGCCGAGTGCGGCGCGCCCCCGGCGCGGAAATGTTTTGCCGTCGCGAAAATCGGTAGCCATGCCGCATAAAACCCGGGAGCACGCGCTTGGGATGCATAACTACGAGAGCATGAGCAAGCAGACTCCCGTCGAAGAGCCGCGCTGGCATGCCGCCCTGGCGGTTTTCGCAGCCCTTGCACTGTACGTGACGCTGCCGCCGAGAATCGTCGTCGGTCCGCTCTGGCTGCTGCCGGCCCTGGTGCTCGTAACGCTCATTCCATTGATGATTCTCTCGCCGCACCGGCATATGGAGGCGCCTTGGCAACGCTGGCTCTCCATCGCGCACATCGCTGCGCTCAATCTGTTCAATATTGCGACGGTTGTGCTGCTGCTGGTGTGGCAACTCTCGACCGCGCACCACCGGCAAATCACCGGCGCCCAGGCTGCTTTTTGCAGCGGTGGAGATTTGGCTTACCAACGTTATCGTGTACGCGCTCTGGTTCTGGGAGTTCGACGGTGCCGGCCCCGACAAGCGGCTTCACGCAAGTTTGGACCAGCGCACGCTGAACGCCGATTTTCTCTTCCCCCACAGATCCTGGACCGCGACGTCCAGGAGAAGGCTCGACTTCCGGCCACGCTTTCTGGACTACGTCTTCCTCTCGTTCACGAACGCGACGGCATTCAGTCCCACCGACACGTTTCCGCTTACCCATACGGCAAAAGTGCTCATGATGGCCGAGGGCCTGACCTCGCTCATCACCATTGCCGTGATTGCCGGACGGGCGATCAACATCCTGAGCAACTAGCCCTGCCTGCAGATTCCGGTTCGGCCATGCAACCTTGGGGTATACGCGGACGTTGTAGGGCCCGGTGGCGGCCAGGGAGAACGCAGGGCCTCGCGCACTCGGGCGGGTGTGATGTAATGGCAGCCTGCGACCTTCCCAAGGTTGATGCGCGGGTTCGATTCCCGCCACCCGCTGTGTTCGCGGCGACGTAGCCAAGTGGTAAGGCGGAGCTCTGCAAAAGCTCTATTCGGCAGTTCGAATCTGCCCGTCGCCTTGAAAGTTTTATGCGCGTAGCAGTTTTCGGCGCCGGTGCTATCGGCGGTTTTATTGCCGCCGCACTCGCGCGTGCCGGCACCCCCGTCCGCGTCATCGCGCGAGGCGAGCATCTGGCAGCAATCCAACGCAGCGGCACCATCGAGGTGTGCTCGAGCGATCTGGGCGCGTTCCACGCGTCCGTGCAAGCCGCGCAAGACCTGCGCGCGTTCGATGACGTGGACGTCGTCCTGCTCACCTTCAAATCGCATCAGTGGGGCGGCGTGCTGCCCCAGCTCGAACCGGCCATCGCGCGCGGTGCGGTGTTCGTGACCTTGCAGAACGGCATTCCCTTTTGGTATTCGCGCGATCGCGCGATCGAAAGCGTCGATCCCGGCGGAGCGATTCTGCGCGCGCTGCCTTACGACCGCATCATCGGCGGCGTGGTGCACGCCTCCGGGCATATCGTGCGGCCTGGGGTCATTCATCAAAGCGGCGGCATGCTCTATCCGCTGGGTGAACTCGACGGTTCTATCAGCGAGCGCGTCACAACGCTTGCGGCTACCTTCGAAAACGCGGGTCTGGAGGCGCCGGTTGAACCCGAGATCCGGCGCAACATTTGGCGCAAAGTCGTAAACAATGCCGCGCTTAATCCGGTTAGCGCCCTCACGCGTGCCGGCATGCACCGCATGCTGAATGACCCGCCCGTGCAAGCGTTGCTGTTCGCCATGATCGACGAAGGCCTCGCCGTTGCGCGCGCGTCGGGCGTCGATCCGCAAACGGATGCCGGTGAGCGGCTGACATGGGCCGGTCATTTAGCCGATGTAAAAACATCCATGCTGCAAGACCTTGAAGCCGGCAAACCGCTGGAACTGGAACCGATTTGCGGCGCCGTTGTGGAGCTCGCGAAGCGCTATGGCGTTGCCGTCCCGCATATCGCAACCGCTTATGCGCTCACGAAACTGCTCGAGAAGGCGCAAATGTGATCGACTGCCGGCGTGCATCGTTCGAGGAGCTGCCGGCCGTTGCGCGGCTGCGCCAACAGATGGCAATTGAAATGGGCGGCGATTGGGACGTCGCTCACCCGGGATGGCGAACGAAATTCGCTCAATATTTTGGCGGCAAGCAAACCTCGGGGCGCGGTCAAGTTTTCTTAGCTCTGGATGGCGGGGAAGCGGTCGGCATGGCCGCCATCTCGATGGTCGACGATTACCGCTCGTTTGCGCTCAACCTGATCAGCGCCCACGTCAATGCCGTCTATGTCAGACCGGAGTACCGCCGCACCGGCATTGCGCGCCGCCTTATGGCGCTGTGCATCGATTGGGCGCGCGAGTCCGGCTGCGTGCGCGTCCGGCTGCGCACAAGCGACGATGGCGAAGCGCTTTACCGCAACCTAGGCTTTCGCGAGGGCCGCGAGATGGAACTAACGCTCTAATGCTTACCAAGCGTATCGTTCCGTGCCTGGACGTCAAGAATGGACGCGTCGTCAAGGGTGTGCGCTTCGTCGATTTGCGCGATGCGGGCGATGCGGTGGAACTCGCGCACGCCTACGAGCAATCCGGCGCAGACGAGCTCGTCTTCTTAGACATCACGGCGACCGTCGAAGGACGTCAGGCTACGCGCGCCCTGGTGCGCCGCGTCGCGGCCGAATTGACGATCCCGTTTGCAGTCGGCGGCGGCGTGAGCAGCAATGAGGACGTTCGCGAGCTCCTGCGCGCCGGGTGCGATAAGGTTGCGCTCAACAGCGCTGCAGTACGCTCGCCGCAGATCCTTGCCGATGCAGCGGGCGAATTCGGCAGCCAATGCATCGTGCTTGCCATCGATGCGCGTGCACGGGAGGGCGGCGGCTGGGACGTGGTCATCGACGGCGGCCGCACACCCGCGAACTTGGACGCGGTGCAGTGGGCGGCGCGCGGCACACAGCTCGGCGCCGGCGAGGTCCTTCTGACGAGCATGGATCGCGACGGAACGAAAGCGGGGTTCGACCTGGATCTCACGCGCGCCGTCCGTGAGGCGGTCGAGGTTCCGGTCATTGCATCCGGCGGCGCGGGCACGATCGAGGACTTCGCGCGGGTCTTCGAACAAGCCGGCGCCGATGCAGCGCTCGCAGCCTCGCTCTTTCATTTCGGCGAGTTCGCCATTCCCGATTTAAAGGAAGCGCTGCGCGCGCGCGGCATTTCTATCCGCCCATGGAACTAGATCAGTTGCAATGGAACAGCGAGGGGCTTTTGCCCGTGGTCATCGCCGATGCACGCTCCGGCGGCGTACTGACGCTTGCGTACGCAAACCGCGAGGCCCTCGAACGCAGCATCGCCGAGCGATCGACCTACCTTTATAGCCGCTCGCGCCGCGAACTCTGGCACAAAGGCGCGACATCGGGCAATACGCAAACAATCGTTTCGATCGCCTACGATTGCGACAAAGACGCACTACTTTACCGCGTCATTCCTTCCGGCCCCGCCTGCCACACCGGCGCAGATTCTTGCTTCCATAACGAGTTACTCGCCGTCCCCCCAGGTCATCCTGAGGTATCGAAAGGCACATTTACCACCGCCCTCAGCTCACCTAACCGAAACTCTTAAGCAGCGCAAGTCCGCCGATCCCAACACCTCGTACGTTGCCAAACTCTACGCGGGCGGCGTCGACAAGATCGGCAAGAAGATCGGCGAGGAAGCCACCGAAGTCGTCATCGCCGCCAAGAACGATTCGCGCGAAGAACTCGTGTGGGAATCTGCCGATCTCCTGTTTCACCTGCTGGTGCTGCTCGAACACGCCGGCGTCACGCTCGACGACGTAGGCGCGGAGCTGCTCAGCCGGGCAAAATGACGCGTTTAGCCGACCTCGCAGGCATCGGGAAAGGCACGCTCGAGCGTTTCGCCGAGCTCGGCATCCATACGCCGCAAGATCTGCTCGACGATCTGCCTTACCGCTATGAAGATCTTCGTTTTCCAACCCCCGCGCGCGAGCTCGGGAAGAGCGAGTCCGAAGAAAATGCCGTGGGCACCATCATCTGGGTGAAAGAACGGCGCGCGCGCCACTTGGCGATCGTCGAAGCCGAGCTCGCCGACGATACGGGCGGAACGTTCATGGCAAAATGGTTCGGCCGCGCTTACCTGCTTGGGTCGCTCAAGAAGGGAATGCGGTTGTTCGTGCGCGGCCGCGTTTCGCGCACGCTGGCCGGGCCGGCTATGAACGTCACGACGCACCGGCGCCTTGAGGACGATGAAACCTATCGCGGTCACATTGTGCCGGTGTATTCGGCTAGCAAATCCCTGACCTCGCGAAAGATTCAGCAAGTCATCGAACGCAATCTCCCGCGCCTGATTGAGGAGGCGGGGCAGGATGCCCTACCGGCCGCGATTCGCAAACAGCACGGCTATCCCGAGTTGGAACGGGCCTACCGCGCGCTGCATGCGCCCGCGACGCCCGAGGAAGCACAAAAAGCGCGCGAGCGGTTTATCTTTACCGAGTTTTTGGCGCTCGCCCTCACCGCCGAGTTGAAACGTAATGCCCGCGAGCGCGAACGCGACGCATACGTGCTGAGTGCAGCGCCGGCACTGCTCGCGCAGTTCGAACGCGAACTGCCGTTTCCGCCCACGGGCGCGCAGCGCCGTGTTATCGCCGAAATCTGGAACGACATGGGCCAAGAATCGCCGATGAACCGCCTGCTCCAAGGCGATGTCGGCAGCGGCAAAACATTAGTTGCCGCAGCGGCCATTCTTCTGGCGGCACGCAACGGCGTGCAGTCGGCGCTCATGGCTCCCACCGAAATCCTGGCCGCTCAACATGCCGCCAAACTCGCGCCGCTGCTCATGCCGTTCGGCATTACGGTTGAAGCGGTTTTTGGAAGCCAAGCAGCACGGGCCCGGGCAACAGCCGTCGCAAAGGCTCGCAGGCGGAGAAGGCTTGCTCGCCGTCGGCACGCACGCACTGCTTACCGAAAGCACCGAATTTGCGCGCCTGGGCCTAGTGATTATCGACGAGCAGCATCGCTTCGGCGTGGCGCAGCGTGCGGCGCTGCGCGCGAAAGGCCGCGCGCCGCATACCTTGCACATGACGGCAACCCCCATCCCGCGCACGCTTGCGCAATCGATCTATGCGGACCTGGACGTATCCGTCATCGACGAACTTCCGCCGGGCCGCACGCCCATCGAGACATTTGCGCTGCGTCGAACCCGCTTGCACTTGGCATACGAGTTCGTGCGAAAGAACGTCGCGCAGGGGCAGCAGGCCTATATCGTAGCTCCGGCTATCGACGAATCCGAACTGGACATCACCAGCGTACTTGCCGAGGCCGAACGCTTGCAAAACGACGTCTTTCCGGATTTGAAACTCGCGCTGCTGCATGGCCGCATGCCCGCGCGCGACAAGGAAGCCGTCATGCAGCGCTTCGCTCGCGGTGAGCTGGGACGTGCTGGTTGCAACCACCGTTATCGAAGTCGGCGTCGACGTGCCCAATGCTAGCGTCATGGTGATCCTGGACGCGCAGCGCTATGGCCTAGCGCAGTTGCATCAACTGCGAGGGCGCGTGGGACGCGGCGGCGCAAAATCGTTTTGCCTGCTGATTGCTCCGGACGAGGCCGGTGAAGTCGAACGCTTGACGATCTTGACGCAATCAACGGACGGCTTTTTGATTGCAGAAGAAGATTTGCGTCTTCGCGGGCCGGGCGAATTCGCCGGGACCGTCCAAGCGGGCGACGCCGGTTTTCGCGTCGCAGACTTGCTGCGCGATATCGACATATACAAACAGGCACAGCAAGCCGCAAAAACGATCGCCGCAACCGATCCGGGCCTGAAGGCGCCGGAGCACGCAGGCCTACGCGCCTTACTCGAAGGCGAACCGACCACGCGCGCCATGCTCGTCTCATCCTAATTTGTCATCCTGAGGTATCGAAGGACTACGATTCGCGGAATCGGACTGAGCCTAATCGAAGGGAGCCCACATAACCCCAAGGAATCGCCACCCCATGAAATTCGGACTTCGCATCATGCTTACGGCGGCGCTAGCCGCCGGTTTTCTTGCCGGGGCCGCCGTGCAGCCGGCGCGGGCGGCCGTGCAGCCGCTCAAAGTAACGCGCGCTACATTGAGCAACGGCTTGCAGGTCGTGGTCGTTCAAGACCCGCTGGCGCCGGTGGTTTCGGTGGTGCTGAATTATCGCGTAGGCGGTAACGAAGAACGCTTCCCCGGACAGGCGCACGCGCTCGAACACATGATGTTCCGCGGCACAAGCGACATCTCGCAAACCCAGCTCTTCGAGATTTCGCAGCTCATGGGCGGTGATTACGACGCCGATACGCAGTCCGAGCTCACGCAATACTTTTTCAACGTCCCCTCGCAATATCTGGATGCAGCCCTGCGCGTCGAGGCCGATCGTGCGCGCAATCTTACGCTTGCGCAGCCGGCCTGGATGGCTGAGAGCGGCGCCATCAAGCAGGAAGTCACCCAAGACGATAGCGTGGCGCTTTCGAAGCTGTTCGAGCGCACGATCCTGCCATCGATCTTTAAAGGTACACCGTACGCAAACGACGTGCTCGGAACCCTCAATTCGTTCAATCATCAGATCAATGCAACGGTGTTGCGGCAGTTTTATCACGCCTGGTATCACCCCAACAACGCCGTTTACGTTATCGCGGGCAACGTCGATGGCCCATCAACCATTGCAAAAGTCCGCAAGTATTTCGGCAGCATTCCGTCCGCGCCGCTCCCCCCGCGTTCGAAGGTCACGATGCTGCCCATGAAGGCGGCGACCTATCACGTGGATAGCGATCAGCCGTACTCCATCATCGCGCTTTCCTATCGCCTGCCCGGCTGGAAGAACAAAGATTATGCGGCCGCCCAAATTCTGGAAGCCGTACTGAATAACCAACGTTCCAACGTCTACGGTCTGGTCGCCTCCGGCAAATCGCTCTACGCCGGCTTCCAGGATATTCAGGCGCACGCGTACGGCACGGCGAGTGCCGCTATTTCCGTCGTGCCCGTTACGACGAAAGCCGAAAGCGCCGCCGACGATTTGCGCGCGGTGCTAGCCGATTACCGCAAAAACGGCTTGCCGGCCGACCTCGTCGCGGTAGAGAAACAACGTGCCGTTGCGAATGCCGAGTTCGGCGGGAATTCCATTCAAGGACTCGCCTTCGAATGGAGCAACGCCCTGGCGGTTGAGGGCGTGAACTCGCCCGACGACGACTTGGCTGCAATAAGAAAAGTAACTGTAGCCGATGTGAATCGCGTTATGCGCACGTACGTCGATCCCAACCGCTCGATTGTCGCCTTCGCCGTCCCCAAGAACCTGGGCAAGGTTGGCTCCGGCGGTGGTGCGCCGGCTAAAGAAGACAACACGCTCACGCCGGAAAAGGCGCAGCCGCTGCCCGCTTGGGCGCAATCCGCATTCGCGCACGTAAGCGTGCCCGAACAAACGATTCACCCCGTCTCCATGATTCTCTCGAACGGTATCCGGCTGATCGTCCAGCCCGAATATGTAACGAAGACCATCGAAGTGCACGGCAGCATCGCAAGCAACGAAGCACTTCAGGCGGGTCCCGACAAGCAAGGCGTCGCCGATATCGTCGCCGGGCTCTTTCCGTTCGGAACGAAGGAGTACTCGCGGCTTGAACTGCGGGCGCAGCTTCGATCAGATCGCGGCCGACGTAAGTGCGGGCACGGATTTCTCGCTTCGCGTGCTCAGTAGTTCGTTCGATCGCGGCGTCCAAATATTGGCCGACGAAGAACTGCACCCGGCATTCCCCGATCAAGCCTTCCAGATCGTCAAGGGCGAAAGCGTCGGCGCGTTAACGGGCGTCATGACCTCGCCCGACCATCTCGCCGACGTTGCGCTGAACAAGGCCCTCTATCCGACAGACGATCCGCTGCAGCGTTTTGCGACGCCCCAAACGGCCGGTGCCGTAACGGCGCAGGATGTCCAAACCTACTATTCGAGCGTGTACCGTCCGGACATGACCACGATCGTCGTCATCGGTGACGTGACCCCTGGGCAGGCACGCACGACCTTTGAAAATACTTCGGCGCTTGGAAGGCGCAGGGCGCTAAGCCCGCTATTGCACTGCCGCAGGTTCCGAAAAACAAAGCGGACAGCGTCGTCGTTCCCGACCAGGGCCGCGTCCAGTCCGAAGTGCAACTCGCGCAAATCCTCGATCTGCGGCGCGCGGACCCCGATTGGGCCGTGCTGCAAGTTGCGAACACAATCTTGGGCGGCGGCGGTTTCGGATCGCTACTTATGGATGATCTGCGCGTGAAACATGGCTACGTTTACAGCACGTACTCCAGCATCAGCTCCAATCGTAACCGCGCGATGTTTTCGATCGATTTCGCAAGCGACCCCGACAAAATTCTGCCCGCGCAACTCTGGCGCTCGCGGACTTGGCGCTCCTTCGAAGCGGAAAGGTCGCGTCGAACCGCCTCGAGCGCAGCAAGGCGATGCTCATGAGCGAGGTGCCGCTGCGGCAAGACTTCGACGGCGTCGCATCGCAGCTGCTCCGCTTTGCCGGCTTTGACTTACCGCTCAATCAAGCGCGCTCGATGCCCAGCGCGAGCTCGCCGCCACCTCGGCCAGCGTGAAAGCCGCGCTGACGAAATTCATCGACCCATCCGCATTCGTACGCGTTGTCAAGGGCCCCGGCCCACCATAGGCGTCCTACAAGCAATCGGCTTCGATTTCGATCATACACTCGGCATCGACAACAAACTCGAGCGGGTTGCCCTTCTGCACCTGCTCGAGCGCGCATGCGCGAGCGGGGGCCACTGCCTCGGAACGCTCGCGCAGGAAATCGGGAACATCGATGCCCTGCTCGCTGCGCAGCGTGCGGGGACGTTCACGATCGAACAAGCGGTCGCGGCACTTTCTCGCCGAGCGCGGAATAACGGATTACCCGCCGTACGTTGCGGCATACAAGCAGTCGTGCGTGCAGATGGTGCCGGAATTCGTGGTGGCTGAACTCCATGCACGCGACACGCTCGCGGAGCCTGATAAGCGCGGAATTCCTACCGCGATTTTGACCAACGGCTGGTCGCCGCTTCAGCAGTACAAGGCTCGGCACGCCGGTTTTACCGGGCAGATTGTGGTGAGCGCGGATATCGGCGCACAGAAACCGCAGCCGCAGGCCTTTCACGCGCTCTGCCGCACGCTCGGAACGCCCGCATCGCAAACAGCGTATGTCGGCGACTCGCCCGAAAGCGACGTCGCAGTTGCGCTCGCAGCGGGTATGTTTGCGGTCTGGTTCGATGCTGAGAACGTTGCGTCGCACGCAACTTGCCCAAGCCCTCGGCCGTTATCAACGACCTCGCGGAACTGATGGCCCTGGTGTAGAACAGCCCCGCGTGCCCAAGATCACCGGCGGCAATCTGGGAAGCCGCAAACTCAAATCGCCTAAAGGAACCAACGTTCGCCCGACGCCCGGGCGCGTGAAGGAGTCCTTGTTTTCTATTTTGGCGCCGCGCATCGAAGGATCGCGATTCCTAGACCTCTTTTCGGGCACGGGCGCCATCGGCTTCGAGGCCGTTTCGCGAGGAGCGGCGGCGGTTGTGGCCGTGGAAGGTCACCGGGAAACGGCGGACGCCATCAAAGAGGCGGCCGAGCAGGCCTCGGCGTTACGGCAGGGCACACCGTCATCGGGGCGCCCGTTGACCGTGCGCTCTACCGGCTGGAAGGCAAGTTCGATATCGTATATGCCGACCCGCCGTACGACAATGACATCCCCGAGCAGATGTTCCGGCTGCTGCTCGAGCGTTCGCTGCTGGCCGACGACGCCGTGGTGATCTTCGAACACAGCGCCCGCACGATTCTACCCGCGATACCGGGGTACCGCAGCGTTCGCGAAGAAGTGTATGGCGATGTCGCGCTGGCCTTTTTCACGCCGAGCGGTTCTTCCACGGGCGCCTGACGCTCGTGGTTAGCAACGGCCGTCCGCCGCTTCGCGCCGCGCGCGCCATCTATCCGGGCTCGTTCGATCCTCCCACGAACGGGCATCTGGACGTCATCGAGCGCGCATCGCGCTATTTCGGCGACCTCATCGTGGCCGTGGTCGTCAACCCGCAAAAACGCGAACCGATGTTTCCGCTCGAAGAGCGCGAGGCGATGATTCGCGAATGCGTCGCGCACTGCCCCAACGTGCAAGTGGAACATTTCCGCGGCCTGCTTGCCGACTACGTTAAGGCGCGCGAAGCCGACGTTATCGTCAAGGGCCTGCGCGTCGTCTCCGATTTCGAAAACGAGATGTCGACGGCGCTCATGAACCGCTCGCTCTCAAACGTGGATACCATGTTTCTGATGTCCGATCAGAGATACTCGTTCGTTAGTTCCAGCATCGTCAAAGAAGTGTTCTTCTTGGGCGGTGACGTTGCAGCACTGGTTCCGGCTCCGGTAATGCGCATTATGGAAACTAAGCGGGCAACGCTCAAACGCTAGCACTAAAACGGAGGGAATCTATCGCATGTCGGTCTATCGCGTATTAGAAAAAATGGAAGGGTACATTCACGAGGGTACCTGGCTGCCGGCCGGGCTGCGCATTCTGAGTGAAGAGCGGCTCATGGAGTTCATCGAGAAAGTCCGTTCTTCGCTGCCCGAAGAAGTGGGCCGCGCCAAGCTGATCACCAAAGATCAGGATCGGATGATCCGCGCCGCGCAAGAAAAAGCGCAGGCCATCGTGACCGAGGCCACCAGCAAGCACGAAGAATTGCTAGAGGATCACGAGATCGTTGCACGCGCGCGCACCACGGCCGGCGTCATTCTTACCGAGGCGGAAGAGCGGGCGCATAAAATACGCGAAGGCGCCGATCGCTACGCGGCGCAGCTGCTCGGCGAACTCGAAGGCCGGCTTTCCGGAGCCCTCGGTTCGGTACGCAAAGGCCGTGAAGCGCTTACGGCGCGTCCGCAGCAGCAACAGGCGCAGACGCCCGCGACGCAACCGCTTGCCGATGCCGCCGCAAAGAGCAAACGCGCCGCATTCGACGCACAAGCAGCCGAAGAAACGAGCGCTTTAGAAAAGGTGTAGCACCCGGTGTTACTAGACCGGCGGCGCGTGCACATTCTGCGCGAAGGCGTCCAATCGCGCGCGATCGATCGCTTTGACGCGTCCGCGGTCCAGTTCGACCGCTCCGGCATTCTTTAAACGTAACAACGCGCGCGCCGCCATGTCACGCACGGTTCCGGCGGCTGCGGCGATTTGCGCTTGTGAGAGATTCTCAACGCCGGGCAGGCCTTTGGTCATGCCCACCGATGCGCGCGCATAGCCCAACAAGAATTTCGCAACGCGCTGCAGCACGTGCGCGAAGGCGAGATCCGGATCGTGTCGATCGAACGGCGGCGCCCTTGCGATGCGGCCGTCAAAAATCCGAGCGCAAGCTCGGCATCGTTGCGGCACGCATGCAAGATCGCCTCGCTTGGCAGGGTCACGACCGTGGTGTCGGTGAGCGCCTCGGAGCGCGTTGTCGCGCCGCCTTGATCGAAAGTGCCCGAGTCATTGAGCGTGTCGTGGGAGAGGCGCTCGCCCAGCGTGTGCGTCTTGCCGTCGGGGGAGAGCAGCGTAAGGATGACCTTGCCGTGCTTGACGATGCCAAGATACGGCCACATCTCGCCTTCGTCGAAAATCGTCTCTCCCGCCCGGAATGTGCGCTCGCTCATCTGCCCGGCAAGCTCGCGATCGTGCCGGCTTTTGAGGTGGCGAACGGTGCGACGTGCGCGAGGAACGCTTCGCCTTCGGCGTTTTCGTCGATGCGCTCGAGCCGGACCGTCCAGCGGTTTGAACCAAGATTGCGGGCGTCCCAGGAAAACCGCCCGGGCCGCAGCTGGGCCAGTTCGTTGCGCAAGGCCCGCGGATCCGTTTCCTCGTTGATCTCAAGGATGGCGCCCATCGAGAGCTTGTCAAAGGCTTCGAGGATCTGCTCGGCCTTGTTCGCAGGCTGAAGGGAACGAGCATCGAGGGTGATCGTCGCTGGGCGGTTCATAGGCATGGGGGAGGGGGGTTCAAGCATGGGGGCTGGAAACCCCGCCCGCTATGTCTATCTCCGATACCGATGTCGTCATCCTCGCCGGCGCCCGTACACCGTTCGGCAACTTCGGCGGCGTGCTCGCCGATTTCAGCGCCACCGACCTTGCCGTACACGCGGCAAACGCCGTGATCGAGCGTAGCGGGGTGCCCAAAGAACGCATCGACGACGTGGTCTTCGGCAACGTCATGCAGACCAGTCCGGATGCTATCTATCTCGCGCGGCACGTGGGCTTGCGCGCCGGCATCCCGATAGGCGTTGCGGCCCTCACGCTCAACCGGCTCTGCGGCAGCGGCCTGCAGGCCATTCTAACGGCGGCCAATTCGCTGATGCTCGGTCAGAGCACGTACGCGCTGGCCGGTGGCACCGAATCCATGAGTCAAGCACCGCACGTGGTTCGCGGCGCGCGCAAGGGCTTTCCGCTCGGAACGGGCGTGAAGTTCGAGGATACGCTTTGGGAAGCGCTCACCGACTCGTACAACAATATGCCGATGGCAATCACCGCGGAGAACTTAGCGCAGCGCTACGACATCGCGCGCGAGGCATGCGATGAGTTCGCCCTCCAATCGCAAGAGCGCGCGCTTGCCTCGCAAAGCAACGGCTATTTCGCCGAAGAGATCGTCCCGCTGGAAATCAAGGATCGAAAAGGGAACGTTACCGTCATCGATCGTGACGAAGGCCCGCGCGCCGGACTCTCCATGGAAAAACTCGGGAAACTTCCGCCGCGCTTTCGCAAAGACGGCGTCGTCACGCCGGGCAATGCCAGCGGCATTACCGACGGCGCAGCGGCGGTAATCTTGACGACGGTCAGACAAGCCAAAGCCGACGGTCTGGAATGGATCGGCCGTCTTGCGGGTTCGAGCGTGGTGGGCGTCGACCCCGACATTATGGGCATCGGACCGGCGGTGGCAATTCCCAGAGCGCTCAAAGATGCCGGAATTAACGAGAGCGATCTGGGCGTCATGGAGATTAACGAAGCGTTTGCGCCGCAAGTCCTTGCGTGCTTGCGCGAGATGTCCAGCGCGAAGGTGAATTTGAATCCGCACGGCGGCGCAATCTCGCTCGGGCATCCGCTCGGTGCTTCCGGCGCGCGTATCGCCTACACTGCGCTGCACGACCTGCGGCGCAGCGGCGGCGATTTTGCCGTTGCCTCCGCCTGCATCGGCGGCGGTCAGGGTATCGCCGCGGTGTTCGCCGCGAAGTAACGCCCGTGCGGCCGCGCTTCTTCCTTGGGAAAGCCATCGACGTATTCGCCGTCCTTGCCGTGCTCTTTATCGCGTACAAGATTTTTATCGTGCCGCGCTACCTGAGCGTCTCGAAGGCGTATCCAGCTCCGCGCGTGACCTATGCAACCTTATCCGGCGCGCCTTTCGTGCTTGCCAAGCACCGTGGGCGCGTCGTGTTCATGGATTTTTACGCGAGTTGGTGCGAGCCGTGCAAGATCTCGCTGCCAATGGTGGAGCGCTTCGCACGCGCACATCCGGAAGTGGACGTCATTCCGGTAGACGTCGCCGAGCCCGCCGCAGTCGCGGCAAGTTTCGCAAAATCGTATCACCTGCAGAACGTGGCGATCGATCCGCCGGGGCTCTCAAGCGGCTTCTTCCAGATTCTCGGCTTCCCCACGATCGTGGTCATCGATCCGCAGCAGCGGATCCGGGCAACCTGGGAAGGCCTTAATCCGGCGATCCAAATGAACATGGCGCACGCGGAACAGGTGTTGGCGCAGCGTTAGCCGCCTTCGATTTCGCCCATGTACTCCTTTCCCGGCAGCAGCGTAAATGCCGGCAAATCGAAGTGCAGCACGTTGTCGAATATCGTCCCGGTCACGGGGCCGATCTCCGGTGCGCCCGGGGCATTTAAGAAGAAGTCGTACGTTAGCCGATCGTCGAGGACGAACGGCGCCCACACGTCCAGCATGCTTCCGCTTGAGAAATTTACAGGCTTCTCGCCTTTAAGCGAACTGTACATGAACATCACCGAGTTGGCCCCGCCCCACGAACTGCTATAAGACGGTGCGAGCATCTCCGCGGGCGAGGGCGCACGCGCATCCAGACGTGCGAGGGCACTATTCGCGCCCGCATCATTTGCCGCATAAGACAGCGTTATCTCGTAACCTCCCGTCCGTGTGCGGTCCGCGGTAACGACACCGTGTGAAGCATGGATTTTAAGGTCCCGCTCAAGCGGCAGCACATACCTGTCGAATGCGCACCCCGCGTATGTCAATGAGTGCGGCGACGTGCCGGGATTGAACGCATGAATGGCCGCGTTATGCTTCACGGCCGCCGCAACCAGACTCTCGGAAAAGCCGTCTTGCTCGAGGCTTTGCGGATCGAATTCGGTAACCGCCTCCCCAGGCCTCAATGGGAAAGTTCGCAAACCCGAAATACACGACGCAGTGACGTTCGCACCGGTTGCATCCAAGGCATCCCACCAGCGATCTGCATAGCGGAGCAACCCCATAAAACCCTTCTCTTGTTGATCATTCCATGAAAGCATCGCCTGGCCATTTACGACGACCACGTCGGTAACAGCGAGGGACGCCGGATCAATACGTGCCGCACGTACTCGATGCGCCAATAGCCGCCGCGCATCGCTGCGAACACCGTTCACGTCGTGAGCCGGGCCAAAATCGTCGGCGTGTGCGGTCGCGCCAAGGAGCAGACTCAGCGCCAGAAACCTTACGAGCGTGCCACGAATTCCCATACAAATACTACGTTCGACGCGACCCAATCGTGAGATTGTGAGTTCCGTTAAGCGCCCTCAAACCAACGGTCGACAACCTTGAATTGTAAAGCCACCGCGTCGCGAAAGGCGAGCAGGGCATCCATGATTTCTCCGGCTGTCGGATTCTCCATCGACATCATGCCTTGGAAAACGTTCAATTTCCGCGCCAGGCGGGTTTGCGCTTTTCGAGGAAAGCGCTCGTGCCTTCTTTGAAGTCGTTGGTGTTAACCAGTGTGCCGAATTCGAGCGCTTCAACTTCGAGGGCATCGGTAAGCGGGAGATGCGCCGCGCCGTTGATGGCGCGTTTGCAGGCAGCGATTGCGAGCGGCGCTTTACCTGCGATCGTGTTTGCAATCTTCTTTGCCTCATCCATCAGCGATTCCAGCGGCACGACTTTCTGAACCAGACCGATGCGAAGCGCTTCGGCCGCGGTGATGATCTCGCCGCTCAAACAAAGATACATCGCCATGCCTTTGCCGACCAGCCGCGTCGTGCGCTGCGAGCCGCCGTATCCCGGAATCAGCCCCAGGTTCACTTCGGGCTGCCCAAACTTTGCGTTCTCGCTTGCAATGCGAATGTCGCCGGCCATCGCCAGCTCGCATCCGCCGCCCAGAGCAAAGCCGTTTATAGCCATGATGACCGGTTTGTGCAGGCGTTCGATTTGCATCGTAACGGCCTGGCCGATGCGCGCTTTGTCCGCGCCCTCAACGGCATTCGGCAGCACGTTCAGTTCGCCGATATCGGCGCCGGCCGCGAAGGCTTTCTCTCCGGAGCCGGTGACGATGATGGCGCGAATCTCCTCGTGCTGCTCCAACTGCACGAGCGCGAGCGATAACTCCGCCAGCAGATGCGCGTTCAGTGCGTTCAGAACGCTCGGCCTGTTAAGCGTGACGACGGCAACGGCACCGTCGCCCTCGACGGTGATATGTTCGAACGAACTAGCTGCCATAATCGTAGAATCCTTTGCCGCTCTTGCGTCCGAATTGTCCGGCAAGAACCATGCGCTTGAGCAGAGTAGGCGGTGCCATCATCGGATCCTTGAACTCGTCGAACATGATCTCGGCGATGTAGTAGGTCGTGTCGAGGCCGACAAAGTCGAGCAGTTCGAGCGGTCCCATCGGGTAACCGCAGCCCAGTTTCATGCCTTTGTCGATGTCTTCTTTGCTGGCAAGACCTTCTTCGTAAACGCGGATCGCGTACAGCAGATACGGTATGAGCAGCCGGTTGACGACGAACCCCGGCGTGTCTTTTGCCAAGATCGGCTCTTTGCCCAAATTGCGCGCGAAGTCGAAGAGCGCGTCGATGACGTCCTGCGAGGTTGCGATCGTCTTGACGACTTCAACCAATTTCATGATCGGGACCGGGTTGAAAAAGTGCAGGCCGGCAACCCGGTTCGGGCGGTTTGTTTTTGCCGCCAACTCGATCACGCACAAACTCGAGGTGTTCGTGCAGATTATCGCCTGCGGTCCGAGCAACTCGTCGAGGTTCTTGAACAGGGTCGTTTTGGTTTCGACGTTTTCGACGATGGCTTCGACGACCAGGTCGCAATCCTTAAGTTCCTTAAGATTCGTTGTCGGCGTAATGCGGCTGAAGATCTCGTGTCGCTGCGCCAGGGTCAGCTTTTGCTTCTCCACGAATTTGTCGAGCGACTTGCCGATACTCTGCACGCCGCGCTGGAGCGGTGCATCTGCAACCTCCATCAGCACGACCTCGAAACCGGCCGACGCGCAAGTCTGCGCGATGCCGTTTCCCATCAGACCGGCCCCGCAGACACCAACCTTACGAATAACCACGACTATGCTTCCTTCTCTTCCTTGGACAGGCGAAGGGGCAGGAAGTTTTGTAATTGCGCCTGCGGAACCTTTGAAGTTATACTACAAGCAACAAGAAGGAGGGCGAACGCAACGTGCGGACCGCATATCACGAGGCCCTTGACGGCACCAGGCTGGACGTCGTTCGCCTTGGCGCCTTGGCTGCCGATGCCATTCGCTCGTCCGTCGAAGCCCTTGAGAACCGGGACGCGGCCCTGGGTGCGCGCGTCATCGCGGGCGACGATGTCATCGACGACTTGCGCCGCAAGGTGGAAGCCGCTTGCATCGAGCTCATCTGGCGCCAGCAGCCCGTAGCAGGAGAGCTGCGCGAAATTGCGGCCATGCTGGAGATCGCCACCGACTTGGAGCGCTGCGGCGACTACGCCGTTGACATTGCAAAACACGGCGTGAAGCTCTCCGATCTGCCATTGCGGCCGGCGCGGGTGGAGATCGACCGGATTGCGAGCGCGGCTCAAACGCTTTTGGTGGATGCAATGCGCGCCTATACCGAGCGTGATGCCGAACTTGCCGAGCGCGTTATCGAAGACGACGACGAAGTGGATAGGCTCTACAAGCGCGGCGTTCGGGCGCTTCAAGACGAGATGCAGGCCGATCCCGAGTTAGTTCGTGCGGGAACGCGGATGCTGTTCGTGCTCGCAGCCTTGGAGCGCGTGGGCGATCGTGCCAACAATATCGCGTGGCACACGAAGGAAATGATCGGCGCGGTTTGACCTCAACGCCTCTGGATCGCGATCTTTTCGCCGTTACCGAAAATTACGCTTACCTCAACCACGCAGCTGTCGGCGTATTGCCCAGGCCCACGCGTGAGGCGATGCACGCCTTTGTTGAAGCGCACGCAACGGGCGGCGTTATGCGCGTCTATCCGTACGAGGGCCGCATGGACGAATACCGCGAGCGCATCGCGCGGTTCATCGGCGCGCAGCCCGGAACCATTGCCACCTTGCGTAATACGGGCGATGGCGCCAACGTGCTGGCTGCGGGCTTTCCCTGGGAACCGGGCGATGAGGTCCTGCTGCCCGACAATGAATTTCCCGCTAATGCGCAGCCCTGGCTCGCGCTGCGCCGGCGCGGCGTAAACGTTCGCCTGTTCCCTACCGCAACGGGGCGGCTCACACCGGCTGCTCTTGCCGCCCAGATCTCCGGCCGCACCAAAGTCGTTACCGTGTCGTGGGTTTCGTTCGGTGACGGGTACCGCCACGATCTGCGGGGGCTGGCCGCCGTTGCGCACGAGCACGGCGCACTGTTTTGCGTGGATGCGATGCAAGCGCTCGGAGCGTTTCCGCTGGACGTGGACGCGTGCGGCATCGATGCGCTCTACTGCGGTGGTGCGAAGTGGATGCTCGCCCTGCAAGGCGTCAGTTTTCTGTACGTCCGGCCGGCGCTGACCGAGCGCTTGGATTTGGCGCTTCCGGGCTGGCGCTCGATGCGCGACATGTGGAATTTCCTGGACTACGATCAGCCTCCCGTTGCGGATGCGACGCGCTTTGAGGGCGGCACGCCGAATTTCATCGGCGCACTTTCGTTGAGCACGTCTATTGACGTTCTGGAGCGCGCGGGAACCGAACGCATCGCGCAGCACGTTTTGGCAGTAACCGACCGTCTCACCGAAGGTCTGCAATCGTTGGACGCCATCATATCGAGCATCCGCAGTCCGGGCGAATCCTCCGGAATCGTAACGTTCACGCTGCCGGGCCGCGACCCCGTCGCTTTGGGTAAGGCGCTCCAGAGGCGCGGAATTGTTACGACCTATCGTGCGGGCGGCGTTCGCGCTGCGCCGCACGGATATAACACCTACGATGAGATCGATGCGCTGCTCGAAGGCGTGCGGGCATTTAAGAAGGAGCACTGATGTTTACTCTCGCGCTCACGCTGGCCGCGGCCACGCTGGTTTCCTCGCCCGGCGACGGGACGTACACCTACGTTTCAACAATGAACGGCCTGGAAGTCGGGCGCACGGCGATAACGGTCAAGCATCAGCCGGGCGGCGTGGTGCTCACTGAAACCGGTTCGGGCAACTTGAACGGGCAGGCGGGTTCCGTGAAAGACACTCTCATGCTCGATGCCTCGCTCGCGCCGCAGAGCTTATACGTCCGATGCATCTGTTGCGGACAGCCGCAATATGAAGGCCACGCTCACCTTTGACGGCGCGCAGGCGCGTCAAACCGGCGACGTTGTAAAAACCTACTCGCTGGCCGGTAGCGCGCGGCACTTTGTCCTCATGGACATCGGCCCGTTCAGCGGCTTCTTCATGCTGCCCGCGCAAGTGCGCGCTTGGGACCGTGCGCCCGTGGTGGCGATCGTCCCGAACTTCGCGCAGAGCCTGGCGCTCTCGCCCGATCCGGGGCTGCAGCCACCGCGCCCGGCCGGCGTTCCGGCGGCCGATGCGCAGATCTCGTTCAATAGTACGGTCGAGGTGACGTTTTGGTACAACCCGCGCACGATGGTCGTCGACGAGGTCGATGTTCCGGCACAAGGGCTCGTCGTCAGGCGAATGTAAGCACCTCGGCAGGAGGTTGTCTTATGAAGCAGTTCTATCTAGCGCTTTGCGTAAGCGCGGCATTTGTGCTCGGGCTCTTCCTCGCACCCCACGCGCAGCCGGTTTCCGCGGCTGCGATGGGTCAAACTTCACCCGCGCAAGGGTGGACGCTCCACATCGACGCGAAGCGGCATTTCCCCGATCATCCAAACGAGATCGCGCATCACTGGTGCAAAGCCGTTGCGGGCATGCTCGAATGCCAAATCTACGATAGCGATGCTCCGAACGCGCACTTAGTCGCCGTTGAAACCATCGTACAGCCCGGCGTCTACAAAGCGTTCCCGGCGTCCGAAAAGGCACTGTGGCACTGGCATAAGACCGAGGTTCCCAAGGTCGATGCAACGCTTCCGGGAATGCCGCTCGCGCAGCAGAAGAAAGTGGTTGCCTCGATACTGCCGACCTACGGGAAGGTCGACGTGCTGTTTGATCCGCTAAGCACAAACGGCTTGCCGACCGGCAGACCCACAGTAAGTATTCTTAAGTAGAACTAACGACGCACGAGGTCATTACGGCGTCGGTCATGCCGTGGATGAGGCGCTTGTCGGCGGGCGCAACCGTTGCGAGAATACCGCCCAGCTGTACCTCGTCGCCCGTCACAAAATAGTACGGGCACAGGCGAACGCGTCCGTCAAACGTGCGCACGTCGTCGGCTTTGCGATCGAAGTACGATTGGCGCACGCGTTTGCCTTTGTGAAAGCGCTGCAGAATCCGCGGCGTTTTTGCGTAGTCGCGCAGCGACTCGCTGATGACCGACGTCCATTCTTCCTTGGGTAAGTCGTTCGCCACGCGCACGCCGCGCGAACCCCATGCGAGCTCCGAGAAGCCCGATGGCTTGATGACGTAGTCGCGTTCGCTCTTGCCGAGCTCGGCGAGCTGCATCCAGTCGCTTACCGGAATGCCGGCCGCGCTCAGGCCGTAAACGGCGCTTTGCGGCGGAATCGGGCGCGGATCCAGCACCCAAGTTTGCGGGAAGATCGTCTTGAGCCGGGCGAAGGCGTCTTTGCCCATCTCGGCTTGCCAGAGCTTTTCCAACGCGAAATGATGAAAGAGCGCAAATGCGAGTTTCTCTTCGAGTTGCGCTTTGGGCGGAGGCGTCATTTTCACGCGGTTGTGACGCGCGGCATAAAGCATCAGCTCCTGCTTGGGAACGTTCATCAGATCGAAGAGTTCGAAGTTGCGGTAGATCGCGTCGACCTTTTCTTCTTTTCCGTCTTCCAAGCGCAAGAACAGCGCTTCTTCGGTGAAAATAAGATCCTGCGCAGCACAGACGTACGCGGTGAGCAGTCCCTCGCGCTTGAGCGAATCGGCAAGCCAGCGCAGCTCCGGGCGGTAGTCGCCCGATTCATCCGAAACAACGATCGCCGTCGTCGGAGAATCGTTGCCGGTCGCGCTCTTAATGGCCGCGGCGAATCCTTTTGGTATGCCGCCGGTGCCGCCGGCGCTCTCGATGCCGAGCTTGCAATATGCCTCGGTCATCGCGCCGACAAAGCCCATCCCGCCAGGCACGCTATCCAATTCGCTCGCAGTAAAACCGTCGTCCGTAAGAATCAGATCGGGGCGGATCACGGCGGGGATGTCTTGCTTGAAGCGGTTTTGCCGCGACAACCGCACGATGCTCTCGGGTTTGCCCTGATCCAGATACTCGGCGATGAATGCCGGCGCCGTTCCGCGCGCGCTTCGGTTGTACAGCGCGTTGAGCGCACGGTAGAAGAGCAGCAGATCGTGACCGATTTGCGTGACCTGCTCGAACATTTGCGGGGAGAGTGCAAACGGCTCGGGACTGATGCGCCAGGGGATCCGCTCGTTTTCGTTCTCTACTTTAAAGAGACCGGAGGGGATCGCCTCATAAAGGAAGTGCGCTTGATCGCGAGCCGTGAGATTGGGGGCAAAAGCCGTGCAGGCCATGCGGAAACGAAACTCCTATCCGTGCCGCTGACTGCTTTGACAGCCATCGGGGATTTTAGACATGCCGAACGCGATGTATCTACGGCGCATTTAAGACCATTAATACCCTAAACCAACCCGGGGTTGCGGAGCAAGCGGGCGGATTATTTAACGGTGACGGCGCCCGGGGTCAGAATGGCGCCGTCGACCCGTACCAGGCCCGCCTGCAGCAGCAGGGTCAGGTGAAGGGTGCCGCTCAGGCCCACGCGGGTCAGCGCCAAATCCTCAATGACTCGCGAAGACGGCTCGCCGTTGATGAAGCGCAGCGTAGTCTCTTGGCTTACCGAGCCGCGTGGCGTAGAATACGTTTCCTGGACCCGCACGGGCAGCTCGTGCCCGGCCGGCGGGCCGACCTGGGCCACGCAGTAGGACGCGGTCAGGGAGACGCCTTGGACCTTGAGCTGCTCGTGGGTGCACCCCCTGGACGGCTGCGCGGAGGCGCAAGCCCCGGCCGCTAGCCCGGCCATCAGTCCGGCCAGCGCGACTGCAGGCACCATGCGTACGTTCATATCCTCTCAACGTTAGCCGGAGGTCTTTTGACTCCCCCGCCAGGGCGTGGGGACTCCAACGCACGCATTTGACACGCGGGTATACCATAATCGTGATGCCCTCGTTCGATCTTATCGCCCTCGATCTCGACGGAACGCTGCTCGATACGCGTGAAGAGATTTCGCCCCGCAACCGCCGCGCAATCCGCGCCGCGCTGGATGCCGGCATTCGCATCGTCCTGGTAACCGGACGCGGCGTGGACACGCCGATTCGCATCAGCAGCGAGCTGGGTTTGAATCTGCCGGTGATCTGCTGCCACGGCGCTCTCACCAAGGATTTTCTGGCCAACAAAACGTTGGGCCACATTCCCGTGCCCCTGCAGTATGCCAAGCCCATGGTCGAGTACGCGGAGCAACACGGGCTCTCGATAGCAATTTACTCGGAGGAAACGTTCTACCGCCTGCAGGGCCACGAGACTCTACATGGACGATATGCGCGGTCCGAACTGGCGCGAGGTGAACTCGTTCGCCGATGTCATGCACACTGCGCCCACGTTCATGCGTTTTTTGGGACGCGAATCGGTGGAAGCGATGGAACGCGAGTTTGGCGATTTACCGCTGCACTTCAAGAACGAGACGTGGCTCGACTTTGTGGAATGCGCCGTGACCAGCCGCGAGGCAACAAAGCAGCGCGCGCTCGCGCGCTTATGCGCGGACTTCCAGATCGTTCCCGAACGCGTGATGGCGATCGGTGATTCGCGGAACGACGTGCCGATGATGCGTTGGGCCGGCATGGGCGTGGCCATGGGGAATGCGCTCCCGGAGGTTCGTCAAGCCGTCCGCTACGTAACGTCGGCGAACGATGCAGACGGCGTGGCACTTGCCATCGAGCGTTACGCGCTGCGCGCACCGCGGATACAAAAGAAACCCGCGTAGTGCGGGTTCGCGTTCTAGCATTCGCGCGGCTTGCCGACTTGCTCGGGTGGAGCGCGAAGAGATCTCTCTTCCCGCGCAGTCGACGGCCGCGGATTTGTGGTCTGCGCTGGCGCAGGATGTGCCCCCTATCGAAGCGTTAGCGGAGTCGACGCGCATCGCGCGTAATGGCCGCATAGTTATGCGAACGCAGCCGCTGGACGAGGGCGACGAGCTTGCGCTGCTCCCCCCGGTGGGGGGCGGCTAAAATGCTGCTTCAGATCGTACGCGATCCGATCGATCCCGCGTCGCTTGGCGCTTCGGTTCAAAACGGTGCGTGCGGTGCGGTCGTGCTTTTTGCGGGCGTCGTTCGCGAGCTCTCGGACGATGCGCGCGCAGTTACCGGATTGTCGTACGAAGCCCACGAGCAGATGGCATGCGCCGAATTTGAGACGATCGCCGCCGAGGCGCTCGAGCGGTTCGGTCCCTGCCGCATCGCCGCCGCGCACCGCGTCGGCGATTTGGCGGTTGGTGAGGTTGCGGTAGCCATAGCGGTGGCAAGCCCGCACCGCGCCCGGGCATTTGCGGTTTGTGAATTCCTCATCGACGAGCTCAAAGCGCGCGCCGCAATCTGGAAGAAAGAACATTATGCCGACGGCGCAAGCACCTGGCGCGAGAATGATTGTCAATCTCCATCACCTTCAAACTGAACGCAATCCGGTCGCGGTGCTGGAATACGAACCGCGCCGCAGCCGCGGCGTTACCCTGGTTGCCGGGCACGGCTATTCCAGCTCCAAACACAACTTGGATTTCCTGTGCAACTTTCTAGCAAGTCACGGTTACCGCGTGTATAGTTTGGACTTCCCCGGGCACAAACTTGGTGCGAGCGGCGGAACGCTGCGCGGCATCGACGATCTGCTCGATGCAATGGATGCGGTGATTTCACTTGCGCGCACGCGCGAGGGCCCAATCTACACGATGGGCCACAGCATGGGTGCAATGACGGCGCTTTTTACCGCCGCGCACGATCCGGGCATCGAGGGGCTGATCTGCATCACGACCGGCTATGGCAGACCCAGTGCTCTTGAGTCACTTACCCGCGCGGGAGTAACGGATTTCCGGGCCTCGTATGTGCACGGACTTACGCTTCCCGAACTTGTGGCCGGGACGGGCGATCGCTTTTCGCAGGCGCTGCCGTTGTTGGCAGGCCGCCCGCAGTTATATATCGCCGCGTCACGCGATGCGATGGTCAGCCCGCGAAGTGTCGAAGAACTCTTCAACCGTGCATCCGAACCCAAAACCCTGGTCACGATCGAGAGCGACCACACCACCGCGGCAGACAATGCGCGCGCAGACGTCCTGCAATGGCTGAATCAGCGCCACCCGCGGCCTTGAGAGGGCTGCGCCGCTACAGCCGCCACTTGCTCATTCCGCAGGTCGGTGTGCAAGGGCAGCGTCGTTTGGCCGCGGCTCGCGTGTTGTGCGTTGGCGCGGGCGGCTTGGGATCGCCGGTGCTGCAATATCTTGCCGCCGCCGGCGTGGGCCGGATCGGGATCATGGATGATGACGTGGTGGATGAGAGCAATCTGCAGCGGCAGACGATCTTCTCAACGGCCGATATCGGCAAACGCAAGGCGGAAGTGGCCGCGCAGCGCGTGGCAGCGCTCAACCCCTTGGTGGCCGCCGACGCCATTCCGCTTCGCTTTACCGCAGCGAACGCGCGCGAGTTGGTCAAGCTCTACGATCTGACCATCGACTGCACGGACCGGTTCGAGACACGCTATCTCGTCAACGACGCGTGCTTTTTGGAAGGCAAACCCGACGTCTACGGATCGATCTTCCGCTTCGACGGACAAGTCAGCGTGTTTGCCGCCGGCCGCGGTCCGTGCTACCGCTGTTTATTTCCATCGCCGCCGCCCGCCGGAAGCGTGCCTTCGTGCGCCGAGGGCGGGGTCTTAGGCGTTCTGGCGGGCATTGTGGGGGCGCTGCAAGCATCCGAAGCGCTCAAACTGCTGCTCGATATCGGCGAGCCGCTTATCGGACGCTTATTGCTTGTGGATGCGCTTGGCGCGCACGTTCGCGAGATCGCGTTCGAACGCGAAGGCTCGTGCGAACTTTGTTCGGACGACCCCATTATCACCGAGGTTCGCGAGCCGGCCGAAGAAGAGCCGGTGAGCGATCTGCACGAAGTCGCAGTTGATGATTTGGACGAAGCGCTGCAACGTGCAACGCTGCTTGACGTGCGCGAACCGCACGAAGCCGCGCTCGGGGTGCTTGCAGGCGCGCTGCACATCCCTGCATCCGAGCTTGCCGGGCGGCTGCACGAGCTCGACTCGGCAA
Source organism: Vulcanimicrobiota bacterium (assembly GCA_963702335.1). Taxonomy (GTDB): domain Bacteria; phylum Vulcanimicrobiota; class Vulcanimicrobiia; order Vulcanimicrobiales; family Vulcanimicrobiaceae; genus DASSRQ01. The sequence continues at coordinate 174,519 of CAVPCC010000020.1, read as the reverse complement.
AGCGGTACATCGTCGCCTGCCGCGTGGGCATGAAATCGCTCTGGGCAGCGCGCTTGTTACGCGATGCCGGATTTCGCGTCGAGCATCTGCGCGGCGGGCTGCTCGCCTATGCTGCGAAGGACGAGGATTTTGCGTTCTTCTGAAACCCCCATTGCGCAGGTCCTGGTGATCGAGCCCGACGTCTTTGCCGACGACCGCGGGTTCTTTAAAGAAGTATACTCAAAACAGCGTTACGCGGCCCTGGGTATCGAAGGTCCATTCGTGCAAGATAACGTCTCACGCTCGCGCAAGGGTGTGCTGCGCGGCATGCACTTCGACGCCCGCATGGCCAAACTCGTGCAGTGCCTGCAAGGCGAGATCTTCGATGTCGTCGTGGACATGCGCAAAGATTCGCCGACGTACAAACACTGGCACTCCGTGCAACTGACCGGTGAGAACCACCGCCAGATATTTATTCCCGCAGGCGTTGCGCACGGCTTTTACGTCCTGAGCGAAGAGGCCGTGCTGCTCTACAAGCAGACGGCGCCATACGATCCGGCAATGGAGCGCGCCCTCAGCTGGCGCGATCCGGAGATCGGCATTGTGTGGCCGTTCTCGGGCGAGCCGCTGCTCTCAGCCAAAGATGCCGCGCTGTGATAACGCTTGCGCGCATCGGTCAGGGCACGTGGGATATTCCCGAGAGCGGCGTGCGCATGGAGGCCGCGACTCGCGCGCTGCAGGTGGGCGTGGAACTGGGCATGACGCACATCGACTCCGCCGAGATGTACGGAAATGGCCGGGCCGAGGAAATCGTCGGTAAGGCGGTCGCAGGGATTCCCCGCGAGTCGCTGTTTATTACGACCAAAGTACTCCCAAGTAACGCCAGCTACGAGGGCACGCTCAAGGCCTGCGAACGCTCGCTGCGCCGGTTGCGGATGGAGTACCTCGACCTGTACTTGCTGCATTGGCCCGGACCGCACCCGTTGGAAGAGACGATGCGGGCGCTTGAGCAACTCGTGCGCGACGGAAAGACGCGCTATATCGGCGTAAGCAATTTCGACGTTGACGATTTGCGCAAGGCTCAAAGGTGTCTGAACGATGTGCCGCTCTCGTGCAATCAGGTGCTCTACCATCTGCAGGAGCGGGCCATCGAAGTGCGGCTCATTCCGTACTGCCGGCAACATGAAATTGCCGTGGTCGGCTACACGCCGTTCGGGCGTGGGCGCTTTCCCTGGGCATCCAGCCGCGCCGGCGCAACACTTACGGAAATCGCGCAGCGTTACGACAAGACTCCGCGTCAGGTGCTGCTGAACTTTCTCACCCGCCTGCCTGGGGTCACGTCCATTCCAAAGGCCGCCCGCGTCGAACACGTGCGCGAAAACGCCGGCGCGGCGGGCTGGGATCTGGATGTACAAGACGTGGCCGCGATCGATGCGGCATTTCCGGTTCGCGATGGCCCGCTCGCCAGTCTCTGACCTTGCCGCGATCAAGCGCGAAGCGGCCGAGTTGGCCATGCGGCTGGGCGCATCGGCAGTTCGCGTTGCACCCGCGAGCGCACTGCGCGCAACAGGCGAGCAAATGGAAAACGCTTTTGATCGCGGCGACTTCACTACGTGGCCGTACGGGCCGCGCTACGCCAAGACCGCTTCGGATCCGCAAAACGTTTTGGCCGGTGCGCGCTCGGTAATCTGCATCGCCGTGCCTTACCGGACGGACCGCCCCGCGGCTAAACCGCTGGAAGGACGCGTATCCGCCTACGCGTGGTCGCGCGACTATCACCATCGGATGCGCGCCCTCTTGCGCGAAGTGGCCGCGCTGGTCGACTTGCGTGCCGGCGCCCCCGTCACGGCCGTTGCCTGTGACACCAAGCCGATCGCCGAGCGCGCGTTTGCCGCGCGCGCGGGTTTAGGGTGGATCGGCAAGCACACCAATCTCATTGCTCCGGACGCCGGGTCGTTCGTTTTCCTCGGCGAGATCGTAACGACGCTTGAGCTGCAGCCGGACGAGCCCGTGCGCAAGTCGTGCGGGAGCTGCACGCGCTGCATTCCGGCTTGTCCAACCGGCGCGCTACGCGGCGATTATACGATCGATGCAACGCGGTGCATCAGCGACCTCACGCAGCGCACGGATGCGATCCCCCCGCGGATGCGTGCACTGGTTGGTCTGTGGGTCTGGGGATGCGATATTTGCCAAGAAGTCTGTCCGCCCAACGAGCGCGTGAGCGTACGCGCTTCGAGCGAGAATCTGCCGATGTCCGCGCGCGCCGCTGCGCCATCGCTTGTTGCGTTGCTCCAGCCTGCGCAGCGGTGCGTTTAAGCGCACGTACGAACCCACGGCTATGGGCTGGCGCGGCGCCGCCGTGCTGCGCCGCAACGCGGCGGTTGCGCTCGGAAATGCGCTGGACCGCTCCAGTGTTCCGGCGCTTGCTTGTGCGCTCGCCGGGGATCCGCACGCAATGGTCCGGGGGCACAGCGCTTGGGCACTCGGCCGCATCGGATCGCCTCCCGCGCTGCAGGCACTGCGCGACCGGTTGACGGTCGAAGAAGAACCAAGCGTACGGGCGGAGATTCGGGCTGCTTTGGAACCCTTCTCGAGGTGCGCGGCGTTGAACGCGGTATGAAGTATTTAGGCGTACTGAGCCTGTTCGCGCTGCTTGCGGCTCCGGCGGCGGCGCAAACGCCGCCCGAGACGCTGATCGCGCGCATGATCGCAAATATCAACGGCGTCAGAAGCTTTACCGCGACGATGCATACCGACGCGTCGCTTCACACCTTTCCGTACATGGGTCTCTCGCTCGACGGAATCGTGTACCACAAGGAGCCCGATCGCAACAAGGTCCTCTTCACCGGCGGAGTGCCCTTCATGGCCAAACAATTCAGCAAAGTCTATCCGCAGGTCGAGAGTCCGGCACGTTGGCAGTCGCTGTTCGTCATGACGGTGGAGAGCGCGGGCGCCGGTGCGACGACGCTCAAACTGGTTCCGCGCAAGCAAGGGCGCATCGATCACATCGATGCGAAGATCGACGATCAAACCGGCGAGGTACTCTCACAACGCTGGAACTACACCGACGGCGGCTACGCCTCGCTCGACCAGACCTACTCCAGCGTCCAAGGTCACTTAATGGTGACCGGGCAGAGCGGAAAACTCGACATTCCGCACTACTCCGCGGACTGGAAGACCACGTATCGCGACTTCAAAATCAACGCGGACATCCCCGATTCGGTTTTCGCGGAGAACTGAGCGCGGCCGGGGAATAGTGCCAGGGTGACCGCGCCCGTCCTCGACCTCACCCGTGCATTGCTGGCCGACCAATTCAACCGGCCCATAACCTATCTGCGCATCTCGGTGACCGACAAGTGCAATTTGCGCTGCGTGTACTGCATGCCCGAGAGCGGCTTGCCCTGGCTCCCGAAAGCCGAGATACTGTCGTACGAGGAAATTGCCCAGCTTCGCCCGGGCGGCAGCCGCCGCAGGCGTGCGCAGCATCCGCCTCTCCGGGGGAGAGCCGTTGATCCGCCGCAATCTTGACCGCTTGGTGCACGAACTTGCGGCCATCCCCGGCATCGAGGATATCTCGCTCTCCACCAACGCGCTGCTGCTCGAAGAGTCGGCTGCAGCATTGGCGCGCGCAGGATTGCGTCGGATCAACGTTTCGCTCGACACCCTGCGCGAAGATCGCTTTGAGCAGATCGCCCGACGCCCCGGATTGGATCGCGTGCTGCGCGGCATCGATGCGGCGATCGATTGCGGGTTGCTGCCGGTGAAGGTGAACGTTGTGGTCATGCGCGGGCAGAATGACGATGAGATCGCGTCGTTTGCGCAATGGACCCGCGAGCGTCCGGTCTTCGTGCGGTTCATTGAACTCATGCCGGTGCACGAAAATCTTGGAATTCAGCGCGAGGCGTATATGAGTTCGGACGAGATCCTCGAGCACGTCGGGCGCCTGGGCGATCTGCAACCGGCAACGGGCCCGGGCGGAAACGGCCCGGCGCGCTACTTTGCCTTCGATGGCGCACCCGGCGCCGTGGGCGTCATCAGTCCGCTCTCGCACGATTACTGCGAGCGCTGCAACCGCGTGCGCTTGACGGCCGACGGGCGGCTGCGTTTGTGCTTGTTCGGCGACCAGGAAGTCGATCTGCGAACGCCGCTGCGCGCGGGCGCCGGGATCGAAGCGATAACCGCACTCCTACGTTCCGCGATGCTCATCAAGCCCGAGCGCCACCATTTGCGGTTGGGCGAGACCTCGTCCCGCATGCGCGCCTTCTCCGAAATCGGCGGCTAAATCGGGGCTCCAAGCTCGCCACCGTGGCGCTAGGCCGCCCCGGGCCACGCCCCGGCCGTGGTTTGCCGGGTCCCGGTCACACGCCGACGAAGCAGAGCGTTACCTGGCAAAGGGGGGCCCGAGAAGTGGAGCAGGTCTACCTCACCGCCATGGATGCGCACCTCGCGCAAGACCGCGTCGAAGCGCTCGTTCGCGAGCACCAGACGAAGCTTGCCCGGTATGTGCGCCGCATGGTGGGCGATGCCGACGTCGCGCTGGACATAGCGCAAGATGTCTTTTTCGCCGCGTTTCGTACGCTGAGCAACGATCCCGCCCGGCCGATGACGGCCGGTTGGCTCTACAAAACGGCCACGAACACGGCAATCTCGTTCTTACGGAGAAAAAAGATTGTTCGTTTCCTTCCACTCGATCGCGATGCGGACTTCCGCTCGCTGCGCATTGACGAGCGCAGCGCCGCATCGATCGATTTGCAGGCCGCTATGAGCCGCCTCCCTGCGGATCAGGCCGCGGCCATCATGCTTACCAGTTATGCCGGCTACTCCTCGCAAGAAGCTGCTCCGTGCTCGGTACGAGCGCCGACGCGGTGCGCCAACGCGTCTGCCGCGCCATGCGTACGCTGCGCGCGATAATGACGGAGAACGCATGAACTCCGCCATTCACAATCGCATCGAGGCCATCGCCGGCGCTATTGCGCTGGGAGAAGCCGATGACGCTCAGCGCCGCGAATACCGCGAACATCTTTCCTCATGCGCACGCTGCCTGAAAGAGGCTGGGCGGCGAGCACGAGCTCGAACGCGTCGCTGCGACGGTCGCCGCCGCGCGGAAGATGAGAAGTGGCAACCCGATCTGCGTAACGCCGTTGCTTCGCGAATGCAGCGCCGTGCGTACAATTTGCGCTACGGTTTCGGCATCGCCGGATTGTGTCTGGCCGTGTCGCTCGGCGTGCACGCCCTAGTCGTCGCGGGTATTACTCCGTTCACGACAGGCACGCAAAAAACGGTAGCGGCCGATACGGGCGCTACGCGCATCGTTTTGGAACAGCGCGTTCCCGTGAATCAGCAAGGCGTCCGCGCTGCCCAAGCGGCACCGCAGCGTCAGCTGGTGGTGATGCACAATATCGTGAGCATGCAGCGCGCAGCCGTCACGTCGGCGCAAAATCCGGCCAATGCCCGGGCGTGCAGCCGCGCGAGATCGCCTCGATCACGGTTCATCCCAAGCCGCAGTACGGCGCGAAAGCGCGCACGGCCACCGGCGCAGCCCTATCCGGCGAGCACAATGCCTCGTGGCAGACGATCGCCACGACCACGACCACGGCGATGACCGAAACCGCGCCGCAAAACCTAACGCACAGCGCGGAGTCCTTGCAGTTCGCGCCGGTCCGGGCGAGCCGCGAGGTCATGCCGATCGGCGGCGAGACCGCCATCAGTCCGGCAACCGCCGATGATCGCCTACGATGAAGGCGCGCAGGGGACATCAGTGTTCGAAGTGCTCGTCGACGATCGCGGCACGCCGACCAAATGCGTCATCACCAAGTCCTCCGGCTATGCAGTACCCGACTCCACGGTCTGCAAAGCCGCAATGAGCACGCATTTTTCACCGAATATCCAAGACGGCCGCACGGTCCCCGGCGTCTATCACGACGCCTTCACCTTCCGCGTCCAAGACAACCCCGCGATTGAGGGCATTCCTCACCAGAATCCTTAGCGCTGATCGGGGCGGTGCTCGATGAGGCTCCGGGACCGCTTGAAAACGCCATCCTGGCGTTTTTACTTTACTGCTTTTTTGCGAAAACAAAGTTTTGATTCGGCCATCCTGGCCGGCGCGAAAAAGTCAGAAATCCCGCAGCCTCATCGGGCACCCGCCCCGGCCCAACGCCTAAGGATTCTGGCTCGTCATTGGGGCCGGCTTTTGGTATTTAGCAGCGTGCTTCGGCCAATGCGGCTCTCGCGTCATTGTAAATATTATTTTTCAGCGCTCGCATGCTTTCGCAAGAAGCGACCCGGCGTGTATCCGTACATTCTCGCGGTTGTTTGGGAGCCGCTTCGGGATTTCTGCTTTTTGCGCCGGCCAGGGATGGCCGTTTCCAAACTTCGTTTCCGCAAAAAAGCGGAATCCCGAATCCGGCTCCCCAACAACCCGCGGAAGTCTACAGGATGCGGAGCCGCTAGTCGATCGACTTGCGGAAGAAGGCGAGCATCTTCTTGGGTTCCGGCATGATGCGGAATTCTTCGAAGCCCCAGCCCTTGGCTTGACGCAGTGCTTTGTTGGCGTTCATCGGTAAACAGAAGGTGAGCGTTTTCACGTTTCGTTTTGCTGCGACGCGCTGCACTTCATCGACAAGTTTGTTTCCGACCTCGGGCGGCGCATCGTCGCGTGTGCGCAGCGTCTCCATCATGGCGACATCCATGCCGTTCGCGGATTCGGGGTCGTTGTAACCGGGCGGAAACGAGAAGACTAACTGCACCATGCCCAGCAACCCGCTCTCGTCTTCAGCCACCAGCAGGAGGCGGCGGCCGGCTTGCTGCTCTTCGAGCCATTTGGTAATTCGCTGCGGCCAGGTTTGCGACTTGGGCGGCGGACCTTTGATGATGCCCTCGGCAACGAGCCGCGGGACATCGCGCTGTGAGGCGAAGCGAATAAAGATAGTCCGTCGAGAGCGCACGGGCTCAAAGTACGCCAAGCGGGGAGGAACGCCCCCTTTTGGCAAACTCGGCGCGGGATGCCGCACCGTTACGCACTTGCGCTTACCATAATCCTTACAGTTCTGGCATTTGCAGCGTGCGGTGTCCATCGTGGCTCCGGCGCGCCCAGCTCGAGCCCATCCGATGTCACGCATGGCGCAGACGCTCAGCGGGGCGCGCTTGTTTACGCGCGTCAATGTCAGGTGTGTCACGGCGCGGGCGGTGCGGGCGGACCCATTGGACCTGCGTTGCGGCTGGAACTGCAACCGGCGGACATTCGCAGCGGTTCGGGCACTGGTTTCAGACCCGGATCCGCCGATGCCCAAACTTTTTCCGAGCCGGATGACCGCCGGCGACGTGCGCGACGTCAGCGCGTACGTTCTCACGCTGTAATGCCGCGCGCACTTTACCGCTTTACGCGCGACCTGCGCTTGGACGATCATGCCGGCCTTGCCGCTGCTTGCGCGCAGGGCGAAGTGCTGCCCGTGCTGATCGTCGATCGTTCCCTGCATTCGCGTCGCGCGCCACCGGCGGGCCGCATTTTTCTGTGCGGCGATCAAATCGCTCGATGCCGCGCTCGCCGAACGCGGCAGCCGGCTCATCGTGCGGCGCGGGAACGTTGCCCCGGCACTCAAGAGTTTAGCGCGCGCCGCGAATGCCTCAACCGTTGCGTGGAGCGCAAGTTTTGATGCAGCCGGAATCCAAGCCGACGAGCATTTGCAGTCGCAGGCCGAAGAGGCGGGGTTGCGCGCCATGATCCTCGCCGATGCGCCGGCGGTGACCGCCGAGGAAGGTACGGCCGCGCGACCGTCAGCCGGTGAGGGCTACCGCTCGTTCACGGCTTATTATCATACGTGGCGCGAGATCGAGCCGGTCTCGTACGAATTGCCCCTGTTGCTCTCGTTTGCGAAAACCGATGTGCAGACCGAGCCGCTTCCCGAGCCCTCTGAATTCGGCTCGAATGTGACGTGCTATCCCGCGGGGCCGGCGGGCGCACTCTCGCGGTTCGAGTCATTTCTTAGGGGCGACGGCCTGCAGTATTCGATTGCAATCAATCAGCCCGCGGACGATCGCACGTCACACTTGAGCGCCGACCTTTCATTCGGGACGATCGCCGCGCGAACCGTGGTGCGCTTGGCCCGGCAAAGAATCGACGATCCTTTTCTGCTGGCCGAGGAGCGAACCTCGCTCAAACTCTTCCTGCGGTCGATCGCGATGCGCGATTTCTTTCTGCAACTCGCTTGGTACAATCCGCAAAGTGCGAAGCACGCTCTGCAGGAGAAGATGCAAAAGTTCACTTTCGCGCAGTCGCACGAGCATCTCGATGCCTGGCGGGAGGGCCGCACCGGGTACCCGCTCGTCGACGCCGGCATCGCACAACTCAAAGGGACGGGATGGATGCACCCGCGCGTCCGCTCGATCGTGGCCTCATTCCTATGTTTCGATTTAGGCGTGGATTGGCGCGTGGGCTTAGCCGAATGGGACCGCCACCTCATCGAAGACGAACCGGCGCTCTCTATCGGCAACTGGCAATGGATTGCGGGCGTCGGCGCCGATCTCGCGGCCTATCCGCGCATTTTCAACCCCCGCAAACAAGCCCGCCGTTTCGACCCCTCGGGCGTTTACGTCAAACGTTGGATCCCCGAACTCGCACATCTCCCTGCCGCCGCGCTAAGCACCGCCCACACCTTTACGCCCCAAATCGAGCCCGCCGCTCTTTCCATCCTCCGCTTATCCCGCCCCGATCGTCGACCACGAAACCGCCGCCCGCGCTTTTCTCAAGAAATATCAGACGTTCATCTCGAGATCCTCATCCCCGCAAGCTTTTTAAAGCCGATTCTCAACGACTGCGTACAGAACGTTCTCTTGGAAATCTTTTGTTGGGGTGCCTGTGGGCCCTGGGCTCACCCGGAAAATTTCTGACTTTTTCGGGCCGGCCATGATGGCCGCTTCAAAATTTTGTTTTGCCGAAAAAGCAGCAAAGTAGAAAACCGCCATGGATGGCGGTTTTCGAAGCAAAAGGTGACCTACGCGGGCAACCTGTCGTCCAGCCAATCACTGATAATCGGCACGCGCACGTCATCCCCATGCCAAGCTTTGATCCCATAGACAACGCTCATCACGATGAACAACGGAATCATCAGCGCAAGCACGAGATTCGATCTCCACGCCAGCGGCGTCCAACTGATCAGCGGCAGATTGCCGATGACGGCAAGCGCCGCCCAAACCACGTAGATGCCGAAGTTGAAGCCGAGTGCCTGATACGCTTGTTTGCGTAAACGCTTGGATTGTTTGCGATCGAAGAGCGAGAGCAGTGCGAGCGGCCAGAGCGGATAGCCCAGGGCGACAAGAATGCGCGACTCTTGCGAATCCTCGGCCGGTGCGACGGATGCGCGCACTTGCGGGGTTGGTTGGCTGTACGCCTGCTGCGATTGTTGCGCGTTCCACCACTGCTGCGCGCGCGGCGGAACTTCGCCTGCGACGGCCTGGCGTTTGGCGGAGGCGGAGTCAACTTTTGCTGCTAGGCGGCAGCTGGGGCAAGTTCCGGCTTTGTCGCGGCATGTAGCGCAGATGGGTTTTCCGCAATCGCTGCACGGTGCGACCGAGGGGACGTTGGAGTGAAAGTAGCAGTCCATATCCTCATCTACCGCGCTGCCGCCAAGAGGTTTCGCCGCATCGCGGCGGCAAGCGAAGTGCCGTGACTCGAACCCAAACCCTGCGGCGCGTTGCCCGCGATTCGCGGCCGTTCTGGCCTAGCATCGCCCTGGGCGTCGTGCTGGGAACCATCGCCGGTCTGCTGGCCGTCGTACCGGCGCTGGGTTTTGGACAGCTCATCGGTCAGGTCGCCACGCCGAGCAAGCCGCACTTGGACGTGCTCTACGCCATGCTGCTGGCCATTTGGCTTGCCCTGGTGCTGGCATCGGCGGCGCAGTACGGAAGCCAGTACCTCATAGCCGCCAGCGGCCAGGCCCTGATCGGCAGTTCCGGGTGCGGCTCTTCTCGCGGATGGTGCGCCTGCCGCTCGCGGAGTTCGATAGGTGGCGTCCGGGCGATTTCTTCGCGCGCTTCGGCGCGGATCTGCAGATGATGACGGACGCCGTCACGACATCCGTGCCGCAGCTTATCAGCAACAGCGTGACCTTCGCGGCTTCGTTTTCGGCGATGCTCCGCATCGACTGGCTGCTCACCTGTTCCATCTTGGCGGTTGCGCCGATCGTTTCGGTAGCCGTATCGCGTTTTCAGAAACTGATCTCCGGATCGACGCTCAAATCGCAGCGCAGCGTCGCCGACCTCTCCAGCAATCTTGCCGAGATGGTCTCGGGCCATCGCATCGTCAAAGCATTCGGACGCGAAACGTACGAAATCGACCGGTTTGCGCGGCGCAGCGATGACTACCGCACGACGTATATGAAGATGACGCAGTTCGTCGCCACGCAGCCAATGGTGTTGCAGGTACTGATGGCGAGCGCCGTCGTCGTGATCATCTGGCTATCCATGCGCGAAGTGCTCGTGCACCGGCTGAGCACGCCGATGCTGCTCACGTACTATCTGCTGCTGGTGAACCTCGTCAATCCGATTAACCGGTTCGCGGCATTCATGGGCGAGATCAGCAAAGCGCTCGTGGGCGCCTCGCGCGTGTACGAAATTCTCGATCTGCCGGTTGAAACGGCGGATAAGCCGGGCGCGATACCGCTGCCGTCGATTGCCGGGCATCTGCGTTTCGAGCAAGTAACGTTCGCCTACGATTCGCATGAAGGCCCGGTGCTCAACGCCTTCGATGCCGACATTCCGGCCGGACAAATCGTCGCGCTCGTTGGCCCTTCGGGCGCCGGCAAAACCACGATGGTCAATCTCGTACCGCGGTTTTACGAACCGCTCTCCGGCCGCATCACGATCGACGGCATCGATCTCTCCAGTGTAAAACTGGCGGATCTTCGTTCGCAGATTGCCATAGTGCCTCAAGACCCGGTGCTCTTCCGCGGCAGCATTGCGCAGAACATCCGCTACGGCCGCCTGAGCGCAACCGATGAAGAGGTGCACGCGGCAGCTCGCGAGGCCAACGCCGAAGAGTTCATCCTCGGCTTTCCCGAGGGCTACCAGACCGAGGTCGGTGAGCGGGGAGCCCGGCTCTCGGGGGGTCAGCGCCAGCGAATCGCCATCGCGCGGGCCATCGTGCGAGACCCGCGCATTCTGATCCTGGATGAGGCGACAAGCGCGCTGGACAGCCACTCCGAAGCCCTTATCGAACAGGCCCTGGACCGGCTGCTGCCGGGGCGCACAACGCTCATCATCGCCCATCGGCTCTCCACGATCAGGCGGGCGCACATCATCCTCTATATCGAGGGCGGACGGGTCGTCGAAACCGGCACGCATGAGACCTTGGTGGCCCGCGGCGGGGCGTATGCGCGCCTGCATGCCACCCAGTTTGCCTAGCCCCGCTACGCTTAACTAAGACTCCCGCGCGGCCGATAGGGTTAGAGATGAGCGATATCAACGCCGTGGGCTTCGGCTCGACGGTCGACATGTTGGGCAATGCCATTTCGGGTGCCGACATGGAACATGCCGCGATTGCCGACAACATCGCCAACGTCAATACGCCGAACTATCATCGTCAGAGCGTTTCTTTTAAAGATGCCCTAGCGGCAGCCGACGGCGATCCGCTGCAGGACGGCCAGCTCGGGCTTCAGACGAGTGATGACCGGCAGTTCGGTACGCCCGGCGCAGCCGGAACGCCGTTCAGTCCCGTCGCGCAAGTCGACGACACCAATCAGATGCGCGCGGACGGCAGCAACGTGGACGTGGATCAAGAGATGGCGCAGCTCTCGCAGAATTCGGGTTACTCGCAAACGATGTCGCAGTCTGCTCCAAGTGCAGTTTATGCGCCTGCGCGAAGCCATCACGGAGCAAACGCACTGATGGCCGACATGTATAACTCCATCGAGATAAGCGCCTCCGGCCTTTCCGCCGAGCGTTTGGCCATGGATGTCATCGCCAACAATATCGCCAACGCCAATACGACGAGCACGCCGCAAGGCGGAGCGTTCAAACGCCAACTGGTGGTGTTTGCCGCCAAGCCCGGTGATTCGAGTCCGGCGGACACCTCGACCGACGAGGGAGGCAGCCCGGGCGCGGGCGGCGGAGTTCAAACGCTGGGTATCGTGCAAGATACAAGCCCGGACCGGTTGGTCTTCGAGCCCGGCAATCCCGAGGCCGATGCGCGCGGATACGTGCACTATCCCAACGTGCAGATCGTCAAAGAGATGGTCGACCTTATGGCGGCATCGCGCGCCTACCAGGCGAACGTGACCGCTATTCAAGAGTCGCGTAATATGTCGAACGCTGCCCTCGGGCTGCTCCGGAGTTAAAACGTTAGATGGACATCAACACGAATTACGAGTCTGCCGTCAGCAAAACGATTCCGGGAACATTCGTTCCCGACATCGGCGGCGGTTCGAACGATCCGCAGACGCAAGCCATTCCGGGCGGCGGCGAGAGCGGTTTGTCGTTCAAGGACACCGTGAAGTCGATGCTTGGCAACGTGAACGACCAAGTGAATCAATCGGATTCGCTTTCGCGCGATTTGGCGACGGGCCGCACCAACGACGTGAGCAAAGTTGTTACGTCGGTTGAAGAAGCGAACCTCTCGATGGAGTTCACCCTGGCCATTCGCAATAAACTGCTGGACGCGTACACCGAAATCTCGCGCATGCAGGTCTAGATTTCGAAGAGCCGGTCCCTGCCGGCTTATTCGAACCACGAACGGCGCTTCCGGGCGCCGTTTGCGTTTTCCGGCAAGGCGTGGACGCAAAGCCGACGAAGCCGCGCGCATGGACGTACGAAAAGCGCCGCCGGTCGCGGCGCTTATCGCACTCGCGCTGCACTTGGCGGGAAACGCGCATTACGGGTTTTTCCGCGATGAGTTATACTTCATCGTCTGCGGGTTTCATCCCAGTTTCGGCTACGTGGACCAGCCGCCGCTCACGCCGCTGCTCGCGGCCTTCTCGCAAAGCTTCGGCCTCTCGCTTCTTGCTTTGCGCGCCGTTCCCGCAGTTTTTGCAGGTATCGCCACGTATGCAGCGTGCCTCCTGGCAATAGAATTCGGCGGCGGCCTTTTTGCCGTTACGCTTGCGGCGCTCGTTGCGATCTTTTCGCCCGAGCTGCTCGCGTTCGGATCACGGCTCTCACCGGATACGATTGAGATGGCCGTCTGGCCGCTCATGGCGCTGGTTGCCTACCGCATCGTGCAAGGCGCGAGCCCGCGCTGGTGGCTGCTCTTGGGCGGCCTTGCGGCCCTGGGCGCATGGAGCAAATACAGCGTCGCGTTCTTTTCGATAGCGATCGTAGCGGGGTTGCTGTGCACGCCGCAGCGGCGCGTGCTTGCGACGCTGTGGTTTGGCGCAGGTGCAGCGCTGAGCGTGCTTTTGATGCTGCCAAGCGTTCTTTGGCAATGGCGCTACGGGTGGCCGATGCTGCAGCTGCTGCACAACGACTACGGGAAGTTCATGCTCGCGTGGCCGCCGTTCCCGGTTCAGCAAATCCTGGTGATGAGCCCGCTGCTTTCCGTCGTGTGGCTCATCGGCTTATGGTGGCTGCTTGCGGGGGCGCGAACCCGCTTTCTGGGCATTGCGTACATCGCGCTTATCGCGATGATGTGGGCACTGGATGCTAAGGCGTACTATCCGGCGCCGGTCTATCCGTATCTCATCGCCGCGGGAGCGGTTCCGATCGAGCAGTGGACGCGCATGCGCAGCAGCGTGCGCGTCGCCATTATTGTTCTCATCGCGCTTTTTGCCATTCCCTCAACGCCGTTCGTGCTGCCGGTTGTGCCGATGGCGGCGTACATCAAGTATCAGGTAGCGTTGGGCAATCTCTTTCATATTCGCTTCCACACGGAGCACGGCGCCGGCAACGATGTGCCCATTCAGTATTACGCCGACATGACGGGCTGGCCGGAACTGGCCTCGCAAGTCACCGCGGTCTACAAGTCACTGCCGCCGCAGGAACGCTCGCGCGCTGCGATCTACGCGCATAACTTCGGTGAGGCAGCAGCGATCGATCTGTACGGCGCCGGCGACCGGCTTCCGCCGGCGCTCAGCGGAAACAACACTTATTGGATATGGGGAACCCGAGGTTTTTCCGGTGCCGCGGTCATCGACGTGAACGGCCCCGAGTCTACTGCAGAATTACCGCAGCATTCAGCGAGCCGGCACCTATGTCAACCCGCTGGGCATGCCGTACGAAAACAATTTCCCAATCTGGATCCTGCGCGATCCCAAACAACCGCTCTCACAAATCTGGCCGTCCCTCAAAGACTATTCCTACGCCTTCGGCGGCGTGTAACGACCATGCTGTCACCCTGAGGTATCGAAGAGGTGCCTTCCGGCCCACCGGTTTTCCCCGCTCTGCGCATCTTCTTGGCCATTACGCTGATAGATGCCATCCGTAACGCTCTCTCGACCCCTAAACTCCCGCAGGCGCCTGCCGATAGTTGAAAGTGAGAGCGGCTGGTCTACCCTTCGCACGGGTGGGAGCCGCAGCGGAAACCGGATCGATTGAAGGTTCCGCAGTACGAGGCCTAATGCCGAAGTACGCCCAGTCAGTGCGGAGGTTTTGCTTTTGGTACGCGGACTTTACACCGCAGCAACGGGAGCGCTCGTAGCGCAAGCCCAAGCGGACGTAACTGCCAACAATCTGGCTAACGTCAATACGACCGGCTTTAAGCGCACGCTGCTGCAGGTGCAATCCTCGCGGCCGATGGACGTCTATTTGCTGCAGAATCAGCCCTCGGATTCATCTCCCACGGGCGCGCCCAGCTCGTCCTACGTCGGCCCGCTCGGCACGGGCGCGCAAGTCGGCGACACGCCGGCGGTGTTCGAGCAAGGCACGCTCAAGAATACCGGCAACTCGCTCGACCTCGCGCTGCAGGGCAACGGCTTTTTCACCATTCAAACTCCGGCCGGCATCCGCTATACGCGTGACGGCCAGTTCGCGCTGGACTCGCAGGGCTTCCTCACGACGCTCGACGGCAACCGCGTGCTCGGACGTAACGGCCCGGTGCAACTCGCGCAAGGCGCGCTATCCGTCGATGAAAACGGCAACATCACGCAGCGTGCGGGCGTGGTCGACACGCTTCGGATCGTGCAGTTCGGCAACTTGACTGCCGTCCGTCCCGAAGGCGACAACCAATTCGCCGATACCGGCGCGGGCCGCCCGGCGCTCGATGCAAACACCACGGTGCACCAGGGCTACCTGGAAGGCAGCAACGCGAACGTCGTGCGCTCGATGGTCGATTTGATCACCGCGCAGCGCTGGTTCGAAGCCAATCAAAAAGTGATTCAAACGCAAGACACCGCGAACGGCTACGCAATTGCGAACGTCGGCCGCACGTCCGGACAATAAAGGAACTATAGCGATATGATGCGAGCACTCTACACCGCGGCCAGCGGCATGGAAGCCCAGCAGTACAACATGGACACGATCTCCAACAACCTTGCCAACGTGAATACCACGGGCTTTCAGCGCAACGAAGCGCGCTTTCAAGACTTGGTGTATCAGGAGATGCGCGCGCCGGGCACGCCCGTGGGCGCAAGCGTCGTTCCGGTCGGCCAGGACGTCGGTTTAGGCGTGAAGGTAGCCTCGTCAGAGAAGATCTTCTCGCAAGGCAATTTGCAGCAGACGGGCAACGCGCTGGACGTCGCGATCGAAGGCAGCGGTTTCTTTCAAGTGACGATGCCGGACGGAACGAGCGCGTACACGCGCGACGGGTCGTTCAAGCAAGATGCCAACGGCGCGCTCGTCACCTCGGACGGCTACTTCCTGCAGCCGCAAATCACGATTCCCCAAAATGCGCAAGCAGTCTCGATCGGTTCGGACGGCACCGTAACGGCGCAGATCCCCGGCTCCACGCAGCCGCAGCAACTCGGTCAGATTCAGCTTACGCGGTTCGTGAATCCCGCCGGTCTCTCTCCCATCGGCGGGCACAACCTGTACACCCAGACGGGCGCCTCGGGCGCGCCTATCGTCTCGCAGCCTGGGCTCAACGGCGCCGGCAGTCTGCAGAGCGGCTATTTGGAAAACTCAAACGTTCAAGTCGTGCAAGAGATCGTTAACATGATCGTTGCGCAGCGCGCGTTTGAAGCGAACTCCAAGGCCATCAGCACCGCAGACCAAATGCTCTCGACTGCCGTCCAGATGAAGCAAGGCTAATGAAAACCGCCGCGCTGCTCGCCGTCCTGCTCGTTGCGTTCGCACCCTTGGGTGCGCGCGCTGCAGGCATGTCCGGCCAGCGCGTCAGCGGCAAAGCCATCGCGGCGCTTGCAACCGCACAGCTCGCGCATCTGATAAGGCGCGGAGACACCGAGTTCGTCCCCGCCTCAACCGTTTCCGATCAAATCGTCTCCGACGGACGCGTCCATCTGCGTGCGCAATCGCCGATGGATACGCCCTCGTTCGTCAACGTGCCGGTGCAGATCGAAGTGGATGGCCGCCTCGATCGCACCGTGCTCGTGGGATACCGCGTGCAGCAGTACGTGCAAACGGCCATCGCCTCGCGCGACTTAGTCGCAGGCACCGTCCTGGCTGCAGACGATCTCCGCCTGGCGCGCGTCCCCTTCACCGGACAGCCCGGTAACGGAACGGACGCCCTTGTTGGACGGAGAGCTGAACTTCAACGCGTTGAAGGGACAAGCGATCGCGCTCGGCCAGACCGCAATCGACCAAATCGTGAAAGCGGGATCGACCGTCGTGTTTATCGTCCGCGACGGCAGCGTTGCGGTAACGGCCGATGCAATTGCCCGGACCGGCGGAGGCCTGGGCGAGCAAGTATTCGTCTTCAATCCGCAAACGCTCAAACAACTCTCGGGAACCGTTACGGGCCCGGGAACCGTGGAATTAGATATTACCGGAGGATCGACGCCGTGATGAAAACCGTAGCACTCACGCTGGCATGCCTGCTGCTTCCCGCAACCGCGCTAGCCGACACGCTGTACGTCTCACCGCCGCCCTCGGTCGGCCCCGGCCACCCGCTGCGCCTCGGACCGGATCATCGGGCAAGCCAGGTCGGCGATTTGCTGCACGTGCAGTTC
Organism: Vulcanimicrobiota bacterium; assembly: GCA_963702335.1. Taxonomy (GTDB): domain Bacteria; phylum Vulcanimicrobiota; class Vulcanimicrobiia; order Vulcanimicrobiales; family Vulcanimicrobiaceae; genus DASSRQ01. The sequence continues at coordinate 157,492 of CAVPCC010000020.1, read as the reverse complement.
AACTTCAGCGTGCAAAGTTTCAGCAGCGATGTAAGCAGCAGCACCAAACAAGCCAGCGCCGGATCCTCATCGGGCGCCACCGGCACCAGCGGCGTCTCGATTTTGGGCTTCATTAAAGTCCCGCTTTCGGTGGGCGGTCAGACCGCGACCCAGAGTTCGCGCACCGAGAACGGCCAAACGACGTTCGTAAGCGACATGGAAGCAACGGTTATCGGCGTTCTGCCCAGCGGTGCGCTCGAAGTCGCCGGCGATCAGTTGATGGCGGTCAACGGTCAGAACCAGAAACTGCATATCGTCGGCTACGTCCGACCCGAAGACATCGACGCAACCGATACGGTGCTCTCAAGCCGCATGGCCGACGTGCAGGGCACGTTCAGCGGTAACTTCCAAGAGAAAAACGTCGGCCTAATCCGCCGCATCCTGAATTGGCTCTTCTAATGATGGTGAAGCAGATGATGAAGTTTACCGGTTCCATGCTCTGTGCCGCGCTGCTCGCGGCGGCCTATACGGCCCCCGCGCAAGCGAATACCGTGCTGGTCAAAGATATCGCGCACGTGCAGGGCGTGACGGGCAACCAACTCGTTGGCTACGGGCTTGTGACCGGGCTTGCCGGGACGGGCGACTCGACCTCGGTGATCTTTACGAGCCACACGATTCAAAACGTGCTCCAGTCATTCGGTCTGACCACGACGAGCAATGAAGTTCGCACGCGCGACGTGGCAGCCGTGATGGTGACCGCGACGCTGCCGCCTTTCGCGCATTCGGGCGACAACGTGGACGTGACGGTTTCCGCCATGGGTGACTCGAGCAGTCTGCAGGGCGGCACGCTGATTATGACCGAGCTAAAGCGGCGAATGCCCTAGTCTATGCGACGGCGCAAGGGTCGCTTTCGATCGGCGGTTTTACTGCCGGCTTCGACTCGACCACAACGACGAAAAATCATCCGACCACGGGCCGCATCCCCAATGGCGCGGTGATCGCGCGTGATATGGTTACGCCGCTGCAGAGCGGCGACGGCTTCAACTACGTTCTAACGACGCCGGACTATAAGACGGCTGCCAACCTGGCGAACGCGCTCAACCACCGCTTCGGCGGCGGAACGGCGGGCGCGCTGGATGCCGAAACGGTTCATGTGTCCCTGCCCGGCGGCTATCACAACAACCCGGTGATGTTTCTTGCCGACGCAAGCGATCTCTCGTTCTCCCAGGACGAACTGGCCAAAGTCATCATGAACGAGCGCACGGGCACGATCGTGTTCGGCGGCAATATTAAACTCGCACCCTGCGCCGTCGCGCACGGCAACCTCTCGGTGACCATCGAGCAATCGAACCAGTTCGTCCCCGCCTCGTTCAGCCGGACCGGCGGCGGCAGCCAGACGAACACGCGCGTCCGTATCACCGAGGAGAAGCGCCAGCTCACGTTCATCAACGGCGCCGCGACGCTGGGCCAAGTGGTAAGCGCGCTCAATACGATGGGCGTTACGCCGCGCGACCTGATTGCCATCGTGCAAGCGCTGCGCGAATCCGGCGCTCTGCAGGCGGATCTCGAGATTCAGTAATGCCAATCGATAAAGTCCCGGGTCAACAACCGGGCGTGCAGCAGCCGCAGCAGCTCAACGCGCAGCAAAAACAGGCGCTTGAACGGCTTCATACTGCCGCGACACAGACTGGAGGGCGTCTTCCTAGACATGCTCTTTAGCGCAATGCGTCAGACGGTTTCGAAAGAGACGATCTTCGGTCAAGAAGATAACGCCTCCGAGACGTTCCAGGGCATGCTGGACGAACAGCGCTCGCAAGCGGTAGCGAAGACGGGAAGTTTCGGCATCGCGCGCGTTCTGGAAGAGCAGCTTCGCAGCAGCGTCCTTGCCGATGCGAACCGCGAATCGAAGACCGCCGTCAAGAAGGATCTGGATCCGTGATCGCCGTCGCTCAGCCGCCGCAGCGCGCTTCGGCAAACGACTCGTGGGAAGTCTTTGCGGAGATGCTTGCCGAGGAATCGGCCGCATTGGGCCGTTTGAATTCGGCCGCGGCGTTCTTAACGCAAGTGCTGGTTGACGGCACGCCCGAGCAAATCATGGAAGCCGACCGCCGGTTGAACGTGGCGCGCTCGGTTCACAGTGCGGCAACGTCCAAGCGCCGCGGCATGCAAGTGCGGGGATTCGGCCAGATGACCTTGCTGCAAGTCTGCAATTACGCGCCGCGCCACTTGGCAGCCAGATTCAACCAGCGGCTGGCGGAGATCTCCTTCGGCTCGACTTCGCTGGGTATTACGCTGGGAAACAACAAATCGCTCATCGTTGCCGGTCTGGAGCGGCTGGTGAAGATCACATCAAAATTACAGGAAAATATGAGCGAACGCACCGGGGTCTATAAACGCCGCGGATTCGTCGCGCCGGTCGGAGCCAGTGTGCTCGTGAGCAGTCAGGTATGAGCGGATTAGGTTCGTTTTTCGGTCTCGGCGTAATGAGCAACGCCATGGATACGTTTCAGGAAGGCGCGGACATAACGTCCGACAACATCGCCAACATGAACACGACCGGTGCGTCGCGTCAGGTGGTGAACATCACCGAAGCGCCGGCAATTTCGGGCTCGCCCTTTGCCTCGGCGCACATCTCGGGCGGAACGTTCGGCGGCGGCTCGATTGTGGCCGACGTCCAGCGGATTCACGACAATTCCTACGACGCGCTTTTCCGCGGAGCGACCGGCTCGAGCAACTATTTCACGACGCAGCAGAATCAGCTGCAGGCGCTGCAGTCGGCTTTCGGCGAGCCGAACAACGGCATCAGCTCTTATTTTACGGCCTTCCAAACGGCGATCTCGCAGCTCGTCAGTCAGACCGGAACGAATGCGCCCGCTTCGCGCGCCAACGTGCTCTCGGCGGCACAGGCGCTCACGCAGGCCCTCAACACCGCTTCCACCGCCATCTCGCAGCAGAAGAGTCAGGTCGGGCAACAAGCCACAACCGCCGTTTCAACGGTGAACGGCATCCTCGACCAGATCGCGGCCCTCAACGGGCAGATCCGCGCGTCGACGGCCGTCGGCGATAGTCCCAATACGACGCTCGATCAGCGCGATGCCCTCATCGATCAGCTTTCAACATATATCTCTACGCAAACCGCCGTCCAAAAAGACGGTTCCGTGCTGGTGAGCGTGGGTGGTCAAGCGCTGGTGAACGACACCGTTGCTTATCACCTCGCGGCGCCGGTGCTGGGCACGGCTGCCAACGGCACACCGACGTTTAAGATCGACTTTCAAAGTTCGCCGCCTGCCGCCGCAAACGCGCCGGGCGTCGAGCTCGGCACAGGCCAACTGGCCGGCCTGGCCGATCTGTACAACAACAAGCTGACGTCCTACGGCCAGCAGCTGGATAGCTTCGCCTCGTCGATGGCTGCGGAAGTGAACCGTGTCACGCAGTCGGGCTATGACCAGAACGGCGTGGCAGGCGCGCCGCTCTTCCAACCGGCCATCCCAACCCTGCCCATCTCCGCTGCGAATATTCGCGTAGGGATCACGAACGCTTCACAATTACCCATCGCGCTCACATCGACGGCCGCCGGTTCGCTCGTCACGAACATGAACTTGGCGAACAACGTGGTCGATACGTCCGCGGCGCTCAACAACAACGGGTCCCTCGCCAATCCGCCTGCGGCGGCCGGCATCACCGGCACGTTAACCGTTACGGTTGACGGCGTCGCGCAAGCGTTCACGTATAACACGAATACGACCGATTCCAGCGTCGATGCGTTCATCAACCATTTCAACGCGCAGCACTTGGGCGTCACGGCTTCGTTTGATGCGACGGGCCAGCGGATCGTCTTAACGCGCGATCCGTCCAATATCGATCTCGTCCACCGTGCCGCGCAACAGGCCGCCGGAACGCCGACGGATCCCACGTTCACGATTTCGGACAGCAACAATCCGGCAGTGCCTGGTGCCTCGCTTCTGGGAGCGCTCGGCGCCGGCGCCATTCAAGGCGTGACGCAGGACAGCTCAAACGCGTTCGGCTCCAACGATAACGGCGCCGCCAACGCGCTGCTCAATCTCTTCGGATCGAATGTGGGCGTGCCCGCCCTGCAGGCAACGAGTGCGACCGCGGTCCCCGCCGCCGGCACCTACACGATTGCCTTGCCGGCCGGCGTGAACACCGTGAGCGTCGGCGACGTCATCACCGTCGATGCGACTCCCGGCGGCGGCGCGCCGCAGGAAAATGTCGTCGTGTCGGCCGTGAGCGTTAATCCCGCCAACGGTATTGAATCGTTCACGGCAACATTCGCCAACGCACATGCGGCAAATTTCTCGATGAGTTCGGCGCAGGTCCAGACGCTGGGGCAGTACTATGGCGGCTTGGTCTCGCAGATGGGGACCGATACGCAAACGGCCATCGCAGGCGCAAGCTCGCAAGCCACGCTCACGAGCAACATCAACACCGTCCGGCAAAGCATCGACGGCATCAACATCGACGAAGAGACCCAGAATCTGATCAAGTATCAAAACGCTTATCAGGCAGCTGCACGCACGGTGAACGTGCTCAATACGCTGCTGAGCGACGTCATCAACAATCTAGGCGTAGGAGGTTAGCGCAGTGCGCATTGCAACGTCGACGCTGTACGACAACCAAGTGCTCTCCATCGACAATCTGGTGGCGCAGCAGCAGCAGTACGGCACCGAACTCTCCTCGGGCAAGCAGCTGAGCGCGCCCTCCGACAATCCGGCCGCGATCGGCCAGGACCTCTCGGTGCGCACGGCAATCGCCCAAGAGAACCAAGGCTCACTCAATATTCAAAGCGCCAGCGCTCAGCTGACCACGGTTGACGGAGCGCTCTCCTCGCTGAGCAACATCATGCAGAGCGCGCGCAGCTTGGCGGTCCAAGGCGCGTCGGGGTTAGTGGACCAAACGCAGCGGCAGGCCTTGGCGAGCCAAGTCGACAGCCTGCTGCAAGAAGCGGTCGGAGTTGCCAACACCAAGTATGCCGGCCAATACGTGTTCGCGGGGTCGGCGGGCGCAACGCAGCCGGTCACGCCAAACGGTCAACCGATTTCGAGCGTGAACTTCTCCGGGAACGGTGCGGTGCAGCAACAGGCGCTCTATAACGGCGAGAGTGTCGCCACGGGCGTCACGCTGCAGCAGGCTTTCAATTTCAATAGCGCCGACGGCTCGCCCGACGTTTTTCAGGCGTTGATAACGCTACGGGACTCGCTCCGGAATACGCCGGTGACCTCGGCAAGTGCGACGAGCGTGAATTCGACCGGCACCGCATTTAGTGCGGGTCCGGTTCCGCCGGCACAGCCGATCGACACGGCCGGAATACTCTCCACCGCGCTGACCGCCGATTCGAACGGCAATACGGACATTCAGCTGACGTCTTCGTCGGCACCGAACGGAGTGACGATCGCCATTCCGGCAAACTCCACGGTGCCTGCGGTCCTGGCGGCCATCAACGCCCAGACCGCGACGACGGGCGTTACGGCGGCGTTCGACTATCACAGTCAGCGCCTGACGCTTACCGCGGCAAGCGGTGATTTCACCGTAAGCGATATCGCAAGCCCGGGCGCAGCGGGGCCGGGCAACTTTACGACGGCTTTCGGCCTGCAGACGCAGGCCAATCTTTCGAACTCCCTCTCGCGGCAGTTGGGCGACATCGACAGCGTAACGCAAACTTTGCTTACCTCGCGCGCTGCACTCGGGGGCACGATCCAGACGCTCACGGCGTTGGGTTCGAGCACATCTACGCAGATAACAAACGATACGCAGGTTCAGTCATCTATTGAAGATGCCGATATTGCAAAGGTGATGACGCAGTTCACGCAGACGCAAACCGCGCTGCAGGCCGCGTACGGCACCACGACGCGTCTGGAGAGCAAAACGCTCTTCGACTACCTACAGTAGGAGTGAGACTTGGGAGGGCAGCAAAGCACGATGGAGTCCCTGCAGAAAACGATCGCAACGGTCCGGTTCGGAGAAGTCACCTTCACGGACGAGGACACGATCGAATTTCCCTGGGGCGTCCCGGGCTTTACCGAGTTCCGGCGCTTCTTAGCGCTCTCGCTTGCCGAGCAGCCGAGTTTCGTTTGGCTCCAGTCCGTCGACGACCCCAGCATCGCGCTGCCGGCCGCCGACCCCTGGCAAATCTTTGCCGACTACGAGCCGCGCCTGCCGGGCTATGCTACCGAGACCCTTGAGATTAAGGGGCCGGAGGACTTCACGATTCTCTGTATCGTGGTCGTCACCAAAGACGCCGAAGAGATGACGATGAACCTCATGGCGCCGGTGATCATCAATTTAAAGACCCGGCGGGGCCGTCAGGTGATGCTCGATAATTCAAACTATTCGGTGCGAGCACCCATCCCGCGCAAACTCCATGCCGAAACGCAAGGCGCGCCGCAGCCGGCGTAGAACCTTCAAGCGAATGCCAAGGAGGGCCGCATGCTTGTCCTAAGCCGAAAAGTCAATCAATCCATCATGGTGGGCGACAACGTTCGCGTGGTGGTCGTCGGGGTAGACCGTGACCAGGTAAAGTGGGCATCGAGGCTCCCCGGGAGATCGCCGTCCACCGCTCAGAAATCTACGAGGAAATTCAGCGCACCAACCGCTCTGCAGCGGCCGGCCCGCCTGCCGTTTCCCCGTCGCCGGCCGCAGTCGGGCGCGCAGTTCTCTCAGCCCGAAAAAAAACGCCGCCAACCCCTAAAGTCAAGCCATAACAGGCCGATACAATACCGGAGGGGACAGGACGGTTCCCTTAGGACTATAGTCGTCACCACGTGCGTGTGGTCATGGAGGATAACATGTCGCAAGGTCTTAGCATCGCCAACAATCTGTTGGCCGGACAAGTCCAGTACAACCTGGACAACAATCAAGCAGCGTTAAAGAACGTTGTCACCCAACTTTCCAGCGGTCTTCGCATCAACTCTGCCGCCGACGATCCGTCGGGTCTGGCGATTGCCACGAACCTGCAAACGCAGGTCGACGCGTTTAACACCGCCTCTCAGAACGTTCAGAACGCGAACAATGCAGCGCAAGTCGCTGACGGCGCGCTCGCGACGGAAACCGACATTCTGCAGCGTATTCGTAACCTGGCGGTCGAAGCATCGACGCTCGATCAACAGCACGTCGGATACGACGAACCTGCAGGCTGAAGTTTCGCAACTCTTACTCGAAGTCAACCGCATCTCGCAGAGCGTTTCGTTCAACGGCCAGCCGTTGCTCGACGGCAGCCATGCGGGCTTCCAGCCGTACGTCGATGCCTCGTATTCGGTAACGAATAACGCGGTGCTGGCGCAGGCCGGCGTGACCGCAGGCAGCGGCCAACTCGTTGCGGCAAGCAGCGAGAACACCACGACCGCCGGCGGTGGTATCGTGTTCGATACGACCAACAGCGGCGCGGTAGACGGCACCATCGAACTGCAAGTGATCAACACGAGCAGCACGACGGTCGGCGTCGAAGTGCAGTTCTTCTCGAGCGCAAGCGGCGGCAGCGGCACGGCAACGGTTTACGCTGCAAGTGCAGCCGCAAACACGGCTGTCAACGTCGACGGCTTGAATATCACCATCGGTAACGTCTCGCTTGCGGACGCAGGCACGACGGCTTACATCAAGGTGAGCCAGGCGAGCGCGGCTACCAGCTCGTCATCGGGCCCGTTCACGATTCAGTCCGGTTCCGCCGAAGGCGACACCGTTCAAATCGGCATCCAGGCCACGAACGCGCAAACGCTGCGCATCTCGAACATCAACATCGCGAACACCAATTCGCCGGTGCTCGCGGCCGAAGACGCGGTCGGCCAAATCGACAACGCGCTGCAAACGCTGCTCAACCAGCGTGCCCAGCTCGGTGCTGTCATCGTTCGACTCAACGAAGATGCCAACAACGATTCGATCGCATCGGTCAACCTGCAGGCTTCCGAGTCTGCCATCCGCGACCTCAACGTCGGTCAAGCGACGACGGAGTTCACCAAACTGCAAGTGCTCGTGCAAGTCGGCACCTCGGTTTTGGCTCAGTCGAACGTCAACGCGCAGTCGGTCGTGGGTCTGTTCCGCTAATAGCGGGCAACCACAAAGAAAAGAAGAGAGGCGGCTTCGGCCGCCTCTCTTCTTTTCTTTGTGGTCATTTAACAGGCGCATCCGCGCTGCGCGCTGCGCGCCCCCCGTCGCGCCGAAGTCCTGAGCGCTGCCGAAGGGCGCCGGGGCCCCCGGCCTTCGGCCCATCTGCTATAGGGATGCATCAAAGGGCTCACGGCCGAATGGGGAAAAGCCGATATCTCTTACGATGCCACTGGTGGTTCGGTCCAATCGTGCGGCTCGGGTTGCGGTGCCTCAGAAGGGTGCGCCGCTTCCGTTCGGCTTGCCCGAGCCGGGTGCGGGGGCGGTGCAAAAGCCGCCGGGCATCAGTCTGTGCATGATCGTCAAGAACGAGGAGCGGTTTCTCGCTCAGTGCCTGCGCAGCGTAAAGGGCATAGTCGACGAGATCAACATCGTGGATACCGGTTCGACCGACCGGACTATCGAGATTGCGCGCGAGTTCGGTGCGAATGTTCAAGAACACCCTTGGCGAAACGACTTCGCGTGGGCCCGCAACAAGTCGCTGGAGATGGCCTCCCGGCGCTGGATCTTTCAAATGGACGCGGATGAAGAACTGCTCGAAGAGTCCATTCCGGCACTCGAACAGCTTAAGGATGCTCCGAGCGATTTGACCGGCCTGTGGCTTCGGTGCGTGAATGCCTCGGATAAATATGCGGGCGGCGGCGGCTCGGTCTCGCATGCCATCATCCGTATCTTTCCGAACCACGAGCGGATCCGCTTTCACGGGTCCATCCACGAGTTCCCCAGTTTGGACGATTCGCCGCTCTCCATGAGCGCCGTCGTCTCGCCCATCAAGATCGTGCATCACGGTTATTTAACGGATGTAGTGAACGACCGCGACAAGTACACGCGGAACATGAGCATCATCGAGCAGAGCGTCATCGAACACCCCGATGATGCGTTTCACTGGTATAACTTGGGGATGACCGCGCACCTGAACGGCGAGCACGAGCGCGCGGCGCCGGCGCTGGAAAAGATGTGGGAGCTCTGCAAGGAGCACGGCATGCGCGCGTTCACGGCAAACGGCCTGCAGATTCTTGCGGACGTTTACAGCGAGCATCTGAATAAACCCGAGCTGGGCCTGGTGTATGCGCTGGAGTGCTTGGAGCGCTCCCCGCGCTACGCTAACGCGCATTTTTCAGCGGGCAAAGCCTATTTCTTGCTTAAGCGCTACGACGAGGCGCGCGTCATGTATCACAAGGCGATTGACGACGGCCAATATCTGGACCGTCAATTTGTGGTCGACGACGAGGTCCCCAAATGGAAGGCGCAGTGCGAAATCGGCAGTACGTATGCCGATCAGGGGGATTACGCCTCGGCGCTTACGTGGTTTGAAAAGGGGCTTGCGAACCGCCCTAACGTACAGCCGTTGCGGGTGAACCGCGCCAAAGCGTTGGAGCATCTGGGACGCGTTGATGAGGCGCGTCAAATGTATTTGGCACTGTACGAGGAGTTTGCGGACGAAGTCTCAACGGTCGATTACGTCAACTTTCTGCTTCGCAACAAGAAGGAACGCGAGGCCGTGGACGCGATCGAGCGCGGTCACGCCGGTTTCTCAAAGCTCGCAGTTACGTCGTTATTGCTCGCTGCAGCGCACGTCTCTCAAAAAAATGGCTGGAGTGACGGCGCGCAGTACTTGCGCCGGGCGCGCACGGAAGATCCCGCAAACGCGCAGGTTGCTGCCGCCATCTACCAGCTTGCTCTCTCGTACGCCCGAGCCGGGCGAAAAGAAGACGCGCTTGCAGTGCTTGGCGACCTTGGAAGCCCGGCCGACGCCAGTGCGCTGCTGCTTAAAGACTACGCTGCTGCGAGACCTGGGGCGTGCGCCCGAAGCGCAGCAGGCGCTTCAGGTGCTCCTGGAGATCGATCCGCGCCACGTCGACGGCCTGCTCATGCAAGCCGCATTGCTCGAACAACGCGGCGACGTGGCTGCCGCCGAAGCCGCGCTGACGCGTGCCGTGCCGCTGGCGCGCGGACGGGCGTCCATTGAATTGGCGGCACTTTATTTGCGCACCGGGCGTCCCGCCGATGCCAAGCGCATCGCCGAAGAAGTCTTTAACGTAGCGACGCGCTTTGCAGTATTCAATCGTCATTCCCGTCTTTAACAAGGCGGATCTAACGTTCAATTGCCTGCGGACGCTGCGCGAAACCCTCGAGGGAGCGGGCGAGGGCGAGGTAATCGTCATCGACAACGCCAGTTCCGATCGCACGCCGCAGATGCTCACCGAGTTTCCGTGGGTGCGCGTCGTGCGGAACGACCGAAACTTGGGCTTTGCCGGCGCCAACAATCAGGGCGCGCGCCTAGCCGGCGGCGAGTTCCTGGTTCTGCTCAACAACGACACGCAAGCCAAACCCGGGTGGCTTGCGGCCATGCTTCGAACGGCATCGGCGCCGGACGTCGGCGCGGTGGGCGCGCGCTTGCTCTTTCCCGACAGAACGCTGCAACATGCCGGTGTTGTCATTTCAGCGCAGCGGTTCGGTTCCGCGGGGTTTCTGCCGACCCACGACCTGCACGGCGCCCCCGCGAACACGCCGCAAGCGCTTATGCGCCGCGAGTTCCAGGTTGTGACGGCAGCCTGCATGGTCACCCCACGCGAGCTGTACCTGAAAACCGGCGGCCTGGATGAGGGCTACTGGAACGGCTACGAGGACGTCGACTACTGCCTTCGCCTGGGTTCCATGGGCCTTCGCGTCATATACGAACCCGAAGCCGTGCTCACGCACTTCGAGTCGCAATCCGGCCCGCAGCGTTTCCGCAGGGTCGTTTGGAACGTCGGCCGCCTCGCAAAACGTTGGAACGGCGCAGTCAGGTTCGATGCGAACGCGCTCGCCATTGAACGCGGGATGGTTTCGCGGCTTGCGCGCTTGCCGCGCGGTTTTGCGACCAACGAAGTGGTACCAATCCCGGCGGCGACGATTGTCGTCCACGGCGAGGCCGATCCCGAACAGGGCGCCATTTTTATGGAACGGCTGCACGATCACCACGTCCCCATCGACCGCATCGTGCACGTGCCGCGCAACGCAGCGTTGAGCGTTCTGCGTGAGGAACTGGAACACCGCGGCGATCGTTACGTCGCCGTCGTTGACGCGCGCTGCGTTCTCGATAGTGGCTGGCTGGATGAACTCGTGCGTCAGTTACAGTTTGCGCCGGCAAGTGCGGCGGCAACCTATGCGCCCGAGCTGCCCGGCGGTGAGAACGTTGCTGCATTTACGGCGGACGCGCGCTGCACGCTGCTGCACGCCATGAAGTTCCCGCAGCATCTGCGCTTGGGCGACTTTCCCACGCTCAACGGGGCTCTTGCCGATTTTCTCATTCAAGGCATTGGCGTGCGCGCAGGAACGCGCGGCGCCGCACACCCGATCGCCCAGCTTCCGGCACTGGAAGAAGATGCACAGTTCGAGCAGATTCACGGTATGCGGCTCTCGCAGGCGATCGCGGCCGATTCGAATTTGATAGAACGCGCCCTTCGCAGCACGCCGGGGCGGCGCACCGGACTTGTATCGATCGTCATGCTCAGTTGGAATGCGCCGCAATTCACCAAACTGGCGCTGGAAAGCATCCGCGCGCACACGCAAGGCGAATACGAGATCGTGATCGTCGACAATGGGTCCGGACCGGAAACCGTGGAGTGGCTGGAAACCCTTACGGACGTGCGTGTGATCTACAATCCGCACAACCGCGGTTTTGCCGGCGGAAACAATCAGGCGCTGGCGGCCGCTCGCGGCGAATACGTCGTCTTGCTCAATAATGATGTCATCGTTACCGAGAACTGGCTTGAGGGTCTCTTGCGCGCATTCGATCGCATCCCCGGGCTTGGCGTCTCGGCGCCGCGGAGCAATAAAATCGCGGGCGATCAGATTGTCGTTGACGCGTCGTATAGCGGCATGCCGGAAATGCACGAGTATGCGGCTAGACGGCGCATGCGTTATCGCGACTCGGGGTATATCACCGATAGAGCGATCGGCCTGTGCTTGTGCATCGACCGCCGCGTCATTGTAGAAGTGGGCGGCATCGACGAGCGTTTTGGCGTGGGCAACTTCGAGGACGACGATTTCTGCCTGCGCGTTCGCGCCGCCGGCTATCGCATCTTTGTCTGTGATGACGTGTTCATCCACCATTTCGGATCCCAAACGTTTGCCGCGAACAAAATCGACTGGACGGCGACGATGCGCGAGAATTGGAGCAAGTTCGCTGCAAAGTGGGATCTGCCGCCGCAACAGGTCGGTGGGGGCTATTCGCCAACGCCTGCGATCCGGCGCGGCTTTGTGCGCGCCCGACACTATGTTGCGTTGCCTGCACCGCCGTCGGAGGCGGCCAAACAGTACGATCTGATCTTTACCGCTGTTGTTACATCGGAAAGCGACTGGGAAGACGTGGGCGCCTTTGCGCGCCGCTACGCGCGGGCGTTTGCCGCCGGCCGCCCCGTGCTGCTGGCGATCGCTGCGCTGGGCGAGCCCGATGCGCGCGCCATCGGTACGCGAATCGAGCGGTTTGCGCACCGTGAAGGGCTGAATTTGGACGAAGTAGCGGATATCGAGGTCAGCGATGAAACGCAGGAGGCGGCATGGCGCGCCGGGCTGCCCCCAGCGCGCCACGTTGACGTGGCCGGCGTTGCGGATCGCAGCCCAAGCGCGCTTCGGCGCTACGTGCAGTCGATGCCGGTATGAGAAGCCACGGCCGGTTTCCCGCGTGGGCCTATCCTCGTGACGAACAGGCGGTTCGCGCGAGCGTTTCACCCGCGTATTTAGCGTCCGTGCGTTTGGAGCCCGCGATCTACCGGACCGCCGGCTGCGCGTTTCTCGATCTCGTTTTCTTCCGGAACGAACGCGCTACCGTAATGCCGTTCGTTGAGATCTCCGGCGAAATGCTCGATCAGCGCGAAAGTTCGGCCTTCATTTGGCCCGATGCGGTGACCGCGCTCGTGGACGAAAAAGAAGTGCAGCTGATTGAAGAGCTGCTGCTGCCGTGGATCGAAGCGATAACGTTCAACCGTGCTCTCAATAGCGAGGTCATCCGGATCTTCGGCGATGGTTCCTTCGAGCAAACCTTCGGCCAAGCGCGGGAACTCGGTTTTTTGGGCGCGGCACCCTACGCACGCGTCTTCGCTGCGGCAGCACCGTACGTGTACGCATCACGTTTCGCGCGGGGAAAGCGCGTTTGCGTTCGCGACGAGCAAGGCGGCACGGGAAGCGCACTTCTCGCACGGCAAAGTGCAAATATTCATGCGGACCTTGGATCGGCCGAACGCAACGAACGGGCCGCACAATGGTTCGACCTGAGCATCTTCGGCCAAACCCCCGATGCGTGCGACGTCGGAATCGGCGATCGGCTGCAGGCACCCGTGCGCATCGAGCGCGGGCACCCGGGCGCAACGCAGGTTTCCCTCGCCACGCCGGTGCCGATGGACATTGCGGTCGTTTTCGATTCGGAGGAATCCGCCCGCGCAGTCGTTCGGTGTTACCGTGGACGCGCCAACCGAGCTTCGTCCGGCGCGCACGCGAGCGTACAACGTGCAGCGGGGCTCCGCGGGGCGTATCTTGTTGGTACTGCGGGACAATCACGCCGCGGCGGCGGACGCAGACACCGACCAGGCAACGGCGCTGCGGGATCGCTTATGCGCAGAAGGTTTCGAGGCGGTGATCGAATCTGCGTCGGCCTGCGATGCGGCCGCGTACGATTTAGTCCACGCGATCGGCCTCTGGGATCCCGCCGCTCTGCGCGACCCGCTCCGGCGCGCGCGCGCCGCCGGAAAAACCATCGTCCTCTCGCCCACGGCCTTACGTACCGGAGAGGTGACCTGGGGAAGCGCGCTGGTTTTACAGGTGCTGCGTGTTTCGCACGACACGGTAACCTTGGACGACCATTTGCGTATGCTTGCGCAGCGCAAACTGGAGATGCCCGAGATCGCCGTAAACCAGGAACCTTTCAACGGTTATACCGAGGCACTGCGCGAGATTTTGGGCACGGCGGGCGCGCTGCTGGTTGCGGACGGCGCCGAGGAGCAATTGCTGCGCTCCCTGGGGGCGGACGCGCCGGTCCTGCACGTACCCGACCACGCCATTGAGATGGAGCGCGCCGTGCCGATGGAGGCGGTGCTGGGCACCGGCGATTTCATCCTATGCCATGCGCCGATTGAACCGCGGTGCAATCAGTTTACGTTGGTGCTGGCCGCGCAGTCGCTCGGTCTTCCGCTCGTCCTGGCCGGTCCCGTGGCGGACCTTGAATATGTGGGATTCCTGCGGGCTTACGCGGGGGACTCCGTGCTTTTCCAGGCCGAACCCGACCCGTCCGAGCGTGCGGCGATGTACCGAAGCGCTCGCGTTTTTGCCGACGTCGCGTGGACCCGCATGGGAACCGGCCGAATCCGGGCCGCCCAGGATGCCGGCTGCAGCCTCGCTGTGGCCGGAGGGGGCGCGGACCCCGCTTCGGTAGCGAGTATCGCCGCAGCGCTTTCGGCCGCATGGGATGGCGTCCAGGCGCCTCCACGGCCCGCCCAGGAGGACCCGCTGGTCGCTACGGTCCGTGCCTATGCCCAGGCCTCAAAACAAACCCCCGTTTCCCCTTAATTTGCGCGCCCGCAGGCCGAAATATTATAAGAAGTAGGAGGCCTAAAAACATGGACGTTCCAGTTGTTGCTCCCTCTGCAGGGGGAGTACAGCAACAGGGTGCGCAGCCGGCGGTCCCGGCCGTTCCCCCCGAGCCACAGCCGCAAGTGCCGGCCGGCCAGTCGCCGCAATCCAGCGACGACGGCAAGGGTTCACTTTCGCCCGTTGTGGCAAAGCTCGTTTTCGCAAGGTGCAATTCTTCAGCCGACGGACGTGAGCGTTACGTATCGGGTTGAACGCAATCCCGATGAGATCGTCACGGTTTTCACCGATCCCGTTACCGGCAAGGAGATTTCACAAGTTCCCGCCGAGGTGCTGGTGCAGATCGCGCAGTTCTTCGACAAACATAGCGGCGTAACGCTGGATAAGAGCGCGTAACGTGTCGACATCGAGCGTTCCCGGGACCAACGTCGCACCGGTATCTTTTCCGGGTATTGCGTCGGGCATCGATTATAATTCGATCATCTCGAAGCTGACATCCCTTTCGATGCAGCCGACGATCACGTTGAACGCGCAGATCGCAACGCTCAACACGGCCAACACGGAACTGATTACGATCAACGGCCTGTTGGCCTCGGTGCAAAACTCGCTTACGGCGCTCTCGCAGCCCGATTTATTCAATGCCGTCAGCGCGGTTTCGAGCGATCCGAACAACACCTCGGCCCAGGGCATTCCCGGCGTGTACGCGACGCCCGGCGGCTTATCGATCGATTCTACGCAACTGGCAACCGCGACGGTAGTGACCGCCAACCCGAACGTCGGCCATTCGATCACCGACGTGCTAACGAGCGGGCCCGATTCCGGGATGCCCTCGGATCAAGCGCCGCTGGTGAATTCTTACGCGGGAACGACGCCCACGAACGGGGGCGGCGCCACCGGTCAGATAACGATAGACGGCATTGCGATCACCTACGACGTGACCTCGCAGTCGCTGGATCAAATTTTGACGAACATCACGAACGCCGTTAACGCCGGCGGCGACGCGGGGTTCTCTGCAACCCTCGTCGGCGGTGTCGTCCATTTCGCGTCGTCGGATCAGCCGATATCCATCGGATCGCCGTCGGACACCGGCAATCTGCTCGATGTGCTGCGCCTGAGTACGGCGCAAGTAAACAATACCGGTTCTAGCGGTTCGATCACCGGCACGGCCGATGTAGGCGGCATCAATCAGGCCGCCGGGTTTAACAGCCCGACCGCTGCCAGTTATAAAACGGCGGTCACCAGCGGCTCGTTCACGATCAACGGTGTTCAAATCGCCGTGAACGCGGCGACGGACAACCTTGCGTCGCTGCTCGCGCGTATTAATGCCTCGAGCGCCGGCGTGATTGCGTCGTACAATTCAAGTACCGGCCAAATTTCGCTGGCGGCAAAAAACACCGGTCCTCAAAGCATCGTACTGGGAGCCGGCAGCGACACCAGCAATTTTCTCTCGGCGTCCGGATTAACGACGGCAAGCGGCGCCGTAACGGCAGTCGGCAAACAAGCATCGGTCACTTTGCAGTCGCCGAACGGTTCGACGCAGACCATTTACAGTAACAGTAACTCGGTTACCACCGCCATCCCCGGCGTGCAACTGAATTTGACCGCGCCGGAAACCTCACCATTCCAAATCACCGTCTCGCAGGACACTCCTCACTGGTTAGCGCCCTAAACGCGTTCGTCTCGACGTATAACGCGGCCATCAGCGAGATCAATCAGGCAACCTCGCCGCCCATCGTTGCAACCGCTGCCTACGGAACCGCCGGCGGCGCCTCCACTTCGACCGCGGTCGGGGGCGGCGTGCTTTACGGCAATGCCGACGTCCAGTCGATCAAAGACGAACTGGTCAATCTCGTGACGGCGATCAATCCTAGCGGCGGGGCTTACAATTCTCTCTCCACGCTCGGCTTGAATCTCACCGATTCGTTCACGCAGCTTCAGCAGAGCACGTCGGGATCGACCAGCGGTCAAATCAGCACCCAGACCCTGCAAGGGACGGATGGCCAGTTGCAGGCCCTTAACGTAACGCAACTTCAAAGCGCGCTCGCCGCCAATCCGAATGCCGTGCAAAACCTCATTAACGGCGCGAGCGGACTCGTTACGCAAATCGGCTCCTATCTGACCGGCGTCACGGGCGTGCCTACCAATACGGCGAATGCGCTGCTGGGAAACATTCCGGCCATCTCGCTCATTCAAGGGTTTGAGAATGCGAACACGGCGAGCATTCAGTCGATTCAGGAGCAGGTGACGCAAATTACGGACAACGTCAACATGCAAGCGGATATTATGCGCCAAGAGTTCGTCAGTTCCGAAGCAGAGATAGCGCAACTGCAGTCGTTGCAATCGCAAATCGGATCGATGTTCGGATCGAGTTCGAAGGCATAATCATGATGAAACGACCCGCCGATCAGCAGTATCTGGAAACCTCCATCGCCACAGCGTCGAAGGAAGATCTGATCGTGAAGATTCTTCGACTTTCTGGTGCTCAACGCAACGCAAGCGCACGAGAAACTGCGCGGCGACCGCGACGACGTGGAAGGCATCCACAAAGCGCTCCTGCGCTCTCAACGCGCGCTTGCGCTCTTGATGGGATCCTTGGATATGGAAATCGGCGGAGAGGTCGCGCGCAATCTTTTCCGCGTTTACGAATTTTGGCACCACGAACTGGTGATGGCCAACATGCAAAAGGATGCCGATCGCGTTGAGCGCCTCCTGCCGGGCTTTAAAGACTACCGCCAGATGTGGTCGCAAGCGGTGACCCAGTTCAAGGCGGCCCATCGCGAACAACCGGCCGCAGTGCCTGGTGGCCAGGGCTTTGCAGCCGTCGGCTGAGACGCCGGCGCTCCTACAGGCCGTGGAAGACGAACTACGCGGACTCGAACACCTCTGCGGTGGCCTGGAGCGGGCGCTCATGCGGCGCAATTGGGCCCGAGATGGATGCGGTCATTGCGGACTCGCGGCGGTTGACGCACGCGCTCCAAAACGCGATGGAAGCGGCAAGTGCCGTGCGCAGCGAGCACTTCGATGAATCGGTTTTCCGACGGCTTCGGTACATTCACGCGATCCGTGAGAATCAGATGGCGCGCCTGCAACAGTACCACGATGCGGTCGGGGAGCGTCTGCAGCTCATGGCGCGGTGGAAGTCCGCGCTGCGGTCCATCGGCAAAGCGCCGCGAGCGGTATCCCGTTTGGCCTCCCTTGACCGGATGACTTAAAAGAGCGCGCTTAGCGCGGCGATGAGGTGGCGCGCCGCCGCATCCAACGTTTCGTCCGTTGCGAAGAGTAAGCCGGTCGTGCGATCCAAACGCATGCGCACGAAGAAGCGCTGCAGCTGGGTTGCCGAGGTCTGCGCGTATGTGCGCAGTGCCCCTTCGGCGGCACCGATCCGGTCGTACGGGCTATTCGCGCTTATGCTGCGCGCCTGCAGCGCCAGCGTAAATTGCCGGGCCTTAGTGAAATCCCACCGTGCAGCATCGTCCTGGAATTTTGCAAGCACCCCCTGCGTGGGCTTGTCCAGCTCGGTTGAAAAGGCGATGACCGATGGGTCGGGCGGTTCGACCGCCGCGATGGGCGCGGGAAGCAGCTGCTCTACGTGCGCCAACATCGCGCCGGCATATTGGGCGATGGGTTCTTTTTTTCCAAGTTTTTCATGTAGCACGATGCGCTGCAATATCTGCCGCTGCCCGGCCATGTGGGTTTCAAGCGCCCCGGCATCGCCCTCGCCCGGACCGCGCGTGCACGCAAGGGCTCCGCCTAAAATGAAGTGGTTGAGCAGCGTGGGAGGTTTGGATGCATTGAAGAGCCGTTCGAAGTACGCGACCGAGGGACGGTCGATGCGGCCGTAGAGCACAATGGCATGCCTTGACGCTGCTGCGGCCACCGGTTCTGCGTCCGGCGGCTGCTCGGGCGCCGCGGGCGTTGCAGGCTCGTCGGGAGCAGCGGGTTCGGGCTGCGAGGGCGGCGGAGTTGCCGGCGTGGGCGGCTCCATCGGCATTTGGTACTCGGCCCTTTCGGGCGCGGCCGGCCGCACGGGCGAGAGTGCCGCCTGCGCCGCTTCGTGCTCGAGTGTCTCTTCCTCATCCAGTTCGTAAATGGGCAGCTCGCGATCGAGTTGCTGAACGCGTCCGGCGAAATTGCCGGAATAGCCGGCATCGCCGGCGGTACCGTCTTTGCGCGAGATAAGAAGCGTTTGGGCGCCGACGATTGCGCTCTCGTCCGCGCGCGCGCTGGGTGCTATCACCAGTGGCTTATTCCCAAGCCGGACGCCAATCTTCCATACCAGCGTGACCCGCGTCTTCGGGGGAATCTCCGGTAAGAGCAGGCCGTCGGAGAAGAGCTGTTCTGCATATTCGTCGATCACGGAACGGCCGTCGCGGGCCAGCGACCCGTTGCGGTAGGCAGCGCCACCCGGAAGCGGGACGCTCACGCGCACGTTTCGCGCAGGTGAGGTGCCTTCATTTACGATGGAGAGTGCCAGCGTCACGACGGCGCCGGGAATGACGCCGGATGCCGGCGTCGCCGAGAGATCGAGTGCAACAACGGCCCCCTGCAGCGGCTCGGCGTCTTCGGGCGCGACGAACGTTCCCTCCGCGGCGATGCGCGAGTCCCACGTTCCCAGATCGGGCTTGGGAACGCCCAGCGCCGCGCGTTGGAGCTCGACCAGGCGCATGTCGGCGCTTTCTTCGAAATCGGGTTCGCGCCGCATCATCGTGCGAGCAGGCGGGCGAACAAGCGATTGAATAATCCGGGCGCTTCTATGTGCCCGTTCTCGCTCGCGGGCTGCGTTTGCTGCGCGGCCGGTAGCGCTGCAATTCCGCGCGCTTGCATGGCAGCGCTAACGTGATCGTCGCGCACGATCGTGCTCGCGCGGTCCGCGGCTTCTTCCATGGAAAGATGCGCGAGCATCGTCAACCGGCGCGGAAGCCCGGCCGACGCGCGCGTAATGAGTGCGCGGCCTTCGGGTGAGAAGACTACTTGACCGGACGTCAGGCCCGCGCGCTCCAGCCTGAAGTCCAGAATTGCACCGGCCATCGCCTCGTCCAGCGGTGTTAGCCGGATGAACGAGTCGATCCGGTCGGCAAGATTATGCCGCGCGTGAATGCGGCGCTCGAGTTCGCTCTGACCGAACAAGAGAATGTTGAGCAGTTTCTTATTCGGTACGTGATAGTTCAAGAGCAGGCGCAGCGCTTCAAGACCTTCGTCACTCAAGTTTTGAGCTTCATCGACGATCAGCACAAGCGTGCGGTCTTCCAGGACTGCAGTCTCGAAGAAGAAGTTTTTCAGAGCATTTTTTAGCGCTGCGCTCGAACGGGGCGGAAGCGAGAGGCCGAACACGCGCCCGATAGCGATCAGGAATTCCACCTCGGTTGCAAACGACGGATCGAGAATCTTGCCGAGCACGACTCGGTCGTCTTGGAGCAGTTCCTGTTCTAGGGCGCTTGAGAGGCTGGTTTTACCGGTTCCGGGCTCGCCCAAAATGACCGTCAATCCGCGCGAGGAATCCACGGCCGACGCGAGCCGGTCTTTGGCTTTTCGCAACACGCCGAGCTCGCAATAGAAATAGGGATCCGCAGTGTCTAAGAACGGATCGCGCTCGAGCCCGAAGTAACGGTAGTACTTGGACATTCTATACGAACATTAAGCCCCGGAGCGTCAAAGTCATTCAAACGGATCCGCGGGGACGTCGGATGCGACGGTGTTTTGCGCCATGATCTTCATGGCTTGCTCCGCTTGCCCGTTCCCGTATGCCGCCAGCATCCGGGCTCTTTCGCTCAGAATCGCGAGCGTTTGCGCCTGCATAGCCTTAACCGCGGGGATGCCGCCTGCTTGCGCGGCATAGCGGGATGTTATTTTTCCGTAAGTTTCTGAAAATTGCTGCTGGTGCGTTAGCGTCATGTTCCCGCGCGCAGGGTCGTGGCGCCATGAATATTCGCACGTAATGCGGTCGACGTGGACGAATCTGGCTCCGGCGCGGGCAGCGCGAAGCCACATCTCCCAGTCGTCTTGCACGGCCAATTCCTCGTCGAAAAAGCCGAAGCGCTCGAATAGGTCGCAGCGGTGAACGATGCTATGAATGGGTGCAAAATTGTCGGCCATCAGCAGCGTGGGATCAAAATCACGATCGCGGAAGAGCTGGAAACCGATCAAGTGTTTTTCATCACCGTCCATCCGCGAGTATTCCGCTAAGCAATTGGTGTAGGCCACGTCGGCGCCTGTGCGTTCCAGCGCGGCGACGGTGAGTGCCGCATGGTCCGGATAAAGCAGATCGTCGTCATCGAGATACGCGATGTACGAGCCGGTGGCAGTCCTCGCGCCGCGATTCGACGCGCCGCTGATATGGAGCCGTTCGTCCAGATGCACGTACCGGTAAGGACGGCCGGAACTCGCCGCCTCGACAATCGCCTGCACGTCGGATCCGCCGTTATTGACAACCACGATCTCGATGTCGCCGTATTGCTGCGCAGCGATACTGCGCAGCGCGCGGCCGAGCAGTTTGGGGCGATCGAAGGTGCGCACGATAACGGATATCCGCGGCCCTTGGACCATCGGCGCACGCGCGCTTTCAATGGCCGCCCGCGCGTCGACACCGTTCGCGCTTGCATGTAAGCCGCAACCTGATTCGGACTGTGCAGCGTCGATTGCGGCTCCCAGAGAAAAGGCGTCGTCTTGCCGGTAGGTTGCGCAACCGCACCGCTCGTCGGGCGCGCCCGGCAAAGGCGCAACAACGCGATACCCGGCAGCCGATAGGGAAGCGGCGCGTGCCGGGCGCCACCACGATGGAACGATGACCGTACCGGCTCCAATCGCCGCCGTGCTATTCTCCGAGCTAATGACGTTGGCGCGAACGTGGCGTTGCGAGAGCGCAAGCGCTACGAAAGCCAGTTGCAGTTGACTTGCATGCGGCGCGTAAACGGCAACGCCGCCCGTTGTTGCGGGTGGCTCGTGAAGGCGTGGAACGGGAAGGTAGGCGTAAGCTGCGCAAGCGCCGTCGAATCAGCGCGCTCCACCGGTCTTTCTCCGCAGCGGTGAAAAAGAGCAGAATGTCCGCAAGTTTTAGCGCAATTTGCGCTGCCTGCAAAACGCCGCCGTCGTAGGACGCGGATTCGATCAGCGGCTTGCCGTTCACGTTCAATTGACCGTCGCGCAGCGCACAGAGTGGAGATATTGTTCGGCCTCGCCGCTGATCGCAATTGAGGCTGCAACCTGCTCGATAACGGGTTCCAACGGATCGGTCAGCACGGGGTGAAGGGCCAATAACCGTCCGTTGCGCCGCGCCTCGATCATCCGGCCTAGTGTGGCGGCCGGTGATGAAAAATCCGTGCCGACGATCAGCGCGTCGTCGATGTCCACTAGGCGCAGCGATGCACTCTCCTCGGCATACCGCTGTTCGTCCCAGTGCAGTAAGAGCGTCATCGTGTGCCGATCAAATAGCGCGGTTGCATCGGCGGGGGCGTTTCGGTGGCGCGCAGCGAGGCCACGTAGTTGGCGCGCATCTGCCGTACGAGCGGTAGGTGCTCCGCCGGGTAACGCTCGTAGACCATTTCATAGCCCCCGGCGTAGAGCGCGTGACTCTTCTCACTCAATTGACCGCGCCAATCGCGCACGACCGTGTAAGCGCTGCTCGGCTGAGCGACGTGGATAAAATCGACATGTTTGGCTATCCGCAGCCAATACTCGACCTCTTCGCCGCCCAGCACTTCTTCGGCAAAGGGGCCGATCTTCTCGATGAGCGACTTGCGCATGAAGACGGTGAAATAGCCTAAGCGGTTTGCGACCAGCAACTCATAGGAAGTGATACCGAAGGGCTTTTGAATATCCCACCCCCAGACTGCTTCGTGCCCGTCTTCTCCGCGCTCGACGAAGCGCACTAAAAAGTCGGAATACGCTGCATCCGCGCCGGACATCTCCAGCGTTCGTACCATCCGCGCGACATGGTCGGGAAAAAGGATGTCGTCGTCGTCCAGAAACGTGACGTACGTGCCGTTGGCTGCCGCGATGCCGTCGTTGCGCGGTCGTGTCGCGTTCCCGGTGTTGACGGTGCGGTCGATAAGTCGGACATTCGGAAAAGCGGCGACAACCTCGTTCACGGGCGTGCCGGCATTGTTCACTACGATGATCTCGATATTGGGATAGGTTTGACCCTGCAGGCGTTGCAGGCCCTCGCGCAAGGTGTGCGGCCTCGAAAACGTCGGCATCACTATGGTGACGGGAGGACAGACCGGAAAGACGCGCGCAGGCAGGTCTTGCGGTATCTCAAGGCGCGCTGCGGGTGCAAGCGGTTTCGCGGCGCCGCCCGAGGGAGCGGCGAGAACGGCATCCAGGATCTCCACCCGGTTCCACGGCTGAAACTCGCGGAGGTTGCCGATAATCTCCGCAGCGCCGCAGACCGGTGCGCAGAGCGGTTTG
Source organism: Vulcanimicrobiota bacterium (assembly GCA_963702335.1). Lineage (GTDB taxonomy): Bacteria > Vulcanimicrobiota > Vulcanimicrobiia > Vulcanimicrobiales > Vulcanimicrobiaceae > DASSRQ01. The sequence goes on along the minus strand of CAVPCC010000020.1, from coordinate 134,428 downwards.
CCGTAGTCGGCGAGCGCGTAGACCGTTCCGGGATCGGTCGAAAGCGCCACGATCAGACTCGCGCCGGCCAGCGTTCGGGACGTGCGTTCATCCACGGTGTCGATGAACGTAAGGGGCGCGCGCAGATCGAAGCAGACGGCTTTGAATGCTGCAACCAGCGCGGGGCTGCTTGCGACCGCCCACACGGCGATATGTGACTCGGCCTGTTGTAGGCGATCAGCATGGGCCGCGGGTACGCCGGGATCGGCCGGCGTGAAGATGTGCGTACGTGCAGGGCGGTAGCGGTATTGTGCGACCGAGCGTTCGAGCTCGTGAAACGAACGGAAGAAGACCCGATCGGCCATCAACGTGAGATCTTGAAACGCTCCTGCGGCATGCTGACCCAGCAGCTCCTCCTCGAGCGCTCCTTGTGTCTGACCGTTTATCGAGAGATTCCCCATCGCTAATGCTTCAAGTCCGCGAAACAGCGCGTCCGGCGAGGCCGATTGCTGCTGCAGCGAAGCGAACGCCGTTTCCAGCACCGCAAGGCGCGGATTGACCGGCAGGATCAAAATGTCTCGCGGAGCTCCGGCAAGGCCGCGATCGATCAATGCGCCGAACGCGGCGGCGAAACCGGAGGGGTCAGCTATCACTAAAGAAGAGCTCTTAGGGAGTCTCGCTGCCCACGCCATCGTGGCAGCGGTACCGAAGCATGTAGCCGGCATTGCTTAGCCCTGGTTCGGCTTGTACGGGCGTAACTCCGGTGGAAGATAATATTCGTCCAGCGAGCAGGGCATCCGTACGTTGAAGCCGAGGAAGCGCCGCCCGCATTCACCCACCTGCGCGAGCATGTCGTCCGAAACCATTCGCGGGTAATCAAACTGCTGACGCATATAGGAACGGCACGCGTTCATCGTAACGGCGTGCCGGTACCGCTCGGAGTTGTTGACGCCCCCGCGGTGCCAGGTGCGCGCGTTAAAGATGATTGCATCGCCCGCGCGCGGGAGCACGAGCTCGGCGGAGCGGTCGAACTGCGCTTCATCGGGTGCCTCGGCAAGGCCAAAAGAGCCCGGCAAGAGCGACATAGCGCCGTTGTCTTGCGTGAAGTCATCCAGGGCGAGCGTAATCCCCACGTTCGTGACGTAGCCGGGAATCATCCGCGGTGAATCGACGTGGATGCGGCGTGAATAGTTCGTTCCTCCGGGCGGCATGCTTGACGACGTGTAGGCGTAAAGGATGCACGTCTCGCCGAGCAGGGGCGTTAAGAACGAGTGAATCGCGGGATTCTCCAGCAGCCGCACGAACGGAGCGCCGCGCATCATGAGGTTCATCGCCATGTGCGCATTCGCATATTCGCGGCCCGTCCAGGCCTCGAGATCCTCGGCGATGGCTTGAGCGAGTGCTTCCTTTAACTCCGGTATCTCGCTCTTTGAGATCACCTCGCGGGCGATCGTGAAGCCGCGTGTTGCGATCGCTTCAAGGCCGGCTGCGAGCGCGGGATCGGGTTCGACTACCGCACGCATAGAAAACGGATGTATTTGTAGAGGTGTGCCGAGAGCGGAAGCACCCGGCGCAGATACGCATCGATGGTCAGCATGTCGGCCTCGCTCTGACCGTGCAGAATCGAGCCTTGCCCGGCGTACCAATCTAAGGTTACTTCGCAGTCCGCGAATCCGGCTGCGAGCGCATCCTGCTTAAACGCCTCGGGATCAAATCCGCCGAGCACGGATTTGATAGGCTCGGCATCCTTAAAGACTTGGCTTGCGATGCCGAACTCATTTTCTACCGACTCGTCGGTATGAAGTACGGACTCTATTTCGCGGGTGAGAATATCCGAGTACGGGCCACCGCGCTCTTCCAAACCGACCATGGATTGCCAAAACAATTTGTTCGGTTCCAGGTCCACGTAAAAGAGACCGCCGGGCCGCAGCACGCGCGACACTTCGGCCAGCACGCGGCGATGGTCGGCTACATGATGCATGAACGCGTACGAGCTGACCATATCGAATGTGCCGCCGGCGAACGGCAAAGATTCGGCCGCACCGGTATGCAAGTGTACGTTGCTGTAGCGTCCCTCTATTTTTGCCAGCATCGCAGGGGTAATGTCGATGCCGTCGATGTGCTCGAAGAGGTCGTGTGCGAGACGGATGATGAAGCCGGTACCGCAACCGACGTCGAGGAGCCGGCCGCCGCCTACGCGCTGCGCCAGTCTGTTCTAGAACCCCCCGGACCTTCTGCTGATTCTCCGCGCGGAAGTGCGGCTCGTCGGTCTCGTAGCGATCCGCCATGCGCGTGTGAACTTCGATATTGGCCTCAAGTGTTTTCGTCGATTCCATGCACAAAACTCCCTCCAGGGTTCATCGGCACGTCTCCGGCGGCGCATGAGGGGCTCCGGAGCCCGTCGAAGGCGGAGAAGATGGTTGATGCCGCGGAACGCATTCGATTAAGGCCGGTTCAGGCGGCGGATCACGCACGCTGGCTGGAGTGGATTAACGACCCCGCCGTTATGGACGGGCTCGACCGGGCGTTACCCGCCACCGCAGAGCAACACGAACGTTACATTCGCCAGAACGTCACCGAAAACCGCACGGCGGTGTGGTTCGCCGTGGAAACCGCAAAAGATCGCGAGCACATCGGCATCATCTGGCTCTGGGACATTAACGAGCGCCACCGCCGCGCGGAGGTGCGTATCGTGATAGCACCGGCGGCGGCCGGACGCGGGTATGGACCCGATGCGCTGCAGGCGTTGAGCGACTACGCGTTCCGTACGCTGGGCTTACATAAACTTTACGCCTATATCCACGAACGGAATGGGCGATCGCGCTCGGCCTTCGAACGCGCGGGCTTCTACGTAGAGGCGGAGCTCAAAGAAGATGCATTTTGGAACGGCGCCTTTGCAACCGTATGGCGGCTGGCGCGATTGGCCGAGTCCTAAGCCGGCTCAAGACAGCGTTCAAGGACCGCGCACACGCGCTCGATACTGCCGGAATCCATTTCGTAGAACATCGGAAGGCGCACGAGCCGCGAGCTGAGCTGGTCCGTGTGGTGCAGATTTCCGTGCGAGCGTCCGAAGCGTTCGCCCGCCGGTGATGAATGCAGCGGCACGTAATGAAACAGGCCGCCGACGCCTTGTGCTTTGAGTTCTTCCAAGACGCGCGTGCGCGTTTGCGGGTCGTTCAAGAGGACGTAATAAAGGTGCGCGTTGTGCTGCACGCCGGGCGGAATAACCGGGCGGCGAAGAAGACCGGCGACCTCGAGCGCTTGCAATCGCGTGTGATAGGCGTTCCAGAGTGCCAAGCGCCGGCGCAGCAGATCGTCTGCCGCTTCGAGTTGAGCCCAAAGGAAAGCTGCAACGATCTCGCTCGGCAGGTAGGACGATCCGATATCGACCCAGCGGTATTTGCTTACCGAACCGCGCAGGAAGTTCGAGCGGTTCGTTCCTTTTTCGCGAATGATCTCGGCGCGCTCAACGAAGTGCGGGTCGTTGACCAACAGCGCCCCGCCCTCCCCGCAAATGACGTTCTTTGTTTCATGGAAGCTCAACGCAGCCAAACTGCCCAGCGAACCGGCAGGCTTTCCGCGATACGTTGAACCCAAAGCCTGGGCGGCATCCTCAATAAGTGCTAAGCCGTTTCGCTGCGCTATAGCGGTGAGCACCTCCATCTCGCAAGGGACGCCTGCGTAGTGCACTGCAACGATTGCGCGCGTCTTAGGCGTTATCGCCGCCTCGACCAAGGTTTCATCGATGTTCATGGTGTCGGCTCTGACGTCGACGAACACCGGCACTCCTCCGCGGAGCACGAAGGCGTTTGCGGTGGAAACAAAGGTATATGAGGGCATAATGACCTCATCTGCCGCCTTCGTGTCCAAGAGCAAAGCGCACATTTCAAGTGCCGCGGTGCAGGAGTGCGTGAGCAGCGCCGACGCTGCTCCCGTGCGGGCAACGAGCCATTCGTGGATCCGTTTCGTGAAGGGACCGTCTCCGGAGAGATGCGCGTTGGCGATTGCCTCGCGAAGATACTCGATCTCGTTCCCCGTCACGAAGGGCTTGTTGAACGGAACCGATCCCGTTGTTTTCAGCATGCGCGTCACGCCACTGCCGTTGCGGGCTGTATGAGCGCGCGCGCCTGCGGGCCCCTCATAAACAACCCATCGAGAATCGAAACGTAGGGATCGTACGGCGGATAGAGTTGGTCGTACGGGTCATACTCGTACGCGATGTACTCCAATGAGATCCCCGCGTTCTCAAACCGGTCTTCCTCAATATAGGCTTTTGCCGCGGGCCCGCTGATGTAGTGAGTCGCACCTACCTGCTGCAGGATCTCCAGCAGACGGACGGTTTTCTCTCCGGATGCACGCAGGTCGGAGGAGCGTACGAACCGCGTGCGTTCGATGCCGAGCAGACCGGCGAGCGACTGGGTGAGCGAAATCGTGAAATCGGCCAACAGCGTTCCGGCCTGGGCATAGAGCTCGGCAATTGTTGCGGAGTATTGAGAATAGTATGGCGCTTTCCCGTAGGCGTGGCGAAGCTGCTCCAGATGGGTGCGTCGCCAGTCCTTGCTCCAATCGATCTCGATGCGATTGATGGGCGTGTGCGAGAGCGTGTTGCTCTTGGCGTGCACGGGGATTGTCAACCATCGAGCGCCCTGCACGGTTTTTATCCGGTTGCGGTTACGCCAGCCGTGTTTGTCATACTGCACGTCGTCGTAAAAGACAAAAACGTCGCTCCGGCGCATCAGATCGAAGTATCCGCGCCATGGCGCAAACGAGGGCTGGATGACGACCGCGGTGGTCGCCTTTCCGGGACCGCGAGGGAGAGACTCCATCGATTACTGCAATCGGCAGGCCCGGCCGATACCTTAGAAGATGACGGCGCTTGAACACGTTCCGGCGGCCGCGCGCGAGTATAGCGAGCTGGCCAGGGCTTATTTGGACCGCGATTGCGCGGCCTACGGACTTCCCACGAGCGGCCCGCTCTACGACGGCCTGCTTGCCTACTTGGTCAATCCGGACGCGCACGATTTTCGCTTGAACGATTTGCCCGCGCTGACCGGGCAACCGGGCTTCTTGGCGCAGCCCAAAACAATGCTCGATCTGGGCTGCGGACCCGGAACGCTGGTTTGGAAAGCACTGCGCCTAGGCCACGACGCGTACGGCATCGATCTCAACGATCAAAAGATCGAGCTCGCGCGAACCTGGGCACGGGCGCAAGGTCATCCGGCCTCCTGGCAGGATCGCGTTCAGATTCAAGACGGTGGCGATCTCTCGTTCGCCGATCAGACGTTCGATGTGGTGAGCAGCTATCACGTCTTGGAGCATGTCTCGGATCTGCCTTCAGTCTTATACGAAGCGGTTCGCGTGACCAAGCGCGGCGGATGGCTCGAACTCTGTGCGCCCGATTACCGGATGTCCTACGACACGCACTACTGCATGCCGTGGCCTCGCTTCATGCCTCGCGCGCAAGCGCAGCGGTGGTGTGCTGCGATGGAACGGCCTTGCGAGGGAATTGGAACGTTTTTCTACATCACCGGGCCGCAAGTCGTAGCGCTGCTCGAAGCGCTCGGGTGCCGCGTTCAAACGGTGCTGTACCGCGAGCACCGTGACGGGCGGATTCAACCTTTTTCCGGCACACTGCAGGCCGATCCGATTACGTTCAGATCGGATGGCGATGTCTCGGCGTTGGCGCAAGAGTTAAAGCATCTTGTAGAAGCCGGCACGCTGCCAACCATGTACAAGACGTGCCTAGAGTTTACGATCGCCGCTCAGCGTTTGTGAATCGTTGATCCGCTCACCGGCCACAAGCTCGTTGGCGCGGTATAAGCTCTCGAACTGCCCTGCATCGGTCCACCATCCATCGAGGACGTCGTAAAAAAGGTCGCCTTCTTTGATGTAGGCGTTGTTGACGTCGGTGATCTCGAGTTCGCCTCGCGCCGAGGGCTTGAGCCGCTTGCAGAAATCGAACACCCGGCGGTCGTACATGTAGATGCCGGTAACGGCAAAGCGGCTTGCCGGTTTCTCCGGCTTTTCCTCGATGCGCACGATGCGGTCGCCGTCGAGCTGCGGGCAGCCGAAGCGCTGCGGATCGTCCACTTCCTTTAACAGGATGCGCGCTCCGGAATCTTGATCCTGGAATTTGCGCACGTACGGCGAGATGTCGTCTTGAATGATGTTATCGCCCAAGATAACGGCGATGCGCTCGCCCTCGGCAAAGTGCTCGCAGAGTTTGAGGGCGTCTGCGATACCGCCTTCGCCCTCTTGGTACGTGTAATAGATGTCCTTGAGGCCGAACTCGCGGCCGTTGCCGAGCAGACGCAGGAAGTCGCCGGCCGAGTTGCCGCCGGTCACGATCATGATATCTTTGATGCCCGCGCGGACGAGCGTCTCGATCGGATAATAGATCATCGGCTTGTCGTAAATCGGCAGCAGATGCTTGTTGGTGACCTTCGTTAACGGGCGAAGCCGCGATCCCAGGCCGCCGGCTAAAATAATCCCCTTCATTTGGAACGGCGCTGCGGCCTTGCCTGCGCGCCCCCCATCGGAGATGGGGCCCCCACGATCTCAAGTCGCCTCATTGACGTTGCGAACATAAATGCTCCCCGAGGGCGCCGCAATTGGCCGTGCTTAGCGGTGCGCACGGAACGGCGCTGCGGCCTTGCCTGCGCGCCCCCCATCGGAGATGGGGCCCCCACGATCTCAAGGCGCCTCATTGACATTGCGAACATAAATGCTCCCCGAGGGCGCCGCAATTGGCCGTGCTTAGCGGTGCGCACGGAACGGCGCTGCGGCCTTGCCTGCGCGCCCCCCATCGGAGATGGGGCCCCCACGATCTCAAGGCGCCTCATTGACATTGCGAACATAAATGCTCCCCGAGGGCGCCGCAATTGGCCGTTCTTAGCGCTGCGCAGGGAACGGCGCTGCGGCCTTGCCTGCGCGCCCCCCATCGGAGATGGGGCCCCCACGATCCCAAGGCGCCTCATTGACGTTGCGAACATAAATGCTCCCCGAGGGCGCCGCAATTGGCCGTGCTTAGCGGTGCGCACGGAACGGCGCTGCGGCCTTGCCTGCGCGCCCCCCATCGGAGATGGGGCCCCCACGATCTCAAGGCGCCTCATTGACGTTGCGAACATAAATGCTCCCCGAGGGCGCCGCAATTGGTCGTGCTTAGCGGTGCGCATATTGTCGCTTATAGTATTGTAAGAACTCGCCGGACTTGAGCGGCCGCCACCACGCCTGGTTTGCGCGGTACCATTCAATCGTTTCGCGCAGGCCGGTTTCGAACTCGACCCGCGGTGTCCAGCCGATTGCGCGCGCTTTACTGCAATCGATAGCGTACCTGCGGTCGTGCCCTTCTCGGTCTGCAACATGACGCACGTGCGTTTCCATAGAGCGGCCGCAGTGCGATACGAGTTCGCGCGTGATGTCGATGTTTGTGCGTGGATTTCCGCCACCGATGTTATACACGTTGCCCAGGTCGCCGTGCTCGAGCACGTGCAGAATGCCGCGCGCGTGGTCCTCGACGTGCAGCCAGTCGCGGATCTGCATGCCGTCGCCATAGACCGGAACGGACTCATCGTCAAGAAGATTCGTTATAAACAGCGGGATGAGCTTCTCCGGATATTGATAGGGGCCGTACGTGTTGGAGCCGCGCGTGATTAGCACCGGCGTTTCGTACGTCGTACTGTACGCCAGCACTTGCAGGTCGCCGCCGGCTTTGCTCGCGCTGTAAGGGCTGCGCGGCCGCAGCGGGTCGGTTTCGGCCGATTCACCCGAGGCCACGTGGCCGTAGACCTCATCGGTGGAAACTTGCAAGAACCGCGGTATCGCGTGTTCGCGCACCGCTTCAAGCAGAACGTGCGTGCCCAGGACGTCGGTGCGCAGAAACGCCTCGGGATCCAGGATAGAGCGGTCTACGTGCGTCTCCGCGGCAAAATTGACGATGGCATCCACGCCTTGTCCGATGGCCTGCCGGACCGCCTTCGCATCGCCGATGTCGCCTTTGACGAAGGCGTAGCGCGGGTCACCGGCCACCAGGGCGCAGTTGGCCGGGTTGCCGGCATAGGTCATGGCGTCCAGGTTCGTCACCTGGGCATCGGGGCGTTCGCGAAGCACGAGGCGGATGAAGGCCGAGCCGATGAAGCCCAGCCCGCCGGTGACCAGGAGGCGCATCTCCCTATCCTTCGGCCTCCACCCTCATCATCCTGAGCCACAGCCGCATGACAATCCGGGTGCCTCCATGCTATACTCGTCCGGCTGCCCTCCCGAGGACGGCAATTTTATCTCGCCCCGCACGGATGGGGGGCGGTTATGGCCTCTCTAGATGACCGGTGCCAGGACGGCGGCCGGCCGAGGTCCAGAAAGGTTAACTGACGTGTCGGTTATTTCCATGCGCGCCCTGCTTGAGGCGGGCGTCCACTTCGGCCACCAGACCCGGCGCTGGAACCCGAAGATGAAGCCGTACATCTTTCAAGAGCGTAACGGCATCTACATCATCGACCTGGCCCTGACGGTCCAGAAACTCCGCGAAACCTACGAAGCGGTCAAGCAACTCTCTCGCGAGGGCAAAGTCGTGCTGTACGTCGGCACGAAAAAGCAAGCGCAAGACGTGGTTAAAGAAGAAGCCGAGCGCGCGGGAACGTTTTACGTGAACCAGCGCTGGCTGGGCGGCACGCTCACCAACTTCTCGACGATCCAAAAGCGCATCGCGCGCCTGCGCGAGCTTGAGAACATGAAGCAGCAAGGCGACTTCGACCGGCTTCCCAAGAAAGAAGTCGCGGTTCTGCAGGACCAGATGAACAAGCTCGAGCGGTTCTTGGGCGGCATTAAAGACATGCACCGCCTTCCGGACGCCGTCTTCATCGTCGATCCGAAGAAAGAGCGCATTGCCGTTCTGGAAGCCCGCAAGCTGAAGATTCCGATTATCGCAGTGATCGATACGAATTGCGATCCCGACGAAATCGATTACCCGATCCCGGGCAACGACGACGCGATCCGCGCGGTCAAACTGATGGTCTCGAAGATCTCCGATGCGATCATCGAGGGCCGCACCGAGACCGAGAGCGCGGGCGAGCAGTACGGCGAGACATCAGAGTACGAGACGTACGAAGAACCCGCTGCGGCAGCAGAAGAAGAAACCGTAACAACCCTGGCGCAGGCCGAATCCGCAAACTAGGAGCAATCAGGTGTCAACCGTGGCATATCAACCCAAAGCCGACGAAGTAAAAAGACTGCGCGAACTCACCGAGGCGCCGATGATGGACTGCAAACGCGCCCTCGTCGATGCGAACGGTGACATGGATAAGGCCAAGCAGCATCTGCTCGAACAGGGCGCTGCAAAGGCCCAAAAAAAGGAAGAGCGCGCGGCAAATGAAGGCCTCGTGGCCAGTTACATCCATGCCGGCGGCAAAATCGGCGTCCTGGTTGAAGTGAACAGCGAAACGGACTTCGTGGCGCGAAATCCCAAGTTCGGTGAGCTCACGCGCGATATCGCCATGCATATCGCCGCGATGTCGCCGCAGTACTTGGACCGCGCGAGCGTTCCCGAAGAGGTCGTGCAAAAGGTACGCGAGGAGCTGCTGGCCGCCGTTCCGCCCGGAAAGCCGCCCGAGGTCGCTCAGAAGATCATCGATGGCAAGCTGAACAAGTGGTTCGAGGAGCACTGCCTGCTCGACCAGCCGTTCGTCAAAGATGACTCGGTGAGCATTTCGGATCTGATCAACGGCGTCATTGGCGTGCTCGGCGAAAAGATCAAAGTGCGCCGCTTCACCAAGTTCGCTCTGGGAGACTAGCGCTCTGGACACGGCTGCAGCCCCGAAATACCGCCGCATTCTGTTGAAGATCTCCGGGGAAGCGTTCTCGGGATCGGAGACCGGCGTCGACGTTCATACCACCGAGAGTATGGCGCGGCAGATCGCCGAGATCCACGGCGATGGTGTTTCGGTTGCGGTGGTCGTTGGCGGCGGCAACATTTGGCGCGGCAAAGTGCACGAGCAGGCGGGTATGGATCGCGCTACAGCCGATTACATGGGCATGCTCGCCACGGTCATCAACGCGCTGGCGCTACAGGACGCGCTCGAGCGAATGGACGTCCCCTCGCGCGTTCAGACGGCCATTGCGATGCATCAGATCGCCGAACCGTACATCCGGCGCCGGGCCATCCGGCACTTGGAGAAGGGACGCGTCGTCATCTTTGCCGCCGGCACCGGGAACCCGTACTTCACGACCGACACGACCGCCGCGTTGCGGGCCGTAGAAGTAGGCGCCGAGGCTATCCTCAAGGCCACCAAGGTCGACGGCATCTACACGGCCGACCCGAAAAAGGATCCCAGCGCAACCCGCTTTGAGCAGCTCGCGTACTTGGACGTGCTTCAGCGCCGCTTGGAAGTAATGGACAACACGGCCTTAACGCTCTGCATGGACAACAATCTGCCCATCGTCGTCTTCGATATGGCCACGCCCGGAAATATCCGCCGGGTCGTGTGGGGGGAATCCATCGGCACCCTTGTCGGCAAAATCAGCAGCCTGAATCCCTCCTTGTCATCCTGAACCCCGGTTTGTCATCCTGAACCCCGGTTTGTCATCCTGAGCCTGTCGAAGGACCCTGAGCCCGTCGAAGGGGTATTAAACACCACCTATGCCTGAAAATCTAAAAGACGCCGAAAACCGGATGCAAAAATGCGTGGACGCGACGCGCAGCGAGTTCGGTTCCATCCGAACCGGCCGCGCCACGCCTGCGCTTTTGGATCGCCTGCACGTGGAAGCGTATGGCTCGTCGGTTCCCCTTAAACAGGTTGCCGGCGTGAGCGTACCCGACGCGCGCTCGCTGGTCATTCAGGCGTTCGATCGTAATACGGTCGGTGATATCCGCAAAGCGATCGAAAAAAGCGACCTGGGGCTCACGCCGAACATCGACGGCAATCAAATCCGGCTCTCCATCCCGCCGCTGAACGAAGAGCGGCGCAAAGACCTGGTCAAAGTTGTCAAGAAAAAAGGCGAGGACGGCAAGATCGCGGTCCGCAACGTGCGCCATAAAATTCACGACGATCTCAAGACACAGCTCAAAGATCACAAGATCACCGAAGACGAGAATAAGCGCCTTCAAGACCAACTGCAAAAACTCACCGATAAGTTCATCAAAGAGATCGACAGCCTAGTAACCGGTAAAGAAAAAGAGATAATGGAGGTCTGAGAAGACTTCTCGCATCGTGCCGCTTGAAGACCTGGTGCTGATCCCCGAGACCGACGCGCGCCGCATCCTTGCCGGCCGCGCTTTGCGCATGCGCGTGCTTGCGCCCCTAGGAACGTTTGCCGGGCGCGGCGTCCTGCGCGTACTGCGGACAATCCCCGCACAAGAGTGCGTCGAGCTGGTCTGCGGATACGAATCGTACGAGCAAGTATGATGACGATTACCGGCGTTATTCCGGCCCTGGCCGCGCAATTGGATCCGGCGCGCTTGCCGCAGCATGTCGCGATCATCATGGACGGCAACCGCCGCTGGGCCAAGGAACACGGACTGCCCGCTATCGAGGGGCACCGCCGAGGGATGGTTGCACTGCGGCACGTCACGCGTGCGGCCAGCGATTTGGGAATCAAAGCGCTTACGGTGTACGGCTTTTCAACCGAGAACTGGCGGCGCGATTCTACGGAGATCTCGCTGCTGCTCGATCTCTGCGTGTACTTTGCTCAGAACGAACTGACCGAACTGTGCCGCAACAACGTGCGCGTGGACGTCCTGGGAGCGTACCGTGCGCTGCCGAACGCTTCCCGCGCGGCACTCGATATGCTCAAAGAGAAGACGGCTTCGAACACCGGCTTGCTGCTGAATCTTGCCGTCAATTACAGCGCCCGCAGCGAATTGCAGCGCGCAGTCAATGCGATCGCCACCGAGGTCGCCGCAGGTCAGCTGCACCCCGATGCGATCGACGAGCGGCTTATCGCAGCTCACCTTTACACCGGGCATCTTCCGGATCCGGACGTTCTCATACGTCCCGGCGGCGAGCACCGGCTCTCCAACTTTTTATTGTACCAGGTCGCGTACACCGAACTGGTCATGACGGATGTTTTCTGGCCGCAGTTCGACAAGGACGAATTCGTACGCGCGCTGATCGAGTTTCAGGCCCGTCAGCGTCGTTTCGGGGGCGCATGAGCGCGAGCGCGCGGGCTGCCGTCCCTGCGCACCCCCTTACTATCCGCCGCGTCGTCGCGGGGCTGGCACTTGCGGTCGTCGGACTCGCGTGCGTGTTCTACGAGCCGGCCTTTTACGTTCTGCTGCTTGTGCTGGGCCTGACCATGCTGTACGAACTCTCGCGCCTGTGCGACATCAAAGGGCAGCCGCTGGAGATCAAGGTAGCCGCCATCGGCGTCGTTGGTTACATCGGCCTGGCGATCGCTCATCAAATAGGCAAATGGGAAGGCGCACTGCTCGCCTTCATCATCATCGCTGCGTTCTGGACGGGGATGTATGGCGACCGCGAGCGCTATTTTTCGCGGACCGCCCACACCTTGCTGGCCGTGCTCTATATCGGCAAACTGATCACGTACTTTGTTTTCATCCGCGAAGTGCCGCTGATCGGGATAAACCTTACGATTTTCGTTGTCGTGCTGATTGCCCTTACGGACATCTTCGGCATGATTATCGGTTCGTTCGTTGGCAGACACCAACTCACGAAGATCTCGCCCAAGAAGACCGTTGAGGGCTCGCTGGGCGCGCTGCTCATCGTCACGGCGGTGGGAGCGCTGCTTGCGCCAACGCCGTACCTCAACCTGACATGGATGCAGGGGGCGCTGCTGGGTGCGGCCACGTGCCTTGCGGCGCAGGCCGGCGATTTGGTGGAATCCGCGCTCAAACGCGACGCGGGCGTCAAGGACACCGGCACCGTCATTCAAGGCCACGGCGGCGTGCTCGACAGGTTCGATTCATTTCTCTTCGGCGGGATGGCGTTCTTCGGCATGCTGCACGTCGTAGGAGTGCTGACGCTTGGGTAGCCGTAAGCGCGTTGCGATTTTGGGCAGTACGGGATCCATCGGTACGCAGGCACTGGACGTCATCTCGCGCCACCGGGACCGGTTCGAGGTCGTCGCGCTCGCCGCGGGGCGCCAAGTTGAGAAACTGCGCGAGCAGACCGAGCTCTTCGATGTGCCGCTCGCCGTCAGCGCGCAGGATGGCGTTGCCGCGTTGCATCGCGTTGCAGTCGAGTCTGCTCCCGACATCGTGCTTGCCGCAACCGACGGATTCGTCTCTTTCGAAGCCGTCTTCGCGGCGGTCGAACGCGGTATCGATATTGCGGTCGCAAATAAAGAATTGATTGTCGCGGCGGGCGAGCTGCTCGTAGGCCAAGCCGCCAAGAGCGGTTCCGAACTCCTACCGGTGGACTCGGAGCATTCCGCGGTCTTTCAATGTCTGGTGGGCGAAGATCCGCAGCGCGTTTCCAGCATCATTTTAACCGCGTCCGGTGGGCCGTTCCGGCAAAAAAGCGCGGATGAGATTGCCCGTGCGCCGCTCGAGGACGCACTTGCGCATCCGACGTGGCGCATGGGCGTGAAGAACACCGTCGATTCGGCGAGCATGATGAACAAGGGCCTGGAAGTGATCGAAGCCAGCCGTTTGTTCGGCATGCCGGGCGAACGCGTACAGATTTTGGTCCACCCGCAATCCATCGCTCATGCGCTCGTTGTCTTCACCGACGGAAGCGTCAAGATCCAAGCCGCCGCCCCCGACATGCGCATCCCCATCGGCTACGCCTTAGCGTATCCGGATCGTCTCCTTTCCGGGCCAAATGCAGACGGACCGAAGGCCGGGGGCCCGCCGATGGAAGCTTTGGCGTCCATCGGCGGGCATCCGGAGGCTGCCTCGTTGCGTTATGATTTTGAGCGGGCCGACCCCGTGCGCTTCCCGTGCATCCGGCTGGCCTACCAGGCGCTTGCTCAAGGCGGCACGATGCCGGCGATTCTCTCAGCCGCGAACGAGGTTGCCGTGGCAGCATTCGTCAAGGGCGGGATTGCCTTCGGTGCCATTCCCGCGGTCATCGAACGAGTGATGGCGCGCGGGGCTCACGAAGAACTCTCCCTGGAAGGCGTTCGCATTGCCGATGCGCGCGCCCGCAAAAACGCGTTGGCCGAAGTGGAAGCGCTGCAGCAAGGTCTCGAGGTATAAGTGGTCGTTCTCCTGGGTCTTATCACCGTCACGAGCATTCTCAAGGTCGTGCTGTTTATTGCAGTGCTCTCGATCTTAATCGTGCTCCACGAGTACGGGCATTTCATCTTCGCGCGCCTGAACGGCGTGCGCGTGCTGGAATTCTCCGTGGGCATGGGGCCGCTGCTCGTCGCGCATACCAGCAAAGCCAGCGGCACGCAGTATTCGCTGCGCGCGCTGCCGATCGGCGGTTACTGCGCGATGCACGGCGAGGATAACAAGACCTCGGAAGCGGATCAGCAACGCGAATTCCGCAAGACCGTCGTCATCGACGGCCGCGAATATGACGACGACAATTTCCAGGCCAAGGCCGCGCTGCGCCGGCTGGTCATCATTCTGGCCGGACCGGTTGCAAACTTCATTTTGGCCTTGCTCATTCTTTTCGTGAGCGCGGTGGCATTCGGCGTTCAAAGCACGCATTTTCAGCCGCGCGTCGGACCATTGGTTCAGGGTATGCCGGCGCAGCGTGCAGGCTTGCACGCCGGTGACACTATCCTGAGCATCGGCGGTAAGGCCGTTACCGACGGCGCGACGCTCGTGAGCGTTATCCACGGGTCGCTGAACAAGCCGCTGACCATAACGTACGCGCGCGACGGCGTCCAAAAAACTATTACGCTGACGCCGCAGAGTCTGTCCGCAGGATCGCCGCATAGGGTGCATCGGCTTTTCGCCGGTCTCAACCTACGAGCACGTCGGCTTGCGCGAGGCCGTGACGCAAACGTGGTTTGATTTTACGGATATCGGTGCGCAAACGTTTGGAAGTCTGGCATTGCTCGCGCGCCATCCCATTCAGTATGGCGGTCAGGTTTCCGGCGTGGTCGGCATGGGTCAGGCGGCGCTCACCATCGAGGATTTCGGCTGGGGTCCGTACATGAAGTTTGCAGCGCTCATTTCGTTCGCGCTGGGCGTCTTTAACCTATTGCCGCTTCCGGCGTTGGATGGCGGCCGGGCGGCGTTCATCTTTGTAGAGATCCTGCGCGGAAAACCGGTGGATCCGGAGAAAGAGGCCTGGGTGCACGTTACCGGCTTTGCCGTGCTAATCGCGCTCATGCTTGTCATCAATCTTAACAACGTCGTGCAAATCGTTCACGGAAAAGGTCCATTTTAAGTGATTAGAATTCGTCGTGAGAGCAAACCGGTGTTCTTGCAGAACAAGACCGGAAAGGACGACGCCAAATCCATTTGGATCGGCGGCGACAATCCGGTTGTCGTGCAGACGATGACAACGACCGACACGGCGGATGCGGATGCGACGCTCGCCCAGATCTACGGCCTTGCTATGGAAGGCGCCGAAGTCGTGCGCGTCACCGTCAAAGATCCGCCCGATGCGGCCGCCATGCCGGCGATCGTTTACCGTTCGCCCGTACCGATCGTCGCGGACATTCATTTCGATCATAAGATGGCGCTGGCGGCAATCGATGCCGGCGTCGCTAAGCTGCGCCTGAATCCGGGCAACATTCGCGATCCCAAGAAGACGGCAGAAGTTGTGGAAGCGGCCAAAGCCAAGGGCATTCCCATCCGCATCGGCGTGAATATGGGCTCGCTTGCGCCCGACTTGGAAAAGACGCTCGGGCTTACGCCGCAGGCAATGGTCGAATCGGCGATGCGCCACGTCGAGATTCTCGAGCAGGCTCGATCACCGAGACATCGTGATCTCGCTCAAAGCGCACGACGCGCTTACCACCGTTGCCGCATACCGCCTGATGGACAAGCGCTTACGCGACCGCAAGACGCCCTATGCGCTGCATTTGGGCATCACGGAGGCGGGAATGCTGCGCGACGGAACGGTAAAATCTTCGATCGGGCTTGGGATTCTGCTGTTCGAGGGCATCGGCGACACGATCCGCGTCTCGCTTGCGGCCGACCCCATCGAAGAGGTTCCGGTCTGCTGGTCCATCCTCAAATCCCTCGGCCTGCGTGAAAAAGGCTTTGAAATCACGGCGTGCCCCTCGTGCGGCCGCGCGGAGATCAGCGTTCTGGAACTCGGGCGCAGCGTGGAGGCCATCGCTAAGGAATACACCGCTCCGGTTAAGGTTGCGGTCATGGGCTGCGTGGTCAACGGTCCGGGCGAGTCCAAGATGGCCGACGTGGGCGTCGCGGGCGGCAAAGGCAAGGGCGCTATTTATCGCGCCGGCGAATTAGTGGGAACATTCCCTGAAGAACAACTGCTCGGGGCCCTGCGCCTTGAGATTGAAAAGGTCATCGCGGAGAAATATCCCGACTACGCTCATGAAGTATCAACCCCCGTCTAAACGCACACTCCTTGCCACCATCGCGTTCGCGATGATCGCCGCTGCCAGCTTCACGCTGTCCAAGCCGGTGGAGATGCGCGTGGACGGCCAGCCGCTCATCAGCGACGTGCCGCCGGTGACCTCCGCGAAGGGCATCGTTTACGTTCCGCTGCGCCCGGTTGGAGACGCACTCGGTGCAGAAACCAATTACGAGCGCAAGTCGGGCGACATCGTCGTCACCCGCGGCGATCAGGTGCTGCGCCTCAAGGTCGGCTCCATGCACGCACGCTTGAACGGCATGCCGATGACGCTCAAGCAGGCACCCTTCCGCGTTCGCGGCCGGGTGATGGTGGGGCTGCGCACCGTGCAGCGGGCGTTCAACGTTCGCGTGAAGTTCGATAAACTCACCGCACGCGTGGACGTGGAGACACCCGGCCTCTCTTCAACCGCCTCGCAGTTTCAAGCGCAGTAGCGCGCCCCACGTTCCCTAGCGAGCGCTGTTCTTGCGTCCCGCCGTCTTACGGGCGCCGGTCTTTTTGCGCGCGCCGCTCTTCTTGCGGCCCTTGCCGGCCGACTCCAATTGTTGCGTTACGCCTTCCAAAATCACGGCACCGGTCTCTAAGGCACGGCCGGTGGTCATGAGCGTTTGCGCCACTTTATGAGCGCGTTTGGGGGCTGCCTTCGCTGCTTTGCGAACCGTTTTTGCCGCGGCCTTCACCGTGCGCTTGGCCTTGGTTGCGGTCTTCTTCGCGGTCTTTTTTGCGGCTGTTTTCCGCGTGCCGGTTTTTTTGCGTCCGGCCGTTTTTTTACGGCCTCCGCTCGATTTTTTTACTGCCATGGATTAGCACATTCCCAAATTAATGCTCCGCCAGTCCTTCGGGTTCCACAACGGGCTCGACTTCGTCGGGGTTGCTCTTGCGAAAGCCGTACGAAAAGAAGAAGATCAGCCCCACGACCAGCGCCCCGGCAAACCACAGCCAGGTGGTGCGAGAGAGGCCGAATACCGCTAGGAACAACGAGCATAGAATACCGAGAATGGGGAAGAGCGGCACGAACGGCACCCGGAACGAGCGCGGAAGATCGGGCTTGCGGTGGCGCAGATAGAGCACGCCCGCGCAGACGACCGTGAAGGCGATGAGCGTGCCGATATTCACCAGATTCAGCAGCTGATTGAGCGGAACGACCAAGGTGAGAAGCGCGACCGCGACACCGGTAAACATGGTCGTATTGACCGGCGTCTTGAACTTGGGATGCACTTTGGCGACGATGGGCGGAAGCATCTTATCGCGCGCCATGACGTAGAAGATTCGCGACTGGCCCAGCAGCGAACTGAGGGCAACGCTTGTGGTGCCCGCCAGAACGCCGATGACGATGATGGCGCTCACGAACGGCAGATGCAGCGGAGCAAGTGCGTACACGAGCGGATCTTTGATCGGCACCTTCGCCCACGGCACCGAGCCGACCAGAACGATTGCCGTCAGGCAATAAATCACTGTGCCGATGCCCAGCGCCCCGATAACACCCAGCGGCACGTCGCGCTGCGGGTTCTTGCATTCTTCAGCCGTGGTCGTCGCCGTATCGAAGCCGATGTAACTAAAGAACACGTACGCGGATATGGCAATGATGCCGTACGGCTGCACGGTGGAATTATAATCGGCGGAACCGCCGAACGGAAGCAGCTTGCCCCAACCCATCGGATTGAAGTTGTGCAGGTTGGCCGCATGGAACAGGAACGCGCCCGCGACGATAAAGACCATCAGCGCCGAGATCTTCAGCACGACGAAAACGTTGTTGGTCGTCGCCGATTCGCGGATGCCTACGGAGAGCAGGACGCTGAGCGCGATAACGAACAGCGCGCCGACGATATCCACCTGCGAGTGGGCGAGATCGTACCCGGCAAGATTCCACCACGGGCCGTGCATGATCAGGTTCGATTGCTGCGCCCATGCAGGCAAGGTCAATCCGACGGACTTGAGCACGTCTTGAAACGCCGCCGAGAATTGCTGCGCGACGGGCGCGGCGCTGATGCCGTATTCGAAGATCAACGCAAAGCCGATGATCCACCCGAAGAGCTTGCCCATCGTCGCATACGCGTACGTGTACGCGCTGCCTGCGACCGGTACCATGGCGCCGAGTTCTGCATAGCAGAGCGCGGCGAAGAACGACGTGACGCCGGCGAGCAGGTACGAGATGATGACCGCGGGGCCGGCGCCTTTTACGCCGGTGCCGATGGTCGTGAAGATACCGCCGCCGATCATCGTGCCCAGTCCGATCGCGACCAGGTCCTTGGCGGTGAGCGCCCGGCGCAGGATTTTCTGCTGGGCCAGGGCTCGCAACTTATCGACGTTGGTCGTGGCAAATAAGCGGGCGGTAAATGACATTCCGCCCCGCGTTCGCGCAAGGCCCAGGACGGCCCTACAAGAACTCCTTGCAGCATGAAGACGTATCAGCGCTTGAACTCGCGGGAAGTCTATCGGAACCGGTATCTTTGCGTCCAAGTGCACGAAGTCGTGCATCCGAACGGGCAGTCCGGCGAGTATGCGCTGCTTGTTGCGCCCCAAGCGTCGGCGGTCGTAGTGTGCGACGGCGGCGATCTGTTGTTTGCGCGCCAGCCGCGATTCGGCGCGCAAGCCGAAGTAATCGAAGTCGTCAAAGGCGGCAAGGACGAAGGAGAGACAGCGCTGCAATGCGCGCAGCGTGAAACGCGCGAAGAGCTGGGCGTCCAAGCCGCGCATTGGGAGCCGCTGGGGTGCCTCTACGAGATTCCCTCAATCGTCAATACGCCGGTGGAACTCTTTTTGGCGCACGGCATCGAACATGTCGAACGCGATGAGGATTCATTGGAATCGGTCGAACTTGTGCGCGTTCCGGAAAAAGTGGCGCTCGAAGCGGCCGCAGCCGGAAAGATTAACGACGCAGTCACGGTCGCGGCACTTCTGCGCTACGGTTTCCACGCGGGCATTTTTAAGATCCAGGCGGGCGGCTTGGTCTTCGCGTTCCAAAGATGTTCGGGAACGCCCGCTATGCTGTTGACCCAGCGCGCCCACACGAAGAGCGCATCGGAGAGCCGGTTGACGTAACGCACGGTTTGAGGCGAGACGCCGGCCTGCTGCTCCCGCAACGTCACGATCAAACGCTCTGCGCGGCGGCAGATCGTGCGCGCGATGTGCAATGCTGCTCCCGCCTGGCTTCCGCCGGGATGAATGAAGTTCGCGAGCGGCTGTAGATCTTGCTGCGCGCGATCGATCGCCCGCTCCAGGGCTTGCGCGTCCGCATCGCTAACCAGCGGCATGCCCTCCCATCGCTCTTCGATGGGCGTTGCCAGCTCTGAACCTAAATTGAAGAGTACGTCTTGCGTCCACGCAAGCCAGTCATCGGCGCTCCCCAACCGTTCGTCTTTAGCACCCAAGCCCGCTATCGAGGCGCGTGCCAAACCGATGAAGCTGCAGAGTTCGTCGATCGTGCCGTAGGCTTCGATGCGCAGATCGTTCTTTTGGACGCGGCCCCCGCCGACGAGGCCCGTGCTTCCGTCGTCGCCGGTGCGCGTATAAATGCGAGTCAATTTCGGCATGAGAGCCCCCTTTCGACGCAGAACCCACGGCGGTCATGTCCCAGGCCTCCGATCAAGAAAAACTGGTGGAGCAGATTCCGCCTAAGGGCGACGATCTCTCCGCTTGGTATACTGCAGTCTGCCTCAAAGCCGAACTGGTGTCGTATTCGCCGGTGCGCGGCTGCGTGGTCCTGCGCCCGCAGGGTTACGGCATGTGGGAGAATTTGCAGAAACACCTGGACGAGCGCTTCAAGGCGACCGGGCACGAGAACGCCTACTTCCCGCTCTTTATCCCTGAAAGTCTGCTCATGCGGGAGGCCGAGCACGTGGAGGGCTTCGCGCCGGAGGTTGCGTGGGTGACGCAGGGCGGCAAGGAAGTGCTGGAGGAACGCCTGGCGATCCGTCCGACCTCCGAGGTCATCATCGGCGTGATGTATGCGAAGTGGATTCAGTCCCACCGCGATCTTCCCGTGCTCATCAATCAATGGGCCAACGTGGTGCGCTGGGAAAAGGCGACGCGGCCGTTTCTGCGGACGATGGAGTTTTTGTGGCAGGAAGGTCACACGGCGCACGCGAGTGCGCGCGAGGCGCGCGAAGAGACGGAACGCATGCTGGCGGTCTACAAGGAATTTGCTGAAAATATCGCTGCTCTACCGGTCTATGCGGGCGCAAAAAGCGCGAGCGAACGTTTTCCGGGCGCAGTAGAAACGTTTTCGATCGAAGCCCTGATGCCTGACGGCAAGGCGCTGCAATCGGCTACCTCGCACGATCTGGGCCAGAACTTCAGCAAGGCCTACGATATCGCGTTCGTGGACACGGATCAGAAGATCAAGCACGTTTACACCACCTCGTGGGGAATGTCGTGGCGGATGCTGGGCGCGGTCATCATGACGCACGGCGACGATCGCGGCTTGCGCATGCCGCCCAAACTTGCGCCCATCGAAGCCGTCATCGTGCCGATCGTGCGCGGCGAGGACCGGGCGACCGTTCAAAAAGCCCAGGAATTGGCTGCCGCACTGCGCGCGCAAGGCTATCGCATTCGGGTAGACGATCGCGATCAAACTCCGGGATGGAAATACGCCGAATGGGAGATGCGCGGCGTGCCGCTGCGTATCGAAATCGGACCGCGCGATCTGCAAAGCGGCAGCGCCATGGTCGTGCGCCGCGACAAAGAGCGGGGCGAAGAGGGCGCTAAGACGATCGTGGCATTCGATGCGCTCGGCACGGCACTGCGCGAAATGCTCGGCGCCGTGCACCGCTCCCTCTTCGAACGCGCGCGTTCGTTTCTGGAGTCCCACACGCTCAAGATAAGCGATAGCGGGCAGTTTTTCGAGAGCTGTAAATCGCGCGCGGGCATGATCGACATTCCCTGGTGCGATCGTCCGGAGTGCGAGGCCGCCGTGAAGAACTCCACCGGCGCGACCACGCGGAACACGCGCGCCCTCGAGCAGCCGGGAGCGGCGTGCGTTGCGTGCGGAGAACCGGCGAAAGTGAACGCGTACTTTGCTCAAAGTTATTAGCGCGCTGCTGCTCACGGCACAAGTGCTGTTTCCCACGGCGCCCCCGGGCGTGGACCGTTCGAACGCCTATGCCCGGGCCGCGGGAAACGATATGCACCTGGCGTTTATCGTGGGGACGCAGCTCTTCAAGACGACCTGGCCCGCACAAGTTCTCAACGTGTATGCCGACACCGTGAACGGCACCGATGTCGTCGGGCTTCGCGTCGCGGGAAAACATTTTCACCACAAACTGCACCGCAGCGATGTCGGTGCGGAGGCGGTGGATTTGGCGGCGCAGGCGTTTGCGGTGAGCCCCCGGATTCGCGAAGTGGATATCTGGATCACGGTCCCGCTGCAAATCGGTAAAGATATCGTGGCGGCCGACGATGTGAACGTCCCCACCTGGCGGACGGTCTTCACCTTAAGCGCGCAGCGATCCGAGTCGCGCGCGGCTCTTTTGGCCCGCATTCGCCGCGGAAGCCCAGCGGGCGTATACTGGGACCAGGAGTGGGCCCGGGCTGTTCTAAAGTGAGCAAACGTGTATCGTAAAACAACGCTCCCAAACGGGATCCGGGTGATAACCGAATCCATGCCGGCGTTTCGTTCGGCATCCCTGGGCATCTGGGCCGACATCGGCTCGGCCGCGGAAACGCCGGCGCAGCGCGGCATATCGCACTTAGTCGAACACATGCTGTTCAAGGGAACCGAGCGCCGCACGGCGCGTGCGATCGCCGAAGAGATGGACGGCATCGGCGGCAATTTGAACGCTTTTACCGACAAAGAAAGCACCTGTTATTACGCCAAGGTCATGGACCGGCACTTGCCGCTGGCCGTGGACGTGCTCAGCGACATGTTCTTACGCTCGCGCTTCGAGCAAAGCGAACTGAGCAAAGAGCAGAACGTCGTGCTCGAAGAGATAAAAATGTACGACGACTCGCCCGACGAGTTGATTCACGACCTGTTCATTCAGACGATGTGGCAAGGCAGCAACCTGGGCTCGCCGACGATCGGTTTTGCCGACACGGTGACGGCCATCACGCCGGACGATTTGCGCGATCACATGAAGCGTCACTACGCGCCGAACTCGGTGGTCGTTGCGGCCGCGGGGAACGTCGAGCACGAAGCGGTTGTGGATCTCATCGCGCGATCGTTCGAGGGCTTTGAGGGAAGGTGCGTGCTTCCGGCCGCGGAGACGCCGCGCGTGACGCCGGGCTCGCTCTTCCGGCATAAGGACAGCGAGCAGGCCTATGTCGTGCTTGGAACGCCCGGACTCTCGGTGCGCGACGAACGGCGTTACGTGCTCTCGGTCCTAGATACGATCTTGGGCGGCGGGATGTCCAGCCGGCTCTTTCAAGAGATCCGCGAGAAGCGCGGCCTTGTCTACACCGTCTATTCGTTCCAAGCCGCCTATCGCGAGGCGGGACTCTTCGGCGTGTACGCGGGCACCTCTGCGCAAAAAGTTAACGAATGCGTCTCGGTCATCGGCGAGCAGTTTGCAAGTCTACGCGAGCAACCCGTGACCGCTGCCGAATTGCGCCTGGCAAAAGAACACATCAAAGGCAGCCTGACGCTCTCGCTTGAGAGCACGTCGAGCCGGATGATCCGCTTGGGCCGCAGCGAGTTCTCACTGGGACGCGACCTGACGACCGAAGAGATTGAAGCCAAAGTAGAAGCCGTGACTGCCGAGGAGATTCGCGCGCTGGCGCAAGAAGTGCTTAATGAGGAACAGGTAGGGCTGTGCGTTCTCGGGCCGGTCGACGAGGACTCCGTCGTCTGGAACCGCAGCGCTGCATAACGCCGCCGTCGAGCAGGTTCCGTTTTGGACCTGGCAACTGCTCGTCGCGCTTGCCATCAATATTATCGTCCAAGCCATTCAAATCGGTGCATATGCGGCACGGCTAGCGGGCGTGCGGACCGGACGGATAGCAACCTCGATATCCTTGTTCAATTTATTCGTAACCGCCAGCCGTCTTGCGACGCTGGTATACACGCTCATGCTAGGCCCGCTCTCGGATAAGGCCGGCAACGCCGTCAAGCAACTCTCCGCGCAAGGCCCGCGTGCGATCGAGGCCGTCGCACAGATTCAGCACACCTTCGAGTGGCAACTACGCCTGATCATTCTGGCGGGAACCGTCGGAACGATTCTGGGAAGTTTGATGCTGCCGATGTTCGTCTATCTCTACGTGCGGGGCGTGCGGTCCTTCGAGCGCACAAAATCGTTGCCGCACTCGCTTGCCCGGCTTTTTTCTCCCCGCGTGTTGTGGGAGGTTCTGCGGCAGCTTCGGGTCCCGCGTTTGGGTGAGATGGGAAGCTTTCTGCCCGCAACATTCCGCGGCGACTGCTGATCTTCAACGTGGTTGTGACCGGAATCTACGCCATCGGCGTTGTTGCCGCGTACTATGCAAGCGTTCTGGACGTGAACGTCGCCCGGACCGCGATCGGCATCTCGGGCATCATCAATGGCATCGGCACCGTCGCGTTTACGTTTTTCGTCGACCCGACTTCATCGATCATCGTGGACGAGGCGGTTAAGGGCGAGCGCCCGCACCAGGAAGTTAAGGCGATGGTCTTCTACCTTTCACTCACGGCGATCGTCGGCTGGCTCCTCTCGCAGGCGCTGCTCTGGCCCGCCGCCCGGATCATCGCGCTCGTCGCTCATCTTGTGAATCATGGCAAATAAAACAACTGCATGCGTTTTAGCCGCGCTCTTCGGCCTGACGGGCTGCGCGGGAAGCGTGGAAAATTGGATCGTCACGACACGCGTCAACCAAGGCGATGTGGCGCTCTCGCGTGGAAGTCTGCACGAGGCGGAAACCGCATACCGGCTGGCATTGCGCGTGAGCCCGCACAACGTGCGCGCGCGCGCCGGGTTCTCGCAGGTCTCTGCGGCGATCGCGGAGGTCGACTACCGTAAGGGCGATTTTGACGATGCGGTCGCGACGATCAACGAAGCGCAAAAATACGATCCGCAAAGCGTCCGGCTCCAGGCGTTGCGAACGCAGATAGACGATGCGCGCCTCAAGCGCGAGATCGTTATCTCAAACTATCCCACCTACGAGGCAGCCGGATTGCAGCTCCAGACCGCCTATGGGTTGCTGAACGACCAAACTAAGGCTATTCTTCGCGGTCTTAAGCGCTTCGGCTACACCTACGACTCGCAGGATCTTACAAAGGCCATTCAAGACTCCTACGAACTTCAATTGGACGTGGCGAAGAACACCAACCGCCTCATCGCCTACCGCCAACTCGTCGAGTCCGGAGCGCCGGCAACCGGCGAGACGTCCGCGGCGGCGTCGGCCACGACGGGCTCGTTACTGCCGCTCCCTTAAACCGGCACCGCTGTTGCGCCGATGACTAGGGGGATGGAGGACCGCGTAGTCGTTCGTCTTTTTGCCGTTTTCTTAAGCGGCCTGTTCTTTTGCTGTTCCGGGGCAGCGTCGCGCGCCGCCGGCCCGGCGATCGACGTCGGCAACGACGCGGGCCGTATGGTGGCCGTGCTCCCGGGCGCCCAAGCCGCTCCCGGCAGCGCCTCGGCAGCAGACGTGCGGGCCGGGCGCGTCCGGTTCGTCCCCTTTAGCCAATTCAGGCGTACGGGCCGGCCCGTCTCGCTCTGGCTCCGGTTCTCGGTGAGCATTCCGGTCGCGCACGATCGGCCGACCTGGCTGCTCATTCTGCCGCGCACCATCGAATGGGCGCAGTTGTACCACGCCAACGGGTCCGTGCGCACTGCCGGGATGTACGTCCCGTATGCGCGGCGGCCGCATCAACTCTATGTGCCGGCTTTCCATATCCTCGACAGCGATTTCGGCGGCGGACCGCTCTACGTCCATCTGATCTATTATCCCGAGGTGCCTCTGGCTATCCACCTGATGACCGAGCACGCCTTCTTGCTTTGGAACGAACCGTACCGCATCATTGAAGGATTGTTCCTGGGCGTCCTGGTTGCTGTGGCGTTTTTTAACCTGTTCGTCTTCGGAGCCATGCGCGATAGAAGCGCGCTCTTTTACACGGGCTATATCGTCGTCATGATCGTAAACGAGATCATCGCAACCGGGATCGGCGAGCAGTATGTTTGGCCGCACATCGGCATGAGTGTGCGGATCGGCACCTACCTCATGAGCATTCTTCACTTTACCACCTTTCTGTTCTTTGAGCGCGCCTTTTTGCAGACGAAAGAAGAAGCACCCGGGTGCGACCGTGCGCTCATCGTCGCCTTCACTATATATCTGGTAACGCAGGTCGCGCAGATCGTACTTCCGGGCGGTGAAGCACTAGTGAGCGCGGTCTTGTTGACCCAGCTGGGCGGGATGCTGGTCACGATTGCGGTCGGCGTCATCCGCCTGCGCTCCGGATACGGGCCTGCAAGATTCTTTGTGCTCGCGTTTGCGCCCGCAACGGTCGGCGTGTTTTTGAACCTTTGGTACGATGCATTCATGCCGGCCGGCAACTGGTTCTGGGCGGCAAACGGCGTTGAGTTAGGCACGATGCTGCAATCTATCGTGCTTTCGTTCAGCGTCGTCGATCGTCTGCGCCTTTTGCAACATGAGACGCATCGCACGCGGACCGAATTGACGGCGGTCTCGGCACACGCCAAAAAGATGCAGGCCTTGGCGCTTTTCGACCCGCTCACGAATCTTTCGAACCGCGTGCGCTTCACGGACGAACTGAACCGCGCGATTGCCAGGCGCGCGCAGGGCGGGAAAGCCGTCGCAGTACTGTTCTGCGATTTGGATGGTTTCAAGGGCATCAACGATCTGTTTGGCCACCGTTTCGGCGATGACGTGCTCAAAGTTGTAGCGCGGCGTCTTACGTCCTCACTGCGGCGGCAGGACCTGATCGCTCGCCTGGGCGGCGATGAGTTCGCCGTGCTCTTAGATTACGTGGCCTCGCCCGAACAGGCCGATCACGTGGCAAAAATGCTCGCGCATCTCTTAGACGAGCCGATCGTGCTGGACGGCAAAATCATGCCCATCGGCATTAGCGTAGGACGCGCAGTGTTTCCGGACGACGGCAATACGATGGACGAGCTGTTGCACGTGGCCGATCTGCGCATGTATCAGATGAAGCAGCAGCGCAAGGCGACCGCAAGCTTAGCCGCTCCGGCGCCGCCGGAGCTATTGTTTTGAAGAAACTGCGCAGAGATGATGTGAACTAAGCCAGGCGCGGGCCGCGCCGCGTGCTTCGGCCGTGCGGAACGAACGCCATTGCGCCTGGGCGCCCGGTTTGACCAGTGAGGGATCCGTCACGTAAACGGGCCACTGTGCGCGCGCATTCATGATCGGGAACCGCTGCATCCAGGCGCAAAGCTCGACGTTTCGGGCGAAGCGGTTTTTCTCGATGTCGATATAGTAGCGCGCGCCTTTCCTGATGGCGCTCTGTTCGTCGAACGGCGTCCAGAGATACGGATCTTCCTCCCAGCCGTAGCGGCCGATGTAATACATCACCGACGGATCGTAGTGCCCCATCACCACCAGCGCGCCCGTTTGCAACGTTGCATTCAACGTAACGGCGTTGCGGTAAACCGCGGCGCTGTAATGATAGTACGGGGCCGCGATCGCAAGATTCGCGCGAAGCGTCAGAGCGAGCAAGAGCGCGCAAACGACCGCGGCGCCGGCCCGCACCGGCGTGGCGTTCGCATATGCAACGGCAGCGCGCGTCTGCGCGAGCCGCGCGAAGAGCCCCGCGCCGGCGAGCGCTGCAAGCGGAAGCAGCAGGTACATGTAGTAGTCCACGCGCTCCACCGTAACTACCGCATAGACGTACAACAATCCGGCACCCAGCCAGCTCCACAGCAAGGTGCGCGTTCGCGTGGTGCCGGGCATAAAAATGAATCCCGCAATCGCGATCCCGGCCAGAACCGGACCGGTCATGCTGTGCACGAAGAGGCCGAGCACCTGGTGGAACTGCGTGATCTTCGCATGCAGCGCGCCCAGCGAATGCGCCGACGCGGCAAGCGCCGGCAGGACGTGCTTGGTCGTAATGCCGGAGGCCCAGTGCCACTCGGCGTGCGCCGCCACGAACCGGTCGTATGCGGCGAGGAATACGAGCGGAATCACCAGCGCCGCCGCAAGGCCGGGCCACTTAAGCGTTCGTTCCTGACGCACCCGCTCGACGATCAGGGCGGCAAGCGGAACGTACGCAACAAGCGAGACCGGCTTGGCCAGCAGTGCCAAGGCGAGCAGCGCACCCGCGCCCGCAAGCGCGCGCGGCGTCCACGTTTCGTCCTCGACCAGCAAACGCGTGAACGCGTAGAGCGCGAACGTGAGGAAGAAGACCATCGTGGTGTCCGGCGTGAAAGTGCGCCCGTAATAAAAGCTTCCGGGCATGATAGCGAAGAACAGCGCAGCGGCAATGCCGGCCGCATCGGCGGCGAAGAGCCGGCGTGCGAAGAGGGCCAGTACCCACACCGTGCCCAAGCTGAACGCGATGCTAATCAGCCTGCCAAAGACCTCGTGAATGCCGAATATCTTATAAGCGCAGGCCGCAAGGAACGGGACGATCTGCAGTTCGAGCTCCACGTAATTCGGCGGAGGCCCATCGTAGTTGGTCTGCGGGTAGAGCACGTTGAACTGCAACGTTGCAAAGTTGCGGGCAATGGAAGCGGTATCGCCCTGGCGCCAGCCGGGGTGATCCAGCAGCGGATCGTGCAGACCCTTAAGGCGCAGTATCAGCGCGAGCAGCAGTACCGCGCCGAGGGCGAGGCGCCAAACTAGAGCGCGTCTTTGAACGTCCAATATTTATTCAAAAAGAAATTAACAAAGATGCCTGCGAGCGTCGCAACCAGCCACGAGGTTGAAAAGTGGTTGGATGCAAAGGGCCCGAGCGCCCAAAAAACCAGTTCTACCACGCCCAGCGAGAGCGCCGAGACGGTGAGAAATTGAACGCTCTCGCGCAGCGGATGCGCCGAGGAGCGGAACGTCCAGATACGATTGAGATACCAGTTCGAAACGCCGCCGGCCATGAAGCCGATCGCGATATCCCCGGCTCGCGGAAGCGAGGTCGCACGCTCCAGCAAATGAGCGATGATGAAATTGACGAGCAGTCCGGAGAATCCGACGGTCCCAAACTTCACGAACTGCCGCACGCCGCGGCGGCCGGCGATGTTACGCAACCCAGTACCAATCCGCGAACAGCACCGTGAAGAGCCCGAGCAGGGGAAGCGAAAGCGCGACGATAGCGTTGTTAAGCGTCGGGCGCGAGCCCCACAGCCCGAAGATCGCGAACATCGGAAAGAGCACGAGCGCAAACCGGGGCATGCTCATCAGGCTTGAAGTGCAAAGCGGAACCAGAATGGACAGACCCATGTAGGCGATGTAGGAGGGCCTGAGCCGGCGCCAGCCCGCCGCGAGCACTCCGACCATCAGGGCCGTAAAGGTCAGTTCGAGAATCTGGTTTGCAACCGTTTGCGGGCTGGAGGCGGTAGCGATTTTGTGAACGCTATTCCAAATTGCCGTCCACGGCGGAGCGAAGTGACGGTTCCAGTTCGCCTGCACGTGCGAGAAGTAGAGCGGATCGCCGTTGATGACCCAGAGCATGCCCATGTACATCAGCATGCCGATAGGGATAAGCAGAACGGGAAGCAGATGAATCGCCGCGCGCCGGCCGGTTGCGCCGGAGGTCCGCAGCATCTCCCAGTGCGCACCGGCCCATTCGATGACGAACGGAACCACGAGCAGTACGCCCTCCACACGCGTGAGCGAGGCAAACAGACCGATCGCGCCGGCCAGCCACCAGCGCCGCTCGCGCATGTAGTAGAACGAGGCCACCGTCAGCATAAAAAACAGCGCTTCGGTGTAAACCGCCGAGAAGAAGATTGCGGTCGGAAAGATCGAGATGTAAAAAATCGATCGCCGGGCTACGTGCCGGTCGAATTCGTGCTCGACCAATTTATAAAGAAAAAGCAGGCCGAAGAAGAGCGCGACGTTCGAGATCAGCAGTCCGGCCAGCAAATGATTGCCGATGAGCCCCCCAAGGCCGGCGATAAGCAGCGGGTAGAGCGGGAAAAACGCCATGTCGGTGCCGTGGTACCCGATCGTGGCGATGTCGATGTAGTGCACCGCGTCCCAGCGGCCCCAAACAGCCAGCAGCAGATTGCGCGACTCTTGAACGTGCACGCCGGCCCGCTGGCCGATGATCACCGCTGCAAGTTCGGCGATGACGATGATGGCAAAGCGCGTAACGATGAAGTCCACCGTGACGTCGCGCACGGTCGTGTTGAAGCGGACGGCCATCGCCAGTTTGAGCAAGCAGAACAAGGTAAAGCAGTAGAGGAAGAGCCGTACACCGCCATGCGTGAACCAGAGCGGCAACACAAACGAGAGCCAGAGTAGAATGAACGGCATCCACGAGAGCGCGTCGTACTGGAGCGAGCGCTCGTACAGCACGCCAGTTCGCGCGGAGAAGTAGCGGCTGTAGAACGTCCATAGAAGCGGCGCCGCAAGCGCTCCCGCCGGCATGCATAACAGGAACGTCGAGCTGCACCAGCGCAGGATGGTGCAGCGGAACGAACAGCGCGTACCAGGCGAAGAAGCCCAGCGTGGCGCCCGCCGTCATCACGCACAGAATCGAACCCCATCCGGCGCTTAAGAGCGCATCGAATGCGACTTGCGTGCGAGAAAAGCGGGGTTGCTGAACGGCCGACACGGGGACTTGGTGTTAAAGGAATCGTTCCGCTTCCCTTGTAGCCCAACGAGGAATGACTCGCCGCAAACACCACCTCGTAATCGTCGGCGCCGGTTCGGGCGGCTTTGCCGCCGCGCGGACGGCGCGAGATTTGGGCGCCGATGTCGCCATGGTGGACCACGGGCCGCTTGGCGGGTTATGTATTCTGCGCGGCTGCATGCCCAGCAAGACGCTGCTCGCCTCCAGCGATGCGGCATACGATATGCGGGAGGCCGGTGAGCTCGGCGTACATGCCGGAGGCGTGCGCATCGACTTCGGACACATCATGCGCCGCAAGCGCCGCCTCATCAAGGGTTTTGCGGATTACCGCATCGACGGCATCGAGCAATTTCCGCTTTATACCGGGCATGCGCGCTTTCTCTCGCCGACGGAGTTACAAGTCGGCGAGCGCGAGATTGTCGAGGCCAAGAAGTTCATCATCGCCACGGGCAGCGTCGTTGCGCCCTCGAGCGCCGTTCGCGGACTCGATGAGACGGGCTTCATCGATAGCGACGGCGCGCTGGAGTTGGAATCGCTTCCCAAATCACTCATCGTGCTCGGCGGCGGCTACATCGGCTGCGAACTGGGCCAGTTCTTCGCGCGCCTGGGCGTTGCCACATCGATTGTCCTTCGCAGCCGCCATCTGCTCTCGGGCGAAGACCACGATATCGGCGAAGCGCTAACCGAGTACTATCGCGAAGAAGGCATCGAAGTGCACACGCAAACGCAGATTTTGCGCGTGGGCAAACGCGGCGAGAAAAAAGTTGCGCACGTGCTGCGCGAAGGCGTGGATGGCGAGATTGAAGCGCACGAACTGTTGTACTGCCTTGGGCGCGTGCCTAACATCGCCGGCCTGGACCTGGATGTGGCGGGCGTGAAGTGCCACACGATCACCGGCATCGAAACCGACGGCAGCATGCAAACGTGTAACCCCGATTTTTATGCCATCGGCGATGTTGCCGGCAAGCACATGCTGGTGCACGTGGCAATCTATGAAGGCGAGGTTGCCGCGCGCAATGCCATCACCGGAGGGAACGAGCAAGCCGACTATTCGCTGCAGAAAGCGCATACGGTGTTTAGCGATCCGCAGGTTGCCGTTGCCGGCATGACCGAGCGGGAGCTGCAAAGTGCAGGCCTCCCTTACGTGCGCGGCTCGTACGATTTTGCCGAGCACGGCAAAGCCCAATGCATCAATAAGACTAAGGGCTTCGTGAAGATCATGGCCGCCGTTCCCGACGGAAAGATCCTGGGCGCCGCTATTTTGGGGCCGCACGGCTCCGATCTGATTCACGAAATGATCGTCGCGATGCGGTACGGCTCGACCGTCAACGAATTCGCCGCCATTCCCCATCTGCACCCGACGCTGGCCGAGATTTGGACCTACCCGGCCGAGGAGTGCGCGGCCAAACTGCACATCGCCGAACCGGGCCAAATAGAGCCGGAGATCGTGGCCGGTGGAACCGCCGGCTGAAATACGCCGCGACGGCGCCCGCGTGCACGTCGCGATCGTTCAAAGCAAACCGCATAAGGGCTGGTACGCGCAAAACTTGGAAGAACTGCGCGAGGTCTTCGTTCAGCTTGCTAAAAGCGATCCGCCACCGGATCTCGTCGTTCTGCCGGAGGCCGCCCTGACCGGATACTTCTTGGAGGGCGCCGTGTACGAACTGGCGCT
Source organism: Vulcanimicrobiota bacterium (assembly GCA_963702335.1). GTDB lineage: Bacteria > Vulcanimicrobiota > Vulcanimicrobiia > Vulcanimicrobiales > Vulcanimicrobiaceae > DASSRQ01. Next base: position 102,648 of record CAVPCC010000020.1, on the reverse strand, counting down.
CGACGCGCAGCGGTTTGCCGGCGATCTGGAGCGCATCTGGCGGCAGGCAGGCGGCGCGAGCGCCGATATCGTCTGCGGTTTTTACGAAAACGACAACGGCTCGTATTACAACACGGCCATCTACCTGCACGTGGGCGAAAAAGAAGCGCGCATCATCCATCTGCACCGCAAGATGTTTTTGCCGACGTACGGCGTGTTCGACGAGGAGCGATATCTCTCGCGCGGCCGGCGTTTGCAGACGTTTCCGACTCGCTTCGGGACCATGGCGATGATGATCTGCGAGGATATCTGGCATGCCATCATGCCGACGATCGCTGCCGTCAAAGGCGCGCGCGTCATCATCGTTCCAAGCGCGGCGCCGGGCCGCGGCATCGAAGAGGACGACGAACTAGGAAGCATCGCGCGCTGGCGCGAGATTTTGCATGCAACGGCGTCCGAGCATGGGCTGTACGTCTTATACGCGGGCCTCGCCGGCTTCGAGGGCGGGAAAGGCATGACGGGATCGTCCCGGGTGGTCGATCCGCGCGGCCGCATGTTGGTCCAAGCACCGGCATTGGGCGCACACATCGTGCGGGCGACCCTGGATATGCGCGAGATCGATCTGGCCCGCGCGACCTTGCCGCTGCTCGGCGATCTCAACGCGGTGCTTCCGGACCTGCTGCTTGACGACGAGCTTCCACTGCCGAACCGTTACCGTGAGTGACGCGCTGCCCGTTATCGAGGCGCCTGCGGGAACGTTCACGATGCCCCCGCGCATCAACGCGCGCGTAACGGCGGAATGGCTGGTTGCCTTTCTGCAAGATGAGCTCGTGGAGCGGCGCGGCATTACGCAAGCCGTTGTCGGACTCTCCGGCGGCGTGGATTCCGCAGTGACCGCCTTTCTATGCGCGAAGGCGCTGGGCGCACAGAACGTCCATGCGATCCGGCTGCCGTACAAAACCTCAAGCGGCGCCAGTTTGAGCGACGCGCGTCTGGTGGTTGAGGCCTTAGGGATTAAGGAGCGCACGATCGACATCTCAGCAGCGGTTGACGGCTACCTGCAGTTTGAGCCCGATGCCGATGCGCGCCGGCGCGGCAACGTCATGGCGCGCGTGCGCATGGTGGCGCTGTTCGATCAATCGGCGAAGCATAACGCGCTGCCGATCGGCACCGGGAATAAAACGGAACGGCTGCTGGGCTACTTTACGTGGCATGCCGACGATACGCCGCCCGTCAATCCCATCGGCGATCTCTACAAATCGCAGGTGTGGGAACTCGCGCGCTTTCTGGGTGTGCCATCCGGCCTCGTGGATAAAGCTCCCAGCGCGGATCTTGAGGCCGATCAAACCGACGAGGGCGATCTGGGAATCACGTACGAACGCGCCGATGCCGTTCTCGCGCATATGCTCGAGGGATATTCGAACGCGCAGCTCGTTGAACACGGTTTCGATCGAGCGGACGTCGAGGCCTGGTGCGCCGGCGCCTGGACGGAACGCATTGGAAGCGCCACCTTCCGACAACGGCGATGCTCACGAACACGGCCATCAACGAGTTTTATTTGCGGCCGGTTGATTTCTAGCGTGCCCTCGGTCGAGATCGTCGCCGTCGGTACGGAGTTACTGCTCGGACAACTGATAGACACGAATAGCGCATTCGTCGCGCAGGCGCTCGCACAGGCGGGGCTAGACGTCTACGGAACGCACGCCGTCGGCGACAATCGCGAACGCATAGCGGCGGCATTGGGATCGGCGCTGGAGCGAGCCGACGGCGTTGTGACCACCGGCGGCCTTGGCCCTACGGTCGACGATCTCACTAAGGAATCCGTGTGCGATCTGTTCGGCCTCGACACCGTTCTTGACGAACCCTCGCTGCGCGCGATCGAGGAAATCTTCAACCGTACCGGGCGCGAGATGCGCGAGAACAACCTCAAGCAGGCTCAACTGCCGCGCGGGGCGGTGGTCATGCATAATGCAAACGGAACTGCGCCGGGCTTCATCGCCATCCGAGCCGACGGAAAATTCATTGCAAGCATGCCCGGCGTGCCCAGCGAGATGAAGCCGATGCTGGCCGAACACCGTTCCCTGGCTGCGGGAACGCTTCGGGTTGCGCGAGGCGATCTATACGCGCGTCTTGCACGCGATCAACATCGCCGAATCGGAGATCGATCACCGCATCGACGATCTGTTTCGAACCTGGAAAATCCGAAGATCGCCGTACTTGCGCACGATTACCGCTGCGATGTGAAGATCATGGCGAAAGCCGCCTCGAAAGAGGCGGCTCAGGAACTGATAGCGCCGGTAGAGTTCGATATTCTCAAGCGTCTGGCTGGCCACGTCTTCGGCGTTGACGGGCAGACGTTAGCCGGGGCCGTGCTCACGCTTCTGGCTCACACCGAGCACACGGTAGCGCTCGCCGAGTCGTGCACCGGCGGCCTCCTGAGCGCGGCTTTCACCGCTGTTCCGGGCTCTTCGCGCAGCTTCATGGGCGGCATTACCGCCTACGACAACTACGTCAAAGAGCACGTGCTCGGCGTGCAAACGCAGACGCTGGTGCGCTACGGCGCGGTGAGCGAAGAGTGCGTGCGCGAGATGGCCGAAGGCGCGTGCAAGACCATGCGCGCAACGGTTGGTTTAGCGACCACCGGCGTTGCCGGACCAAGCGGGGGGACGCCTGATAAGCCGGTCGGGCTCGTCTGGATCGGCGTTGCCACCCCCAAGGGGACGCGCGCATATAGTCTGCACTTGCGGGGCGAGCGCTCGCTCATTCAAGCGCGGGCAACGACGGCCGCGCTTGGCTTCCTTTGGCGAGGGCTTGCTCGTGAGGAAACATTTTAGGGTAACGTTCCTCGGGTAAGAGGGACTTAACGTGAAGCGAATCGATGCACTCCCCGCGGCGCTCGTCGCCGCCACACTATTACTGAGCGCCTGCGGAGGCGGGGGCGGCGGAGGAAGCGCGCCTCCGGTACCCGTTCCGAGCAATACGCCCGGCGGCGGAAATGGCGGCGGAAATGGCGGCGGGGGCGGCACGAGCTCCGATGCATGCCCATCGACCGGTGCATCCGCTTCGAGCATTACGTCGAACGTTTCACAGAGCGCCTATCGGCGGCCGGTAAGCGATGATGGAACGCTTCGCTACGTTCCAGGCCTCATCAATGTGACGTATGCCTCGGATGCCGACGCCGCCGGCGTGGATGCAGCGGCGGCGCTCGAGGGCGCGCGGCCGGTAACCGCGGCGCAATTCGCCTCGCTCGGCATGCGCGTGCGCGTACTCTCGGTCGATCCGGCGCGTGCGGCGGCGCTCATGGCCCGTCTACAGCGCACGGCCGGCGTGGTGCACGCGGAGCAGGCGCAGTACCGCCGGCTCACCGCTGCTGTTTCGGTGAACGATCCATACTATAACGGGTTTGGTCCCGGAGCGCCCTATTACGAAACCTCCAGCGATCCCGGGCAATGGGACATGCACGTCATTAACGTCGGGACAGCGTGGGGAGACTACAGTCTCGCTGCCCGTTCGCGGTGCGGCGCTCGCCATCGTTGATACGGGCGTGGACGTCACGCACCCCGATCTCGCGGGTGGCAAGATCGTGCGCCAGTACTGCTACGTGACGTACCCGTCGAACGCGTCGCAGTCCAGCGGGCCGTACGCCACCGACACCGACGGCCACGGAACGAACGTGGCGGGTATTGCCGATGCAGACACCAACAATGACTTCGGATTCGCGGGCGTTGCCTTCGACGCGCCGATGCTTGCGTATCGCATCTTCCCGACCACGCCGAGCGGCGGGTGCATCGGATCTTCCAGCGCGCAGTGCTCGACGACGGACGTCGATGAAGCATCGGCCATAAACGACGCGGTCGCGCACGGAGCGCGCGTTATCAACTTAAGTTTGGGCGCAACGCCGCCGAATTGCACCGACACGGTCGAAGAGAATGCCGTTGAAAGCGCAATCTCGCGGGGCGTCGTGGTAGTCGCGGCGGCCGGCAACGAAAGCAAGAACGGTCTGGATTGCCCGGCGTCCTATCCGGGCGTCATTGCCGTCGGTGCAGAAGGCCCGAGCGGCTCGTCCAACGCCGAAGCCGTTGCGGGTTATTCAAATTACCTCAACGGAAGCGGAACAGGCAACAACGGCGCATACCTGGTGGCGCCCGGAGGGGTTGCCGACGGTTCGACCGATACGAACGATCTGCACTATGTCGAAAACATCACGTCCAGCGAGATGGCCGACGCGGCCACGTACTGCAAGGTCGATTATGCCGGGGATAGCAACGACTGCCGGGGCGGTTTTTCGGGCACCTCGCAGGCCACCCCCCACGTCGTTGGCGTTGTCTCGCTCATGCTCGGATTGCGGCCGGCGCTAACGCCGGCGCAGATTGCCGCGGACCTCTGCTCCACGGCGCACAGCATCGGTGATGCCAAGCAAGGGTGCGGACGCCTGGACGCGGCCGCCGCAGTCGCAAAAGCCCTCACCCAGTAGGCAGGCGAGAGGAACAAGCGAGCATATCGGCCGGTCAAACGGCCGATATGCTTTATATGACTGCTCGGAAGTGGATGGCGTTGGTAGCAAGCGCGGCTTTGGCCGGGGGCGTGCCCGCATGCACCTCCACGGGTGCCTTTACACCCGTGAGCGGGAACGGCGGCGGCGGTTCGACGGCCGGGTGCCCCCCAAGCGGCTCGCTTCCGAATAGCCTCGTTTCGACCGGCGCTGCCGCGCGCATTCCGGTGCGGCGCACCTCGGGTTTACGTTACGTGCCCGGCCAGATCGCGGTTACTTACCGCGCCGGCGCCGAAACGAGCGCGTTGGATGTTGCAAGCAGCGCGGTGCAAGCGCACCGCATCTCCGATTTGGCGTTCGATGCGCTCGGCACGCGCACGCGAGTGGTTGCCGTCGATCCGGCTCGGTCTTCGCAAGCGATGGCGCGGTTCAAAGCAATGCCCGGCGTGCAGTCCGTCTCGCTTGTCGGTTACACGTCGCTGCAATCGATCGTTACCGACGATCCTTACTACGCCGGCTTCGGTGCTCCGGGGCCATACTACGAAACAACCACGACGCCCGGTCAGTGGGACATGCACGTCATCGATGTGGAAGGCGCTTGGAATGAAGTTGCGTCCGCGCCGCCGGTCGTGGCCGGCGCGGCGCCCATCGCCGTCATTGACACGGGCGTGGATGTAACGCACCCCGAGCTTGCCGGCGGTAAGATCGTGCGCACGGAATGTTTCGTGACCTATCCTTCCAACGGCGCGCAGAGCAGCGGCGCGTACGTCACCGACACCGACGGTCACGGCACGAACGTAGCCGGGATCGCCGCCGGCGATACCGACAACGGCCTGGGTTTTGTTAGCGCAAGCTATGACGCCAAACTCATGGCGTACCGGATCTTTCCTACCGATCCCGCGGGCGGCTGCGAAGGTTCCACGAGCGCCCAGTGCAACGCGGATACGGCAGACGAAGCCACCGCCATTAACGATGCGGTTGCCAACGGTGCCAAAGTCATCAGTTTGAGCTTGGGCTCCGAGCCGGTCTGCAATACCGGCGATCCCGAGTACGAAGCCGTGGAAAATGCGATTGCGCATAAAGTGGTCGTGGTTGCAGCGGCGGGCAACGGCAATGCGTCCAACGTCGGTCAACCCTACCTGGATTGCCCCGCGGCCGATCCCGGCGTAATCGCCGTGGGCGCGAGCGGTCTGAATGATACAAATCCGGCACTGCTCACCGAGGTGATGGCCCCGTACTCAAATTATCTTACAACGAATGACGGCGGCTATTTTCTGGTCGCTCCCGGCGGAAACGCCTCGGGCAGCTCGGATAACGACGACTTGCACTGGATCGAACATATTTATTCCAGCACCGGCGTGAATGCCGCAAGCTACTGCACGCCGGACTTTGAATCCGGTTCCTCCACGATCGATTGCCGCGTGCGTATCGAAGGCACCTCGCAAGCAACGCCGCACGTTGCGGGCGTTGCCGCGCTCATTCTGGCGGTACGTCCCACATATACTCCGGCGCAAGTTGCGGCAGCATTATGCAACGGCGCAGACGACATCGGTTCACCCGACGAAGGCTGCGGCCGCCTCAACGCCGACGCCGCGGTCGCTTACGCGCTCGCGCATTGAAGCCCGCTGTCATTCTGAGGTATCGAAGGGGGTTAGCATTGATGGGAACGTTCGAAATTCAACATCGTGTTGAATTTCTACTTATCCGTTTTTCGGCGAAAACAAAGTTTTGAAGCAGACATCCTGTCTGGCGCCGAAAAATCGGAAATCCCATCAATGCCGACCCCCTTCGATACCTCAGGATGACGACATCGGCGGGGCGCCAAAGCCGATCGATTCCAGGACGCGCTGGGTTTGGACCGCCTCTTCGAACGTCGGAACGGTGCTTGTGCCCGTCTCGATTTGTTTGACGAACTCGTCGAGCAGGTCCATGATGAACGGAACGTGCGCATCCACTGACGCCATTTTTTGATACGGCGAGGGTTTGCACTCCAGCTCGTTCGTTTCTTCGGCATCGACGCTGAACAGCCGCATGTCGAATAAGGTTGTGCCGCTCGCCACCGCGGTGCGATTCTCGGCGTGCACGGCAACGGTCAGCGAGTCGACCGCCGTCGCGGCATCGCAGTCGACGCGCGCGATGAGACCGTCACCGTAGTCGATGAGCGTAAAACAGCCATCATCCACCGTGCTCTGAAACGATCCTTGCGCATCGGTGCGGGTGCGGTTTGCGGTGCGCAGGTAGCCGGTGCTGCGCAGCGGAGGACGTCCGGCCAAGAACGTGGCGCTGTCGATGAGGTGCGAGAGCAGTGCGCCCGCCATGCCTCCACCCCGCTCGCGTTCGAACCACCAGCCGCGCGGGCGCTGGACGTCCGGCCGCAAACGCGTGAGCAGATGCGTGATCTCGATCTCGCGCACCGGCTCAAGATGATGATTCTGCACGAGCTCCTTGATCGCGTATCGCTGCGGTACCCAGCGGAACTCGTGCATGACCGCCGTCGCGCTTTTCGATGCTTGCGCAGCCGCGAGCATGTCTTCGGCCTGCTGAACGTTGAGTGCGAATGGTTTCTCGCAGATCACATGCTTGCCGGCGTGTAAAGCGGCCAGAACATCGGCGTGATGCGTAAACGGCGGCGCCGCAATCGAGACCACATCGAGTTCGCAGCCGGCGAGCATTTGCGCGCAGCTCTCAAAAGCATGCGGAACGTTCCGGGTCTGGGCTTGTTCTTTCGCGCTATGGGGTGAGGCCAGAGCGACGACCTCAAAGTTCGGGTGCGCGCTGAACGCGGGCAGGTGCGAGCGCACGCCGAAGCCGCTTCCGGTAATGCCGACGCGGTATTTCAAAGCAATTCTCCAATAATGTCGAGCGCGTGTAAGAGTTGGTCTCTGGTTATCGTAAGCGGCGGTGTAAGGGAGAGAACGTCGCCGTTCGGACCGGCCTGAAGCAGAATGATTCCCCGCCGAAGCGCATCGTGCACTACGCGTGTCGCGGTCTGCGCGTCTTTAAGTTGTAGCCCCCACATGAGCCCGCGTCCGCGCACGTCGCTCACTTGGCGGCCGTTGCGAAATTCCTCGAGCCGTGATGCCAGTACCTTGCCATGCTCCCGTGCGCGCCCGGGGAGATTCATGCGCTGAATTTCATGGATGTTAGCGAGCGCTGCCGCGCACGCCATCGGATTTCCTAAATACGTCGAGGTATGCAGCGCCTCACCCTCGGAGGCCGGCCATGCATCCATGACGGCGGGACGCGCCACGGTTGCGGAGATCGGAAACCCGTTCGCCATTGCCTTGCCGATGCATAGGATATCGGGAACCACGCCCTCGTGCTCGCAGGCGAAGAGCGTGCCCGTTCGTCCGAAGCCGGTGTAGATTTCATCGAAGACCAGCAGGATGCCCAGGTCGCTGCAAATCTTGCGAAGCTCGCTCAGATATCCGGCCGGCGGAACGATGCAGCCGCCGCGCCCTTGGATGGGCTCGATAAAAAGCGCCGCTATGTCGTCGCGAGATTCAAGCGCCTTTCGCACGTCCGCGGACGGCTGCGGATACTCCAGAAGGACCGTTGTGTTCGCGATGGCCGGCCCGAACGGGGTCTTGAAACGCTCGATTCCCGCAAGGGAAAGCGCGCCGAGCGAAAGGCCGTGATACGAATTGCGGTATGCCGCGAAAGCGCTCTTCCCCGTTGCAAGCATCGCAGTCTTCATCGCCGCTTCGATGGCCTCGGCGCCCGTCGATGCCAAAAACGTTTTGCTCAAGTCCCCCGGCGTAATCTGCGCGATTTTCTCCAGTAGTTCGGTCTTGGCTTCGGAAGGATGAACGTCGCCCATCGCGTGCATGAGGCGGACCGCTTGACCGCCGATGGCCGCCGCCACGTACGGATTGCTGTGCCCGCTGTTGGCTACGCCGAATGCGGCCGTCAAATCGATGTAGCGGTTCCCATCGACGTCGGTGACGATGCAGTCCAGTGACGTTTCCCAAAACACCGGAAAGCGCTCGTCGATATAGGTGACGTTACGCGATTCGTACCGCTGCAGCACCTGCGCAAGCTCGCGCGTGCGCGGGCCGGGAATAGGTGTGCGCAAGAATTCGAACTGCTCGCCGTTCACAGCGCCTTGTCGATCCACTTAACGAATTCCGCAATTCGCGGGCGGCCGCCGTGCTCGCCGCTCAGTGGGGGATTTTGCAGTTCTCCGAACCGGCAAAGGCGGACGGCGCCGCCTGCTATTGCCATCTCCACGACATCGGCTCGCGCATCGGAGAGGGCAAACCCCTCCAGCGGAACGGCGTGCGCGCGAAGATAAGCCAGTGCCTGCGCCGGCCCATCGACAACGTGGACGCCGAGCGTACGCGGTAAGAACGGCGGCGGCTCGGAGGCGGGCGGATCCAAAACGACGGCATGCGATCCCGGAGCGGCAAAGAGTGTGCCCGAACCGCCTGCAGCGCGAAAAGCGGCAAGCCGGTGATGCTCGCCGAGCGCCGCACCGGTGGGCGCATCCAACGACCCTACGGGAAACTCCACGTTTGCGCGTTCGACGGCCGCGGCGAGTTGTGCCGCAAACTCTCGCGCCGGACGGTCGCCGCTTCCTTCGACGAACAGCACGTGCAGCGAGAGGCATCCTTGCGATTCGTAGAGCACGAGATCGCGCGCAGCACCCTGGGCAATGCTTTGAACGGCGGCCGGATCGTTCAGTGATTCGCGTGTAACGTATCCGGCACTTGCGCGTGCGCCGTAGCCGACGAATCGCGCTTCCGGCGCGCAAGCGGCCGCGATCTCGCGCAGCGCTTCGCTCGAACCGAACGCCACCGTCACGTCGAAGGTTGCAAGGTCCGGTCCGTCCGCGGCCTGAGACTGCCAAGCCTCAGCACGCGCGGCCGCTCGGAACACGTCGAGTTCTTCGTACAGTGTTTCGAAAAACCCAGCTATCAATGCATCTTCGCGATCCTTCACGAGCACGTCGCATTTTGCGCACAACGCAAAGATAGCGGGCACAAGCGCAACGCCGATGGTCGTTCGGCTGGAGATGACGCAGACGCGTCCAGCCGGTGAAGCGTGCGCATCCGGGCGCCCGGATCGCGGCGCAAAACCGTCGAGAACTTCCAGCGACCCGATCTCGCCGCAGATTGCCGCGCGCAGCCCATCTTCGGTGATGGCGAAGAATAGGCGGTCCAATCCGTATTCGATAACCGGCGCGCTGTAACCGGTGCGTTGCGCGATGCGATCCAACGCGCGCACGCGCGCCGGAAAGTCGGCATCGCCCCAGCGTTCGGCAGCACTTGCAACGGCGCGTACTATCGCGGCTGCGCGTACGCCTGCAAGCGACGTTAGGTCAGGCAGAGCGACTCCAAAGCGCGCAAGACCGTGGGCGTTGCCGGTTCGTGGCTGAGGAAGGTTACCGAAACTGCCCGCGTGCCCTTAACTGCCAGCATAACGTTGCCCATCACGTCCTTCCCGTCGGTGACGGTGAGCAGCCACCCCGGTTGCGTTCCGCCGCAAATGGGCTGGGCTTTCGATTGCGTCACCTTCGGTTTCGGGATCGGCGTGGAGATCTTGACGGGCAGCGGCGCGGTCATCTGGGCAACGTACCAGTGAACGAACTGGGGCAGCGTGCGCGCTTTAGGTTGTTCGATTTGAACGATCATCGAGTCCATCGAGGCCGGATCGTCTTTGGGCGAAAAGAGAATGCTGTATGCGTTGGTGAGCGTGGTTTGCTCGGAGAAAACCGGCCAGCCCGCGGGCGCGTCAAAGGTAATGCCGTGTGAGGCGTAATGCACGGGCGCAGCTCCGGCAGCTGCCAATGTCAATACCAGCGCCGGTAGAAGTGCAAAGCGTTTCATCTGATCAGCTCCTTACGGTCGAACGCAGGTGCTCGGCGTCCAGCGAGCAGCCGCGCAGTTCTGCGCCCTGTTCGCGGCCCAGCAAGATGATACCGCCGTCTTCGCGCGCGGCTCCCAGGTCCTCGGTTTGGACGGCGATGCACGACGAGCGGTTCGCGAGGTCGTAATGGCATAAGGCGCCCACGATCCCGTACGGCAAGGTCTCGCCGTCGGGCGCAATGACGCGGGGCCGCATCCACGGCGGGGGACGCTTTACGCGAATCCCCTCAAATGTGGCGTCGTAGTACTGACTGCTCAGTTCGGTCATCCCGTATTCCGCGACGATCGACTGCGTGGGAACGCTTAAAAGTGCGCCGAGCTGCGCGTACAAATCCTCACGTTGCACGATCCGCGTGCGTCCTTTGAAACCGCCGGTTTCCATGATACGCGAGCCGTGAGGAAGCGGTAGCGACTCGACGCCGCGCGTGCGCAGCTCGTCGATAACTGCACGAACGAGAATGCCGTACCCGCAACACACACCGCGGCTCCGCTCCGCGCCGACTCGCGTGCGTCCTCGACAAAGCGCGGCACATCGAGCGTATCGTCGTCCACATACCAGCGCTCGTTCCCCTCGCCGTAGGTTGCGGCAACCTTGGCCATCATGTAGCCCAATGACGAGCGCGGGCGCTGCACGGGATTCGGAACCAGCAAGAGGTAGCGCAGCGGATGCGTTACGTCCCCGAGCATGGCGTCGTGAAACCCTGCGAGCAGAGCGGCGTCGTAGAGCGCGCTCGTTTGCATATAGTGCATGCCGCCGCGGCCGCTTGTCGTTCCGCTGGTTTCAAAGGCAAGGGCGGCATCGGCGCGATCGAACGTGCACAGCGCGGCCTCTTTGAACGCGCTGCTCGGTACCGGAGGGATCGCTTCCCAGGATTGGGGCGCAGCGCCCCCGGGCTCGTAACCGAAGAGGGCGCAATAGCGCCCGTATGGTTCGTTGTGGCGGATCTGATACGCGAAGATCTCAAGCGCAAGCGCGTTGAAATCGGGAACGTTGCGCTGCTCGATGCAAGCGAGGATCTGCGCATCGAGCGCGTCGGATTGCATGGACTATCGCCGCCGGCTGGTAATCAGGCCGCTGTTCAAGCCGCTGGTGGCAAGGCCGCCGTTCATCCGCGCGTACTCTACTTTAATGCACCGATCCACGACCACGTTCAGCCCGGCCTCGTCGGCGAGGCGAATCGCCTCTTCATTGATGACGCCGTATTGAAACCACACGCACTTCGCGCCGACGGCAATGGCTTCGCGAACCACGTCGACCACCTCGCTGGGTTTGCGGAAGACGTCCACGATGTCGGGCGCGCCATGGTCTTGCGCGTAAGCGGTCAGCGAGGGATATGCGGCGACGCCGTCGATTGCAGCAATCGTCGGGTTGATGGGTGTTACGGCGAACGGCGCCTGCGTGCGCAGGTAGCTGAATACGGTATAGCTCGGTCGCAGCTGGTTTGGAGACGCACCGATCATGGCAATGCTCGCGGCGCTTTGCAGGAGAGCTTTGAGTTGCGAGGCGTTTGTCATGATCACGCTAGCGAGCGCCTCGATGCCGAGGCATTCGATACCTCACCATGAGCATTGGGGACCGCAGATTCCAAAGCGTTGCCGAGATCCCAGGTAAGGTCGTCAGCGTCTTCGAGGCCTACGGAGAGACGGATGCTTTCGGGGGCGACGCCGGCATTGCGCAGTTCGTCGTCGTTCAGCTGCGAGTGCGTCGTTGAAGCCGGGTGGATCACCAGACTTCTTCATGTCGCCGACGTTGGCCAGATGACTCCACAGCTCCAGCGCGTCGATGAAGCGCCGCCCGGCTTCGCGGCCGCCGCGAATGCCGAAGGTGAAGATCGATCCGATGGCCGGAGCGCGCACCCACTCCACCTCCGGGCGCGCCTGCAGGAAAGCAACGATGCGCGCCGCGTTCTCCACGTGCGCCTTCATGCGAATGGGCAAGGTTTCCAAACCCAAGAGCAGCAGCCAGGCATCCATCGGCGACATCTGCGAACCCACATCGCGCAGCACTTCCGCACGGGCGCGCATCAGGAACGCATACTCGCCGAACGTCTCGGTGAAAACTTTCTGATGATAACCCGGGCTCGCGTCCGAGAGCAGCGGAAACTTCCCGCTGCTCCAGTCGAATTTGCCCGACTCAACCATGACTCCGCCGATCACCGCGCCGTGGCCGCTGATAAACTTGGTTGCCGAATGCAGCACGATGTCCGCGCCATGCTCGATGGGACGAAAGAGCGCGGGCGATGCGAACGTGTTGTCAACGATGAGCGGAATGCCGGCCTCGTGCGCGATTGCCGCGAGCGCGCCGACGTCGGCAAGCGCGCCTGACGGGTTGCCGATCGTTTCGGCAAAGAGCATCTTGGTAGCCGGACGGATCGCCGCACGCAAGGCGGCATGATCGTCCACCGGCGCAAACGTTGTTTCGATGCCCATGCGCCGCAACGTGATGCTGAACTGCGTTACGGTGCCGCCGTAAATGTTCTGCGAACTCACGATGTGATCGCCCGACTGTGCCAGCGTCAAGACCGCGGCGAGTTGAGCTGCCAAACCGCTGGAGAACGCCACCGCGCCCAGTCCGCCCTCCAAACTGGCCATGCGCTCTTCGAACGCGGCGACGGTGGGGTTGCTGATCCGGCTGTAAATATGACCGTAGCTGCGTAGTTGAAGAGCTCGGCCGCCTGCTCGGTCGAACCGAAGACGAAAGCAGCCGTTTGATAAATGGGTGCGACGCGCGACCCCGTGAGGGGATCGGGCGGCGTGCCTGCGTGGATGGCACGCGTGGAAAAGCCGAAGGCGCGGTCTTGCATGGTCGCGCGCTCTTCGACTCGAACGCTCCGGTTACCCCGAGTCATTCAAGGAGCTGCAACGTTATGGGCATGACCCTGACCGAAAAAATCCTCGCGCGCCACGCGGGCCTGCTATCGGTCGAACCCGGCCAGATTATCAACGCCAAAGTGGACTTGGTGCTGGCCAATGAGCTTTCCGCGGCCGTCGCCATCGGCGTGATGCGCAATATCAAAGGCGCAGATCGGGTCTTCGACAACGAGAAGATCGCCCTGGTCGAAGACCACTTCGTTCCGGCCAAAGACGCGCAGTCGGCAAAAGTCGCAAAGCTCATGAAAGACTTTGCCAAAGAGCAGAACATCAAGCACTTTTTCGACGTCGGACGCGGCGGCATCGAACACGTGGTGCTGCCCGAAGAGGGGCTGGTCGCGCCAGGCGAACTGATCGTCGGCGGCGACTCGCACACGTGCACGTACGGGGCCTTCGGGTCCTTCGCTACCGGAATGGGCTCGACCGATATCGCCGCCGCCTTTTTGCTGGGCGAGGTCTGGCTGCGCGTTCCCCCGACCATCAAAATTATCTACAACGGCAATCTGCGCGACATGGTGTTTGCCAAAGACATCATGCTCAAGACGGTCGGCACCCTGGGCATCGACGGGGCAACGTACCGTGCCATCGAGTATCACGGTACCACGGTTGACAATCTCTCGATAACGGGGCGCATTACGATGGCCAACATGGCTATCGAGGCCGGCGCGAAGAACGGCATCTTCCACGCCGACGCAAAGACCATCGCCTACGTCAAGGAACGGACGGAGCGTCCGTTCATCGTGGAGCGCGCCGACGAAGACGCGGTGTACGAACAAGTCATCGCCATCGACGTCGGTCAGTTGGAACCCCAAATCGCCTGCCCGCACACGCCCGACAACGTGCACGGGATTTCCGGAGGTCACGCGCGATGAGATCAATGTAGACCAAGTCTTCATCGGCTCGTGCACCAACGGTTACATCGACGATTTGCGCGTGGTCGCCGAGATTCTCAAGGGCAAGAAGATCGCGCGCAGCCTGCGCGTCGTCGTAAATCCGGGCTCGCAAAAAGTCTGGATTCAAGCGGCGGAGGAAGGCATTCTCAAGACGTTGGCCGAGGCGGGCTGCGCGGTGAACACGCCGGGCTGCGGCGCGTGCTTCGGCGGACACATGGGAACGCTCGGCGACGGCGAGCGCTGCATCTCCACGACCAACCGCAACTACGTGGGCCGGATGGGTTCGCCCAAAGCCGAGGTGTACTTGGCCTCGCCCGCGACGTGCGCCGCATCGGCGCTTACCGGTCGAATCACCGATCCGCGCGTGGCGGTGACGGCATGATGCGCGGCAACGCTCACAAGTACGGCAAGAACGTCGACACCGACGTCATCATCCCCGGGAAATACTGCAACCTGACCGATCAGACGGAACTCGGCAAGCACGCGCTCGAAGGCATCGATCCGGATTTTACAACGAGAATGCAAGCCGGCGACATCATCGTTGCCGACTCGAATTTCGGCTGCGGATCGAGCCGCGAGGTCGCCCCGATCGCTATCAAGGGTTCTGGAACGTCGGCGGTCATCGCGAAAAGTTTTGCGCGCATCTTTTACCGGAACGCATTGAACATCGGCCTGCCGATTCTGGAATCACCCGAAGCGGTTGACGGCATTCAAAACGGCGATGAGATCGAGATCGAACCGCAGAGCGGAACGATTCGCAATCTCACCCGTAACGAAACCTATAAGGCCGCGGCGTTTCCGCCGTTCATGCAGTCGCTCATCGAAGCTGGCGGTTTACAGCCGTACGTGGAGCGCCGCTTAGCCGAACGCGCGAACGCTTAGGGAACGCCGTTCCCGCCGCCTAAACCGCCGCTGCCGCCCGGAGCAATGTTGTCGATCCACTTGTACTTCGGGCGGTAGCCGGCGGTAAAACCGACGATCTCTTTGGCGGTGCTCAGCGTGCCGACCATATCGGTGTTATTTTCTTGAGCGCCGTTGAAGATCAGTGCTTTGCCGTCGGCGAGCGTGACGACCAAACGAACGTTCTTGCCGTCGATGGTTCCGGCGAGCGGAAATTTCTTGCCGCTTTCATCTAGGTATTGACCGGTGAGCGTGTTTCCGGACTGCGCGAGTTTGAAATGCGTGTAGACCACGCCGTCCGTCTTCTGAAGCGCGATTTCCCAAACGCCGGTAAGTCCGACGCGATTATCTTCCGGATCTTTGGGCGGCGCGGGCGTTGCTTTCGCTTTGCCGTGAAGCGTGATCGTGGCCGTATTGCCTGCCGGCGAGGGCAGTGCGCCCGGCGGCGGCACCGGCGTGGGTGCAACTGTCGGCACGTACGTTGCTTGCGCTGATGGAATGGGCGGCGCGCTTTGCGCGCGCGCGGGCTTAAAGGAAGCCCCCAGCGCGACGGCGGCGCAGGCGATGATTGCAAATGGAATGGAGAGACGCTTCATGACTGACATGTTACTCCGGCGGGGTGCCCGATTCCGGCGAGGCGGTCGGTTGCGTGGAAGAACCTTCGGGGCGCCGGTACTCGTTCGGGAGCATCGGTTTGCGAATCCCGCGGCTCCCGGGCATGCCCGGAAGCTGCAACGCGGCAGCGGCTTGGTGCGCGGCGAGCGTAAGCGCGGCGTTGCCGGTGCATTCCAGATCCCCGGACGTCCAACCGTGATAGAGCACATGCGTTGCGCTTCCAAACGAGGCGCTCTTCATGCACGAAGCAGGCGAGCTTGCGCCTTGCCGCCTTGCAATACGCACGGCTGAAAACAGCGTTTGCGTGGCCTGCGCGCTTAGTTCTGCCGTCCGCGTGCCGCTCTGCGCGCGGCCGTTGGACCATACACGCACGGTATAGCCGCTTACATTCGTCGAGCCCGAATTGACGATGGTCAGGCCATCGGGCGCGGCAGAAGCCAGGCCAAGGCCGCAGGCCACGGTAACAAAAGCCAGGGCCGCCGACGTTGTACGGGTGTTCATGTCTGCTAAACGCACCTGACCTATCCTAC
This sequence comes from Vulcanimicrobiota bacterium, assembly GCA_963702335.1. Classification (GTDB taxonomy): domain Bacteria; phylum Vulcanimicrobiota; class Vulcanimicrobiia; order Vulcanimicrobiales; family Vulcanimicrobiaceae; genus DASSRQ01. The sequence goes on along the minus strand of CAVPCC010000020.1, from coordinate 86,501 downwards.
GTTTCCGGGACCTTCACACAAACGTTAAAGTTCGAGCGCTCAGGCGGGATGACTTTTGTCCTACCCGAGGGAAAATGGCTCTCTCCAGACTCTGCATGAAGTGCCCCAAAGGAGTCTTCGTTTGAATACCCGTCTTCTAGCGACGGGCGCCGTCGTTTTTCTTACGGCAGCCCTCGTAGCGTGTGGTGGTGGCGGCGGCGGCGGCGTAACGGCGGCGGCGGTGGCGTCATCCCGACGCCGACGCCCACGCCCGTTCCCACTGCGACACCGACCATCAACCCGTTCGGGTGCGTAGGCTCAACGCCGTACGCAATAGCTCGCACGTCATCAATTTCCCACCCCATCGCTGCGGGCGACTCCTTTACCTATTCGGGCACGCTGAACAACACGTACGCGCAAAGCGCTCCGTGCGCTCAGCCGACTGCTACTTCGTCGGCAACGGTTACGAGCACGGTAGCAGTTTCCGCCACGACGCTGCCGAACGGCGGCGGCGCGGGCAGCGACGTGCAAGCGACCGAAGCCGACGCGTACGCAACAAAGACGACGACGACGATTACCAGCCAATCGGTCAAGAATACAGCGAGCGCTTACGAACTCTTTGAAACGAAGGTTTCCGATAACACCGGCGACTCGTTGGATACCGTCTACACCTCACCGCAAGTGTTGGATCAGCTCCCTGAAACAAGCGGTGGAAATTGGACCAACGGTCCGGCGGGCACGCTGACCGAAACGTTGGCGGACGGGACGCACGTGAACCGCACGATTGCCTCCGACGGCTCGTACACCGACAACGAGGCGTTCGCCACCGGCGGAACTGCAGCGATCACGGTCAACGGCCTGGTCAATAACACCGGCCGCGATGGTTCGGGGGTCTACGCCTTAGCCGGTACGACGTTCACATATTCCGCGCCATCCGGCGGGAACATTACGCTTCAGATCGCCGGCGGCGCAACGCGCGTTTATCCGGCATGGTTCGCGTTCACGGGCACGTTCGCATCCTCGTACATTACCGACAGTTTCGTGGACAACGGCCAGCAGCCGTTCGATGCGAGCTGCTCGGTCAACGCCGGAATCTCGGCGGCGGCCGATCACCAGATCGTCGAAACGCATTCGGTGCTTGACCCGGTCGTGGGCTACGTCGACACGCGCACGACGACGACTTATAACGTGGACGGTTTCGGCGCGGCCTGCGTGAAGATCGCCGACACGCTGGATTCGTACTACGACTATAACGATAACACGACGAAGATCGACTACCAGTCACAGAACGGCTTGCCGGTCTCGGTTGACACGCTGGTCGAGTACTTGGGCATGCAGTCACCGGCGACTCCGTATTCGTCGGTACGAACCCAAGCCGTTTCGCCCGTTGCGGTTGCGCAGCGCGCCGCGGCGATCGACCTTCAGCGCGAGTTGCAACGCTCGCAAAGCATCCGCGCCATGCGCGACATTCTTATGTCCAACAACGGCAAAGGAGCCGCGCGATGAAACTAAGACTCACGGCTTTGGGCTCGGTCCTCATTATTGTCGCGCTCGCCGCGTGCGGCGGCGGCCATGGCGGCTCGACGCTGCCCACCACCAACTCCGGCGCCGCCTATAACGGCGCAACCACGTTCGACTGGGGTAAAGAGCAGTTAGACGGCGCCGTGTACAGCGGTCCCGTCAAACTTGCGCACATGCAAGTTGCTGTCGTCGTTAAACAACAGAACCTTGCCGGGCTCATCAGCTACGCGCAGCAGGTGAGCGATCCGCGCTCGCCGATGTTCCGGATGTTCTTAACACCGCAAGAGATCGCAGCGCGCTTCGGCGCATCGCAGAGCGATTATCAGGCGGCGGCGAACTACTTCGTCGGCAAAGGCCTGAGCGTTTCGGGTTGGCCGCAGCGCCTGGCGCTCTCGGTTGCCGGCTCGCAAGCAGCTATGGAGAAAGCGTTCGGAACCACGTTCGGAACGTACTCGAAAGACGGCTTCAACTTCGTCGGCCCCGTCGGCACCCCGCATTTCGCAAGCGCGGTTCCGATTACGGCCGTTTCGAATTTAGTTGCCATGCACACCATGCACACCTATGTCATTCCGGCACCGCCGCGCGCAAACGGCAACAGCAGCAGCGGGTACTCACCGCAGCAGATCCGCAACGCCTTTGATTTCACGGGCGCATACAATGCGGGGTATACCGGCAGCGGCATTACCATCGGCATCATCGGTACCGGTCCGATCAACGTGACGCGTCCGGCAAGCGGCAATCCCGCATGCGGCGCCGACGCAGACTTAGCGGCGCTCAAATCGGTTTACGGCGTGAGTGCCGTAGGCACCGAGTGTGAGCGCGACGTTACGACCAGCGGCGTGAGCGCGGGGCTTTCGGCATCGGGCATCCCCACGGCATCACCGACCTGGTCGCCGGTGCCCAATGGAACGCCCTCACCGAACCCCGGTCAGTCGCCCAGGCCGATGTTCCCGTACTCCGGCGACTTTCAATCGCCGCCGCCTGTGGCGTCGTCGTCCTGCTCGACTTCGACGGCGCTGCCCGCGTGCAATCCGGAAGATCTCGAAGCCCAGCTGGACACGCAGCAGACCGCAATGCTGGCCCCGGGCTCGACCGTTGACTTCTATCTTGGGTACAACGCATCGGATTGTTTGGTCTATTTCCCCGACCGTTGCGCGAGCAGCGGAAGCAATTCCGGCACCGCGTACATCGGCATCGTGGAGGCGGATCCCGAGATTCAACAGCTGATCGCAGAGAACGTTGCCGACACTGTGTCGATTAGTTACGGCAATGGCGAGACCCAAAACGTCGGCAGTGGTTTCGACGCGGCCGGCGTGGGCTATCAAACGGCCGAATACGCGGAGATGGCGGCTGAAGGCATCGCCGTCTTCGCCTCGTCAGGCGATAGCGGCGTTGCCGAATGCCTGGGCGGCGTTAACGGTTATCTGTCGCAAACCTGCGTCAGTCACCCTTCCGGCGATCCGAACGTCACTTCGGTCGGCGGCGTCAACGCGCCGATCGACGAGTTCGGACAGCTCGTAACAAACATGACGGCGTGGGGCGTAACAAACGGCGGCAACGGCGGAACGATTCCGAAGAATGCCAGCGGCTCCGGCGGCGGCACCTCGACGATCTTCGCTGCACCCAGACTGGCAGCAAACGGCAATCGGCGCGACGATGCGCGAGCAGCCCGATGTCTCGATGCTGGCCGATCCTGCCACCGGCGTCACGGCGGTTGAAAACGGCGCTCCGACCACGGTCGGCGGTACCAGCGTTGCGGCTCCCGAGATGGCCGCCATGTGGGCTCTCGTCCTGCAGGCCTGCAAAGTCAATCCCGCCTGCGTGGCAGGCGGCCCGGCCGCACATCCGTACCGCTTGGGGAATGCGGCACCTTACCTCTACAGCATCTACCACGGCAGCAATCTGGCCCCCGTCGGCAACGGCGTGGTAGCCGGGATGCCGTTCCTGCCATACGCCCAGGTCTTTTACGATGTGGTCTACGGCAACACGGCGATGCCCGGCACCAATCCGGGCACCCCGGTGCCCGGCCAGACGGCCGGCACGGGCTACGACGAGGCAACGGGCGTCGGCGTTCCGTTCGCGCGCCACCTGATCGAGGCGGTCACCAACCGGTGACCGCCCCTCTTGCCAGGGCTGGTATAATCGGAGGGCTGTGAAAGAGAAGATTCATCCCAAATGGTACTCCGAGGCGCGGGTTCACTGCGCTTGCGGAGCCACGTTCACCACCGGGTCGACCGTCCCCGAGATTGCCGTCGAGATCTGCTCGGCGTGCCACCCGCTGTTCACCGGACAGCAGAAGTTCGTGGACACGGCCGGCCGCGTCGACAAGTTTCGCCAGCGCGAAGAGATTGCGAAGAAGAAGCAGCAAGAAGCCGCCGATCGCAAATCCAAGCGCGAAACTGCCAAGACCGAAGCTTAACTGCGTCGTTTTACAACAGCGGGCCCCTTCGCGGGGGCTCGTTTTTGTTTGGTGCCTCTAAACGATAATGGCTAACACCTTCTACGATCGACTGGAAACTATCGCCAAGCGCTTCGATGAAATCGAAGGCGAGCTGCGCATCCTCAGTGGGCAGTTCGACCAGCAGCGGTATACCGCGCTGGTCAAAGAACGCGCGTCGATCGAAGAAACCGTGACAACCTACCGGCAGTTCAAAAAACTGCTCGAGGATATCGCGGCCAACGAAGAACTGCTCAAAGACCGCAGCGATCCGGACCTGTACGAGCTGGCCGAAGAAGAAGCCAAAGCGCTCCGCGCCCAAAAAGCCGACCTCGAAGAGCGTTTGCAGCAGCAGATGATTCCCAAAGATCCCGACGACGACAAGGACATCTTCATCGAGATCCGCGCGGGCGCCGGCGGCGATGAGGCTGCCATTTTCGCCGGAGATCTCGCGCGCATGTACATGCGCTACGCCGAACAGCAGCGCATGAAGGTGGAACTGGTCTCCGAGAGTTTGAGCGACGCGGGCGGCTATAAGGAGATCGTTTTCGCCGTCAAAGGCAACGACCCGTACAAGAACTTCAAGCACGAATCGGGCGTGCACCGCGTGCAGCGCGTGCCGGTGACCGAATCGCAAGGGCGCGTTCATACCAGTACCGCGACCGTGGCCGTACTCCCGCAGGTCGACGAAGATGTCGAGGTCGAGATCAACTCCTCCGACCTCCAGATCGACACCTACAAATCAAGCGGCGCCGGCGGTCAGTACGTAAACAAGACCGAATCCGCCATTCGCATTACCCACCTCCCCTCTGGCATCGTCGTCGCCTCGCAGCAGGAGCGCTCCCAGATCCAAAATCGCGCAAAAGCCATGGATATGCTGCGCGCGATGCTCCACGACCGCAAACGGCGCGAGGCGGAGGAGCAAATGGGCAGCATGCGGCGCAGTCAGGTGGGGACCGGCGACCGCTCGGAGAAGATACGTACTTACAATTATCCCCAAGATCGCATCACCGATCATCGCATCAATCAGAACTTCGGAAATATCCGCGGCGTGATGGACGGTGATATGGGACACATCGTCGAGGAGCTACTCAAGGATGAACGAGCTCGAGCGCTTGCCGGCGAAGCCGCATAAACCGCAAAACGTCGCAACGACGCTGGCGCGCGGCATGCTGCTGCTGGCCAAAACCAGTCCGACGCCGCGGCCCGACGCACAAATTTTACTCGCCCACACGCTCGGCCGCGAGCGCGAGTGGCTTTCGGCGCACGGCGAAACGTTTCTCTCGCTGGCCCAGGCCGAGAAATACGTCGCTTTGTGCCGGAAGCGCGCGACGGGCATGCCGGTGGCCTATATCACGGGATTCGCCGGGTTTTACAAGCGCGAGTTCGCGGTGAACGAGCACGTGCTCATCCCGCGGCCCGAGAGCGAGCTCATGGTGGAAGACGCCGTTGCCTTTTTGCAATTGAAGATGAACGCCGATTCGCACGTGAAGCAGCTCTTCACCGTGTTCGAGCCGGGGGTGGGCAGCGGCGCGATTGCCGCTTCGATTGCAGCCGAACTGCCCAACGTCATCGTGGAAGGTACGGACCTGAGTTTAGCGGCCCTCAAAGTAGCCGAGCACAACGCGCGCCGGCTCAACGTGCATACGCGCTGCCGCTTTCATTATGCGGATATCGCGCGCACGAGCGACGAGCGCAGCTACGACGCGATCGTAGCAAACCTCCCCTACATCCCAAGCGAGCACGTGCCCCGCAAGCCCGACGCGGTGGGCTTCGAGCCCCTGATGGCTCTCGATGGCGGTCCCGATGGTCTGAGCCAGTATCGCAAACTGCTTGGGGTCGTCCCGCGAATGCTGCGCCCCGGCGGCCTGCTGTTGATGGAGGCCGCGCCGCCGACGATAGCCGCGCTGGCGGCCCTCACGCAAGAGGCATTTCCAGGCGAGTATGTGGAGGTCAAGCCCGATTACGCGGGCCTGGGCCGCTACGTCAGGATGACCCCGGTCACCGTGCGGCGAACGACGTAATCCCGAGATGGCAAAGTATATCTTCTTTACCGGCGGTGTTGTCAGTTCGCTCGGTAAGGGGATCACAGCAGCGTCGCTCGGACGATTGCTCAAGGCGCGCGGGATCAGCGTTTCGGTTCAGAAACTCGATCCGTATATCAACGTCGACGCCGGCACCATGAACCCGTATCAACACGGCGAGGTTTTCGTCACCGAGGACGGTGCGGAGACCGACCTTGACTTAGGCCATTACGAACGGTTTATCGACGAGTCGCTCAGCCGCGCAAACAATGTTACCACCGGCCAGATTTACCGTTCGGTCATCGATAAGGAACGCCGCGGCGATTATTTAGGCGCCACCGTTCAAGTTATCCCCCACATCACCAACGAGATAAAAACGCACATCAAACGCGTCGCGGAAGAGAGCAGCGCGCAGGTGTGCATTGTTGAGGTCGGCGGCACGGTCGGCGACATCGAATCGCTTCCGTTCTTAGAAGCGATCCGCCAGATCCGCTACGATGTGGGCGATGAGAACGTGATGTTCTGCCATTTAACGCTCATGCCGCACTTGGGCGCTGCCGACGAACTGAAAACCAAACCCACACAACATTCCGTGCGCGAGTTACGCGGCATCGGCATCACGCCCGACGCGATTATCTGCCGCACCTCCACCTCAATCCCCATGGCGGTGGAGCTCAAAGAGAAGATTGCGTTGTTTTGCGACGTTGCTCCCAATGCCGTCGTGCAGAACGGCGACGCGCCGACCATCTATCAAGTTCCCTTGAACCTTGAAGCGGAAGGGCTTGCCGATGCCGCGGTGCGCAAACTGCTCCTGCCTGCGAGCGCGCCCCAACTCGAAGACTGGGCCAACATCGTGGAGCGCATCACGCATCCCGAACGGCGCGTCACCATCGCGCTCGTCGGTAAATACGTCGAGCTCAAGGATGCCTACATCTCGATCAACGAGGCACTCTACCACGCGGGGATCCATCATTCGGCTGCGGTCGATATCGTGCGCATCGATTCGGAGTCGGTCGAAAACGAAGGCACGCGCGTGCTTCGCGGCGCGCACGGCATCTTGGTCGCTCCCGGTTTTGGCGCGCGCGGCATTAAAGGCAAACTTAAAGCCATCCGGTATGCGCGCGAGAGCCGCATCCCGTTCCTGGGCATCTGCTACGGCATGCAGCTCGCCTGCGTGGAGTTTGGACGCGACGTCTGCGGGCTTCCCGAATCCATGACGCGCGAGGTTGACGAGACCACGAGCGATCCCATCATCGACTTCATGCCCGACCAGCGCAACCTTGAGGTGTACGGCGGCACGATGCGTTTGGGCGCATACACATGCGAATTGGACGAAGGTTCGCTTGCCGCGAAAGCGTACGGCGAGTTGAAAATCAGCGAACGCCACCGCCACCGTTACGAGTTCAACAACCGCTACCGTCCGCTCTTCGAAGAGCACGGCATGCGTTTCTCCGGCCACCATCAAGTCGGAAAAACCACGCTGGTTGAAGTGATCGAGCTGCCCCCCGACATGCATCCATGGTTCCTCGGCACGCAGGCGCACCCCGAATTCAAGTCGCGTCCCGACCGTCCATCGCCCCTCTACCGCGATTTTGTCGGCGCCGCCCTCACGCGCGAGGAGCGCATGCGGGAAGAGCGCGAGTTCGCGCCAAGCACCGGCGGCGATTAACCCGCACACGATTACCGCGGTCGTTCTGGCGCGCAACGAGGCGCGCAATCTTCCGGGCGCACTGCGCTCGCTCTTGCCCGGGATGCCCGCACTCGTCATCGATCACGAATCCGCCGATGCGACCGCGGCGATCGCGCAGCAGCACGGCGCGCGCGTTATAACGCGGCCGTTCGAGGGTTTCGTGAATGCCCGCCGTTTCGCACTCGCACACGTGCAAACACCGTGGACGTTGATGATCGACGCGGACGAACGGCTGGACGATCGATTGCGGCGCGCGATACTGGACGCGGACGACCGCGCGCAGGGCTACGAAGTCTCGCGAACGACGCTCTATTGCGGCAAGGCGCTGCGCATGTGGCGCGATGAGCGCATCCTGCGGCTCTTTCGCACCGGTGCTGCAACCTTGCAAGCGCGGCCGGCAGCCGGCGGCGCGGCGCAATTGCACGAACGCTGGGAAATCGACGGCCGTGTGACGTTGTTGGACGGCACGCTGATTCACGAGTCGTACCCCTGCGCGCAGGCCTACGTTGAGAAGTTCGCAGAGTACACGCGCATCGAGGCCGCCGGCATCCGCGGTTCGCTTTGCGCCTGCGCGCTGGAGTTGCTTAAGACGCCGGTGCGTTTTGCCTGGTATGGCCTTGTGCGTGGCGCCGTTCTCGATGGAACTGCGGGTCTTCGCGTCGCCTGGTTTTCGGCGTTTTATCCAGCGGCGGTTCAGCTCCATGCGCTGCGTTCCGGCGCAGGCAGCCCATGATCGCGCTCGATGCGCGCTTGACGCGCCAAATGTCGATCGGCATGAAGGCGTACGCGAGGGAGCTTGCCGCGCGGCTGCCTCGCGTTGCGCCCGACTTGTCGTTTACGGTTTTTGCGCGCGGAGAAAACTTCGGCGTAGACGAGCAGATCCGGCTTCCGCTGGCTATCCGGCACTCGGGCGCATCGCTCACGCACTACCTTTCGTTATATGGACCGGTCCTGGCGCCGCGGCCCTACGTCGTAACGGTGCACGACCTCATTCATTTGCGCTTTCCGCAGTATTTCAAAGCACGTGTTGGGCCGTATTATAACACCGCCGTGCGCCGGCTGTGTGCCCGCGCGGCGTGCGTGATCGTGGATGACGAGCGAACGATAGAGGATCTGCGGTACTTTCTGCATGTCGATCCGTCGAAGGTGCGGGCGATAGCACTCGGAGCGGCTGACATTTTTTTCCAGCCCGCGATCGCGAGGCAGGCGCCGCGGCCCTATCTGCTCTACGCGGGTAATCATCGCCCGCACAAAGATCTTGCCACGTTATTTGCCGCATGGGCATCGCTCACGCCGGGGCTCGACTGCGATCTTTACCTTACCGGGTCCGAGGACCTGACCGCAGCGCGCGCACGGTACGCGCGCACGAACGGCCGTATCGTTTCGCTCGGCGATGTGAGCGATGCCGATCTGGCATCGCTGTACGCCGGTGCCGCGGCGCTGGTGCATCCGGCGCTCTGTGAGGGTTTCGGGCTGCCCATGCTTGAGGCGATGGCGGTGGGATGCCCCGTGATCGCTTGCGCAGACGCGGTACCCGCCGTGCTGCGCGAGGCCGCTCTGCTCTTTGCCGCGCGTGACGTGCCGGCCGCGGCCGCGGCAATCGAACGGGTGCTCACCGGTGAAACGCTGCGGGCTGCGATGCGGGAGCGCGGCCGCGCTCTAGCGCGACCGCTGACGTGGGACCGCTGCGCCCAGCTCGACGGCACAGGTCTATCGCGAAGTTTTGGCGGAGTAAAAGTGCGGTGATCAGACGCATAACCGCCGCACTGCTTTGCGTAGCCTTGTTGGGCGGCGCCGCGCGCAAGCCGCATCATGTCGTGAAGCGCCATGTTGGAAAGCAGGTGCAGCCCATCGCGCTCGTTCTGAACGGTACGCGCCTCTCATTCAATCCGCCGCCCGTGAACTACCAAGGCCGGCTGCTCGTGCCGGTGCGCCGCATTTTAACCGCGCTCGGACTGGACTTCGATAAGCAGGGCTCGCATGTCGTCACGCACATCGGCGCGGATACCGTCGAGGTTACGGACGCAGTGGAACTTCACGGCGCGCTGTACGCACCGCTGCGGTTTTTCTCGCAAGCGCTGGGCGCACAAGCGGTCTTCAACCGTCAAACGAACAGCGTCGAAATGATCTCCACGCTGGTGGGACGCTCGGGTAACGGCATCGTGGAGCACGATGGCGGCGTTCAAGAAAGCGGCACGATTGCGGCAATCGATGCAAACTCAACGCCGCAGACGTTGACGCTCACCTACAATGCCTCGGTGCGTACGCTCCAGGTTCGTTCCGATGCTGCCGTCATCGTTCAGGATGTGAACGCGGGAACCAGCAACGCCGGTGCGCTTGCGGATATTCATGTCGGTGATTATGCCGAAGTGCATTTAGATCGCGCCGGTGCCGTGAAACAAGTGGTCGATGCCTACGGTTCGCGCACCGGCCGCGTTGCCGGTTCCGGTGGCGGGACGATCGTGCTGGGCGATGGACACGTCATCGTGCCCAGCCGCTCGACCACGATTTCGCTCAACGGTTCGGCCGCAACGCTCGATGCGATCCGCGTGGGCGATGAGGTGATGGTGCGCTACAACATCGACAGCTCGGAAGTGCGCGAGGTCATCGCTACGCGTCCCTCGCTGGGCACGCCGGCTCCCGCGGGTGCGGTCGCGATCGCTTCCATCGCGTTTTCGCCAACACGCGCACTCAAGCAGGGCGACACGCTGCAAGTTACGATGAACGGCACCCCGGGCGGCGGCGTCGCGCACTACGACATTGGGCCCTACATCATGAACCAAGGCATGCGGGAGACGCAGCCGGGGACGTACGAGGGCACGTACATTGTTCGTCGCGGTGTGAACTTTGCGGATGCGCCGGTTTTGGGACACCTGCAGGTGCACGGCGTCGACGCTGCCCCCGCGGAGTCGACGCGCACGCTCTCTATTTCCACCGAACCCCCCGGGATCGCCGACGTTGCGCCCGACAACGGCGATACGGTGAACAATACGCGTCCCGGAATCTTCGCTACGTTCGTCCCGGGAACGGTGGACGTGAGCGTTTCGAGCGAACGCATTATCGTCAACGGTCACGATGTCACCTCGGCCTCGGTGCGCTCGCCCGGATTCATCGAGTACCTTCCGGGCATTGACCTAAGCGGCACCGTGCGCGTCACCGTTCAGGTTGAAGACGGCGCCGGGAACCGCGCGCAAAAGACGTGGGCGTTTTTTATTAAGCCATGAGCGACTGTATTTTCTGCAAGATCGGCACCGGTGAGATTCCCGCGCGCTTTGCCTATCGCGATGATGACGTGTTCGCCATCGAAGACCTCAGCCCGCAGGCGCCGGGGCATTTGCTGGTCATTCCGCGCAAGCATTATAGCTCGGTCGCAGACCTTGCGGCGGAGCCCGAGTTGGTTGCGAAGGTGTTTACGGCCGCAGCGCAGCTAGGCCGCGATCGCGCCCCGGGCGGCTACCGGTTGGTGGCCAACACGGGCGCGGACGGCGGGCAAACCGTCGATCACGTACACGTGCACGTGCTATCGGGACGGCAACTGCACTGGCCGCCGGGCTAATTGCGTATCATGCATTACAATTGAGTTAGGGAAATGTAAAGTTTTAGTCCGCAGCCTGACCAAGTGTGGGGTAAACGGCTGCGACGTTGCGCATATGCATAGTGCGCGACAATAGTTTTGTCGCACTTGTTACTTTTCACGGATGCTCGGGGGCTCACGTGGAGGGGGCCCCTTCCATTTAGATTCTTTTGCTGCAATTTGTTATGGAGGCCTATTTAGTTACATGCAAACCTTTTTGAAAGCCAGTGCGGCTGTTGCCGTTGCGGCGATGCTTGCCGCTTGCGGCGGCGGCGCCGCTAACACCGTGCCCTCGACGGGAACGGGCACGACTCCGACCTCGAACGCGCAACAGACCTATCCGCGCACGATGGTGAATTCGGACGGCAACAAAGTCGTGTTTTTCTACAACCGGCAGATCGAGAGCAGCGGCCTGGTCACGAATGATCCGACCGGCGCGCGGGTCCCGATGTCGGTGATCACCGGCGCGATGCTATATAACGGCGGCCCGATTCAAACCGCGCCGAAAATCTACGTCGATCATTGGGGCAATTGGGGCTCCACGGGCGATCCGGACGGCGTTGGCAACTACTACCAAAGCTTCATCAGCGGCGTCGGCGGCAGCTCCTGGATGGGCACCGTCACGCAGTACACGCAGAGCGGCGGCGCGCACGTCGGGAACGCTTCGGGCAGCTATGCGGGCGTGTGGAACGACACGACCAATGCCATCCCGAGCTTGACGCGCAGCGGCTCCTATCAGAGCAATCTCGCGGCCGAAGCAAAGCGCGCGGCAGCGCACTTCGGTGACTACAGCGTGAGCGCGAGCCTATGTCATCATGGTCCCGCACGGCACGCGCGTTTACGGCTTCGGCACCTCCTATTGCGCATGGCACAGCGATGTCGCAGCAACGGGCGGCACGATTGCGTACACGAACCTTCCCTATATTCCGGATGCCGGTTCCAGCTGCGGCGCAGGTTCGGTTAACAGCCCCGGAACCAACGACGGCGTGAGCATCGTGGGCGGCCACGAACAGGCCGAGACGGAGACGGATCCCAACCTCAACGCCTGGTACGACTCGGGCGGCAACGAGATCGGCGACAAGTGTGCGTGGGTCAGCCTGCAAAACACGTCGTTCTCGACGGGTTCGTTCCCCACGCAGCCCCTCTGGAGCAACTCCGCGAACGGCTGCGTCCAGTAAGAACCTAGCGACGGTTCTCCACGAACCGCCCGGAACGGGACCCCACAGGGGTCCCGTTTCTTTTCGGGCGGTTGCGCGCCGCAGCCGGGGTATGCTATGGTCGTCAATCGGGGCACGTTAGAGCCCCGAGGATTCTTCGCGCCCGCTCCGGGCCGGTTTGAAGGGAGGGTTGAAAAAATGGAAGTCCGCGTAGCTCCTGGTGAGTCTATTGAGAGCGCGCTGCGCCGTTTCAAGAAAGCCACCCAAAAAGCCGGTGTCCTTGCTGAGGCGCGCAAGCACGAACATTACGAGAAGCCCAGCGTCCGCCGCAAGAAAAAATCGGCGGCTGCCCGCAAGCGCCGCACGTAACGATGGCGGAGCTCAAAGACCGCATCGCTGAGGACCTCAAAACGGCGATGAAGGCACGGGAACAACTTCGGGTCGACACCTTGCGGTCGGCCCTTTCCGCGTTCACCTATAAGCGCACCGAGGCGGGCAAAGATCTCAGCGAGGCCGACGAACTCGACGTGGTGCGCAAACAGGTCAAGCAGCGCAACGATTCACACGCCGAGTTCGAAAAGGCCGGACGCACCGACCTTGCGCAAAAAGAAGCGCTCGAGCGCGACATTTTGCTGGCGTACCTGCCCGCGCAGAAATCCGCGGATGAAGTTCGCGCTGTGGTCAAGGGCGTGCTCGCCGAGCTGCCCGACGGCAAGCGCGATCAAGGTTCGGTCATGAAGGTCGTCATGCCGCAACTCAAAGGGCTTGCCGACGGCAACCTGGTGCGTCAGATCGTTACAGAGGAACTCTCCTCGACGTAACCGGCCTTACGGGTGCATCATCATTCCGCCCGGGCCCCCGTGTCCGCCCGCGAGTTCGAGCAAGATACGTCCGGGATCGGGCGTGTGTTTGCGATGCGTACCGCGATGCATTCCGCCCGGCGGGCGCATCGGCCGGCTTCCGGGCTGCGGTGAGGGCATGCTTTGCATCATGGCGCGCATTCTGGTATGCATGCTGTTCGCGGCGTTTAGGATGGCCTGTTTTTCTTGCGATGAGAGCGCCGCATCCAAGCGCTGCGCGGCGCCTTTGAAATCCGGGTTGGCCGCTGTAGCGAGTTGACCCGCGATGGAAGCGAGTAATGCCCGGTGCGCGGGCGTGAGCGAGGCTAGAATTTGCGATCGCATCTGCGCATGCATCTGCTGCATCTGGGTGTGCACGCGCTGCATCTCTTGGCGCATTGCCGGGTTCGGCGTGGGCCACGGCGTGCTTTGAGCGAACGCCGGGACGGCGGCCGTTCCCGCCAAAATGGCGGCTAAAAGTAAGGTTTTCATGCCCTTATCCTGGCCCTCTCGGCTGAGCCCGGGCTGAGGCGCCGCTCCGAATGACGCCCGCCCCGGCGCCCAAGGCAATCGCGCAACTTTCATCTAACGGGCAGGTAACACAACGTATGGATTTTCTCCATCTGGTCACAACCCCGTTCGTAAGCGGACTGTTATTAACAGTCGGGCTCTTCGGCTTGCTGCTCGAGATGCAGACGCTGCATGGGATCGCCGGTCTGATTGCGCTCGCGGCGCTCGCGCTGTTCTTCAGCGCCCACATTATGGTCGGGGCTGCCGGAGGGCTGGTCATCGCTCTGGCCCTAGCCGGGTTGCTGCTCATCATGTATGAGCTGCACGTCGTTCCCGGTCACGGAGCGCCCGGCATTTTAGGCGGAATCGCGCTCTTGCTCTCGATGATCCTCGCGTTCGGACCGCTCGGCGCTGCCGCGTTCTTCATTGCGCTGCAAACGATTGCCAGCGCCATCGTCCTTACCATGATTCTCTTTTATGCCGCGACGAAGGTTTTTCCGCAGAATGCATGGATGCAAAAACTTACGTTTTCGAGCGCTCAAGGCGCCGAATACGTTACGAGCCGCGACCAAACGGAGCTGCGCGGGCAAACCGGTGTTGCAGCATCCTTCTTGCGCCCCGCCGGCGTAGCGCTCGTGGGCGATCGCCGTGTGGACGTCCTCACGCAGGGCGAGTTCATTCCGGCGGGAACGCCGATCCGCATCACGCGCGTCGAGGGCGCGCGAATCTTTGTGGAGCCTTGCGACCTCCCGAGTCTTAAGGAGTAAGCGTTCGTGGTGATGACCTTTGGCCTGGTGATCGTTTTGATCGTCGCGGTCGTTCTGTTCTTTACGTTCCTCTACTATTTTCCGCTCGGTTTATGGTTCCGCACGATCGCGGCCGGCGTCCCCCTTTCCATCGGCTCACTTATCCGCATGCGGATTATCGGCATCACGCCCAGCGTTATCGTGAACAACCTCGTGCGCGCGCGCAAGGCCGGCCTGGCGCTGACGGTCGATCAAATGCAGTCGCATTATCTGGCAGGCGGCAACATAGAGAACGTCGTGCTCGCGATGATCGCAGCCCAGCGCGCGCAGATTCCGCTAGAGTGGCAACGCGCTGCGGCCATCGACCTTGCCGGACGCAACGTGCTCGAGGCGCTGCAAACCTCGGTCAATCCGAAGGTCATCGAGACGCCAATCTTCCAAGGTGTAGCGCAGAACGGCATTCAGCTCAACGTCAAGGCGCGGATCACCGTGCGCAGCAATCTGGACCGGTATGTCGGTGGTGCGGGCGAGCCCACAATCGTTGCGCGCGTGGGCGAAGGCGTCGTCTCGGCCGTCGGCGCTGCGGTGGATCATAAAGAAGTACTTGAATATCCGGATCGCATCAGCAAGGCCGTGCTGGCTAAAGGTTTGGACGCCGGAACGGCGTTCGAGATCGTTTCCATCGATATCGCCGACGTGGACGTGGGCAAGAACATCGGCGCGGAGCTGCAGATGTCGCAAGCCGAGGCCGACCGGCGCATTGCGCAGGCAAAAGCTTCCGAGCGTCAATATGCCGCAATGGCCGCAGAGCAGGAGCAGAAGGCAGAAACGCAAGCCATGCGCGCGAAGGTCGTACAGGCCGAGGCATCAGTTCCGCAGGCCATCGCGGAGGCATTCCGCAGCGGCAATTTAGGTATCATGGATTACTACCGCATGAAGAATATTCAAGCCGATTCCGACATGCGCGGCTCCATCTCCACGTCCGTTTCCAGCGAAGGAGGCGGCCCGCAGCCCCCGCCGCCGCCGTCCGCGCCTGAGCTGTGAACTTCGGGCCGCCCCGGAAGACGCGTTCGAACGCGCAGTCCCGCTGCAGGGGTTATTCGAGAGTGGGAACACTTTATTGCGGGCCATCGTCGCAAGTGAAGTGCTGGGCCCGCCACGGGCACTGCGGGAGAACTATCTCTGGAGTCTGCAACAGAACGATCCATCGACTTAAGCGAACTGAACGATCACTTCCGGCTGTTCGGAAAATTCGATCAGAATCTCTCGGCGCTCGAGGACGCGCTCTTGGTTTCGCTGCGCGTGGAGGACAACCGGCTTATCGTGCACGGCGAGGCCGCGTCGGTTGATAAGGCGCAAGCGGTGCTCGCCCGCATGCTGCAAGCTGCCGTGCAGGGCGCGCACGTGACGCCGGATGACGTTTCGCTCGCGGCCTCGGACGTACGCCGGGGCCACAAGCACGAGCCGCTGCCATCCACGCTTTTCCGGACGCATCGTGGGCGCGAGATTCGTCCGAAAACGCCGGGCCAGCGCGAGTTCGTTCAGGCCATCGAAAACAACACGCTCACATTCGGCATCGGCCCGGCGGGTACGGGTAAAACGTTTCTCGCCGTGGTCATGGCCGTGCGCGCGCTGCGCGCGCGCGAAGTTGAGCGGGTGATTCTTTCGCGTCCGGCCGTCGAGGCGGGCGAAAAACTGGGCTTCCTCCCGGGCGATTTTAAGGATAAGGTCGATCCGTATCTGCGCCCGCTCTATGACTCGCTGGCGGAACTGATCGACGATCAAATCGTGGAGAAGTACCTGGATCGCGCAGTCATCGAGGTCGCGCCGCTGGCCTACATGCGCGGCCGCACGCTTTCCGAAGCGTTCGTGATTCTGGACGAAGCACAAAACGTCACTCGCGAGCAGCTCAAGATGTTCCTCACGCGTCTGGGCGCCGGTTCAAAGATGATCGTCAACGGTGATGTGACGCAAATCGATCTTCCCGGCGGCGCTTCAAGTGGTCTTCCCGAAGTGCCCAAGCGTTTTGCAGGCATCGACGACATCGGGATCGTTGAGTTGGATGAGGGCGATGTGGTGCGCCATCCGCTGGTTTCAAAGATTATTCGCGCCTACGCGCAAGGCCGGTGATTCACTACCACAGCGCCGTTCGCGGCAGCGGCGTGGACGCTCGCGCGCTCAAACGAACGGCCCGCGCGTTATTGGAGGCCGCGGGCGAGGGGCATTCGGCGCTTTCGGTCTCGCTCGTGGGCGATAAACGCATCGCGCAGATCAACGGCGAGCATCGCGGCAAAGACGCGAGCACCGATGTTTTGAGTTTTCCGTTGGAGCCTGCGGCAGGCGACCCCGAACGGCTGCTCGGCGATATCGTCATCAGCGTGGAGACGGCGCGCCGCCAGGCCGCCGCTTACGATGCGCCGCTGCAGCGTGAAATCTACCGGCTGCTCATCCACGGTTTACTGCACCTGCTGGGGCACGATCACGAAGAGGCCGCCGATCGCGCCGCTATGGAGGCCGAAGAGCGGCGTCTGGCGCAAGCCATCGGCATGCCCTGGCCGTACGACCATGAATGAACCCAAGCCCCATTTCGTGCGTATCAGCGAAACGAAGTTTTGGAGTTCGTTTCATTACGCGCTGGCCGGTATCGTGTACACGGTACGGACGCAGCCGAATTTCCGCGTGCACCTTCTCATCGCAGCGGCGGTGCTGCTGGCCACGCTGTTGCTGCACCTCGGCCGCCTGTATATTATCGCGATCGTCGTCACGATCGCGATCGTGCTCGCGCTCGAACTGATGAACACAGCCGTCGAAGCGATCGTCGATCTGCTCACCGTCGCCCAGCATCCGCTGGCAAAGACCGCTAAAGATGCCGCGGCGGGGGCCGTCTTCATCGCTACCGTCGGCGCGGTGATCGTCGGCTACCTGGCGTTTTATCAAGGAATCCAGCAAGGCGGGACGCGGGTGTACGACGCCGTTGCCCAGGTGCCCGCCAACGTGGTCCTCGTGATGCTCGTTCTGGCCCTCATCGGCTCGCTCTTTGCCAAGGCCTTGGGCGCGGGCAGTTCGCTGCTGCAGGGCGGCCTGGTCTCTGCTCACGCGGCGATGGCCTTCGCGGCCGCCACCGGGCTCGCGCTCATCTTCCAGCGCCCCCTCGTTGCCGTCTTGGCCTATTTCCTGGCCTTCCTGGTCGCGCAGAGCCGCATTGAGGCCCGCATCCATACCACCTTCGAGACGCTATGGGGCGGGGTCTTGGGGGCGCTGGTCGCGCTCTTCGTCTATTTACTGGCTCGCGGCCACCTTGTGCTATAATGGCCTGCGTCATTGGAACCGCTAAGTAGTCTGCCCACCGCCCACGTGCTCCACTGGTACGAGATCGCCGCGCTCGTCGTCTTGATCGTGCTCGCAGCGTTCTTCGCTGCCTCTGAGGCGGCACTTGTCGCGGTTTCGCGACTGCGGGCGCGCGCCATGGCCGAGCGGGGTATCAAGAGCGCCGCCGCCGTCGTCCATCTGCTTGACGATCGCAATCGCTTCCTGACCTCAATCCTCATCGGCAACACGATCGTGCTGCTGGCCTCCGATTCGCTGGCCACGTACATCTTTATCCGCGCCGGCATCGCCCATGCCGCGCTCATCTCGACTGCCGTCATGACGTTCTTCTTATTGCTGTTCGGTGAGATCGTTCCCAAGACGGTGGCTGTTTCTGATAACGAGCGCTGGGCACTCCGGCTTGCGCCCTCAATGCTGCGCGTAGCGTGGCTGCTCACGCCCTTGGTGCGCATGTTTCTGTTTTTCACAAATCTCATCGTGCGGCCGCTCGGCATTCGCCACGTGCATCAGATCTTCGTGACCGAAGAAGATATCCGCACGCTGGTGAATGTCGGCGCCGAGCAGAACGTGCTGGAAGAGCAAGAGCGCGAGATGATTCACTCGGTCATTGAATTCGGCGACACGATCGTGCGCGAAGTGATGACACCCCGGCCGAACGTGGTGGCCGTCTCGGTCGAAGACTCGGCGCGCAAAGCGCTCGATATCGTCATCGCCGAGGGCTACTCGAAACTTCCCGTGTTCGAAGAGAGCAAGGACGACATCATCGGCGTCGTGCACGACCGCGAACTGTTGATCGCGCTTGCGGACGGATCGCTCAGTTCTACTCCTTTGCGCAAATTGATGCGCACAGCGGTGCACGTGCCGGAAAACAAGAAGATCGCCGAGCTCCTGCGCGAGATGCAGCGCGACAAGTTTACGATGGCGATCGTCGTCGACGAATACGGCGGAACCGCCGGCGTTGTCACGATGGAAGATTTGCTCGAGGAGATCGTGGGCGAGATTCGCGACGAACACGACGAGGGCGAAGAAGAACCCGTACGCATGATGGGACCAACTGAAGCCGTCGCAGATTCGAGCGTGAATATCGAAGATCTCAACGCCAAACTCGGCACGCAGCTTCCGCACGAGGAGTTCGAGACGATCGGCGGGTACACGGTCGGGCTTTTCGGCCGCTTGCCGAACGAGGGCGAGGAAATCAGCTGCCGACGAGCACACGCGCCTTCGCGTGGAACGCATGCGTGGACGGCGGATCTTGGCCGTGCGCATCTTTACCAACGGACGGCCCGGGCAACCCGCGGAGACCTCCGAAGATGCCCTCTAGCGGAAAACCGGCCGCGCAGTTGCACGCGCTGGCGCGCAAGTTCCAAGCGCGCGCTTATGCGCCCTATTCGGGATTTCACGTTGGAGCTGTACTGATGACGGGCGATGGGCACACGTTCGGCGGAGCAAACGTTGAGAATGCCAGTTACAGCCTGACTATATGCGCCGAGCGCAGCGCCGCCGTGAGCGCGGTCTCTGCAGGTTACCGGGACTTTGCCGAAATCTTTATCGTAGGTCCCGAAGGCATCAGCGTCTCGCCCTGCGGAGCGTGCCGGCAGTTTTTGAGCGAGTTCAATACCACGATGCGCGTGCATTGCACGACGCCGCAAGGCATCGTTACGACGACGCTCGAGCAGCTGCTGCCGGGCGCGTTCGGCCCTTCCGATTTGGCATGAGTTCGCCCGCACGCGTTTATAAAACGTCGGCGGTGGTGATGCGCGGAAGACTTACGGTGAAGCGGACCGCATTCTAACGCTCTTTACTACCGAGCGCGGCAAGGCCGATGCCATTGCCAAGGGCTCCCGCCGGACGAAGAGCCAGCTTGCCGGACGGCTGGAATTCTCAAATGAAGTCTCGCTCACGATGCATCGTGGGCGTTCCCTGGATGTCGTCGTCAGCGCCGACATAGAGCATGCGCATTGGGCGCAGATCGTTCAGCCCGAACGGTTTGCGGCCGCGAACGTGGCGGTAGAATTGATCGATGTCTTCTGCGAGCCGGATCTAGCCATGCCCGAAGTTTATGAATTGCTCACCGGCGCGCTCGGTGCGATTGGCGCCAGCGAGGAACCACTTGCGCTTCTCCCGCGCTTCTCGCTGCGTCTACTCGGCGCGCTCGGGCTTGCGCCGCCGCTGCACGAGTGCGTTCGCTGTGGCGCCGTACTGGAGCGCTCGGCATGGCTGGACCAGGAACAAAGCGGCTTCGCCGGTCCCGAATGCGCGCAGGCCTGGCGCGATCCCCTTGCCTTTGACGAAGAGGATTTGACAAACATCCGTGCGCTGGCTGCTCCGCGAGGCGGCACCGTGCGGCCGGCAGTCCGCGCAACCGCGCGCGTCGCCCGCGCGATCGAAACGCTCGTGAACGATCACCTGGGCCGGCGGCCCAAATCGGGCGCGCACGCGCTGCTGATGCGCGGTTCGTAGCCGCGTGGCCATTCTCGCCCTCGACGTGGGCAGCAAGCGCATCGGCGTAGCCGTGGCCGATCCGGGCGGCACGTTTGCACTGCCCGTGACGGTCATCGAACGCACGAATCTTCGCGAGGACCTGCAGCGCGTCACTCAACTCGTGCAAGAGTATGCTGTTGACGAGCTCGTCGTCGGCGATCCGATCCGTATGAGCGGCGAGCGCGGCATCGCGGCCGAGAAAATCGACCGTTTCGTCGAACAGCTGACGCGCGTTTATACGGGAAAGATCGCTCGCGTCGACGAGCGGCTCACGACCGCGCAGGCCACAAAGACGCTCATCGGCGCCGATATGCGGCGCGGCAAGCGGCGTCAAGTCGTCGATAAGGTAGCCGCAGCGCTCATTCTGGAGACGTACCTTGCGCGCCGTTAGCCGCTACGCCGGCGCATTGGTTGCACTTGCAGTGCTCCTTGCGGCGTGGCTCGAGTACTCGCTCTTTGCCGATCGCTCGCATCCCGCCCGAACCACGAGTGTCGTTATCGTTCGAGGATCGACGTTTCGCGAGGTTGCTGCGCAACTTGCGCAGCAAGGGGTCATCGGGAATGCCGCGCTTTTCCGCACTTACGCAAAACTCCAGCGCGCCGACACGGACATTCACGCGGGCGCGTACCGTTTTGCACCGAATCAAACGGCGGCCCAAGTGCTCGATCAGTTGCGCTTCGGCGGCGCGCAGGTTGCAAAATGGATTACGATTCCCGAAGGTTTCACGGCCAAAGAGATCGCACAGCGTCTCCAAGACAACGGCTTGGGTGATGCCGATGTTTATGCCCGTGCATTTCTGCACGATTCGATCGTCGTTGACGGAACGCGAACTGCGAATTTGGAAGGCTTTCTCTTTCCGAGCACCTACCTGATCCCCACGGACGCAACGCCCAAAATGGTCGAGCAGATTCTGACCGCGCAGTTTTTCAAAGAGCTGCCGCGCGATGCGCTTAAGAAAGCGCGCGCACACGGCCTGACCGTTCCGCAGGCCGTCACGCTTGCCTCGCTCATCGAGCGCGAAGCCAAGGCCGACGACGAGCGCCCACTCATGGCCGGTGTCTACTACAACCGCTTGCGGATAGGCATGCCGTTGGAGGTCGACGCGACCATCGAGTACGCGCTGCCGGAGCACCACTCGGTGATTACGTACGGGGACTTGAAGATCGACTCACCGTACAATTCCTACCTGCATCAAGGATTGCCCCCGACGCCCATAGCCAACCCGGGGCTCCCCTCGCTCCTGGCGGCCTTCAATCCGGCGCCCTCGCAATTTTTATATTACGTCTACAAGGGAAATGGGCACCATGTCTTCGCAAAGACCCTGGAAGAGCAAAACGCCAACGTCGCCAAGTATCTGAAATAGGAGAGCAGCCATGTCCACCAACGGCGATTCGGGAGAGCAACAGGCGCTCGAACTGCGCGACGTGCTTGTCATTCAAACGCAAGATGAAAAGCAGTTGGAGTTCGAAGTGGTCGGCCTGGTTGAAGACGACGAGAACAACGCGTATGCCGTTTTATATTGCGAGTCCGCCGACGAGTTTGTGGTCACCAATGCCAAGGGCACGCTGCTTGAGGATGACGAACTTGCTCAGGAAATTCTCGACGATTTCTTCGTGTTGGCCGAAGAATCGGGCGGCGAGGAGCCCGCGCAGTAATTCGCGCCCTATTCCTTTCGGCTAATGTGGGCGTTGGCCATACGTCCGCGGCCAATGCGATACAGCTCGCACTTGAAGATAGCGATCCCGGCTCGCATACGCGCGTCGTCGATTCCTACAAGTACGCCGCCTCCGTGGTCTCGCAGGTCGTTTCCAACGGCTATTTGGGAATGGTCAAAACGATTCCCCAAATGTACCGGTTCCTCTACTCGCGCGCGGAACGCGCAACCGAAGTCGGACCGTTTCGCGCTTGGGTGCATCAATTTACCGCCGGGAATCTTCGCGAGCTCATGGAAAGTGAGCGGCCCGACGTCGTCGTTCTGCACGCACGCGTTTCCATGCGGAGTTATGGCGGAATACAAGCGGCAATATGCCGACGCGCCGCCCGTTGTCGGCGTTGTGACGGATTTCGCAGTGCATGCGTATTGGATGCACGACAACGTGGACGCGTACGCGGTCGCAACTCCCGAGATGCGTTCGGCCATGGTTGCCCGCGGCGTGCTCGCAGATCGCGTTTTTGTTACCGGCATTCCCGTCAAAAGCCGGTTCGGCGACTTTCACGAAGAACGCGAAGCATTGCGCGAGCGCTTAGGCCTGCCGCCCGGACGGCGCGTCGTGCTGTTGATGGGAGGCGGTTTGGGCATCGGTCCGCTCGGGACCATGCTCGAAGCGCTCGACGAGATCGATCGGCCTCTGTGCGCCGTCGCAATCGTCGGGCGCGGAAAGCGCTCCGAGCAGCGCGTTTTAGACCGCGCAACGCATATCGGGTATCCGGTTCGCGTGGAGCGTTTTGTTGAGAACGTTTACGACTATATGCATGCAGCCGATTTGCTGGTTAGCAAACCGGGCGGACTTACCGCCGCAGAAGCGCTTACGGCGCATCTGCCCATGGTGCTCTTCCGGCCACTGCCGGGGCAAGAGGAGCGCAACACGCGCTACCTGATCGCGCGCGGTGCGGCCGTGCGGGCAAAGAGTGCAGCAGATCTTGGGCGCACGGTCTGGGATCTGTTGGGTAATGATACTAAACTCGCCCGAATGCGGGAGTCGATGAGCAAGCTTGCCAAGCCCGACGCAGCGGCGCACATAGCGGACATCCTCATTACCGCGGTGGCGGGCCGTCAAAAGGGAGCAGCCCGATGAAAATGGCCTCACACTGGACCTATGCCGGATGGTTCACGGTTTTGCGGATATTTACAGGCGCCTTTTGGCTCGTGCACGGAGTTCCGAAGTTTCTGAACTCGGCGATGTTCATGCCGCCGGGCGGCTTCATGGCGATGGCCGTGCAGAAGGGGATTCAGACGCATCACGGCGCGTATCATACCCTTCTGGTAAATGTCGTACTGCCCAACATCATGCTTTTTGCCGAGCTGGTGCGCCTGGGCGAGGTGCTCGTTGGATGCGCGCTGTTTCTGGGAATCTTTACGCGTTTTGCCGGCTTGGTCGGGTGCTTTTTGGCGCTCAATTACTTTACGAATAATGGCGGCTTCGGGTCCTGGACGAACATCGGCTCGCTGGACGCCGCAGCGTTCGCGCTCTCGTTCATGTTTTTGGTGGTTCCGGCCGGGCGCGTCGCCGGCGTCGATGCGCTGCTGTACCGGCCGCGCGTGCGGCGCGAGCGTGTCCTGACCCCGGAGGTCGTGGAAGAGCCCCCGCAGGCGCCGCCCGTCTGACTGTGGTATAGTGGTGCGCTGTCATCCCGGCCGGACGCCGCGGAGAGGTGGGTGAGTGGCTGAAACCAGTCGTTTGCTAAATGACCGACGGCCAAAAGCCGTCCGAGGGTTCGAATCCCTCCCTCTCCGGGTTCATTTGGTCGCAACGCGGTCGCGTTGCCGGAATGAACCCGTATCGGGAGGGATGTTGGAAAGGCCCCACGAGCTTGCAGATCGCGTATTTAAGAAAATTACAGACAGAAAAAAGTAGAGGTCTAAAAGAAAAGCGCGACGTAACGGTCGCGCGGTGTGTGCGGTCGTAGCTCAATTGGATAGAGCAACAGGCTACGAACTTGTAGGTTGGGGGTTCGAGTCCCTCCGACCGCGCATTTTGAAAGAGCCCGGCAACTGCCGGGCTCTTTTTGTTTTACTGATTTTTGCGGGGTATTAGTGTAATCTGTGCTTGCGGGTAGTCGAAGACGAAGTTGAAGTGCTGAATGAAGTCCCAGCCGACGATTGCATCGTTCAGGTCTTCGTTCAGTTTGCACGCCATCGTGTTTTGATAGGCGATGGGGCCCAGGTTCATGGAGTCGATGGTAGCGCACTCGCTCACCGAGATGCCGCCAACGCCCCAAAACGCGCGATGCGAACGAAAGACGCCTTGTGCGGTGTTCTCGACTAGGAACGGAATGTGATTGTTGGTAAGGATGCTGGGCGCGATCATCAGCGTGCCGCCGTCACCGGAATCGATGAGCGTATTGACCGGAACGCGGCCGTCGAGTTTCATCGGCACGACCGGAGTCTCTCCGGAGAGATCGACCAGCAGCGTTATGCCCTGGCTGGTGTCCACCGCAGTGGTCTGCGGGTCGGAGATCGTCATTTGGTTTTGGTCCAAATTCAGGCTCACGACCGAGCCTGCGAAGAGATCGAACCCGATAAGGCCGTCCACGCCCTCTCCGAACCTCGAGTCTCCGTCTTCGACGATAAGATTTTTCATCGTGTTGCCGCCGATTTCGAACGTATCGAGTTTATCTACGTGCGTTTTGACGCTGCCGCCGATGCCGCTCGCTTCGCTGCCGTAAAGATGTTTAACGTGCGCCCGGCCGGCAAATGCGCCGGTGAGATAAATCGCATGCGCTCCCGTATCCATGATGAACGTTCCGGGGACGCCGTTGATGCTGGCGTTGAGACGCACGCCGCCGTCGTAATCGCCGTACAGCGCTTTAATCGGAAACGGCTGCCCGGTCCGCGTTGTCCATTGGGCGGTTTGCGCGGGCGGATGTAAATCGCTCGTGGAGACCGGAGCGTTCGCCGCAACGCGTTGAACCTCGTACGTCTGCGGGCCGCCGTCGACGCTCCATGACGAGATGATTTTCTTTCCCGGAAGCGCATCTTTGTAGGAAAAGATGTCCCAGGTCGTCTCGTAAGCCCCCGCGGGATCGATGACGGCGCGGCGGTACGCGCCGGTTTGCGGGTCCACATACAAGTCGATCGGAAACGCCTGCGCCGGGGTTACGCGAACGATGTCGTACGTTGCGCCTTCGATGCTCTTGGTTCCGTTCATCGTACCGGGAAGCTCGGTAGTGGCCTCGTTGTAGAGCAGATCGATCCCGACGTCCAGTTTCTGCACGTCGCCGAGCGAGGGATAAGTAAAGCCGTTGTAGTTCGTGCGCCAATAGACGTGGCCGGTAAAACCCGTGTCGGCCGTCGTGCCGTCGCCGTTGCGGTACGTGTACCGCTTAGCAACACCGGCGCGTAAGCCGTGAAACGACTCGACGACCTTGGATTGACCGTTCACTTTGTCGGTGATCGTACCGTCGACGGTGAGCGATGAGAATGTGCCGTCGCCGAACTGCCAGCCCACGAATGCTTTGTGCTTAGCAAGCAGACCGGCCGCGTCGTCGGCGCGGGAAACCAGGGGAGCCGCGGCTAGAAGCGCGGCAATAGCAAAAGCGAGAAGTCGCATAGGGGCACCCTCCACTGTGGATGCTTCTTTCCGACCTGAATCCTTGAAACCTGGCCCCCGGGTTTGCTACAGTAGAGCGTCGAACGACGCCCTCACCGGGCTCGGTAGTCAGTGGTAGAGCGGGGGACTCATAAGCCCTAGGTCGTAGGTTCAAATCCTACCCGAGTCAGAAGCTTCGGACCGGCCGCCGTCCAGGCGGCCGTCGC
Source organism: Vulcanimicrobiota bacterium (assembly GCA_963702335.1). Classification (GTDB taxonomy): domain Bacteria; phylum Vulcanimicrobiota; class Vulcanimicrobiia; order Vulcanimicrobiales; family Vulcanimicrobiaceae; genus DASSRQ01. The sequence goes on along the minus strand of CAVPCC010000020.1, from coordinate 60,739 downwards.
CGCGTTTAACAGTCAGAGCAGGTATCATGTCAACCATCCCATGCGACTTCTGTCCGCATCCGGTCGATCGGAATCAAATGGAAGAGATCGAAATCTCGCATTACGTCCCGGATAGCTCGGGTGATGACCTGGCCTATGCTCGCACGTACTTTTTCGGCCATCCCGACTGCGTGCGCAAATTTTACCGGGGACTGGTCGACCACAAACTCGACTTGTTCAAGCACATTCCCAGCGCCGGCAACTCGCAAGAGAACCAGCGGTAAGGACGCCGTGCGCTCGTAGCTCAATTGGATAGAGCGTCGCCCTCCGAAGGCGAAGGTTGGGGGTTCAAGTCCCTTCGAGCGCGCCATTTTTCGTGCAGCAAGACCTAGACGAGCACTACATTCGCCTGGCTATGGAGCTTGCCGCACAAGCGCAAGCTGCCGGCGACGTTCCCATCGGTGCCGTGCTCGTTTGCGGCGATTTGCGGATCGAGGCAAAGAACGAGAAGGAGAGTCGTCCGGATGCGACCGCGCACGCAGAGATGCTTGTCTTGCAGGCCGCAGCGCGCGCGCTGAGCGCCTGGCGTCTCTCCGAGGCAACCGTATACGTTACCAAGGAGCCGTGTGTCATGTGCGCCGGCGCAATGGTCGCCGCGCGAATCAAGCGGCTGGTCTTCGGATGCGCCGATCCCAAGGGCGGTGCGGCGGGCAGCGTGGTGGACGTGGTCCGCAATCCGGCCCTGAACCACCGCATCGACGTTCGGCCGGGGGTGCTTGAGGCCGAAACCGCCGAGCAGTTGCAAACATTTTTTCGCGAACGCCGCGCGAAAAGAGTTTAACCGGGGGCCGCGAATTGCGAGCCGCGGAGAGGTGGTCGAGCGGTTGAAGGCACCCGCCTCGAAAGCGGGCAGACGTGATGAGCGTCTCGAGAGTTCGAATCTCTCCCTCTCCGAGTTATAGAAAGGGACGCCTTACGGCGTCCCTTTTTTTGTTTGTCATCCTGAGCCTGTCGAAGGACCCCGAGGTACCGAGGGGCGCATACCGATCGCCATGCCCCTCATTAGCCACATCGATCTCCGCGTGCGCGACGGCGAAGCTGCGCTGCGCTTCTACGATGCGCTGCTGGGCGCGCTGGGCTTTACCCGCGTAACGTTGCCGCGGTTCGATCCCGGCGAGCCCGTGTGGCGGCGCTCGCACTGGCAAGCGAACGATGAGTTCTTCGGCTTTGTCGCGGATCCCCGAATTCACGCCAAATCAAAACCGTATTGCCTTTCACGCTTCATCACCCGGCGACGTTGACCGCGTAACGGCGGCAATCACCGGCGCGGGCGCCCGCGCACTCGACGGTCCGCAAGATTACGGCGGCTATTATGCGACGTTCTTTGAAGACCCCGATGGAAACCGCCTCGAAATATGCTTCCTCACAAAGCACGGCGGCGCTGAAGGTTCGGCAGGCGTATCCTAAAGCAAAGGAATGTCCGGCGCGCAATTACGGGGCAGGGCGCCGGTTAAGCGCGGGTCGTCGGCGTATTCGATTTGCCTCTTGAACGGCGTAAAACCCGATCGCCTGTAGAACGCCAGCGCGCCCGGATGATCCATCGTGCAGGTATGCACCCAAAACCGTTTGATAGGATGCGCCCAGGCGCGCTCGATGGCGCGGTTCATCAGCCAACGGCCGGCGCCGCTGCCTATAAGGGGTCCGGTCACCCCGAAATAGCGCAGCTCACACTCGTCCGTAACGCGGAAGTCGAGTTCCAGCAATCCTTCGTCGCGCGCCTCAAAGCGCAAGGCGTATACTTCCACGCGGGGGTCACGAATCGCAGGTAGCAACTGTTCATCGGGTATGACCAGCCGCGAGAACCACAGATATGGTTCGCCGACCCGGCGGAAGAGATCGCGATACCAGCCGGCATCGGGGCTCGGTACCTGCACGAGTTCGTACGGGTTGCGCTGCGCCTGCGGACGCAGTGGCGGGCGTTCGAACATCTCTAGGCACGTGGCAACGTTGGCTATTTTTCCGCGCGGGACATCGGTGTATCCGTCATTTAGCTGCATAACGGTATTGGCCGGGCTGCCACTGGCAGATGCTCTTATCGCGCATCACGAACGACTCGCAGCCGTCAACGTCGGGATTGAAATCGGCATTGAGCCGCTTGGTGGCATCCCAGTCCACCTCGGGCTCCGCCCGGGCTGCCGCACGGGCCTTGGAGTACGAGAACTGCGGATTCTTGGTGAGCGTGTTGAGGGCTTTTGCGAGACGTTGGGCGTCGGTCATGCGTTGTACGTTCCGTACCGTCGAGGGGCTTCCCCGCGCCCGAAGAAGCTGAGGAGTATATGGCTCTCTCTCATCTTGTCTTGCAAGTCTCGCTGTGCAACTCGGCGCTGCGTCTGAAGACGCAAAGCGCTCTTCCGCTGCGCGTGGCCATCACCGACCGCATCAAACGCGACATTTATAACCAAACGTTTCGCGTCGTGCGCGAGAACGGAAACACAGTCAGCGTTTCATTCGACATCCCCTGGGGCGAGTACCGGGCGGCGCTTTCCATGAAGAGCGGCGCCGTCGATTGCTCCGGGCGCGAATATTTCGCCGTCATATCCGGCATCAACCGGACCATGAAGATCTCGCTTGCCGAGCACCCGCAGGACGTCCCGACGCCGTTGCTGGTTTTCGGCAGCGCGCCGTTTGCGTTTTCGTACGTTCAGCCGACCGTGACGATCTTCGACAAAGGGCAAGCATGCAACGCGCAAGTTGGTCAGCCGCTTGAGGCCAACATCGACCTTCAAAACGACTCCGACGGCTATTACGCAACGATCTTCCCCTCACGCGAACTCGTGGAGAAGCAGGTCGTGGTCGCGGTGCGGCTGACGGATTCGCGAGGCGATTATCACTATGTGCGCGTTCCGTCGAAACTTATGAATTTTTCTTCGGATTGGCCCTCATCCGCAACGTTCGACATAAACGAGAACGTGATCGATTACGTTGCCGACAAGCCTGAAGACACGCTGCTTTGCCCGCAGTTTCACACGATCATCACTCACTAGCCTCCCGGCGGCGTTGGCGTGGGCGCAGGCGTCCCGGCTAGGCGCGGATCCGGTGGCCCCGCGGGGAACGTCATGTCACTATACGTTGTGTCGGTGGCCACGGTAAAATTCAACGGTCCGACGTGCTGCGGAGCGGTGTACGTTGCATGCGTGATGACCCAGTGCCCCTGCAGCACGCGGTAGTCCAGCGAAGCTGCGTGGGATCGCCGATAAAGCGCAGCTCCAAATGCGAGGGCAGCTGCGTTGCCGGATCTTCAACGATGTCGTACGGATAATATTGTCCCTGCTGCAGCGAGGGCGTGGGCAACACGCGCAGATGCACCCGCGAAGGCGTTGAATCCGCAAGATACGTGGGCGCCCAAAAATCGATATACGCGATCGACATCGTGGCGCTTGAATCCGTGGCCGGGATCGGCCAAGTCGTAGCGGGGTAGCGCGTGATGTCGATGTTCACGTTTTTGAGATTGGCAAACCACCGGTACGCAAAGCCCGGGAACGGATCGAAATACGGGATGATTGGAAACGCCTGGCCCGTTCGCGTGGCGCCCTGGGGCAGATCTTGCATGATCGCGAAATTGTCGGCCTGGCGAACCGCGACGTACCGGTTGATATCCTGCGATCGGCCAAGACTGGCAGCGCCGGCGTGCGTGAGTTCGCGATAGGTGATGTAGGCCGGCGCGCTCTGCACGTAAGCGGCGGCCGTGCGGTTGATGAGGTTGATCAATTCCAGGTCTGCGGGAACCACGGGTTCATTCTTCCGCACGAAGGGTCGCCTTTACCGCCGGGCCAACCAAGAAGCATGACCGTTATCGTACCCGACGAGCAACTTCGCGAGCACGTCATCTCCCTGCGGCGCGAGATCCATCGCCACCCCGAGCTGGGGTTCGAAGAAGTCCGCACGCAGGCGCTGGTAGAGCGGGAGCTCGCGGCCGTAGGCATCGAGTTCCGGCGTATCGCCCAAACCGGGGTCGTGGGCGTCATCCGCGGCGAGCGTCCCGGAAAAACGGTTGCGTTGCGCGCCGACATGGATGCGCTGCCCATCACGGAGAAATCCGGCGAGCCGTTCTCCTCGGAGGTCCCGGGCAAGATGCACGCGTGCGGACACGACGCCCACACCGCGATGCTGCTCGGAGCGGCGCGCATTTTGCAGCACATGCGCGCCACGCTCAGTGGCAACGTCGTGCTGCTCTTCCAACCGGCTGAAGAAGGGCCGGGCGGAGCAGAACCGATGATTGCCCAAGGCGCGCTGGACGATCCGCGGGTCGAGGCGTGCGCAATGCTGCACGTCGATCCGCGCTTAGAGACCGGAACCATCGGCATTACGCCCGGACCGGTCAATGCTTCGGCCGATGAATTCACCATTGTCGTGCAAGGCAAAGGCGGCCACGGAGCGTATCCGCACAGCGCGCTCGATACGATTCCGGCAACGGCTGCAATGATTCTTGCGCTGCAGAATGTCGCGGCGCGCGAGACCGATCCGCTCAAGAGCGTCGTCGTTACCGTCGGCACCATCAACGGCGGCTATCGCAACAACGTTATCGCCGACGAGATCAAACTGACAGGCACGCTGCGCGCGCACGACCCGCAGATCCGCAACGAGCTTGAATCGCGCGTGCGGCGCATCCTGGAGGGCGTTGCCGCGGCGTACGGCATTCGCGTTACGCTGAACGTGCTCTACGGTTATCCGCCGGTGGTTAATCACGAAGCGTTGGCGAACGGCTTCGCGCGCTATATGCGCGAACACTCGGCGCTCATCGTTGAGAGTCCGCCGCCGACAATGGGTGCAGAAGACTTCGCGTATTTTGCGCAGCGCGTTCCGGCGGTGCACGTGCGCTTAGGAATTCGAAGCGAGAAGGCGGGCTCGGTTGTCTCGGGTCACAGTCCGCAGTTCCGCGTAGACGAGGACGCGCTGGCGGTCGGCGTGCAAACGCTGGTTGCATTTGCCGCCTCCGTGGCCGGCGGTGGAGTAACCTTCGAATAACGTGCGAGTCTGATTGTGCATAAGCCTACTAGGGCTTGTGTAGAACCGGCGAAGAGGCACTACATCTAGTGGTGCAGAAACGTTTTGCCATGGCAATTCTGCGCGAGGCGGTTCCCCGCCACGGTGTGCGCGCGCTCAGCGCCTGCGTCGATGTTCAGACCGATGCTGAAACGGCGTTTGCTCTGCTCTGCGCGGTTGAAAAATGGCCCGTCTGGCTCTCGTTTTTGCGAAGTGCGCAGCCGGCCGAGAGTAACGGATCCCTCGAACCGGGCAGTGAGATCGTGCTGCGATCTGCCATCCCCGGAGAGCACGAGCAATTGTTCGAGGTCGAGCATTTCATCACGAATTATCAACTCTCGCTGGTGGGCGCCTATTCCACGCGACGCCGCATCGACTTCCGCCTTGAGCGCAAGACAACGCGATGCAAGCTGACAGTAAAGGTGGAGTACCCCGCATACGGCGGTAAAATGGCGCTGATGTACGACGCCGTCGGCAACGGGCGCAAGCTTGCGACCCAACTCGAAGAGTCGGTCGTGCACTTCAAGCATCTGGCCGAATACGACAACACGCCCAAGGACGAACTGCTCGCCGATTTCTAGCAGTCGTTGACGGCGATTGCTAAGGTGGGTATACTTGGCTCGATATGCCGCTGTACGATTACCAGTGCTCCCAATGTGCCAACGTCGTTGAAGTCCGCCACGGATTCGATGACCGCTATGCCGAGCCGTGCCCCAAGTGCGGCGGGGCGCTGAACCGGGTTTTCAATCCGGCTCCGATTCTCTTCAAGGGCTCCGGCTTTTACGTGACCGATTCACGAAAGAGCTCGGCGGCGGCGTCCAGCCCCGAGCCGGCCAAAGCGGATGTGCCCAAGGCGGACGCTACGAAGGCAGACGCTCCGAAGGCAGACGCCCCGGCGGCCTCGCCGGCGCCCGCTAAAGAGTCGGCCGCTTAAGATTACCGTGCACCTCTGGAGTTGGGTGCTTATTCTTCTGATCGCAGGGGGCGCTATTTTGGCTTGCTGCGGCATCGCCGTGGCGGCGCTTTGCCTGCTTCGCATTCGCCGGCGCCTCGAAGCCCTGCAGCAATCGCCTTTGGCCGTCTCGCTGCGCGGCCTGCAGCTCGAAGGCGAGCGGCTGAGCAATCTCTCGGGCAGCGCTGCGCCGCTTGCGGCGCGCGCTAAGGACGCCATTGAATCCCTCTCGGCCAGCACCGACCAGTTGCACATGCCGCAGGCGGCACAGGCCATGCAGCAGGCCGGCGGCGAGATTCGCGCCCTAATCGACGACTTGCGCTAGGGGTTGGGCTCGCCCCCCTCGGGCGGCTCCCATTGCCAGGGCAGTCCGAAGGCGGGCGGAGCCGGCGGAACCTCGGGGCCCGGCGGCAAGCCGGGCATCGCGAACGGCGGCGGCGCGACGGGTGGGCCGGACCAGTCCGGCTGCGCGGGCGGCGGCATCACCGGAGCAGACGCGGGCGGCGGTATCACCGGCGGGAACTCCCAGCCGGCCGCCGGCGTAATCGGCGGCGGAACGATGACCGGCGGGGGCGGAGCGGGTTCATCGCTTTGTGCGGCCTTGGCGATCGCGGGCGTGGGCGTTGGCTCCTCGCGGGGCGTGAAGATCGGCTGCGGAAGCGATCCGGCTGCCGCGCCTACGAGTACGAATCTGGCGGGCGGCAGGATCATCGTGTCGGATCGCTTTGCGATGGCACGCAAATCTTCCAGATCTTCTTGCGGCGCGTCTTCTACTTTCATGGTGGCCAGCAGCAAATCGATCGTGTCGCGCAGATATTCGCGCGGCGGAATCTTTGCAAATGCGAAGACGTGCTGCGAGATGTCGGCTTTGACCGCGTGCAGCAATTTGCGCCAGTATTCAAGAGGTTGGTAATACTCGAACTGCCCAAGTTCCCGTTTCGCTTGAGAATACAGGCGAACGATCCGTTTGCCCAAACGATCGGCCGGGGGCCCGGGCTCGATGATAGCGATGCGCGAGGCGACGCGGGAAAGTTCCGAGACGATCTGCGTGTGAAAAAACGGATCGGTTTCGTGCAAGTAGTGCGATGCAATTGCCAGATCGAACGCGCCGGTCTTCGCCGGGATCACCGAGGTGCTCCCGCGGAGCAACTTAGCCGGAAGGCTCTCGAATTTGGCGATCACATCGTCGCGGTGCTCGATGACCGTGACGGCGGCGCCGGCGTCCAGCGCGCGCTTGATCCAGCGCGCGTCCTCGCCGTACCCGCAGAACAACACGCGCGTGCCGGCTTCCACCACGAGCGCGTCCCAAATGAGATTGTCGATATAGCGCGCTTCGCGCTCGAACTCGTCGGCCGAATAGCGCGGCTCTGCGTTCATGCCTGCGCGTGCTCGAGGATGGCGGTGAATGATGGAAAGCTCACGTCGATTGCCGTTTCGTCATCGATGCCCAGACCCCCGGCGCCCGCAGCCAGCACCGCTGCCGCCATGGCCGTGCGGTGGTCGCCCTGCGTTTCAACCGTGCCGCCGGCGCTGTGCGCGCAGCCCCCGTGCACGGCAATACCGTTAGGCAGCATCTCAACGCCCACGCCTGCCGCACCCAGCAGCCGTTCGATGGCCGCAACGCGATCCGACTCTTTGGTGCGCAGCTCGCGCACGCCGGTGATGCGCGTTTCGCCCTGCGCGAAGGCGGCGGCAACGGCAAGAACGACGACTTCATCGATCGCCCGCAGCGCAACGTCGGCGCTCACGGACGTGGCATGCAGCGGTGCCGAGCGCACGTGGATGTCGCCCGCCGGTTCGCCGCCAATCTCGCGCAGGTTTTCAATGTGAATTTGCGCGCCCATGGCATTGAGCGCGTCGAGCAAGCCCGTGCGCGATGGATTGATTCCAACCCCCGGCAGCACGATGGCGCTTTCCGGCGCCACGGTTGCCGCGACGATGAAGAACGCCGCCGCTGAAAAATCACCGGCAACCTCGATGTCACGGAACGCCCGCGGCATCGCGCGAAGTGTAACGTGGCTGCGATCGAAATCGATGTCGGCTCCCAAGAAACGCAGGAGCCGTTCCGTATGATCGCGCGAACCCTTATCGCCGAGCAGTTCCATCGGCGTGTTGCCGTACGCAGCCGCCAGCAGGAGCGCCGTTTTTATCTGCGCCGAAGGCGAGACCAAAATCAGGCGCGTGCTTTGGGGCGCGCCCGTTCCGCGAACCGTTGCGGGCAGCGTGCCGCCGGTTGTCTCAATCTTGGCGCCGAACGCGCGTAAGTGTGCTGCGACCGGCTCCATCGGACGCCGGCTCAGTGAAGCGTCTCCGGTAAAGCGGGCGTTCAGATTTGCACCGGCGATCACGCCCATCATCATGCGCGCGGTGGATCCGGAGTTCATGCAGTCGATCGCCACCAGCGGATCGTGCAAGGTTCCCGCTTGCACCGAGGCGCTGTTCTGCGGCCCCGGTTCGATTGCGGCACCGATTGCCTGTAAGGCGCGCAGCGTGGCAAGGACGTCGCGGCCCGAATTGAGATTGCTCACGGTAACGGCCTGCGGACTGAGCGCGCTTAAAAGAAGCGCTCGGTGGGAGATGGATTTGTCGCCGGGGACGGCGATCGAGCCGCGAAGCGCGCCTTGACGAAACGTTTGCATGTTGTGATGTGGTAGGGAAGGTGGGATTTGAATCTGCTTCTTGAGGAAATTGAAGAAACCTACCGCAACGGTTCCCTCGTAAATAGTGCTTTTAGGAAACCCTAGAAACGAAGAGCCGCGGAGCGCGTTATCAGTGAGTTATCAGTCAGGCAGTCGTCTTAATGCCGAACATCTTTCTCAGGCCCGGAGACATCGGCTTAGTGGTCAGGCTCGTTTATGGAGCTGCCACAATGCGCCGCTATCGACTACGTCTCGCGCAAAATACACGCTGAGCGCTCGGAGTACGTCCTTCCGCCTCTCGCCATCGCGGCCAATGGCGCCCCGCGGGAGTATTCCGGCGATAAGATTGACGACTTCCTCGGCTATCGCTTCCTGCGCCCCCGGGAATACTGCCATTCTGGCCGGCCTCGGCGTCTCTTCATGGCGGCCAATTAAGGCGAAAAGTGCCGGCGCGTTACGCAGCCCGGTCTTTACCCGCTTCAAACCGTCGGCCGATGGTATCATGACGGGATCGCGCCGGCGTAGTATTTCATTGGCGCGCCAAACCAAGCAATTCGCATGATCCAGGGTCATGTATGCCGGCGCACCGGAGGTGTCGATCTGGTTCAACGCGCGCCAGACCCAGACCCGGCTATTGTATGGGTATTCATCACTCCTGGAGACGGGATGGGCCAACTCATCGCGCTGTAGCCCACGGCGCCGCGCGCCCTCGATGGCGGCAACGACCTGAGTATAGACGACTTTGGGAGCCTTCTTTATTGGGGGTCTGCCTTGCGCCATCTACTCTTGCTCCGTGTTTCAATTAATGACGAATTACCGAAACATAGTACCATACCAGACGGAAATCCGATACAGTCGGGTTTGTGAGACATGAAACTGCCCTTCGGGTGTTGCGCCGAACAGTGTACGGGTCGCTCTTGGACGCGGCTCCAGCAATGGGGCTCTCCAGGGATACCTTGTGGCGCGCGGAGAGCGGCTATCCAGTTTCGGCTGCGACGCGAAACAAATTGGCCCAGCATTTTAGCCTCCCCTGGGAGACTCTTGCTGGCGATTGCATCGAGGAAATTCTGAATGAAAAACTTGCCAAGTAGGGGCGTAATACGCACGGCGCCCGATGTCTTTTTGCCAAGCGAATATTCCAATTCGACTTCTTGGCGAAGCCAGGATGAGCGCGATGATGTCGAGCGCCAGTACCGGCGGAAGGCATCTTCCTCGATTGGTTACTGGCCGAAGCGCGAAAAGAAAAACGACGGAAGCAATGCCAAGAATGCTTAAGGCTGCAGATGTCGCGGAGCGCTACAACTGCAGCATCGTCACGGCGCGGCGAATAATGGACAGCCCGGGATTTCCGGGTGTGACTCTCTCCAGCGCAACCGGCAGACGAAAGATGCGCCGGGTTGACCCGGATCGCCTTGAGGCATTCCTTACCGCACAGCAATCAAAAAATGACGAGGTAGCATGAACCAGGATAAAGTCGAGGCGCAAATTGGCGCCACGCACGGGCTTATCGACAGCCTTACCGCGGAAGTAGCAACATTACGCGAGGAGCGGGGCGCGAAGCTCGCCGGCGGTGAACCGTCCGCGACCATCGATAAACAAATTCGCTCGTTGCGCGACGAGATCGAGCGCCAAGAAGATAAACTCGTGGGCCTCGGTCCACTTCGGGAGCGCGAAATCGCGTCAGACTTGCGCGCCTCCTTTGAGACAGCCGTCGCAGAGGCCGCGACAGCCACGAAAAAGTTTGAGTCGGCAAAGGCGCGTTTGGAAGCGGCTCAGTCTGAAATTACCGCAGCCCGAACGCACTTCAATCAATGTCATGATGAATACCAAAATGCCGATCTTCGCCGGATGGCGTACGATGATGCGTGCATTAAGCACCGGTCCGCACACCCCGAGTCTTACGACGAGGTATCCCAATGCAATTCCAAGTAATCGGTACCCGCGCTGCGCTAACGGAAAAAGCGCAAAGCGAAAAAGCCAACCAATCCATAGCCGACATCATCGGGCCGCCCGATCGCGTAAGCATCACGGACCCGCGCGGTACAAGCGCAGGCGCACCGCCGACAACCGTCGCTAGTGCCATCCGACAGTTGCAGCAGCAGAAGATGCCAAATGCCGAGCAGATACAGGCAGCGGGCGGCGGTATCCTGGGGGTGATTCGCGCTACGCGATCGCTCAATCTCGGTCGGGGCAGCATCGGTTCGGACCAAACATAAGGCATTCGGGCCGCCTTCTTTCGGGCGTTGCTCGGAAACCGGAGGGGCCGGCGCGATTCGAGAGCGAGTCGGCCCCTTTTAACTCTTGAACGCAGTGCGCTACGGCGCTCTACGCTCATCAAGCAGCGTGGCGATGCTCACTATCCGGTATCGCCCGCTGCTCGCTTTGTCTCGCTTGTAGAAAACACCGTCCGCAACGCGCGGGCATACGACCAGAAGTCCCACACGGAGCGTCCACTATGGAACGCACACCAAACCCGCGGTTCTCAGTTGGAAACATTACCACAACCGGAAGAACGACCGGCCCACTTTTCACCTTCGATCTTTCGCTTGCCGACCTCCGAATTACGTCCTGCAAATACATCATGCCCCACAGCCGGATCGCGTATATTACCGGCCCGGCGGTGAGGGACGACGCAGGCCCCTCAGGTTGGCGTGAAGTCGCAATCTTGAATCCGGCGCTGCGACAAGCCGTCCTTGCGGAAGTCGAATCGCAAATCAGCGCCGCAAACCCGCGGACAAATAATGAGATGGCGTCATGAGCGCCGTTATACCGGCCAATCACCGCACGCTTTTCGACAGTACCGCAATACCCGCAGAGCGCTGCAGGCAATTCCGCGGTGGGTGTGCTGGCAGTACGAAACACGCAACGGTAAGCCAACGAAGGTCCCTTACACAACTGAGGGCCGGGCAAGTGTCACCGATGCTCGATCCTGGCTCCCGTTCACTAATGCCATGAGCGCCTACGAGTTAAATGAACAGTACGCCGGTATCGGCTTCGTATTGAGCGATGACGACGACATCCTCGGCGTCGATCTCGACAACGTACTCGATGAACGGGGCAGGCCGATCGAAATGGCACCGTGATTTTCTTTCGGCATTGAACACCTACTGCGAGTATCAGCCCGTCTGGCCGGGGCCTCCGATTCATTGCCCGCGGCGTTTTACCGCAGGCTTCTTGCCGGCGCGGCAGCGTTGAGATGTACCAGCGGGACCGATACCTCACCCTGACCGGGAACCGCTGGCCCGACGCGCCTTCGGGCATTGCGGAACAGACGGCGGCCCTGGGAAGGCTTCATGCGGCATACGTTGCACGTCGAGCGCAGCCCCAAAACGGGTCATCAGGGGATGACGCCCTGATCGAGCGTGCACGAAACGCTAAAAACGGCGACCGGTTCAGCGCTCTGTTCGATCGTGGAGATTTAAGGGCACATCAGGGCGACCATTCCAGCGCCGATCTCGGTTTATGCAACCTGCTCGCCTTTTGGACCGATCGCAACGCCCATCGCATGGATGGCCTGTTTCGGCGCAGTCGGCTGTATCGCCAGAAGTGGGACGAGCGCCATGCGGGGGACGGCTCGACTTACGGGCAGATCACCATTAACCGCGCACTTGCTGATTGCCGGGAAACGTACAGCGAACACCCGCGGCAAAGTCAAACGCTTGCACCGGCGAGCAACGTCGAAATGGACATCATCGATCTTCGTAGCGTTCGTATCGAACGAATCGAATGGCTGGACGCCGGCCGCATCCCCTTCGGCGAACTGACGATTACCGAAGGTCAAGGCGGCATCGGAAAAACGACGGCGATTTTAGATCTTCTCGCCCGCGCATCCCGTGGGGTTAGCGTACACGAAGCAGCCGCGAATGTTTACGATTCGCTTGTCATCGCAAGCGAAGATTCGGCCAGCACGTTAAAGGCGCGCCTTGTTGCCGCTGAACGCAAACATCGACCGAATCCATCTCGGCAACTGCATGATGGACGGCGAACTGCTTACGCTTCCAATGCACGTTTCGGCCATCGAGCGAGCCATCCGTAAGTTTAACGCCCGCATCGTTTACATCGACTCTTTGTTCTCACATCTCGACCCAGGGCTCAATCCCGATCGTGCGGCCGATATACGCCGCGCACTTGCACCCTTATCGGTCATGGCCCACAACACCGGGGCGGCGGTGTTAGCAATGCGGCATTGGCGCAAGAGTGCCGGCGATGCGGCATCGCGCGGCCTGGGCTCAGTTGACATACGGAACATCGCCCGATCGGTCCTCACGATAGGAGCGCATCCACAGCGCGAGGGGGTCCTGGTTTGTGCGGTTTCAAAGTCAAACCTCGGCAAGCCGGCCGACGCACTTCTCTATCGCCTCGAATCCCGCGATGTACCAACCGATGACGGAGCAAGCGTTTCGGTTGCCCGCGTCGTCTGGGAAGGCACCGAAGCGATAACCGCCGATGACCTTGCGGCAACAGCGGATTCAACCGAGGAATCCATTAACCGCCGCGACGCGGCGGCAGACTTTCTCGAAAACGTGCTTGCGGGCGGTGCGCTGTCATCTCAAGCCGTGTACGAACGGGCACGCGAGGCTGGCATCAGTCGCATCCACGCTGAAGCGGGCGGCAAAGCGCCTGGGCGTCATGCAAACGCGGACCGGATTCCCAGCGCGCTCAGAATGGGCGTTGCGCCAGTTAGACCACAGTGAGCCCACCCCGTCCTTATATGGTCCGAGTGAGCCGACTGGGCCGACTGGCGATCCGCAGTTAGACCACAATCCCCAGTTAGCCCAGTTAGACCATATAATTCATTCCCCCGCGCGCGTGGACCAACTTGGTCTAACTGCGGGCGGCAAGGTGTGTTCGGGGTGTAAGGCGCTGCGGCGATGCCTTTCGCGCCCCACTGGGTTCATCTGCGTGGAATGCTCCGAAAAGGAGGCCGCGTGAAACCCGGCGGCCCTCGATGCAAAGCCTGCGACCACCCCAAGCGCAAAGAGATCGACAGCGCCCTTGTGGTCACATCAGAAAGGACCGTCGCGGCCCGTTACGGTCTGTCTAAGACCGGAACCCACCGGCACAAGCTCCCCGTCACGTTAAGCCCGCGGTTGCCAGCGCAGCGGTTACGCGCACGGAGTGTCCGCCCAAGCGTTAGTCGAGCGCCTTTTGGGTTTGCTCGAAACGTGCGACCGGGCAATGGCGAAGGCAGAAGCAGACGGGGATCTAAAAACGCTTGGCGGTTTGATTCGCGAATGCCGCGAGTGTACGGTCACGGTCGGCCGCACGATCGGCGTCTGGAGTGAACGGCCGGCGGTCATCCACAATGACAACCGGATTTTGCTTCAGCAGTCGGTCGCGGCGCTTTCCACGGACGAGCTGCGGCAGTTAATTCAGAGTCGCAAAGCCTTACAGGCGCAGCCGGACGTTATCGAGGGCGAGCTGTGCTAGTCCCGAGTGCGACGCGCCGTCGCCTTGTGCCGACGCATAACTTCGAGAAGATCGCGGCGCGCAGTGAGCTCGCGCAGCGCGATTTCCACGAACATGCTCGCGCTCACGAACACGCCAGCGCGTTTCAAGGCCGTCCGGGCCTCATCCATGCGGAGGGCGACCTCCATGTCCACAAGCGACTGCAGGCGGGCCGTATCAGGCAATTCTCGCTTTTTGGCCATACCGTGGGACGTTCGCCGGGCACCCTTGCGCTACTTGGTGGCTGCACCCTTGATCTGTTGTGTAATAGTGCTATAATTAAACCAAGGACCGAGGGTTTAAAAAGAACGAGGGATGAAAGCAGCATGAGAAGCCGCCGCACCGAAGCCGAGCGTAAGACCCTGGGCTATGTCCGCGTCTCCACGACCGAGCAGGCGCAGGCGGGTTTTAGTGTCAGCGCCCAGCGCAGCAAGCTTGAATCCTTCGCGCACGCGACGAACCGCGAGCCCATTGACGAGATTCTCTGCGACGATGGCCTGAGCGGCTCGTCCTTAGACCGCCCGGCGATGAAAGAACTCTTGCGGCGCATCGAACGCCGCGAGATCGGCGCGGTCATCGTCACGAGGCTCGACCGCCTAAGCCGGAACCTTCGGGACATCCTTGCCATCCTCGACCTTTGCGAACGCACCGGCACGGCGCTGCTCAGCGCATCGGAATCGCTCGATACGTCGTCGGCGGTTGGGCGCATGGTCATTCACCTGTTAGGCAGTTTCGCGGAATTTGAACGCGGCCGGCTCGCCGAGCGCACATCGGACGTTCTTGGCCACAAGCGGCGTTCGCTGAAGGTCTACAGCCGCCAAGTTCCGTTCGGTTATCACCGCAAGGGCGGCGACCTCGTTGCGGTTCCCGAGGAGCAGGATGCACTTGCGGAGATGCGCCGGATGCGCGACGCCGGCAAGGCGTACCGTCAGATCGGCGAGATGCTCGATGCCCGTGGCATCAAACCACGCGGCAAACAGTGGTATCCGGCGAGCGTTCGTGCCGTCCTCAACAGCAAGATGGAGAACGCCGCATGAAGGGCGAGAAGATCACGCCTGATCCATAATCTCGGGCCGCTCGAAGCCGAGCCCGGCATGGTTAGAAGCGGCGCCACTGATTGCCCGCAGCGCTTGGCATTTGCGTTCAGAACTGCCCGAATGCTCAACCGATCCGGAGATCGACGATGTCCGCACGGCCTACGAGCGCGATCTCACCGGCGTCGTGGGACGTACCACCAAGAACGGCTCGCAGCATGACTTGCGCCTTCCGGTGCGGTTATTGCAAGCAGCCGTTCGAGATTGAGTCGTACTCCCGGCCGGCCGTTGCGCTCGAAATGCACCTTCAGAACTGCGCCGCAAAGCGCAAGGCGGACAAATAATGAGCTGCGTTCATAACTTCGCCTACGACGAAAGAGACGGCGGAAGCCGCTGTACGCGCTGCGATGAACGCTTCGCGGCCTCTGTACCATTCCCGCCGCAACGTAGGCCCCAGCAGCCCGCAAACGAGCAAACCGACGATTCCACGGAGGCGGCATGAGTAACGACCTAATCTGCGACGTGGCTTCGGCTGAATACGCTCGCCGTTCGTTCAAGGGTTTCATCGAACGCATGATGCCGAACTTCACGATCCCGAAGCACATCCATTATCTCATCGGGCACCTTGAAGCCGTCGAGCGCGGCGACTATACAAACCTCATGATTAACACACCTCCGCGGCACGCGAAGAGCCTGCTCTGCAGCCGCCTGTTCCCGGCGTGGTGTATCGGACGCGATCCGAAGCGCCGCATCATCCTGGCATCGGGCGACCAAGAACTGAGCGAAGGCAATAGCCGAGCCATCCGCACGTTCATAACGGACGAGGGGCTACTCTGGCCGTTTCCCGAGGTGAAGACGCGGCCTGACTCCACAAGCGTTCGGCGCTGGGACTTGATAAACGGCGGCGGCCTGTTCGCGACAAGTGCGGAATCGGAACCCGCAGGCCGAGGCGCAACGATGCTCATCATTGACGACATCGCAAAGACAAGCGGCACGGAGGGCTATCGTGCGAACGTCATGCGCTTCTACCGCGAGGACCTCGTATCGCGGCTTGAGGGAAAGAACCCGTTGACCATCGCGATCGGAACCGGTTCCATGAGGATGACTTCTTCGGGACGCTCTTGCAGTCGGATGGCGCATCGGATTGGCGGCACATTGTGTTCCCGGCGGTTGCCGGCGAGAATGACATCCTCGCAAGAAAGCCAGGCAGCCCGCTATGGCCAGAGCACATTCCGCTTTCGGTATGCTCAAGCGCAAGAAAGAATCGGGCAGCCGTTTCTTCGAATCGCAGTATCAGCAAAACCCCGTCGCCGAAGAAGGCAACCTCATCAAGGCCGCGTGGTTCAACCGCTATGATGCGCCTCCGCGGGAGTTTGAGAAGATCGTCTGTGCGTTGGATTGCGCGAGCAAGCTGGGAGTGCGCAACGATCGGAGCGCTATCGTCACGATCGGCGTAACCGCAAACGCCTTCTACGTCCTCGATGTCGTGCGCGATAAGGTCGAGTTTCCGCAACTTGTTCGGATGGCGCACGCAGTGTTCGAGCGCCACAGTTACAAGAAGCACGAACCCGACGGCTCGACGGTTCTACAGCGGCCATCGGCGCTGTACGTCAAAGATGTTTGCCTCCGGGATTGCATTGATTCAAGCGCTTCGTCAGGATTCACTTTTGCCGGTCGTGCCGATTAAGGCGACGGGCTCGAAAGAGTCGCGGGTGGAGGGAATCACTGGAACGCTCGAAGCGCGGCGAGTGTATTTGCCCAACGAAGCGGCCTGGCTTATCGACTTTGAACGCGAGCTGCGTTCCGACGGCCGGCGCGATGACATGCTCGACGCGCTCACGATGGCCCTCACGCCACTCCAGCAGCGGACAGATTCTTGGAATAATACCCGCCAGCAGCAGCATCGGCGCATCAACGATGCGAAGGCCGAAGATGAAGCCGACCGTATCCGGCTCGCTCACGCGCGCGCGATGGAGCAAGACAAGCGCGATCGCGAAGAAACGGCTCTTGCATTAAAGCGGCCTCATCGCCTCTCTGATTTTGCCCCGAGGTTCACGTTATGAGCCCAAAATCTCCTGAAACGCGCTGCTATTCTTGGCAATCGAGAGATCATGAATAACGATCAAATGGACTTAACAATAGACCTCTTGGGCAATGCCGATTCGGTTGTCGCAGCGCCGGCTGTCACGGTCGGCATTATTCAGGGGTGAGGCTTTGCCGCTGCGCGACCTCTACTCATGTTAGGGCTTACGCTTCGGCTTTTTCTTTGCTCTTGGCGTAGGCAAGCCGCGGGGCTCTGCCGGTTAGCGCACTCGGGCGAGCAGAACGAAGGCTTTTGCCCACGGCTCACGGCCGACCAGACCCGCTGTTCAGGGATCACCTTGCCGCAACCGTCAGCCTTGCAAATATGCTTCTTCGTCATGCCCCTTGCGTCTACCTACTAAGGGAGTAGGATGCGCTTATGGGCTCCTACTGCCTACCGCGTAGATTGTAGCACGGGAACCCCAAAACACAAAGACGCCTCGGCGGTGATAAAAACCCCGGGGGCCGACCATGAAAGGATGATCTTACAATGGCGACTCTCAGTATAACATTCCGGAAAATATTGACGCCCTGCAAACAATCAGCCGGCTATCCCGGGTTGTCGAAGCACTAAACACGTTTGACGATCTGGAGCCAATTCTTCACGGCGCGAGCCGAGCATGCTTCGCCATCGAACAGAGTATTCGCGACGGCAAGTTGCCAGCACGCGCCGAACTGGAACTGGCATTAGCCGCTATCGAACAGTACGACGATCTCGAACAGAAGGTCGAGAAGGCGGCATGCCGCGGCGAGTACGGACTGAAGATTTTGCTCGGACACTATGTGCGTGCATCAAATGGCGATTATGAAACTCCGCAGCAGGCAGCCGGATGGCGTTAGCGAGGCGATTGCCTAATGGGTATCGTGGTTCAGTTTCCCGAGCAACGCTCGCATCCTCGGCGCTTGGCCTTGGCCGCGGCTAAGTTCAGCGGGCGATGGAAGGTTTAGCGCAAGACCCGTCGATTCGGCAACCGAGCGCGGTCGATGACCCGCTCACCGCTATCCATCTTTCCGCGGCCGAGGATACTGCCGATCAACTCCCGCCCAAGTGCACGACGTGCAGCCGATGACTGATCTTGGCCGTAAATGCCCCCTGCCACTGCGGCAGCGGCAAGAAGTACAAGGTTATGCCATGTCCGCGACCACCCAAAGCGCTGTCCCACTTAAAGCCGAATCTCAGACGTTGCCTCACAGGGATATCGATGCGGTCATCGTTGCCATGCCTACGCGCGGACAAATGAGCATTGAGACGCACCGAGCGCTAACGCAAAACTTCGATCAGCCTGGTGCAAAACATTCTGTGTCGCCGAGCGTAGGCCCGTCGTGGAGGCCCGTTAAACCTATCGCGAAGTCGATTCGAAGCAGCGATATGCGGCAAGCCGGATTCGTTCCTCGGGAGTGGTTCGTCCTTTGGCTTAGACGATGATAGTTGGTGGCCACCGACAACAGTAACCCGCGCCATTGAAACGATGAAAGCAAACCCGCACATTGATCTGCTGAGCAGGGGCGTTTTGCGGCCGTGGAGAATACTTGAATATCACTGCGTATCGCCGCCGAGACGATGAATCGAGCACGCCGAAGCCAGGCATTGACTATACCGCTGGCAATACGTGAAAAATTAATCCGGTGCAGGTTTTCATTTTGTGCTTCATCGGAAGTCGCTCCTAGAGCGGTTGCCGGAAGAGCCGTTTACGCCTCAAAAGCCAGGCATTGCCGAGGACGCATCTTTTTGCGACCGGGTATGCGAAATCGGCGGTAAAATATGGTGCGCTACTGACCTGTTTATCGCGCACATTAATCCTACGCAACGGTTCGGCGTACCTGCCGGGGATGCCAGCCGCTCAAATGGACGGCAACGTTATCCGGCGAGTCGACGCTTGAGCATAAGAGTCCTCGACGGTGATTTGCGGTTCACGGAAATCCGGCGCTATGGGTTGAACGAGGTCGAGCAGTTCTTAGACGGTCGCGCAGCAACGGACCCAAAGTCAAAAGGACGGGAGCAATCTGCAGCGCCCAACGGTTGTGGGGGCGAGAATGTCACAGATTAGTCGTAATGCGCCCTGCCACTGCGGCGCAACGAAGCCAAATGGTGAGTCAGTCAAGTACCGAGCTGCCATTAGTCAGTCAGATGAAGCGCAGCGCAAGCCGCAAACCGGCGAAGATGCGATCATCGTTTGCATGCCGACACGCGGGCAGATATGTTACGAAACCTATCTTGCTATCAACATGAACATGGGCGACGTGAAACGCACGTTTACGATGGTCGGCCGGAAGCCGGTCGTTCAGGCGCGCAACGATCTGGCAAAGCAAGCGCTCGACATCGCCAAGAAAAATCTGCTGCAATTCACGCCCCGCGAATGGTTCGTGCTGTTTGTAGATGACGACGCGTGGCTTCCGCCTGGGCTGGTCACTGCGATGCTGCAGTGCATGCGTGAACCGGAGATGGATGGCCTGGATGCATTGTTTGCATGGTTCTGCGCTAAGATCACCATATGCGGCGCCCATTGCATATCGTGATTTCGATGACCACGAAAGCTGATCCGAAGATCGGCATCGATTGCAAATTGGGCGACATCGTTCCGATTGAGGCGGCCGGTTTTCATACCGTCTTGATGCGTCTGCATCTGCTGGAAAAATTGGGGAATGATCCATTCACGCCCATTACGGACGAAGAAGGTGAGGATTTGGCCTTTTGCCGCCGAGCAAATGCCATTGGCGCAAAGATGGGCGTGGCTACTGCGATGCCGAGCGCGCACATTAATCCCTCGCGACGGGACGGCTTATATGCCCGGCATGCCGGCGATGATGATGGAAAACAACAGCCTGAAGGCGCTCAGCATCATACCATCTTTCCGGCAGCGGCGCGGTGAAACAGGCGGAGGTCCGCGCGTATGGCCTTGATGCAGCCGAGGCCGCTATCGCCTCAAACGAAACCGAGCAACGGGGCACCGCTTAAGCCGAAATGGAGCAGCGCCGCAAAGTAATGGAGGGTGCGGTATGAGCCTACTGAGGAAAGGAAAATCAAATGGATAACTCAGAGCGGATTACGGCCTTAGAGTTACAGGTTCGCAGGTTGACGGATCTCGCCGATCCAATGCGCGCGCCTGTAAAGTTCGTGCTGCTTGAGCACAATGCAACAGCGGAACAGGAGCAGCGATCTCTACGCGCTGATGCAAGAGTTTGAGGAACGCGAACGCAGTGGCGCGATAACGCCTGGGGACTTCGAAGCGCGGATCGAGCAGACATTACGTCCGCGCATCGGAAGTCCGCATACACTTGCTGGCGAAATTATCAGGGCGTTCAAGAAGGAGGGGGCAGTTCCTGAACGTTGTAAGCGCCTTTACGCCGGATTGGTACGACGCATGAGAGGCCACTTCGGCAAACGTGCATACACCGACAAGAAAACCGGAGAAGTCAAAAAAGCGTCAACGTGGTCCGTATGGTATGACGAACGCCGCGAAGGCGACGGGCGCAAACAGAAGATCAAGGGCGGCTTCCGTACCCGCAAAGAAGCCGAGTCGTGGTTCAACCGCAAGGCGGAAGAATTGCGGCAGGGCATCGCGCCGCGCGACGAGCGCCTAACGGTCGAAAAGTACCTCGCGCAATGGTTAGAGTTCCTCGAATTGCCAGGGAGCAAGGTGCGTGGCGCGGCGCTCCATGCATACCGGAACCACGTTAACTGCACATCGTGCCGGCGATTGGAAAGGTTGGGTTATCCCACCCACGGCCCGAGCACATTGAAAAAGCAAAAGCGATATGGTCGGGAACCATTCGGAAGGGGCGCCAGAAGCGGCGTATTAGTCCGCGGACGGTTCGGCATATCTACGGGACGTTGAATGCCGCGCTGAATCGCGCGAAACGGCAGCGCCTCATCGCATCGAATCCATGCGAGCTGACCGACGCCCCTAGCGTGGAACGAAACGAAATGCGCTCTCTGGACGCAGCGTCCGGCGCCGTATTGCTGCGCGCGTTCGAGGGAACGCTCATTGACGCAGCCGTAGTCACCGCACTCGGCAGCGGGCTTCGGCGCGGCGAACTGCTTGCGCTGCGTTGGGGCGACATCGACCTTTCAACGGGGACGCTAACGGTCCAGCGGGCAATCGAGCATGTCGATGGCGTTACGCGATTCAAGGAACCGAAGACGAAGCGATCACGGCGAACGATAAGCCTCCCCGGTTTCGTTACCGAGCGTTTGCGCCTGCACCGCATGGAACAGGCCGAACGGTTCCTGCGCGATGGCATGGGGCGCCCAACGCCTGAAACGCTGCTCTTTGAGCGCGCGGGCGAGCCGTGGATACCCAACACCTTCGGAACGCTGTTCTGGAAGATTTTGCGCGATGCGAAGCTGCCGCATGTCCGCCTTCACGATTTTCGGCATTCCTTCGCGTCGATGGCGCTAGAGGCCGGCGTGGATCTAAAAACGGTATCGACGGCGCTGGGTCACTCCACGATTCTCGACCACGGCGGACCTGTATGCCCACGTTACCAGCTCGCTGCTGCAGGATGCAGCCGACCGAATCGACAGGGCGATGAATCCCGAGTTAGGCGGACGGCCGGCTAGTCCGGTTTTTCCTCCGACTCCGCGAGAGGACGAGCGGCAAATGCTGGGCTCGTCCTTTTTCATTTCCTCGCGCATCCGCTTTTCTACGCCGCTCGTATCCTTATTTAATTCGATGGCTGTCTTCGGTGATAAATTTATCCTGTTCCATAAAACCCGCTTCCGCATTCCCGTTATCAGTTGGTTATCAGTGGTGACCAATTCGGGGTAATTCCCCTCGTCAAATTGGTAGGGAAGGTGGGATTTGAACCCACACGAGGGTCACTCGGCCGCTTTTGAGGCGGCTGCGTCTACCGTTCCGCCACTTCCCCGTCGCTCTGCGGCGTCGGACCGGATTCGAGCGGGACTGCCGCCGGGCCTTTAAGCGCGCGAAACGGCGCGTACGAGCCAGCGAACCAGCGATGCGTACCGCCGTACGTCCTCGCCGTCGAACGCGACGAACTCCGCAAGCGAGACGCCGGTATGCCGTTGGAAGATCACGACCGCGACAATGAGCGAAACGACGTATGAGAGCGAGGTTCCGATGGAACCCGCTACGATGCCGATCCGCGGCGCGAGGGCAAACGTTACGACTGCACAGATCGCAATCGAGAGCGCGGTCACCGCTGTATTGATCCCGGGTTTGCCCAGTTGCAGCGTAAAGTATTGGCTGAAGAAAGGCACAACGCAATACGCAAGGATGCCCGGAAGCAGCCACTGCAGCGCGCGCCCGGACGCGTGGAAGGCCGTGCCGTAAACCAGTTCGATGAGCCAGGGGCCAAGGAAGAACAAGAAAACCGATGCGATTCCAACGCCGAAGAGCGCATGCCGAACGCACAGGACGGTTATATGGGCGGCCTGGCGCGGGGTTCCGCTTGTGACGGTACCGTACGATGTTACGGCTAACGGACGGCTAAGAAACCACATCGTCTGCCCAAGCCCAACGGCAACCGAGTAGAGCCCGAGCTGAACGTGGCCGAGCAGTGCCAGCACGATGAAAATATCGATTTGATAATTGAGCGAGGCGAGCAGCTGGTTTAAGATAACGTTCGCTCCGAACCGCACCTGATCGAGGAAGATCTCGTGCCGTATTTGCGCATCGCCAAAATTCTGCGCATATGCGCGCACGCGGATGAATGAATAGATGCTGACCAGGCCGTAAATCGACACCCAAGCAATGAGCAGCGCACCGATGCCTTCATGGAAGACCCAGCAGACGATCGTCGCCGCGACGGCCAGCGCGCCCGCGATGAGCAGCCCTTGAATGTTCGACCACCGTACGTTCCCGTCAGCGAGCGAAAACGCCAGTGTCACCTGGTTGATGTACGCAAAGGGAAATGCGATTGCGGGCGCCAGCAGGACGTACTGGTGCGAGGCGAGCGCAAATACGGCAAGAGCCGCTGCGATCGGAAAACAGATGAAGAAAAAGAAGCGCAACATCCCGGCATAAACGGCGCCGCTTGGTTTTTTTAGACGGCCGTATTGGCGGGAAACCGCCGCCGATGCGCCGCCGCTGAGGGTAACCAGGAGTGCGAGTACGGTGGTGGCGTAGGCGAATACGCCTTTACCCGCCGGCCCGAGCAACCGGGCGATCGCGATGCCGGTAAGTATCGAGATGAATTGGGTGACCAACCGTAAGGCGAACGTTTCAAACGTTTTCTTTGAAAAGGCGCCCGGTTCGCTCGAGCCTTTCACAAGTACTCACGCACGAAGGCATCGGCCACACGCTTAACGAGCCGGCGCTGGTCTCGTGCGGCGAGCGCCTGCGAAGGCCCGGTCGGTGTGTTGTTGCAGTCGCTGATATAGATACGATCGTCCGACTGTCGCGCAATACGTCCAGGGCACCGAAGTCGAGCCCGATGCTTTGATTAAACCTCTGGATCGCCCTTTGCTCCTCGGCCGAAAACTCCAAATCGGACTCCGTAATTTGAGCGTAGCTGCTTAGGGTTCTGAACCGGTCGTCGAGGGGACGATACGCGCGGTGCACGGCTACCGGTTTGGTCCCGACGATAAATACTCGCCATTCAACCATACCGTGCGGTGTAGGGTTGCTGATAAGCCGTTGATAGACGTAGCCCGGTTCCACATGCGTCAGTGGTCCTTGAAGCAAGACGGCGTCATGGGCGCCATTTCGTTCCGACTTGCGTAAGATGGTTCCCGAATAGGTGCGCGGGTCGATTTCCATTGAGTATCCGAAGACGCGCTCGAAATGCCGGCCGACTGTGGATTTGCGTATGTCGGTGCATCGGCTGTTGATAACCGGCATAGAGCGCCCCAGCCGGTCCTGCAATGACGAATCGAGCTCGTAGCATGTCGAGGGATTCCAAGCGATTGCCAACACCGCTTTAGCGGGCGCCGTCGTTATCCGGATGTTCTTCATCCATAGGACTTTCCACGCCACGTACGATTCCGCCAATTGATACCGGTTCATTGGCATGGGGAAAAGGTACGCGCGACGCGGCTTGCGCACGTCGATGAGCGATGGCAAGGCAAAGATCGCATGCGCCCGAAGGCGGTATCGTGCCTCGGGAAGGGCCGTTTTCCAAAAATCAGCCTGGATGTACTTTTTCGGACGCCGGAGCAGCCGAGCCAGTATGCCGACTGCCATTACCGCGTGCGCTCGAGCGCAGCGGCGCGCGACGGGGCGCCCGTTCCCACGACCGCGGAACGACACAGCTGAGGGCTCATTTCGGTTACTAGCATCCCACGTAGCGCGCTTCGCCTACCCCCGTCTCGGGCGCATCCGGCGTCCAAGATGCCTAACCCCCGGGGGCAGACCTCCTCTCATAGCGTGAGCGCAGAAGGAACGCAGCAGGGCGCCGGCCTGGGCTGCGGTACCCGCGCCGGTGATGCGGAACCAGACGTGCCTTGGGCCTCCCCCCTCTAAGGTAAGCGTGAGTAGCGCGTCGCCGGAATGCCGTTCCAGACGCGCAGTCCTTACATCCAGCGGCTCCCACGCCACCATAACGAGCCGCTTGCTGCGGAGATCGTAAAAGCCGTAGCCATGTGCGGCCCGAAGCACGCGCGCGCTTGGCCCGATCGAGAACGAAGTCAGTCGTTGCGCCAGCTCCGCCGGCGCTCCGGCAAACGCGGAGTAGAGCGTCTCCGCAAACGCGCCGTTCACCGCGGAGAGGTCTTTCTCGAACCGGGCGCCATGCAGCGGGGCATCGGGCGCATCGTAAGAGAGCGCAAGGGCACCGGCGCTCCGGCGCAACGCGTAGCAGCGGTTGAACGTGCCCGTAGCGATCGGATGCGTGTATTTGGCGATGTAGTCGCGGTTCGACGGCGGCAGCCGCGGCGTCCACGCGTCGCGCAGGCCGCCGACGGTCGTAAAGACGTTCGCTCCGGTGACCAAATCCTCAAAAACAAGCGCGCGGCCGCCCGCACATGGCGAGACTACCAGTAACGAAGAGCCCGACCGCAATGCGGCGGCGGGATACCCGTCTTGATAGATGTCACGCGCATCCGGCGCAATCCAGCTGCCTGCCCGCAGGGGAAGCCGTTGCGGCGCCCCGGCCGGTGGAAGTGCCGCAATCGCCGGCGTGGGCACGAGCAGATGCAGCGGAACAAGCACCGCATCGCGAGCAGGCACCGTTCACTGCGCAACGTCTGCCTCAAAGCGGCCCGCGTGCACGTGCGCCCGCCGCGTGCGCAGCGGAAGCGAGCCGTAGTTTACGATATCCAAGAATCCGTACCGCTCGTTGTTTGCCACCAGCAGTACCGCGTTCGGAACGCCGCCGGCGGCCGGATGCGCGACCCGCACCGCGCTCGCGCGGCTAACGATCTGTCTGCCCGAAGCGCCGTACGCAGCCAGCCGCGCGCGCACCGGAGCGAGCATGGGCAGCGCAATGCCCGCTTGCGGAACGATCAGCGCGCGATGGGAGAACAGCTGCGACTGCGTTGCGAAGCGCAGATCCACCAGCGAACAGGTGATGCGCGCGGCGCGGCAGTCTTCCTGGGCCGCCAGCGTTGCTTGCGCGATTTGCGCGATCTGCGCATTCGAAATACGCCGTTCGTCATAGGCGCTTGTCGTGTAGGCGATAGCCGCGTCGGCGGCCGGCATGGTTTGCGCGAGGGCCGGCCCATAGCGCGCAACCAGCGCTCCGAACCGCTGCGTGGGTCCGAACCGTGGCTGCGGCGTGAGTTGGACGGAGAGCGCGGCATCCCAGGAGTAAAATGCATTCGTCCACGGCGCCTCCCATCCGGCCGGATTGAGCGTATCCTGCACCGGAAAGTTTACGACGCCGTGTGCGCCCATTTGCAGAAACGTGTGCAGCGCAAGCGTCGTGTTGCTGGGATCGGCGGGGCGCGGACGCGGCTGGTCAGCGTTCTGCAGCCACCCCGCTTGGAACTCGCTGATCATCACTGCCGGGCTGCGCGGCTGCGTCTGCAGCAAGCCGGTCGAGAACTCGATCTGCGCCCGGTCGTGCTCGCCGATGCTGTACGCGTCGCTTTGATACCAATTGCCCCACGCCCAGACGGGCGCCGAGGCCGTGACTTTCATTTGATACGTGTTGATGAAAACCGGAATGCTCGGCAGCACGCGATGCGTTACTGCGGCCAGATACGAAATGTACCGGTGAAAATGCGGCCCGGGCCATGTGTCGTTGTCGATATATGCGCCTTGGTCGTCGTCCAGGGCGACGGCAACGATGTCGCTGCGGTACGGCACGGCCTCGCTCAATGCGCGCTGCAGCCAGCGCGTGGCGTAACGCATGTGCGTCGCGTTGCGCATCCACTGCGCGGCAGCTGCATCGGAGTGCGCATTTTGAAGCGTTGCCGTTGCCGGGTAACGCCCCTCCAAAACATCCCTCAGCGGCATGGCGTAGTCGGGGCGTTTGAGTAGCCAGGCCGGATAGCCGCCGTTGCGCCATTCGTTGCGGATTACCGGGCCGGGTCGAAGGATCAGGGCGAATCCTTCGCGGTGAATGAGCGCGAGCAGCCCGCGCAGATCACGTCGCGCGTTGGTGCGCCCGGTGAAATCGAAATCGCCGTCGCGCAGCTCGTGCCAGTTCCACATGACGTAGAGATCGATGGTGTTGATGCCCAGGGCGTGGTATCGTTCGAGCGACGGTTTCCACTGCGAGCGCGGAACGCGCTCGTAAAAAAACGAGGCAGCATAGACAAAGGCCGGACGTGCGGATGCCGGTTGAGCCGCGGCAACAACTAGTGCCAGAGCGGCCGCCGCCGCGAACGGCCACATGCGTTGCAAACGTGCGAGCACGAGATAGATTGCAACGCCGATGACCTGCCAGAGCATGCCGAGAAGCATCGCCGTTGCGCCGGTGCCGATGAAGGCATAAATCCAGCCGGCAATGGCGAGCAGCGCCGGAATAGGGTAAAGCCACATGCGAAACGGTGCACGCCTGTGGCGCGCGCGCATGACGAAAAGCGCGACGATTTGGGCGACGTTGCCGATAAGAATCCCGGCCGCGCTCAGCATGGCGATCACCTGATCGAGCGTGAAGAAGCACGCGATGATCGAAATCGCGCCGATCGCCAGGAGCGAGACGTGCGGGAATTGGTCGCGTTCGTGCAGCTTTGCGAAGGCCGCCAAGAACGCACCGTCGCGCGCCGCCGCAAACGGCACGCGCGCGGCGCCGACCAGATTGCCGTAGAGCGAGGCGAATGCGGTAATCAGGATCAGCACCGTTACGGCGATCGCTGCCTTCGCGCCCCACGCCCGCTCGGCCACGATGGAACCGACAAACGTCGATTGCGTTGTCGGGGCGCCGTGTTTATCGAAAAGCGATTGCCAAGGAATTCCCGAGAGTACGCCGATCTGCAAAAACAGGTAGAGCGCCAGGACGATGAAAATCGAAGCGACGATCGACCGTGGTAGCGTGCGCTCCGGCTTGTGGATTTCCTCGCCGACGAGCGCTACTTGCGAGTACCCGCCATAGTCGTAGAGCGTGATGTAGAGCGCGCTTGCGAGACCGGCAATAAAGCCCCAGCCGAATGAGACGTTCGCGGGCAACGTAAAAGCACGATGGATGTCGCCGTGTGCGAAACCGGCAATCCCCACAAGCAGAATCGTGACGACGGCAATGCCGGCAAGCCCGATGCCCAGCTTCGCGACCGCGGTGATGCGGCGATAGACCATGAAGACGCTGACAACGCCGATGCCGGCTGCCACTGCTTGGGTAAGTTTGCCGTTCGCGGCGAGCGGTGACCATAAGTAAGCGGCGTAATCGGCGAAACCGATGTAGCCGGTTGCGATGATCAGCGATGCGCTCAAGAAATACTGCCAGTTGTAGAGAAATGCCAGCATCCGCCCCCAGCGCTGCGCGCCGAAGATATCGCGCAGATAAGCGTACGTGCCTCCGGCGCCCGGATATTGTGACCCCAGTTCGGCCCAGACCAGGCCGTCGCACAGCGCAATAAGTGCCCCGGCAAGCCACCCTGCAAGCGCGAGCGGGCCGGCAAGCTTCTGCAAGACAAGCGGAATCGTGATCAGCGGCCCGATGCCGATCATGGTTATGACGTTAAGCGATATGGCGCCGCGCAGCGTTATTCCGCGAATCATCTTAAGGGTCGCGGTTCGGGGTAGCGGTTGGCGCACCTGGCGGCGAATGCGCCCGGAATGAGTGTTACTAAATCGCCCCTCGCGCGTTTGCTGGGCCTGTACGGCGAGCTCCATCTGGATTTTCTCGAAAGCGCCGCACTCCAAAAGAATGCGCTCGGTGATCCCGCTGTGCGCCCGCTCGCCGTCTACACACCTGCTGAATATGACACGCAGGGCTCGCGGCGCTACCCGGTATTGTATGTTCTGCACGGTTACACCGGCAACGTTGCCGCGTTACTCGCCAGCCGTCCGTGGGAGACCAACGTGGTGCAGTGGGCCGATCGCCTCATCGCAGAGCAGCGCATGCCGGCGTGCATTCTGGCCATCGTCGACGGCTTTACGCGGCTGGGCGGTTCGCAGTACGTCAATTCCATTCACAACGGCAACTACGCCACCTACGTCACTGCTGAAGTGACGGCACATCTGGATCGAATGTACCGCACCGTCGCGCGCGAAGAAGGCCGCGCGGTTGTCGGCAAATCCTCGGGCGGGTTCGGCGCATTGCACCTGTGCATGGAGTACCCGGGAACGTTCGCCGCATTCGCCTCGCACAGCGGCGATTCGTATTTTCCTATTGCGCAGCCGCGCGGATTTATCGAAGCCCAGCGCACACTGGAGAAACACGAATGGAACCTTGAGAAGTTCGTCGAGAGCTTCGAGAGCAAGAACAAGCGTTCCGCGGCCGAGTACACCACGATGGAGATGCTGGCCTACACCGCAGCATATACGCCCAAGAGCGCGGCGGCCTTCGATCTGGAGTTTCCGTTCGACCGCGCAACGGGTGCGCTGCGCGAGGAGGTCTTTGCGCGCTGGTTGGCCTTCGATCCGGCCCAGTTATGCCTGAACAAGCAGGCGGAACTGGCTCGCTTGCGCTTGCGTTACTTAGACTGCGGCCGGCGCGATGAATACGCGTTGGACGTCGGTGCCCGAGTAATCGCGCAGCGCCTGCGTGAAATGGGGCTGACCGTCCGCCACGAAGAGTTTGACGACGATCACCGAAACGTGGGATACCGCTACGAAGTATCGCTGTCGGCACTTGCCGGCGTCCTAGACAGAGAGTAACGAACCGCAGATGATTCGCCTTGCCATTATGACGCTAGCCGTACTGGCGTTAATCGCCCCGGCGGGCACGCTCGCCGCGGACGCGCCCGCGCCCGACGCGCGCACGTACACGGACCCGGCGATGACGTTCGTTGCGCCAGCGCCATTCCAAAAACTGGCGGTTCCCGCGCACGATCCCGCAAAGTTCGATGACAAAGCCGTGATGGCGGCGTTCGTGAAAAACGGCGGCACGCAGAATGCGGTGAGCATTGTGATCGTCATGGATGCTTTCCAAGGAGACGCCACCGCCTTCGCGCTGCAGTCCGACAACGAACTGCGCGGAAACACCGATGGCGCGTTCATCAAGCGCACGAATATTACGCTCTCGAACGGCATGCCCGCAATTTGGGAAGCCGTGACCTCCGGCACCGGCTTCGACCAGATGCAAACCTACCGCTGCCTGTGGGCTGATGGCGTGCGCGGCGTCACGGTTATCGAGTCGGCGCTCTCGCTGACGATCGACGAGCGTCAGGCCAAAGCCGACCTTGCAAGTCTTAGTGCGGTAGCATATCCAAAGTATCGCTACTGAGGCTCTGCAGCGCGCCGCGCAAATCGTCGATCAGGTCGTCAATGTCTTCAATACCTACCGAGAGGCGCAGCAAACCGTCGGTCACACCGCGTTTGTCGCGATCTTCTTTGGGGATCGATCCGTGCGTCATTCGCGCAGGATGACAAATCAGCGATTCGACGCCGCCCAAGCTCTCCGCTAAACTAAAGTAGTGCATGCGGTGCGCAAAATCGAGCGCGCGCTGTTCGGGTCCCTTGAGCGTGAACGAAACCATCCCGCCGAAGCCGGACATCTGCTGCTTTGCAAGCGCGTGCTGCGGGTGCGAGGCAAGGCCCGGATAGTACACCCGTTCGACATCCTCGTGCGCTTCTAAAAACTCGGCGACGGCTTGGGCGTTCGCAGCATGTTCGCGCATGCGCAGCGCAAGCGTCTTGGCCCCGCGCATCGTCAGCCACGCGTCGTGCGGCCCCGGAACGCCGCCCACGGCGTTCTGGTGGAATTTGATCGTTTCGTAGATCGCCTTGTCATTCGTGAGAACGGCGCCGCCGACGACGTCGCTGTGCCCGCCGATGTACTTGGTGGTCGAATGCACGACCACGTCCGCTCCCAGTGCGAGCGGCTGCTGAAAGTACGGCGTTGCAAACGTGTTGTCCACGGCCACGATTGCCGAGCCCCCTTTGAGCGCGGAGACGGCGCGGATATCCACGACCTTGAGCAGCGGATTGGTCGGCGTCTCGATCCAGAAGAGCTTCGTGTTCGGCCGTATGGCGGCGCGAACCGCTTCGATATCGGCCATGTCGACGTAGGTGAACTGCACGCCGTAGCGTTCCAGCACGCGTGAGAAGAGCCGGTACGTACCGCCGTACATGTCGTCCGAACAGACGGCATGATCGCCCGAGGAGAGGATGTTGAGCACGGCCGACGTCGCGGCCATGCCGCTTGCGAACGCGCTTCCATACTGCGCATTCTCGAGCGCCGCCAGTTGCGTTTCAAGCGCGACGCGCGTGGGATTGATCGTCCGGCTGTAATCGTAGCCCTTATTTTGCCCGACGGCGTCCTGCGTATAGGTTGAGGTTTGGTAGATGGGGACGATGGTCGCGCCCGTTGCGGAATCGGCCGCCTGTCCCGCGTGAATGGCTTTGGTGCTGAACTTCATGTCGGGTTCCTTTTATGAATGTGAGGGGCCGAAGAGTGCGTGCGGGCGGTACGGGTGGCGCGTGTAGTAAGCGTAATCGTAAAATTCACCGTTGGTTGCGGCGACCAGATAGGCGCCGCCAATCGCATCGGGAGCTGGACCCTCGGCACACAGTTTTACAACGCGCCCGGTGCGCGTGCGGAAGATCAAAATGTCGCCGGTTTTGATGACGGGGCTGACGGTAAAGTCGCCGCGCCACTGCGCAGCGCGAACGTAACCGAAGAACGCCCCGGCGCTTGCGCGCAGGAGTGTTCCGCCGTAAGGAACGTGCACGGCGAACCCGTGCGCGTCCGGCGTGATAAATGGTCCGGTGCAGCCGTACCACGGCGGTCCGGCCGGTTGATGGCCGGCGCCGGTGACGAAGATGTCGCTCAAATAGGGCGTGCCGGATGGCTGGGCCAGACCGTCGTCGTCGAAGCGCACGCCGTTGTAGAAGCTCATGAAGCAGCCGACGGCAGCGCTGTCGTAGGCAAAACCCGGCAGCGTTGCGGATTGCCCGCCGTACGACGCCCGCAGCGTAACCGGTCCGCGGTACGACCCGGTGGAAACGTAGGTGCCGGGCGTACCGGCGTAATAGCGCGGCGCCAGATCGTCGGAGAAGACCACGGACTCATCGGGAAGCGCGCGCCAATCGCCCCACACCGGCGTGGAACCGTCGAGCAAGCGCACTTGCCGCGGGGCAGATTGCGTGCGGCCGGAGATCGGCCGCGCGATAATAACCGGAACCAGAGCCGCGCCGCGGGGATGCCCGGGCCCGCTCCACACGATGTGCAGCACTGCGAGCAGAACGTGCAGCATGGTTTATTCGGTCTGGGCGCTCTCGCCCGAAGCGGAGAGATAACTGATGATGTCCTGACGGGTCAGCACGCCGATCGGCTCCTCTTCGTCGGTCACGACGACAGCAGGGTTTGCAAGCGTCAGTAATTTATATGCGCGTTCGATCTCTTCGCTTTGATCGAGCACAGGGAACGGGCGTCCCATCACCTCGCTCACGGGCTTGTGAATGATGTCCGATTGATCGAAGACGGCTTGCATGACGGCGACGTCGTTGATGCTGCCGATCTGTTCGTGCCCCTTCATCACCGGAATCTGCGAAATCTCGTATTGGCGCAGCAGATCGAGCGCGTCTTTGACGACGTCGGTGTCTTTAACCGTGATCAACTGCGGTAGCGGACGCTTGGTCCGCAAGACATCGCCGACGGTCGCGCGCCGCTTGCCTTCGGCCAGGAACCCGTTGGCGATCATCCACTCGTCGTTGAAGATCTTCGACATGTAGCCGCGCCCCGAGTCGGGGAAGAGCACGACCAGCACGGCGTCGGACGGAAGCGAGAGCGCCAGCTTGACGGCCGCAACGGCCGCGGTTCCGGCGGAGCCGCCGACGAGCAGCCCCTCCTCGCGCGTGATGCGCCGCGCCATCAGGAACGACTCGCGGTCGGAAACCCGCACCATCTCGTCGATCACTTTCAAATCGACCGTTTCGGGCAGGTACGACATGCCGATGCCTTCAACGGCATACGACTTCGGCGTGTCGCCGGAATAAATCGAACCTTCCGGATCGGCGCCTATAACGTGAATCTTGGGATTCTGCTGTTTTAGATAGCGCGCCGTTCCGGAGATTGTGCCGCCCGTGCCGATGCCGGCAACGAAATGCGTGATGCGTCCGCCGGTCTGCTCCCAAATTTCGGGACCCGTGCTGTTGAAGTGCGCTTCGGGATTGTGGTGGTTGTGAAACTGGTTGGGCTGAAACGCGCCGGCGATCTCGGATGCCAAGCGGTTCGCGACGCCGTAGTAGGATTCGGGCGAATCGTTGGGCACGTTCGTCGGAGTCACCACGACCTCGGCGCCGTAGGCGCGCAGCAGGTCCACTTTTTCTTTGGACATCTTGTCGGGCATGACCAGAATGCAGCGGTAGCCGCGGATGGCGGCCGCCATTGCCAGACCCGAGCCCGTATTACCGCTGGTCGGCTCCACGATCGTGCCGCCGGGTTTGAGCAGTCCAGCCTGTTCGGCCGCATCCAGCATTGCAACGGCGGGGCGGTCCTTCACGCTGCCGCCGGGATTCATATACTCTACCTTGGCCAAAACCAGGGCCTGCGCGCCCGCGGTTATCTTGTTCAGGCGAATAAGCGGGGTGTGTCCGACCGCATCGAGCGCGTCGTTATAAAAGTGCATGCCGGCTCGCGGGTCCGACGCGGTTGTAGTCATGCACTCGCGGTTCCGCGTGCCCCAGGCACGGCCCTGGTCCCGAGCAGCTTGGTCACAAGGCCCGGTACGGGTACTATATGTGTAGAAATGAGGGACGCAATGAAACGCGCACGACTACTTCTTGGAGCGCTCTTTGCTCTGGCGACGCTGGCCGCTTGCAACGACAACGCGCTGCCGCCGGGGGGCACGTATCAAAGCGTCCAGGGCGTCGTTCTGGACGCCGCAACGAATCAACCCATCGCCGGCGCAGTCGTCACCGTCGACACCATCCTTACGGCAACAACCGATGCGAACGGCAAGTTCGCGTTTGCAAAAGTACCCGTCGGGGAGGTTGACTACTTCGTAACGCCGCCCGCCGGCTCGACCTACAAAGAAACGCAAACACAGCCCGCGCACCTCTCGCCCGACACGCCGCTGAACATCACGGTAACGCTATCGCACTAAGCGGCGACCTCCCAGTGGCGCCCTAACGCTCTGCGGAGGCGCCGGCGGTTTGTTCGTATACTTGGGCGGGGCGCATGTAGGCCGCGCGTTTGGCGATGGAGCGGTCGATGATGCTGATAACGACTTGCGCGAGCTCTTGCGGGTCGTGACGGACCGTTGCAGTCTCGCTGATCATCTGCGCGACCACGGGCGTTAAGCCCATTGCTTTAATGCGCGCGATGTCGGGCTTGACCGGAATCTGCCCTTCGACGGCGTATGCCTCGAGCAGTCTTGAAGGCGGCTCGTCGTTGACCACGACGTAATCGCACACGCGCGCGCCGGCGTTTTCCAGCAGTGCCTGCACGTGGTCGGCGGCGGTCATGTCGTCCGTTTCGCCCGGTTGCGTCATGACGTTGCAGACGTACATCTTTACCGCGGTCGCTGCGGCGACTTCGCGCGCGATACGATCGACCAGGAAGTTCGGCAGAATCGAGGTGTAGACGCTTCCCGGTCCCATCACGATGGCGTCCGCTTCACGGATGGCGGTGATCACCTCGCCCAGCGGCGCGGCATACGGCGGATCGAAGAAGACCTGCGTAATCGGCTGCTTCGATTTGGAGATGTTCGATTCGCCTTCGACCACGGTTCCATCGGCCAAGCGCGCGCTCAGGCTGACGACGCCCAAGGTTGCGGGAAGCACGCGGCCTTTGATGTTGAGCACGCGGCTCGATTCTTTGATCGCACGATCGAAGTTGCCGGTGATCCCCGTCATTGCCGCCAGGAACAGATTGCCGAACGAGTGTCCGGTCAGTCCCTCGCCTTCGTTAAAGCGGTAACGGAAGAGATCGGTAACCATGGCTTCGTCGTCAGCAAGCGCGACCAGGCAGTTACGCACGTCGCCGGGCGGTAGAACCCCGAGTTCCCGCTGCAGGCGTCCGGAGTCTTCCGCCATCATCGCTGACGGTAACGACGGCGGTGAGGTTGGTTGTAATGTGCTTGAGTCCGCGCAGCAGGGTGGAAAGACCCGTGCCGCCACCGATTGCAACGATCTTATAGCCGTTGCGCAAGCGCATTTCGTACAGCGTATCGAGAATGCGGCCGCTGCCGCCGCTTGCGCTGGCGCGCAAAATGGCCAGCAGCCATTGGCGGATGCCGATGAAGATCATCGCAATTCCCAGCCCCATAAAGATCCACTTGAGCAAGCTGGGCGAGAAGTAATCGTGAATGAACAGGTCCACGGCCTCGTTCGCATGGACGCTGTAGCCGACGGCTACGAGATAGCGATCCAGGCCGTTGACGAACAACAAGATCCCGGCAATCACAAACAGTAGCCAGCGTTTGACGCCCAGCCCGGGGATCGCCCAGCGAAGAAACGGCGGCAGGCGGCCAATCACCGTGTCGCGTCCCGCAGATCCAAGAAGAGTTCGATGGTTTCATCTTGTTCGAGCCGGCGCGCGAGGCATCGCGCAACGTAAACCGAGCGATGGCGTCCGCCGGTGCAGCCGATTCCGATCGTCACTTGCGCTTTGCCCTCGGTCATGAAGCGCGGCATCAGGAAATCCATCATCTCAAAGAGTTTATCCAAAAACGGCTTCGTCGACGGGTCGGTTTCGATGTACGCGGCCACGGCGGGATCGGCGCCCGTAAGCGGGCGCAGCTTGTCGACGTAGTTCGGATTGTGCAAGAAGCGCACGTCGAAGAGCAGATCGAGATCCAGCGGGATGCCGTACTTGAAACCGAAAGCCACAACCGTAACGGCCACGCGCCGCTCGGGATCCGTGGGAGCAAACGAGGCGCCGATCCGCTCTTTGAGCTCGGCATGCGTGAGCGTCGTGGTGTCGATGACGTGGGTTGCCACCGAGCGCAAGGGTGCCAGCGTCGTGCGCTCCACCGCAATGGCCTCGCGCAGCGAGCCGACCGAAGCAAAGGGGTGACGCCGGCGCGTTTCGCTGTACCGGCGCACCAGAACGTCGTCGCGCGCATCCAAGAACAGTACAAGCGGACGGATGGAATCTGCTGAGAACTGCGCAAGCATCGGCACGGCTTCTCCCAGCGCGCCGCCGCTGCGCACGTCCAGGGCGATGGCGACCTCGCGAATTTGTGCATCTTCGAGCAAGGTGAGGGTTTGCGCAACCAGTTTCGGAGGAAGGTTATCTACACAATAAAAGCCCAAGTCTTCGAGCGTCTTCATCGCCTGGCTCTTCCCGGCGCCCGAGAGTCCGGTAACGAAAACCAATCGACCTGCCCGCGCGGAGCGTTGAACCGTCATCATGAAACTCTTTTCGCCTGAAAAAGCGAACGCCCTCATCCCCAAGGTGGCGCCCCTCATGGAGGAGCTCTGGACGAAGCGGCGCGACCTGGCTATCCGCCTGCTCGAGACCGACCCGGTCGTCCGCGGCCACGAACGGACCGCGCACAGCCGCATGGCCAGCCCGCGTTCGCCCTTTACGCCGGGCCGCTTTAGCGAGCAAAAGGCCGAAATCGTGCGGCTGATCAACCGCATCGAGGCCTACGGGTGCTTGGTCAAAGATATAGATTTGGGGCTGCTGGATTTTCCCTCAATGCGGAATGGGCGGGCGGTCTATCTCTGCTGGAAAGCGGGCGAAGAGCGCATCATGTACTGGCACCCGATGGACGAGGGCTTTGCCACCCGTAAGACGCTGGAGGACTAGGGCGTCGTAACGGTCGCTTGAACCGGGATAAAATCCTCGGCTAAGCCCTGCAGGCGCACCTCGCCGAATTCGGCCGTATAGGCGCCTGAGTCGATGCCCTTGATCTCGCCGATCTCGGGCACGTTGGCCAGTTGCGGAACCTTCGCGCGGATCTCGTCGGGAATTCGCACTTTGTCGCCCACCGATAAGCCGCCCTGATCCCACAGCGCGTTCAATCCTTCAAGCAGCATCGGCAGCGGAATACCGTAATCTTCGCTGATGGCGCCGATGGTGTGAGATTCGCTGATGGCGCAGTTCGAGCAGCCGCCCAGGTGAAAGCGGGCGAAGACGCGGCGCGCACCGGCGTGCAATTTGAATGCTTGGTCGACGGTCATTTCGGGGGTGAATCGCTGCTGCTCGTTCATGTTCATTCCATTCGATTAGAACGCGTTAGGATTCCCGCGGGTTGCGCCGCGGGTAGTGCGGAGTACGCCTATAAGCCGGATTCTGTGCCCCCCGCAGAGCGGAAAGCGACGGCCATCTCTCTGGGACGCGTGTTGCCGCGCGCCTCGATGCGACGTTGCTCGTTCGGACGGGCCGTCCGCTTCCTTGCGGAAGTAGTCGAGCGGTCTTGCTTCGGGTGGGGTTTACCCGAGCGCATGTCGCCATGCTGCTCCGTGAGCTCTTACCTCACGATTTCACCCTTAGCGGCCCTTGCGGGCCGCCGGTATGTTTCTGTGGCACTTTCCTTCGGGTCGCCCCGACAGGACGTTATCCTGCACCCTGCCCGGTGAAGCCCGGACTTTCCTCACCCCCGGGTTTGACCCCGAAAGCGCGGCCGTCCAGCGTACTCCGCGGGGCGAGTATACCACACCGCGAATCTTGGTGGAGGCAAGGAGACTCGAACTCCTGACCCCTTGCATGCCATGCAAGTGCTCTACCAGCTGAGCTATGCCCCCACGAAGCGGTCCGGAAAATTTGGAGATGAGGAGACTCGAACTCCTGACATCCTGCTTGCAAAGCAGGCGCTCTACCAGCTGACTACATCCCCAAAATTAGGACCGCGGATGGTTCGAGAGGGTCCATCTATCACCTTGTCTTGGGCGTTAGACTGCGGGATACTGAATGTGCGGAGGCAGGACCATGTTGCCAACTCTCCTTTTGGCAGCCGCGATGGCGGCGCCGCCATGTTGGACGATCTTCGACACCGCGCTGCGGACCAGCGCCGTCTCGGCACATCCCGAATACGTCAGCTACGACGAACACATCACCATAACGCAGGACGACCTTCCGCTGCTGCAGTCGATCGCGTTTGTGGATTACCGCGATGACGGGCTTGCGCGCGTGCGGGACGAGCGTTTTGCGTACGCGCCGATCCTTACGCGGCAAACCGAGCCCGGACCGCCTGAACTTGGCCCCTATGGTCTGGGGCGCCAAAGCTGGATTCCGCAAGCGCAGTCGCTGCGCACGATCGCCAGCGTACGCGCCGAGGGCGACATGAAATGCACGTATGTCGGCGAGGAGATTTACAAAGGCCACGACACGTATCACGTGCGATTCAGCGGCGTTTCGCCTACACGGCCGACGATCAAAGCGATGTGGGTGGACACGACGAGCGGCGTCGTGTGGAAAGTGATCGTCAGCGGAATCATCAACTTCGCTCAGGAAACGAGCGGACCGCCGACCTTAGCGGACTTCCAGGTGGACATCGGCTATGCGGGGCCGTATCTTGTGGTGAACCACGTCGTGTGGTCGCTGCGGCACCGGCAGTATTCGCAAATCACGAACTACTTCGGCGAATACACCCTGAGCAACTACGACTTTCCGCAGTCACTTCCGGCCTCGTATTTCGTGGAGCAGACCGCCGCGCGGTAAGCCGTACTGGTGGGCCATCCTGGTCTCGAACCAGGGACCTCATGCTTATCAAGCATGCGCTCTAACCAACTGAGCTAATGGCCCCGACAAGAACTGATTCTACCACAGCCCGCAAGTGGTTTCTTGGTACAGCCCGCCCCCTCTATCCGATTCCAGGGATCGACTTCGGGCCACGTCATCCTGAGCCCGTCGAAGGGCGCGGGGCAAGGGGAGCGACGGGCCGCCCCTGGGGTGACCTCGGGGGCCTTCGACGGGCTCAGGATGACAAGGGGCCTGCCGTGCCGCGGCGCCTTAGATCATCGCGATGTATTTCTTGAGCGCTTCGTCGTCGGCTTTGAGTTGGGCGAGCATCATGTCGCGCAGCGTGTTGGCTTCGCGCTGCAGCTCGGCGCGCTCTTCCATCGTTTGGTCGAATTGCTCTTGCTCCTGAGCCACGCGCGGTGAGGCGGAACCGCGCGTAGGAGTGGGTTGCCGCACGGGAACGATCACTCGGTAATACTCTCGATGAATTTCTTTGTGATCGCGTTATCCGCTTTTCTTTGCGCCATGTTCACGTCGCGCAAAGTGTTTTGTTCGCGCATCGTTTCCGACTTCTGATCCATCATTTCGTCGAACGATTGCGAGATGATCTGCATTTGCTCCTGATGCTGCAACTGCTGCGCGTACATGCCGACCTGGAAGACCTCGCTCTGCGCGTTTAGCACGCCCATCGCGGCATCGCCGGCGTCACCCGCAGCGTTGCCCAGGCCGCCGCTCCCGGTAAAGAACTGCGCAACGCCGGCAATGAGCGATGGATTCGATTCGAAGATACTGCCTAAACCCGAGAGAAAGCTCATGCTGCACCTCCGATAAGATCCGCGAAGTCGTTCTGCTGCGCACCGCTTGCAAACGACGAGAGCGCGTTTACGTTGGTGCGTTCTGCGGGATTCTCGGCCTGCAGTGCGGTGAGCAACGGGCTTGCAAGTAGCGGCGGCTGCGCGGGCGAAGCGCCCGCTCCGCTATCGCTGACCGCGCCCAAGACGCCCGCGCCCGCGGCCAGTGCCGGATTGCCGGTTGTGGCAAGGGTCACCAGCCCGTTTTCGACCCCGTGCACGATGTGACTTAAGAAACTGCTCATATCAATTCTCCTTACACGCTCTGCGTAGCACTATCACTACCGGCAAGCGGATCGACAAGTGAGGTAAAGTCGGGTTGGCCGTTTGAGTGGCCGCTCGCGTCCACCCCGGCCATGGTGCGCCACGAGTGGATATCGGGCTGCGGGGGCGCCGGGGCCGGTATCTGCGTGCCCGCCATCTGCATGAGTGAGTCGAGCGCCTGGGAGGCACTGGGCGATTCGGCCTGCATCTCGGCGTTCAGGCTTGGCGCATCGCCGCCAAGCGCGGCGTAATGCTGCATGACCGAGTCCGCGTATCCGAGTCTGCTGCCGCCGGGCCACTGCGTTAGCGTGCCGGCGCTGTTGGGGTCGCCCGCGTTGTAAGCGCTCAGGGCCTGATGGACATTGCCGCCGTAGCGCTCAAGCAGCGCGCCGAGCATTCCGGCCGCATAGTCGGCGTTGGCCGCCGGGTCCATGGCCTGGGGGCTGCGGGCAAAGTCGTGGTAGCGGTCGTCGATTTGGAACAGGCCATGCCCATGGCCAGCGTCCCCAACGACGTTGCGCCCGGAGTTGCTGCCGGGCCCGCCCGTCTCTTGAGCGGCCACGGCCGCAAGCAGGCGCGGATCCAGTCCATGGCGCTGGGCTGCCTGCAGAATTTGGGGGCCGAAGGCGACCCCGGCTATCGTCGTGCTCATCGTGCTCGTCCTTACCGGCGAGCGATGTGTTTGACAAGCCCTCCCCCCGGGTTCTACAATGTCTCAGTTTAGAAGGCCCCCCAATCGCCGGGCGGCCTTCGTCTATGTTATGGCTTCTTCGTATAAAGTAGATATTGCCGGCCTGGTTGCCGGGAGCCGTCAGCGGCTGGTTCTGAACCAGGACGTTGATCTGGAACCCTTCGAGGGAGTGCGCTTCCCCGAACCGGCACGCGTGCATCTCAATCTGTCCGCCACGGGCGAACAGTTGGAGATCACAGGCAATATCGATGCGGCGTACGAGGGTGAGTGCGGCCGGTGCTTGGGAAGCGTCGTACGCACGATGCACGTCGAGGTCGACGAGCAGCTCGATACCGGACCGGAATCGCAGAACGATCCGTTCGGGCCGGGCAACGTTCTAACGGGCGCGCGTTTGGACGTAAAAGATTTGGCAACGCAGCTGGTCTGCAGCGCCATTCCGCTCACCATCGTGTGCGCGGAAACGTGCAAGGGCATTTGCCCGAACTGCGGCGAGAACAGAAACACGGGCGAGTGCGTTTGCCCGGGAGCTGACGGAGAAATATAGTGGCCAACCTCAAATGGAAAACACCGCGAAGCAAGACGCGCAGCCGTCGCGCCGCGAACTGGAAGCTGAACCCGGTCACGACCGTGGAGTGCCCGCAATGTCACGCGCCTAAGCGCCCGCATTTTGCCTGTGGGCAATGCGGCACGTATGCCGGCCGCCAAGTCGTCGAGATCAAAGACGATCACGCCGGACATTCGCACGGCTAAGACCCCGCGTTGAATCCTATCGGCGTCAAGATATCCGCGGTTGGCCATTATGCGCCCGCCGGTATTTTGACGAACGAAGATCTGGAAAAGATCCTCGACACAACGGACGAGTGGATCACGACGCGCACGGGGATGAAGCGCCGGCATGTGGCTGCACCCGAAGAAGCCGCCAGCGACCTGGCAATTGCGGCGGCCCGGAATGCGTTGAGCAAGACGTCGCTCGCGCCGGCCGACATCGACTGCTACATCGTCGCCACCGCAACGCCCGACTACATGTTTCCGGCGACGGCGTGCATCGTTGCCTCGAAACTGGGCGCGTCCGACAAGCCCGCATTCGATATCGAAATCGCCTGCAGCGGTTTCATCTACGGCCTGACGATCGCCTCGAGTCTGGTGCGCTCGGGCGTGTACAAGCGCATCATGCTCATCGGCGCGGAAGTACTCACGCGCATCGCCAGCCGCACCGACCGTTCGACGGCGGTGCTCTTCGGTGACGGCGCGGGCGCGGTTATCTTAGAGCAAAGCGAAGTCGATTGTTTTCTCTCAAGCGACTCGGTTCGGACGGCACCCGTCCTGAGCTGCTCTACATTCCCGGGGGCGGATCGCGCTCGCCGCATACCGCGGACGCCATCGAAGCGGGCAAGCATTTTTTGGTAATGGAAGGCCGCGAAGTTTTCAAGTTTGCCGTCACCAAGATGATCGAGGCCACCGATGTAGCGCTGGAAAAGGCGCATCTGCAGAAAGCCGATCTGGACTGGCTCATTCCGCATCAGGCGAATCACCGCATCATCATGGCGGCCGCAAAATATCTCAACATGCCGGAAGAAAAAGTGATCGTCAACATTGAGGAGTACGGCAACACGTCGGCTGCTTCGATTCCGATGGCGCTTTCCGAGGCCGTGAGTGCCGGAAAGATCAAGAACGGGGATATCATCGTGTTCGTCGGCTTCGGCGGCGGCCTCTCGTGGGGTGCCGTCTGCTGGAAGTGGATCTCTTAGCGTGCGGCAAGCAGCAATTTTCCCCGGCCAAGGATCGCAAGTCGTGGGCATGGGCGTCGACGTTGCCGCAAACGCGCCGGCGGCGAGGGACCTCTTCGATCGCGCTGGCGCCGTTTTAGGATACGACCTGCTCGCCCTGCAGCGCAGCGGTCCCGAAGAGAAGCTGCGTGAGACGCAGTACAGTCAGCCGGCAATTTTCACGACGAATCTCGCGCTTTATTACGCCGCGCAGACGCCGGCGCCGGTTGTGAGCGCCGGACATTCCTTCGGCGAGTTTTGCAGTTTAACCATCGCCGGTGCGCTCTCGTTCGAGGATGCTCTGCGCGTCGTTGACGAGCGCGGGAAAGCCATGCAGTTTGCGGCCGAACAGGCCTCGGGCGGCATGAGCGCAGTGCTGGGAATGGAAGCCGAACAGATTCGGGCTACCATCGAAATGGTTCGCGATCGGATAGGCGGACGCGTGCAGCTTGCGAACTTTAACTCGCCCACGCAAATCGTCATCAGCGGCGATCTGGAGGCGGTGCGAGCCGCAGGGGATGCGCTGCTGGAGGCCGGCGCCAAGCGCGTCGTTCCGCTCAACGTTTCGGGCGCGTGGCATAGCGCGCTCATGCATCCGGCAATCGAACGGTTTTCGGCTGCGGTTAATGCGGCGCGCTTCGAGCTGCCGCAGTTCGATGTGATCTCCAATGTGGACGCGCAACCCTACCGCGATGTCGAAACGATCAAGAAAAATTTGGTGCGCTCCATCAGCGACGAGGTGCGCTGGCATGAGACGGCGCTGACGCTGCTTTCATACGAACCGCAACTGGTCGTAGAGTTTGGTGCCTCCCCGGTCCTGGGGCCGTTGATGAAACGGTTGCCGAATGCGCCCACGGTACTGAACGTTACCGATTTTGCATCGGTGCAGAAATTGCAGATGAGCCATGTTTGAAGGTAAAGTAGCGCTGGTGACGGGCGCGAGCCGCGGCATCGGCCGAGCGATTGCCGTCGATCTTGCGCGCAACGGCGCCGATGTTGTGCTCGCCGGCCGCGACCAAGGCGCGCTGCAAGAAAGTCTGGATGCCGTGCGCTCAGCCCGCGCCGGCGTGCGCACGCTCATTGCAACGGGCGATGTGAGTGATGCGGGCGCGGTCGAGGGATTCGTCGCGCAGACGATGGCGGAATTCGGCCGCATCGATTTTGCGGTGGCCAATGCGGGGCAGTCGGTCGATTCACTGCTGCTGCGCCTCAAACCCGAGGTCGTGGACCAGATGCTCTCGGTCAATCTCAAATCGGCATTCTACCTGTGCGGCGCGGTTGCCAAGCCGATGATGAAACAGCGTGGCGGCTCCATCGTGCTGATGTCAAGCATCGTCGGCCTGATGGGCAACGCGGGCCAAGCGGCCTACGCGGCGTCGAAGGCGGGCCTGCTTGGCCTGACCAAGTCCCTAGCAAAGGAATTGGGGTCACGGAACATAAGAGTGAACGCCGTCGCGCCGGGCCTCATAGAAACCGCTATGACGCAAAAAATGCCCGAGCAGGCGCGAGAATATTTGCTGGCACAAACGGCCCTCGGCCGCGCGGGGACACCGGAAGACGTAAGCGGAGCAGTCACATTTCTTTGCTCGGATGCTGCCGGATTCATCACGGGACAAACCTTGGTGGTCGACGGCGGCGTTTTGATGTAAGCAGCACCCATGAAGGAGACCTATGTCCACCACGTTCGATAAAGTCAAGAAAATCATCGTCGAGCAGCTCGGCGTCGACGAGTCCGAGGTGACTCCCGAAGCGTCGATCACCGACGATCTCGGGGCGGACTCGCTTGACCAAGTGGAGCTCGTGATGGCCTTCGAAACGGAATTCAACATCGACATTCCGGACGAAGAGGCAGAGAAGATTAAGACCGTCGGCGATGCTGTCAAGCGCGTCGAGGATGCAACCGCGAAAGAGTAATCCTTGCTGGACCAGTTGAGCGACCGGCTGCAGGCAATCTTTGCCCGCATCACCGGCCGCGGCCGTTTGAGTGAAACCGACGTCAATGAAGTGATGCGCGAAGTGCGCATCGCTTTGCTTGAGGCCGACGTTTCGCTATCGGCCGCCAAGGAGTTCGTGGCGAAAGTCAAAGAGCAAGCCTATCGGCGCGGACGTCATGGCCTCGCTCTCGCCCGCGCAAACGATCGTGAAGATCGTACACGACGAGGCTCGTTCAACTGCTGGGCGGTGCGGAAGCGCGTCTGCAATTCTCCGACACGCCGCCATCGGTTATTATGCTGGTCGGTCTGCAGGGCTCCGGCAAAACGACGCACGCCGGCAAGATCGCGCTGCGCCTCAAAGAACAAGGCCGCCGCAGTCTGCTCGTCGCGGCCGACGTGTACCGTCCGGCTGCCATCGACCAACTGCAAACACTGGGCAAGCAGATCGATCTGCCCGTGTTC
This sequence comes from Vulcanimicrobiota bacterium, assembly GCA_963702335.1. Lineage (GTDB taxonomy): Bacteria > Vulcanimicrobiota > Vulcanimicrobiia > Vulcanimicrobiales > Vulcanimicrobiaceae > DASSRQ01. The sequence continues at coordinate 16,513 of CAVPCC010000020.1, read as the reverse complement.
GAGCAGGGGCAGACCGATCCGGTGCGGATTGCGCGCGAAGGCGTTGCAGAAGCCAAGCGTCTTGGACTCTCCACGGTTATCGTGGACACAGCCGGACGCTTGCAAATCGACGACGAGTTGATGGCCGAGCTGGAGCGCATCAAAGCCGCGGTGCAGCCCAAGGAGATCTTGCTGGTTGCCGATGCGATGACCGGCCAGGAAGCGACCAACGTTGCTAAGGGGTTTCACGATCGCCTGGGGATCACCGGCGTCGTGCTCACCAAAATGGACGGGGATACGCGCGGCGGTGCGGCCCTCTCCATTCACAAGATCACCGGCGCCCCGATTAAATTCATCGGCGTGGGCGAGAAGCTCTCGGCCATCGAGCCGTTTTACCCCGACCGTCTGGCCTCGCGGATTCTGGGCATGGGCGACGTGCTCACGCTCATCGAACGTACGCAAGGCCTCTACAGCGCCGAGCAGGCCAAAGACCTCGAGGAGAAGCTGCTCAAGCAGCAGTTCACCTTGGACGACTTCCTGGACCAGATGCGCCAAGTGCGCAAAATGGGCTCCATGACGGACATCATGAAGATGATACCGGGCATTTCCAGGGCATTGCCGAAAGACTTTGAGATTCCCGAAGCCGACCTCAAGCGCATCGAGGCAATCATTTGCTCCATGACGCGCCGCGAGCGGCATCACCCTGACATTCTTAACGGCTCGCGGCGTAAGCGCATCGCGCAGGGCAGCGGCACGCAAGTCTCCGACGTCAACCGTCTGGTCAAGCGCTTCGAAGAGGCGCGCAAAATGATGAAACAGATGGGCTTCGGCGGCGGCAAAAAGCGATCGAAATTTCCACTCACCCCCTTACTACGGAAGAACAATGGTTAAAATCAGACTGCGCCGGATGGGCGCCAAAAAACAACCCACGTACCGCTTTGTGGTTGCCGATGCGCGCTCGCCGCGCGACGGGCGCTTCATCGAGATCCTTGGGCATTACAATCCCCGCGTTGAACCGCGCGAAGTCGTCGTGAACGAGGAAAAAGCCAAAGCGTGGCTTGCCAAAGGCGCGCAGCCCTCGGATACGGTTCGCCGCCTGTTCGCGGAAAAGGGCATCATGGATCGCGGATTCGTGCCTGAAACCAAACGCAAACCGCGGTCTGAAAAAGGCGCGGGCTAATGAGCGCGTTCGATGACGAATTCGGACTCTTTAACGAAGAAGGCGAAGAGGCAGAGCGGCACTCTACGCTCGGCGCGCGCAGAATCGCGTCGAACGAAACGATCATCGATGACGTCGAGCCCGAAGACGATGCTCCGCGCCGGCGCAACAGCGGCGCAGGCGGATCTCGCGGTCCGGCACGGCGGCCGTTCTCGGGCGGCGGCAAAAACTACGGGCGCGATCGTCAGCCGGCAGATCCGGCTGCTTCGCGAGCGCGTGCTGCCGAACTGCTGGAGTTTCTAGCGAAGAAGATGGTGGAGAAGCCGGACGAGGTGATCGTCGATAACTTTCCTCCGGAAAACGGCGAACAGGCATCCATCGAACTGATAGTGGATCCGGACGACATCGGTAAAGTCATCGGCCGCAGCGGCCGCGTGGCGCAAGCGCTCCGCACGATTATTCGCGCGACGGCTGAGGGGAAGATCTCCGTTGAAATCTTCGACACCAGCGAGTTGGACGAAGACCCCGGCGCGGCCAGTGGCGACCAAGACGCCGAGTAACCCGGTTGCGGTCGGGCGCATAGCCGGCATCTTCGGCATTCACGGTGAATTAAAATGCGACCCGACCAGCTCGGGTCGCATGCTTTTTGCCCGTGGCGCCGAGTTTGAAGCGCGGCTGGCGGACGGGACGCGCACGATCCTGCAGTTGGACCGCGTGCGCGAACATAAGGGGCGTTTACTGATTACTCTTTGCGGCGTTGCTAGCGCGAACGACGCCGAGCGTTATGCCGGGACGCAGCTTTACGCCGACCCGGACCGCATCGAGTTGGATCCAGGGGAATACTGGATCGCGACCTGACCGGATGCTCGCTGTTCGATAAGAGCGGCGCGAAGCTGGGCGCCGTAGAGCGCGTGGAGCACTACCCCAGTTCCGATATGCTTATCGTCGGCGGACGAATGGTGCCGATGGTTGCGGCCTTTATCGTCTCGATCGACATCACCTCAAAACGTATCGTGGTTGACCTCCCGCAGGGTTTACTGACCGACGATGAGTAGCTACGATAGATGCACAACGACGGCGCGATCGTCGTGCGGGGCCTGACCAAGCGGTATGACGATCGCGAGGTGCTCTCCGGCATAACCCTCGCCGTTCCACGCGGCGGCATTTTCGGTTTTCTCGGACCGAACGGCAGCGGCAAATCCACGACGATCAAAATCCTTTGCGGCCTCGTACAGTCGGATGCCGGCGAGGCCTGGATAGACGGCCTTCAGGTTGTGCGGGATGCCGCCGCCGTCCGGGAACACATCGGCTACATGGCGCAGGGCTTTACGCTCTATCCCGATCTCACGGGCGAGGAGAACATGGAGTTCTACGCGCGCGCGTATCTGCTGGGTTCGCGCGAGCGGCGGCGGCGCAAGAGCCAGACGGTGGAGTGCACCGGCGTCGGCAGCTGTTTGGGAATGCGCGCCGGACGCCTCTCCGGTGGGTGGCAGCGGCGCCTTGCACTCGCGTGCGCGCTGCTCCACGATCCGCCGGTGGTTTTTTTGGACGAACCTACAGCGGGCATCGATCCGGTCGCGCGCGCCGAGTTATGGGAATTGCTGCGAATCCTTGCTGCCCGCGGCAAGACGTTTTTTATAACCACGCACTACATGGACGAAGCACAGAACTGCTCGCAGCTGGCGTACATACAAAACGGGCGAATTTTGGCAAGCGGTTGTCCGGCCGAAATCTGCGGCACGCAAAGCTCGCTTGAAGCAGCGTTCGTTCTGCTGACGCGTGAGAGGCCGGCATGATCGCATTTTGGCGCGGCCTAACGGCGATCATGTACAAAGAAGTGCGTCATATCGTTCGCGAGCCCGTGACACTCGCGCTCATTTTCGCCATGCCAATCATGCAGCTGACGATTTACGGCTATGCTATTAATCTGCATATTCAGCATATCAAGACCGTTGCGTATAACGCCGATCGCGGGCGCTTCGGCAGTAAAGTCCTGGCTTCAATGCAGCGCTCGCAAACGTTCGATATCGTGGGGAACGCAGTCTCGGCCGGCGCGATTCGGGCCTTGCTGGTTTCGGGGGGTGCGCAGGCGGCCATCATTATTCCGGCCGGCTTTAGTGCGGCCGTAGACGGCGGAGATCCCGTAAAGGTTCAATTTATCGTCGACGGGTCCGACGCGACGCTGGCCCAAGCCGCGCTCGGAGCAGCCGATCGTGCGGCGGCGCAGATTGCCGTGAGCGCCTCGGGTGAAACCCCGGCCGTCCAGATAGAACGGCGCGTGCTCTTCAATCCCTCGCTGCGCACGCCGAACTTTTTGGTTCCCGGTCTCATCGCGCTGCTTATGCTCAACCTGACGACGGTGCTAACGCTGCTTGCCATCGTCGGCGAGCGCGAGCGCGGAACGTTGGACCAGTTGCGGGTAACGCCGATCTCGCCGCCCGCGCTGATGCTGGGTAAGATGCTGCCGTACGGCGTGATCGGCTTTATCGACTTTTTGTTGGTGCTCGCGATTATGGTCGGTTTATTCGGCGTGCCGATTGCCGGAAACGTCGCGCTGCTCGTCGTTCTGGGCGGCGCGAGTCTGCTAACGGGTTTAGGCCTGGGACTGCTGATCTCCACGTTTGCGCGGTCGCAGTTGCAAGCGCTCTTTATGTCGCTCTTTTACGTGCTGCCTTCGTTCTTGCTCTCGGGCATGTTTTTCCGGGTCGATTTGATGCCGCGTCCCATGCAAGTCGTCGCCTATGCGCTGCCCCTGACGTACGTGCTGCAGATCCTGCGCGGGATCATTCTGCGCGGAGCGGGCTTGCCGGACCTGTGGACGCAGGCCGCTGCGCTCATCGGTATCGGTCTTGCGGCAATCGCGCTCGCAAGCATGCGCTTTGCGCGCACGTTCGATTAGCGATTAGCCATTTGAGGGATGAGCGGAAGCGTACTCGTCAACCGCGCGCTGCACAGCTTCGCTAATCGTGCCGGCGCTGGCGGTACCTTCAGCAAGTTTTGCCCCGAAACAGGTGTAGACTTGAAGCACGAACGTGTATTGGGCGCGCGATCCGAAGCCCGAATGGTGCGTCTGTGCCGACGCATTGCCGGTGGCGATCGTATTATTACGATCCGAGCCGCAGATGGCATCGGCCGTCTTGGATAAGTTCTCGCCGGCAGCGGTGCTCATGCGCGCGTTATAGCGCACGTTCAGGGCGCTGTAAAGGACCTCGGTTGCTTTGGAGAGATCGCCGGCGGGCAATGCCCCGCTCACGTGCACGACAAAGACCCCCTTGGAGGGTTTGAGCCGTGCGGGCGTGGGCGTGGAACCGGTTCGCGAATGGTGGAACAGTCCGGCGATGCCGGCGATCCCTTTGCCCAGGTCGGCTTGATTGCTGGAGGAAGGCGTGGATGTAGTTGTGCTTGCGCCGACGTGTACGCGTCGCTTATCTCTTGCTCGCGTGCGACGATACCATCGTGAATGTACGTTGCCTGCGCGGTGGCATCTTGGATGGATTCGATCTGTGCCGTCTGTCCGAAAACGATGGTTCCGCTCAACGTCGAGACCACTTGCTCCACGAGCGAGACGCCATTTCCAAGCGGGGTCATATAACCGGCAACGTAGTAGTCGGCATGAACGGAGTGCGCGTAGGTGGGATAATCGGCGCGCTTAACCGAGGCCGGCCCTTCGATGGTGTCGATGCCGCCGTCGGCATTCATTTGGTTCATGAACACTTGGGCAGCGTTCTCGCCGGTTCCGGGCTTGATATCGGTGCTGGTATCGAACGGAAAGACGATGACCAGCGGCACCGAGTGTACGGGCGCTGGGCTTGCCGTGGGAACTGCGACCGCTTTAGGCGCGGGCGTCGGGCGGGCGGCGCCCATGAGCACCGAGCTCACACAAAAAAGAACGAGGGCCGGAGTTCGACGCACGAGGGTCCTTTCCGAGATGCTAACCGATTCCCGAGAGAAACGAGCCGATGGCTTCGTTTGTTTCCTCGGGGCGCTCGACCATCACGAAGTGGCCGGCGCCGGGAATTATTCGCGCCTGCGCGCCCGGGACCCGGTCGACAAAGGTCTGCGCATATTTTGGCGGCGTCATCTTGTCGGCCTCGCCGGTGATGGCCAGGAGCGGAAGGGTGATCTCCGTGAGGCGGTCGGCCACGTTAAAAGCATCGCAGGCCTGGAAGTCCAGCAGAGTCTGCCGGCTTCCCACCGTGAGCATGCAGCCCTCCGCCCATCCCGTCAGGGCCGGGAGCGGTTCGGCAAAAAAGTACTGCGCCACGTCGTGGGCCGCAACCGGGAAGTCGTCTTCCATGCCTTGCAAGATGGCCGGTGCAACCCGCAGGCGCGCACCCGAGCCGATGAGGACCAGGCCTTGCAGCGGAACCGTCTCGTCCAGCGCCACCTGCAGGGCGACGGCGCCCCCCATCGAGTGCCCGCAAAGCACGACGTCGGTCAACTGCCGCTCGCGGATGTAGCGGGCGACGTAGCCCCCAAACTCCTGAACCGACGTGCCCTCGCCGGCCACGCAATGTCCGGGCAAGCTCGGCGCGTAAGAATCCGGAAAGGCTCGGACCTGGGCATCGAAACACTGCCCCGTGAACCCGGCGCCGTGGATGAACAGCAGCGTCACGATCCGCCCGCCCCTTCCGTTCCGGCAAGGTGTTCTTCGGTGGGCTTTATCGGATCGACGAGCGGCGAGACTTCCTCGCTGCCTTTATGATGTGCCCAGCCGGCGCTTCAGCTCCGCACCGAAGAAAAAGATGAGCCCGATAATATAGAACCACAACAAAAGAACCAGCGGCGCGGAGAGCGCGCCGTAGATGCGTGCGAAATTAACGTGTACGGTATAGAACGCAAATGCGAACTGTACAAGCGGCCACATGAGCGCAACGAACGTGGCACCCGGAACGGCGAACTGCCAATGGACCTCGCGATTGGGCAAGAACGTATAGAGGAAGACCACGACGATAAAGACCATCGCCATCGAAAGCGCGTATGCCAAGATCTGCGAGAAATGCTGAGGATCGGGGATTCGCGCAACATTGAAAACAATCGAAACGACGATAGGCATGCCGATCGCGAAGATCAGCATGATGCCGGTGAGCGGAAGCATGACGATGGAAAGCAGCAGATCGTGATAGAGCGGCCGGCTCCTGGGTACGGCGAGGGCGCGGTTGAGCGCGTAGGCCAGTCCCATGAACAAATTTTTCGCTGCCCAGATCACGACGATAAATGCAATGGCGCTCGAAAGCCCGCGGCCGTAAACGTACGTGCGCACATTTTCAGCGATCGTATCGTGCAGCGCGGGAGCGAATGTGTCGAAGAAGGAGAGCAACCGCTGGTCGGCGTTCGGAATCACGAGCGAGGTTGCAGTGAGCACCAAGACGAGCAGCGGGAAGATCGCAAAGAGCGCGTTGAAAGCAATCGCTTGCGAAAGGAACGCGCATCCGTCGCGCGAGAAGCGCATGCCCGCTTCACGGAAAGCTAAGATCAACCGCATCATGCACTACCCTACTATCGGGGTCCGGCCGTGATTTTCCCACTAGCGGCCGGCGTGCTGCACGTCGTGCTGAACGGAACCCCGGTGCGATCCTACCGTTCCGCGCGGCTTGAGCGCGGACGCATCTTGGCGCCGGTTCGGCCGTACGTGACCGCAATAGCAGCAAGCATCGAATACCGGGGTGCGACCATCGTTGTGCATCGCGGGGATCGGTTTACGCAAGTTCCCGTGCGCAACGGCTACGTGGAACTCGCGCCGCTCCTGCGAGCCTTTGGTGCGCGATTCTCGTATGACTCGCGTACCCACACGCTCGACATCACCCTGCACGATGCCGTTCCCCTTGCAACGCCGACGCCGTTCAATCCGGCCGTGCCTTCCGCGGCGCCGACGCCGGTCTTTACGCCAACGCCGCAGCCGACGGAGAAGCCCACGATCCTGGGCAAGCCGATACCGCGACGCACGCCGCTACCGGTCACTGTTACTCCCTCGCCCCGGCCGCTCCGGAACCGCTGATAAGGGATGTGAGCCCGGCATGATCCGGCCACTTTTTTGCGAGAACAAAATTTTGTATCGGACATCCTGTCCGGCGCAAAAAGTTGGAAATCCGCCGGAACATGCCGGGCTCACATCCGTAATCAGCGGTTCCTACGCTGATATCTAAAATTTGGCCTGCGCGATCGGATGCGCCGCGGAGGGCGCCCGGATCGAATGGGGATCGAAGGCCCGCGCTGCGCACGAGGCTTTGGAATGGGAGCTCGCCGCCGCGGCGGCAGAGGTCGGTGTAGGATTGCAGGGCGGCCGGATAGTCGTCGAGCGAGCGCACCCAGAATTGCAGGGCGCAGCAGAGTGCCAGCGTGTAATCGATGTAATAGAACGGCATGAGATAGATGTGGCGCTGCGCTTGCCAGTAGCCGCCGCGTTCGAGGTGTTCGATGCCACCGTATGCGCGCCATGGGAGATAGATCGCTTCGAGCTGCGTCCAGAACGCTTTACGCCGGTCGGGACCGGCGCTCGGATTTTCGTAGACGAAGTGTTGGAAGTGATCGACGGCTGCACCGTACGGTAGAAACATGATCGAGCTTTGGAGGTGCTGCAGCCGATAGCGCTGCGCGTCGGCTCCGAAGAACTGTTCGAGCTGTGGCCAGGCGAGAAATTCCATTGACATCGAGTGGACTTCGCAGGCTTCGTAGGTGGGCGATAAGTACTCCAGCACCGGCATCGAACGGCTGGAGTATCCTTGGAAAGCGTGGCCCATTTCGTGCACGAGCACGTTGACGTCGCCGGTCGTCCCGTTGAAATTTGCAAAGACGTACGGTAGGCCGTACGTCGGGAAGAGCGTGCAGAACCCGCCGCCGGCCTTGCCTTCTCGCGATTGCAGATCCAGCAGGTTTCCGTCAATCATGATGGCTGCGAAGCGGCCGATGTCGGGACTCAAGCGCGCAAAGGCTTCGCGTGCGCGTTCGAGCATGATGGCATGTTCTTGCGGCGGCTTGGGTGCGGGCGCGCTTCCGTAAAGTTGCTCGTCCCAGAGCATCAATTGCTCGACGCCCAGTTCGCGCGCTTGCCGCGATGCGATCTTTGTAGCCAGCGGGACGATCTCGCGCACGATCTCCTCGCGATAGCGCGCAACGTCGGCCGCGGCATAGTCGGTGCGCATCATGCGGCGGTAGCCCAGCTCGGTAAATGAGGGAAGACCTAGTTGCCGCGCCATCCCGTGCCGCAGTTGAACGAGATCGTCGTAAAGGCGGTCCAGCGGCTCGGCGTTTTGCGCGTAGAAGTCCCATTTGGTAAATGCCGCTTCGCGCCGTAGCGAGCGGTCGGGATTCTCGCCGTATTTTGAAATTGTCGACAGGCTCAGATCTTCGCCGCGGAACTCGAACCGGGCACCAGCCAGCAGTTCCACGTACTCGTCGCCGACTTTCGACTCATGAACGAGCGAGGCTTCGATGGATGGATCGAAGGCGGTTACGTCCATTTCCCAGCGTTCGAAAAGGTAGTCTGCCCAGCGCGCGCGCCACCTCTGCGCGCAGCGGGCTTGCCAGAAAAGCCCGTTTCACCTTGACGTCGAAGCCGGTAATTTTCGGCCGAAGCTCGTTGAGCAGATCGATGCCGGCCTTATACTGCGAGTTGTAGGTATCTTGCTGGAAGTGCAGCTCGGTCAGAGATGCCCACGTCGCGAAGCCGCGCCTCAGTGCGTCCCACCGGTAAAATTGTTCCAGGGCCTGTGCGGCCGATGCGGCCGCTTCCACGCCACCAACGATCTCGCCGTAGTCGGCGGCCAGCTGGGCCATCTGCGGCGGCCGGGCTTGAATCTCATCGTACGAGCGGGCGGGTAGTAGGCCGGTAGCAGCGGTCATGCGCTACGCTACACCGAAACGCACGCTTGTCCTTGCGGCCCGACCTATGATAGGTTCGAGGAAATGGACGCCCTGCCGCATGCAGACCTTTGTCCAAGGTATCATCGCGCCATCGAATTGATCGGCCGCCGGTGGACGGGCGCCATCGTCCGCACGCTGACCGGCGGGCCCCGCCGCTTCAACGAATTGCTTGCCGCAATACCGGGCATCTCCGATCGCCTGCTGACCGAACGCCTGCGCGAGCTGGAGAGTGAGCAGATCGTGCATCGCGAAGTTCATGCCGAGTCTCCCGTGCGCGTGGTATACGAGCTTACCGAGCGGGGCCGCGAACTTAAGCCGGCGTTGGATCAGCTCGGCACCTGGGCCGTGCGGTGGATCGACGATCCGAAGGCCCCCGAAGCTTAGACGCCAATTGCAGGCACCGTGGAGTGCTTGCTGCTTATTCTGATGCTGCTGATGCCCTTTGGCGATCTGCAGTACCGTTGGATTGGGCCCGCGGTCATGGGCGGCCGGCTGGACGTGGTTGCCGGGGTACCGGGCGACCCGAAAACCGTATACCTTGGGCATGCTTCGGGCGGCTTATGGAAATCAACCGACGGCGGCTTAACCTTCGCATCGATCTTTGAGAGCGCAAAGAGCAGCGCTATCGGCGCCATCGCGCTCGATCCGCGCGACCCGCGGCGAATCTACGTGGCAACCGGCGAGTCCTTTCCGCGAAACACCGCCGATGTAGGCGATGGGCTTTGGCGTTCGCTCGATAGCGGGCGGCATTGGCAACACTTGGGTTTTGACGATGCGGGCAGTATTACGCGGATCGCCATCGATCCGCACAATTCGAACGTGCTGCTGATTGCCGTGCTCGGTCATGAGTTTGCACCGAATGCCGATCGAGGGTTATACCGCACCGCAGACGGCGGCTTGCATTGGAGGCGCGTGCTTGCGGTCAATGCGACGACGGGCGCAAGCGATGTGCAGTTCGATCCCTCGCGGCCGGCGGTTGTCTATGCGGGAACATTTGATTTTTTGCGGCGGCCCTGGCACATGCGAAGCGGCGGTCCGGGGAGCGGATTGTACCGGTCCTCGGACGGTGGCGCCTCGTGGAAGCGGCTCACGGATGCGCGTCTGCACAACGGATTGCCGGCGGGCGACATCAACCGCGTCGGCGTGAGCATCTGCCGTAGCAATCCGCACACCGTGTACGCCTTCGTTCCGGTAAAGGGGGGAATGCTCTACCGTACGACCGATGATGGTGTGCACTGGCAATTGCGCAACGCAAGCCAGGACATTAACTTCCGCCCTTTTTATTTCTCGCAAGTGCGCTGCGATCCGGGCAATCCGCAACGCGTGTTTGCAATCGGCGGCGGATTGCTCGTTTCCAGCGACGGGGGGAAAAGTTCCGCGACGCGGGTGGTGGTGGCGACAACCATGACTTGTGGATCGATCCGCTCGACCCGCAGCGCATGCTCAACGGCAGCGACATGGGATTCCACTTCACCGTAAACGGCGGTAAGACGTGGAGTTACGATGACGTCGTCCCGTTCGCGCAGATCTACCGCGTGGGCTACGATATGGACGTGCCCTACCACGTCATGGGCGGCTTGCAGGACCACGAAGTCTGGTGGGGGCCTAGCGGGCTCTTCAGTCAACGAGATGCGCCGAGCAACGGCGACTGGCTGAATATTGCAGATTGGGGCGATGGACAGTACGCAATGGCGGATCCGCGCGACCCGTCGATCGTTTACGAGGATACGCACTTCGGCGATCTTGCTCGCGCAAATCTAAAAACGGGCGAGCGCCGCTACATCTCGCCGCAGCCGATTCTGGGTTTCGGCACGGGCGCGTCGACGTACCCGTACCGCTTCAATTGGAGCGCGCCGCTGCTTGTCTCGCGCTACGATCCCGATACGCTGTATTTCGGGGGCAACGTGCTGTTCCGTTCGAGCGATCGGGGATCGACCTGGACCTCCTTCAGCCCCGATCTCACGCGCTGCGATCCCGCACAACTCGGTCCCAGCGGCGGCCCGATTTCGCTTGACGACACGAACGCCGAAACCTATTGCACGATCTATAGCATCGGCGAGGACGCAAGCGATGAGCGCACGGTGTGGTACGGAACCGATAACGGTCACCTCGAGCTCACGCGCGACGGGGGCGCGCATTGGAACGACGTAGCCGGAGCCCTAGGCGTCGCGCTGCCCGCGCGCATCTCGTCCATCGCTCCGTCACCGACGCGCGGCGGCGTAGCCTACGCAAGCGTAGACCGTCACCAGTGGAACGATTACGCGCCGTATGCGTTCGTTACGACGGACTTTGGGCGTACGTGGCGCAGCATCGGTGCGGGTCTGGAGGGATACGTGCACGTCGTTCGCGAGGACCCGCGCAACACTGAAGTGTTGTACGCGGGAACCGAGCGCGGCGTTTTCGTCTCTTTCGATGCCGGTGTGCATTGGGCGAGTTTGCGCCTAGGCATTCCGCGCGTCCCGGTGTTCGACTTGCAGGTCCATCCGCGCGATAACGATCTCATTTTGGGTACGCACGGGCGAGGGTTTTATATTCTCGACGACCTCACGCCGCTGCAGTCGTGGCAAGATAACGGCAAACCGCAGCTGTTTACACCGATGCCGGCATATCGCTATCAAGGCCTGCCCTACCGCGAGCACGGGCGCGGCGCGTTCGTTGCCGACGCAAAACCGTACGGAGCGTTGATTTCCTTGTATCTGCCCACCGCGCCGCCGGCACCGGCGCATGCTAAGCCCTCGCTGCTCGTGCACGTTTTGGATGGCGCGAACCATCAAATCGGTGAGTTCCTCACGCCGGTGCATGCGGGATTGAATCGTTTTACGTGGGATCTGCGCGAGCAGGTCGCGGGAGGCGCTCGCGCGCAGCAGGATTCGCGCGGATACTACATCTTCGTCCCGTTGGGAATCGAGGGCGCGCAGGTCGTGCCCGGAACGTATACGCTCGCCGTAGACATTGCCGGCCAATCGCTGCGTGCACCGGTGAAGGTACTGCTCGACCCGCGCAGTTCGGCCACCGCTGCACAACTGCAGACGCTGCACGACGCGGTTACGCGCCTCGCCGATCTGCAGGAGCGGGCGGAACGCCTGATAGCAACGCTCAAGGGCCTGCGCAATCAGGCCGCGGCGCAGCCGCTGCTGGCCCAATTGCGCAATCCCGAACCCAGCGGGTATCGGCTGCCCGCGCGCTTGACCGAGCAGCTCGCCTACTTGCGGTATACGATGGAGCAGTACGACGGCGAGCCGACTGCCGCGCAAATGGCGTTAGCGGACCAATACTCGCATGCGCTGCAGGGGATCGAGGCGCAGGTCTTGGCGCTCACAAAAGCACCGTGATCGGCGCCGTGAAACGCATCCGGGAAGCCGTCGCGCTCAACGGCTTCTGGGTGCCGCTGCACTTTCAGGATACGGCGCTTCCGACGATCACGATTCCCGCGGCCGTCGCGGTGTTGGCTCCGCGCGACCACATTCGAGCCGTGTCGCTCGTTCTTGCACTTATGGCGCTGCTCGCGATGATCGTGCCGCCTATTGCCGGCGCAGTCTCCGATGCCGGGCGCAGGCGCGGCGTTCCGCGCCGCGCGCTCATCTGGCTCGGCGCCGCAATCGACATCGTCGCGCTCGTTTCGCTTGCGGGCGTGCATTCATTCGCCATGCTCGTCGTCTTCGTATTGTTAGCGACCATGGGCGCAAATATCAGTTTGGCCGCGTATCAGGCCATGATCCCGGACGTTGTGCCTCACGACCAATGGGGAACGGAGTCGGGAATTCGCAACGTGGCCACCTTAGTCGGCGTGATTCTGGGTTTTGCAGTAGCTGCGGGCACAACGATCGCAGCGACGTTCGTTGGCGTCGCCGTAGCGCTTGCGGTGGGCGGAGCGCTCCTGCTGGGCCAGCGCGAAGACCGCATACCGGATCAGCCCGAAGAGCACGCGCACGTGAGCGACTGGCACGACTTCACCGTCGTGTTTGTGGCACGCCTGTTTTTAGCGTTCGGGCTTGCCTTGCTGATGACGTACGTGCTGTATTTCTTCCGGGACATCTTGCACGCGGGTAACCCGTCGGTTGGGACCGCCCTTGTCGGTTTCGCTTCCCTTGCGGGTGCAATCGCTTCCGGAATTTATCTCGGATGGCTTTCGGATCGCGTCCCGCGAAAAATCATCGTTGCCCTGTGCGGCATTCCGATGGCGCTTGCGGCAGCGGGATTTGCGGCCTTTCCCGACGAGCACTGGATGTACGGCTTTGCCGTGCTGTTCGGCATCGGATTCGGCGGCATCATGTCCACCGGCTGGGCACTGGCGATCGATTCGGTTCCGAAGCTGCGCGACGTTGCGCGCGATTTGGGCATTTGGGGGATCGCGCAGAACGCGCCGCAAGTGGTCGCCCCGCTTATCGGCGGCGCCGTGCTCAGCGCGTTCGGTAATGCCGAGATCGGCTACCAGGTCTTGTTTTGCGGCGCCGCACTTTGCTTTGTTCTGGGATCGACGTCCGTTCTTGCCGTTGGGCTTCGTCCCCTTATTCCGTGGTGGGGCTTTCCGATACGAGTCGCGACGGCCGTTTCGGTTTGGACGGCACTGCACTTGCAGAACCGCATTCGCGGATGGGGAAAAGCTTCGGCACGGACGCGGCCCGGCGCTGATTATTGCAAACCATCAGGTCGATCTGGATCTGATGGAACCCTACTGTCGTTTTATGCTTGGGGGCGGCCGGGCGCCGGTGTTCGCCGTCTCGGCGCGGATGATGTATGAGCCAGGCTTTATCGCTGGGCGCCTGCCGTGGCTGGGGCGCATTTTTCCCGGCGCGAACTTCGGTTTTATCTTCGAGGGCCTCGGCATGCTTCCGCTGGAGAACGAACTGCAGACGCGCTCTATCGCGCGTTGGGCATGGAGCGCGCAGCGCCGTCACGGACCCCTGCCGCTAGTTGATCTTTTAAGCCGCGCGCGCTCTTGGCAAGCGGTTTGCAAAACGCTTCAACCGGCGATCTGCTTCGGGCCGATATTCGCGCGCGCGCACAAGGCACGCTCCTGCGTCTCTCGGATCTGCAGATGCCGTACCGCAAAGAAGCGCTCGATGAGATGCGCGCGGGAATCGAGGCCGATTTGAAGCGAATCGAAACCACGATCGATCGCGGGGCAACGTTTTTCGTCACGCCGGAGGGTGAGTATCCGACGGACGGCAAGATGTTGCCGTTCCGCGGGATCTGGGCCCGGTTGGAGCCGCACGCCCGCCGCGTTTTCCTGTGCGCGATCAGTTACGATCCGTTTCGTGGGCGCAAGTTCTCGCAGCTTTATCGCGTGGTTCCGCTCGAAGTGCGGCAGAACGCTCGCGAAGAGTTGCAGGCGGCGCGGCCGGTAACGGTGAGCGCGCTCGTGGCGCATTGGCTCTTGGGGGGGATGCCGGACTTCACGGAGCAGGAACTGATAGCCGGCGTTCAGTCGCAGCCGCGCGCCTTGCCCCGGTGCCTTTTCGTAGACCCGGAGTTGCGAGCCGATCCGGCTGGCTGCGTTTTGCAAGCAATCGAGGGCTTGTGCCGGCTGGGCATTGTACGCGCGCATGACGGAGGCTTTGCGGTTAACTCTGTGCGCCGCCACCCCCGCTTTGAGCACACGGATGACATCCTCGAACAGCAAGCAAGCTTCTTTGCGGAGACCCTTGAGGGCGCAATGAAGGCCCAAGCAGTAGGGCCGCTTGACCGGGTGAGCTTCGCGCGGCCGGGGGTATGAAACGTCCGTGGCGCCTTCATCGACTCTCCTGTGGTTCATTGCCGGCGTATGTGCAGCAGGGCTGTTGGCATTTGGAATGTCTATGCTTTGGACGCGCCGGCCCGACGCGCAATCCGGCGTCGACACGCCGCCCTCGACGCCGCCCGAAATGCCGCGGCTCGTGCCGGTTGTGACGGGAGCCGTAAGCATCTCACGACCGCAGGCCCACACCGTTGAAGGGCTTGAGATTCAGTATGGACCGCAGGGTCTGGTGCGATCGGTTCGTGTCGGCGCGATGAATGTCGAGCATAAAGAACTGCTGCTCGTCATGGATTCCGCTGTTTGGAGCGGGCTCCCGAATGCGCATAAGCAAGAAGTTCTTGCGGCGGCGCGCAGTACTTGGGCGGCCAAGATGTGTCCGAGCGGCCCCGACATTGCGTATGTCGTCGTAAAGACCGAGCTCGGTCAGATTGTCGGCCGCGCCGATCCGCGCGCCGTAACGCTCGTTTAGGGAACGTCCATCAGTCCCAGGTAGTGGCGGTCGAAGGCATGCAAGAGGCCTTCCTGCTGGCTGTATGGTCCAGGCGTATACGCGCGCGAACCGACCCCTAACTGAGTGAGCCCGCTGACCGCCCAATCTTGGCGATTGGTAACATCCCAGAAATCAACCGCGTCGCTACAGTCGAAATTCTGGGCGCGCGCGGCGTTTGCGTCAAAGTACCATTCGCACCGCACCGCGGTGCGATCGACTGCGCGCGGTTGCACGAAATGCGCCATGGCGTAGTCGGGATGCAGACTGAGCAGTAGTGAAGGAAACAGCGTATAATAGTACACGCGCTCGCGCTCTTCGCCACGGACGCCGGCAAGCGCCGCGCGCGCAGTGCGGCCGCTGTTCGTCAAACTCGCTTGAGGATCGCGAAGCGTGGAGTAGCCGCCTAGAATGGCGCCCTCGGTAAGATCGTTCCGGCCGCTGTCGGAAGCTGAAAGCCGTTCGAGTTGCGGATGAATGACCGGGCAGTGATAGCACTCCGAGTAATTCTGAAAAATCAGTTTCCAGTTGCATGCGACTTCATACTCGATGCTCTTTCCAAGCGCAAGCCCGGAAAGACCCCACGTTGTTAAACGGCTGCGAAGCGGAGCGATGAACTGATCGAACGGCAATCGCGGATCCAGTGAGACGAAGACAAACCCGTCTTGCTCGGCGATGTGCGCTTCCCGCAACGGATACTCATCCATTCTGAATCCCGGGGAGTCATCCATGTTGCGTGCGGCGGTCAGCCGTCCGTCAAGCGCATAGGTCCACGCATGGTACGGGCATTGAATCGAGGTGAGCCGCCCATGTGCCTGCGTGCATAGACGCGTGCCGCGATGCCGGCAGACGTTGTAAAACGCGTGCAGCATCGCGGACTTATCGCGCGTGAGGATCAAACTCTCGCCGGCAACGGCGACGGTAACGAAATCGCCGGGTTGCGCGAGCTGCGAGGTGCGCGCGGCGCATATCCATTCCCGCCCGAAAATGTGCTGCCGCTCGCGCTCGAATACGGCAGGGTCGACGTACCAGGGCCGGCCCAGAGTTCTAGCGGACGGCGGCGCCGACGCCTTGCGGAACGTACGCATGATGCCCGCTTCGCAGCAGTCGCGGAAACTCCCGGCGAAGGTTCGCCAGTTTGGGCTTGTCGTTGATGACGACGTAGGGCTCCCAGGGGTTGTGCGCCACGTAGTCCTGGTGATAGTCCTCGGCGCGATAGAATGCCGTAAGGGGCTCCAACTTCGTGACGATGGGGCTGTTGAAGACGTGACGGCGCTCCAGGTCCGCA
>CAVPCC010000019.1:0-13641 GCA_963702335.1 Vulcanimicrobiota bacterium | reverse complement strand
CCTGCCAGAATGTTCGATGTTCTGCATCCGGCGTGCACCCCGGTCCCCGGATGCAACAATAGAAATCGCGGCAGGTTGTAATAGTAGCCCTCTCTGCAGTGCGCCCCGAGACGTCGTATCCGAATCCAAACGCCGGGTCGCTAGTCTCGTGTTTCGATGCCTTCAAAGCGGGCGTTGCTGATGTTCGTGTTGGTCTGGTTGAGCACCCGGAGTGCTGGGCGTATAACCCACGCCCGTGCAATTCCCGCTGTGCCGCACGTCAGTCCGGGTGTTCACGGTTTGTCCGAAGAAGCGGTTGAAGAGGTTCGTCAAGTCGACATCGCCTGAAACCACGGTCGCTGTCTCTTTAGGTGAACGTCCGCACCAAGGTCATAACCCCAGCCGGTCTCGGGCTTGAGTGCGCTGTTGCCACTTGTTCGATTGCCGTGCCGCTGGTAGCATCGAAAGCGGGAGCCGTTGCTACCTGGTTGAGGCTAAGAAGGGCGGTGCGATCGAGTTGCCCATTACAAAGCGGATGGACGATGACGTTTGAGGCGGATAGAAGACCCACGTGCGGATCGTTGTGCGCATTCGTCGTCGTTCCGTATTACGCCCGTGCCGTTGACGGCAACAGCATATGTGTCGCAACCGCTTGCCGGACAGCCGATGGGATACGTACTGCTGTACGTATTGTAGTAGTCGCTGAGCGTCAGATCCATTTTTGAACCGATGTAGAAGTGGCCGCGCGCTAAGTATGTCATTAATCGCTGCGAGGTGCCTGGCGGAAGATTGTGTTCGTAAGTTGCTACGGCGGTATAGTTCGGGGCCGGATACGTTTACGTGAGCACGTAGTCCGGCTTCGGGCATACGTGCGATCAACCGAGAACAGCAGATTATCGTTGTTCGCGAGCGGATGGACGTATTCGAAGAGCCGCCCGAATTTATTCAGTTCGGGCTCCTGATAGAGTCCTCGAAGCCTCATTGGCGCCCGTCCCTTGAACGTCTGATTGATGTTGAACGCGCCCGACGATGTTCCATAGAGGGTGGCCGGCGCAAGATCGGGTGCGTTCGGATTGATGCCCTGGTACTGGTATCGTCGACTGGAAGCGCGATAATAGCGTGCAACAATCGCATCGTTTGCCAGGCTGGTTGACAGCTCGGCTTGCACGGCGGCCCGTTGTTGAACTCACCAGTGAACGTCGCCGGATAGACGTTGGCAACCTGCACGGGTCCGGGCTGAAGGGGAGCCGGTGTAGACCGGTCCTGGCGTGAACTCGCCTTTGTGAACGCGGACGTATTGCCGTTCTGATCGCTATTGGTTTGGCTGCCCAGATAATTAGGGTGGGCCGGGTCGAAAGGGAGAATTCGTAGCGAAATCGACATTTTCCGCGGTTTGGTTCGAGTTGCCGTCGAACGTACAGCAGCAGGCCAACAGCGGATATGTATGACGATGCTGCTTTGCGTATTGCCGACCTGAGTATGATTCGGATTGCGGCCAGCGTTCCGCCATGCGAAATCCGTCTGACGATCGTAGTGGACATTATGGCCGCCGAGTGCGGAAGGGTCATCGTCGTTGCGATGTCCAGGCGGAATCCGAGCCTTGCCGATCGTGTTGCCGAAATAGAAGTTACTATCGTTCCGCCGTGGTTATCTATGCCGAACAAGAGTTTCGCGAGCGGCTCGGCCGTCGGTTCCTTTTCGAAAATTCGTCGTACCGCCGATTGCATTATTGACCTTCGGCGACAGCGCCCGGGCCTTTGACCACTTCAACAGAGCCGAACATAAACGTGTTCAGGAACGAGGTTACATTATCGCCGTACTGACCGACCGAATCGGGTGACCGTCGATGAGCGAGGCGGTTTCGTACGAAGTCGCTCCGCGAATGTTCGGAATCGTCGATGGCGCCGGGTCCCCTGCGTTCGACGAGTCGGACGGAAACGAGATTTGCAGGCCGGGAATTTGGCTGAGCACGCGCATCACTTGGGGCTGCGCCTGTCTCGAAGGTCTGTGTCGTAACGACGTTTACCGAGGAGGCCGACGTATTGATGCCGCGCCCGTTCGTGCGTACCGATGCAATGGTTCGAGCGATGAAAACTCCGGACTCCCATGCGAACCGCCAGATTCGCCGTTTGGCCCGAGAGCACCGCAACATCGGTTTGGACCGCGCTGGTGTCGCCGGCCTTGCTTACGGCGACCACATGATGCCTGGAGCGACGTTCGCAAACTGAAAGAGGCCCTTCACGTCGGTCGACGTGCTCTGCGTGCTGGGGCCACGCAGCGTGACCGTCGCGCCGGAAATCGGAGCGCCGTTTTCGTCGGCGACGGTACCGTTACGGTTGCTGCTTGTGCAGACGACGGCAGCGGTGCGGCCGTAAACAGAAACAGCGCAAGCAGTGAAAAAACCAAAGCGATTGTAGATTTATACACGCAAATTCCTCGGCAAGTAGACAAGCAGCAGACGCCGTCGGGCGCCTGCCGTTATTATTATGCTACCCCCCGCAGATTTACCCGTCAAGGTGACAATATTATTGCCGCGAACCGATACGGCGAAGAATGTATAACCCGAGTCCCCTTCGCACAGGAGGACAGCGCTGCGCTTTTCGCTCTCATGGACGCGAGCCGGCTTGTCACGCTCGTAACGGCGGAGGCCGGTGTGCCGTCCGTGAGTCACGTACCCGTGCTTGTCGATAAAATCGCGGCAGCCACGGCACCGTGCGGTGCCACATTGCGCGCGCGAATCCGCAATGGCGCAGCATCGACCCGCAGAGCAAGGCGCTCGCCGTGTTCGTAGGGCCGGATGCGTACATTAGTCCCGCCTGGTATGACTCCGGAGAGCATC
Organism: Vulcanimicrobiota bacterium; assembly: GCA_963702335.1. Lineage (GTDB taxonomy): Bacteria > Vulcanimicrobiota > Vulcanimicrobiia > Vulcanimicrobiales > Vulcanimicrobiaceae > DASSRQ01. Next base: position 10,823 of record CAVPCC010000019.1, on the reverse strand, counting down.
ACGGTATGGTCGTGCCGACTTGGAATTACCTTGCGGTTCATGCGTACGGAACAATTCGGGCTTTTCACGACCACGATCGCTTGCTCGCGCTCGTTGACGGACTCACCCGCAAACACGAAGCCGGATTCCCTCATCCGTGGAATGTTTCCGACGCGCCGCCGGATTTCATTGCGGCGCAGTTGCGCGGCATCGTCGGCTTGGAAATTGAAAGAGAACGCCTGGAAGGTAAGTGGAAGCTGGGACAAAATCGCTCGGCTGCCGACGTAGCCGGCGCAGCAGCGGCTTTGGAGTCCAGCGACAATCAAAGCGATCGCGCCATCGCAGAAGCGATGCGCGCGGCCCGGGCTCTATTGCCCTAGCGCGCGTATGGCGGCCTTAGCTCCTCGGCGGCACCCAAGATATTTACGCCGGCGCGAACAGCGTCTTGCCGCCCTAGATTGAAAACGAGGCGACGGGGTCACGCCGCTCATGCTTGCCGAAAAATCCAGAACAGCTTCGGGAGCTATCACCTGCCGAAGCGATATTTTCTGATACGGGGCGTTAGGTAAGCGAGCGGGCCGACCTCTGCCCGGGCAGAAAGGCGCAGGGTGAATTATCGCGATGAGCTTGCCGACGCCCAAGCCCAAGGGCGCGCCGCCCACGACGCCATGGAAGCGTGGTTGAGCCGTCCCTTTGATGCTCCCGACGTTCCGGCCGCGATTTTGGAGCGGCATGCCGCCGACTTACGCGCGAGCCGGGAGCGGCTGCGTACGTTGTTAAGCGAACAGGGGAACCGCGATGACATCATCGCGGCGCTCGACCAGAGCGAGGCCTATCATAAAGCACTTGGTCTGAGTATCAAAGATAAACCCGACCTTGAGCCCGACCTGGAAGCCGAATCTGAAACTGGCGGCTGATGCCGCTTGAAACGGACGTTCTCTATACCTGTCCGGTGTGCGGCGAGGAAAATGCCGTCGGGGTCGATGTAAGCGGCGGCTGCGTCAGCGGCTGATTGAGGATTGTCCGGGCGTGCTGCCGTCCGCTGGTGTTTTCAGTCGCGGTCGTTCACGAATGGGGATGCGCTGTATTATTGCTGTTGAGGCGGAATAGTGAACGTATTGGGCGGCAAAGACGTTGGAAACTGCATGTCCAGCAGCCGGTAGCGCCAGATGCCTGGTGCGTTGCGATGCCCATAATGCGAAGCGTTCCGTCGAGCAGGCCATCCGTTTGCATCCAGTATCCGCCGACTGCGGCGTAGTGCTGTTCCACAATACCCTGGAAACCCAATCCGACGACAGCCCAAACCGCATCATGCAAAAGCGCATCAATTGCAGATCGACAATGACGTCGGAGAGTTGGTGACGCGGGTCCCTGTTTCGCGAGGTCAAGTGCATCGCGCGCCCCGGATCGCCGTTCGGACACGAAAAGGCGCCGCGATCGAAAATATTGTAACGCTCGGCCCATAACCGAGATAACAGCTATCGTTTTCAATGTGGGCGCAGGCGTGGGTTGAAACGGTCCGGGCGAGGGCTGCGGCGGCACCGATCCTGGTAGTTGAGCATCCCTTCGCGCAGCGCACGGTATGCGCCTACCACGTCGGATCGAAAAACGAGCGCGTTGAAACGTAGCGTTGCCCGTCGGCAGCGTTCACGATCTCGCTTTGTAATCAACGTCCGGTGGCGCAGGGTCCACCGATCGTCTCGAGCCGCTGTGAATGTTGAGCCAGACCTGGCGGCGCAGAACCTCAAGGTCGACTTGAAAGCCTCGCTGCTGCTCTCGAGCCGGTACGTTACATACGCGGGCTGCGGAGATCGCTCATCGTGCTCACGGCCTTTGTGTACACATCGGCAGCCGAAGCCGGCACTGCGAGAGTGGCAGCAAGCAAGTGCGTTCACCACGTACCCACGCCCGGATGATACGTTCGTTCGGCGTGTGCGGCGACTGATCGGGATAGAAGTAGACGATGCGCAGGTTTCCGCTAGGTAGCGCTCGGCTTCGTCGTCGAAATGTGGGGGGACGGGTGGCCGCTTTCGCCGCCGGCGGTTACCGCGACGGCACGCACGCGCGGCCGACCCAACAACGGCGACAAATGTTGCCGGCCGTCCCGTATCGTCGCTTGGTGTTCGGCCCCGGAGCGGCGTCGAATGAGCTCTGTCCCCGCCGGTAGTTCCGCGAGCACCTGAGGGGGCTGCCCTCATAAGTATGCGATACTCCATACCCATAGCGCCAACCGTCGGCAGCCCACCAATGATGATTTCCTCGTGACCAACCGCGTCCAGAATGCGCCATGCCAGGCGAGGGTGCCGCATCGCCCACCACAGACGACGCGAAATAAACGTTGAGGCAAAGGTGAAGTTGACCACCAGCCAGACAACTCCCACCGGCACTGCCAGCCAGTTGACCAGTTGTCTGGCTGGTGGTCAACTTCACCTTTGCCTCAACGTTTATTTCGCGTCGTCTGTGGTGGGCGATGCGGCACCCTTGCCTGGCATGGCGCATTCTGGACGCGGTTGGTCACGAGGAAATCATCATTGGTGGGCTGCCGACGGTTCACGATATTATGGGTATGAATATGGCTGCCCTGGGGGCAAGCGGTATTCAGGTGCTGGCAGAACTACCGGCGGGGACAGAGCTCATTCGACGCCGCTCCGGGGCCGAACACCAAGCGACGATACGGGACGGCCGGCAACAGCTTTGTCGCCGTTGTTGAGTTCGGCCCGCGCGTGCGTGCCGTCGCGGTAACCGCCGGCGGCGAAAGCGGCCACCCGTCCTCCCCACATTTCGACGACGAAGCCGAGCGCTACCGTAGCGGAAACCTGCGCGTCGTCTACTTCTATCCCGATCAGCTCGCCGCACACGCCGAACGAACGTATCATCCGGGCAGTGGGCCTACGTGGTGAACGCACTTGTCTTCAGCTGCCACTCTTCTCGCAGTGCCGGCTTCGGCTGCCGATGTGTACACAAAGGCCGTGAGCACGATGAGCGATCTGCCGCAGCCCGCGTATGTAACGTACCGGCTCGAGAGCAGCAGCGAGGGCTTTCAAGTCGACCTTGAGGTTCTGCGCCGCCAGGTCTGGCTCAACATTCACAGCGGCTCGACGACCGATCGGTGGACCCTGCGCCACCGGACGTTTGATTACCAAAGCGAGATCGTGAACGCTGCCGACGGGCAACGCTACGTTTCAACGCGCTCGTTTTTCGATCCGACGTGGTACGGCGCATACCGTGCGCTGCGCGAAGGGATGCTCAACTACCAGGATCCGGCGCCGCCGCAGCCCTCGCCCGGACCGTTTCAACCCACGCCTGCGCCCACATTGAAAACGATAGCCGTTATCTCGGTTATGGGCCCGAGCGTTTACAATATTTTCGATCGCGGCGCCCTTTCGTGTCCGAACGGCGATCCGGGGCGCGCGATGCACTTGACCTCGCGAAACAGGGACCCGCGTCACCAACTCTCCGACGTCATTGTCGATCTGCAATTGATGCGCTTTTGCATGATGCGGTTTGGGCTGTCGTCGGGATTGGGTTTCCAGGGTATTGTGGAACAGCACTACGCCGCAGTTGGCGGATACTGGATGCAAACGGATGGCCTGCTCGACGGAACGCTTCGCATTATGGGCATCGCAACGCACCATGGCATCTGGCGCTACCGGCTGCTGGACATGCAGTTTCCAACGTCTTTGCCGCCCGATACGTTCGCTATTCCGCCTCAACAGCAATAATCAGCGCATCCCCTTCGCGATCGACCGCGACCGAAAACACCAGCGGACGGCAGCACACCGGACAATCCTCGATCAGCCGCTGACGCGAGCCGCCGCTTACATCGACCCCGACGGCATTTTCCTCGCCGCACACCGGACAGGTATAGAGAATGTCTGTTTCAAGCGGCATCAGCCGCCGGTTTCAGAATCGGCTTCCAGGTCGGGCTCAAGGTCGGGTTTATCTTTGATACTCAGACCAAGTGCTTTATGATAGGCCTCGCTCTGGTCGAGCGCCGCGATGATGTCATCGCGGTTCCCCTGTTCGCTTAACAACGTACGCAGCCGCTCCCGGCTCGCGCGTAAGTCGGCGGCATGCCGCTCCAAAATCGCGGCCGGAACGTCGGGAGCATCGAAGGGACGGCTCAACCACGCTTCCATGGCGTCGTGGGCGGCGCGCCCTTGGGCTTGGGCGTCGGCAAGCTCATCGCGATAATTCACCCTGCGCCTTTCTGCCCGGGCAGAGGTCGGCCCGCTCGCTTACCTAACGCCCCGTATCAGAAAATATCGCTTCGGCAGGTGATAGCTCCGAAGCTGTTCTGGATTTTTCGGCAAGCATGAGCGGCGTGACCCCGTCGCCTCGTTTTCAATCTAGGGCGGCAAGACGCTGTTCGCGCCGGCGTAAATATCTTGGGTGCCGCCGAGGAGCTAAGGCCGCCATACGCGCGCTAGGGCAATAGAGCCCGGGCCGCGCGCATCGCTTCTGCGATGGCGCGATCGCTTTGATTGTCGCTGGACTCCAAAGCCGCTGCTGCGCCGGCTACGTCGGCAGCCGAGCGATTTTGTCCCAGCTTCCACTTACCTTCCAGGCGTTCTATTTCAATTTCCAAGCCGACGATGCCGCGCAACTGCGCCGCAATGAAATCCGGCGGCGCGTCGGAAACATTCCACGGATGAGGGAATCCGGCTTCGTGTTTGCGGGTGAGTCCGTCAACGAGCGCGAGCAAGCGATCGTGGTCGTGAAAAGCCCGAATTGTTCCGTACGCATGAACCGCAAGGTAATTCCAAGTCGGCACGACCATACCGTGATGCTCTCCGGAGTCATACCAGGCGGGACTAATGTACGCATCCGGCCCTACGAACACGGCGAGCGCCTTGCTCTGCGGGTCGATGCTGCGCCATTGCGGATTCGCGCGCGCAATGTGGCACCGCACGGTGCCGTGGCTGCCGCGATCTTTATCCACAAGCACGGGTACGTGACTCACGGACGGCACACCGGCCTCCGCCGTTACGAGCGTGACAAGCCGGCTCGCGTCCATGAGAGCGAAAAGCGCAGCGCTGTCCTCCTGTGCGAAGGGACTCGGGTTATACATTCTTCGCCGTATCGGTTCGCGGCAATAATATTGTCACCTTGACGGGTAAATCTGCGGGGGGTAGCATAATAATAACGGCAGGCGCCCGACGGCGTCTGCTGCTTGTCTACTTGCCGAGGAATTTGCGTGTATAAATCTACAATCGCTTTGGTTTTTTCACTGCTTGCGCTGTTTCTGTTTACGGCCGCACCGCTGCCGTCGTCTGCACAAGCAGCAACAACCGTAACCGGTACCGTCGCCGACGAAAACGGCGCTCCGATTTCCGGCGCGACGGTCACGCTGCGTGGCCCCAGCACGCAGAGCACGTCGACCGACGTGAAGGGCCTCTTTCAGTTTGCGAACGTCGCTCCAGGCATCTATGTGGTCGCCGTAAGCAAGGCCGGCTACACCAGCGCGGTCCAAACCGATGTTGCGGTGCTCTCGGGCCAAACGGCGAATCTGGCGGTTCGCATGGGAGCTGCGACGTTTTCATCGCTGCGAACCATTGCATCGGTACGCACGAACGGGCGCGGCATCAATACGTCGGCCTCCTCGGTAAACGTCGTTACGACACAGACCTTCGAGATCAGGCGCAGCCCCAAGTGACGCGCGTGCTCAGCCAAATTCCCGGCCTGCAAATCTCGTTTCCGTCCAACTCGTCGAACGCAGCGGCACCCGGCGCCATCACGATTCCGAACATTCGCGGAGCGACTTCGTACGAAACCGCCTCGCTCATCGACGGTCACCCGATTTCGGTCGGTCAGTACGGCGATAATGTAACCTCGTTCCTGAACACGTTTATGTTCGGCTCTGTTGAAGTGGTCAAAGGCCCGGGCGCTGAATCGCCCGAGGTCAATAATGCAATCGGCGGTACGACGAACTTTCGGACAAAGGATCCGACGGCCGAGCCGCTCGCGCAGCTCTTGTTCGGCATAGATAACCACGGCGGAACGATTAGTAACTTCGATTTCGGCAACACGATCGGCAAGCTCGGATTCCGCCTGGACATCGCAACCAACAATGACCCCTCCGCACTCAGCGGCCATAATGTCTACTACGATCCGTCATACGGTCTTTTGAATGGCGGAACGCTGGCCGGCAATCCGAATTATACTCAGGTCGGCAATACGCAAAGCAGTATCGTCACACAGTACCCGCTGCTGGCCTGCTGCTATATGCTCTACGGCAACTTGAACCAAACCGCGGAAGTCTGTCAAACTGCGCTACAAATTCTCCCCTTCGACCCGGCTGACCCTAAGTTATCTGGGCAGCCAAACGGATAGCGATCAGAACGGCAATACGTCCGCGTTCACCAAAGGCCAGTTCACGCCAGGACCGGGCTACACCGGCTCCCTTCAGCCCGGACCCGTGCAGGTTGCCAACGTCTATCCCGGCGCGTTCAATGGTGAGTTCAACAACGAGCCGATCGTGCAAGCCGAGCTGTCAACCAGCCTGGCAAACGATGCGATTGTTGCACGCTATTATCACGCTTCGATTCTACGATACCAGTACCAGGGCATCAATCCGAACGCACCCGATTTTGCGCCGGCTACCCTCTATGGAACATCGTCGGGCGCGTTCAACATCAATCAGACGTTCAACGGGACGGGCGCCAATGTAGGCTTCGAGGATCTCTATCAGGAGCCCGAACTGGACAAACTTTCGGGCGGCTCTTTCGAATACGTCCATCCGCTCGCGAACAACGATAATCTGCTGTTCTCGGTCGATCGCACGTATGCCCAAAGCTCGGACTACGTGCTCACGTACACGTATCCGGCCCCGAACTATACCGCCGTAGCAACTTACGAACACAATCTTCCGCCAGGCACCTCGCAGTCTACTCACGACATACTTAGCGCGCGGCCACTTCTACATCGGTTCAAAAATGGATCTGACGCTGAGCGACTACTACAATACGTACAGCAGTACGTATCCCATCGGCTGTCCGGCAAGCGGTTGCGACACATATGCTGCTGCCGTCAACGGCACGGGCGTAATATTCGGAACGACGACTAATGCGCACAACGATCCGCGCGTGGGTCTTGTATTCCGCCCCAACACGTCATCGTCCATCCGCTTTGCAATGGGCAGCTCGATCGCACCGCCCTTCTTAGGCCTGCTCAACCAGGTAGCAACGGCTCCCGCTTTCGATGCTACCAGCGGCACGGCAATCGAACAAGTTAGCAACAGCGCACTCAAGCCCGAGACCGGCTGGGGTTATGACCTTGGTGCGGACGTTCACCTTAAAGATACAGCGACCGTGGTTTCAGGCGATGTCTACTTGACGAACCTCTTCAACCGCTTCTTCGGACAAACCGTGAACACCGGACTGACGTGCGGCACAGCGGGGAATTGCACGGGCGTGGGTTATACGCCCAGCACTCCGGTGCTCAACCAGACCAACACGAACATCAGCAACGCCCGCTTTGAAGGCATCGAACTCTCGATCCGGCGTGACCCGGCGTTTGGATTCGGATACAACATCTCGGGCGCGCTGCAAAAGGGCTACTATTACAACCTGCCGCCCTATTTCTATTGTTCCATCCCGGGACCGGGGTGCACGCCGGATCAGAACATGAACATTCTGGCAGGCCAGAACACCAACGGCGATCCGGTCGGCTACTATAATGTTTCCTATAATGGCAATATGCGTATTCCGTATTCGCAAGGAAACGCGGAGTTGTCGTACCGCTTCCACAACGGTGTGTACGCCGAGTTCGGTGAGACGTACTACGGCACCAACAACTCGCTGAATGAGCCGCCGTTCACTATCGGCTACGCAACGCTGCGTTTCCCGGTCGCGCCGACGCTCGATCTGCAAGTCTCGGGCGACAACATCTTCAACCGTTATCCCGGCATCTTGCCGATTTACGGCGGCGGCGTTCCTATTGGACTGTACGGCGGCCAAACCGCTGCAACCACGGGCAATGTGCTCGGTCCGGCAACGTGGCGCTTGGTTCTTTCGACCAAGCTGCCGTAGCGAGACCGGTACCGGCGTTTCTCCACGAAGGGCGGGCCCAAGAGGCTCGCCCTTTTCTCATCGCGCTCTAAGAAGACTGTCAGCGGCCTCGCAGGATTGCTCGCTATTCTAACGCCATGGCACACGAGACTCACCGCGCGGCATTCGGCGGTCACCCGCATCACCCACTGGGGCATCACGGCCTCATTCGCGCTTCTATTCGGAACGGGTGCCGCAATCTACAACCGTCGCCACAGCTTCCGTATCGGACCGCACGTGGTGCGCTTGCCGCGCATCCCCTCGTGGCTTTCCATCAGCGCGTCCCCGCAACTCATTCACTACGTGTCGGCTTTCATTTTCGTGCTCTGCGGCATTTGGTACGTCACCTGGGGTCTGCGCGGCGGCCATTTCAAAGAGTTGTTGCTCAAGCGAGCCGACGTAGCGAAGCTCGTGCCCATGCAACTCTACTATCTGCGCCTGCGCAAAGAACCGCCCGCTTATGGGCGCTACAACCCCTTGCAAAAACTTGCCTACTCGCTGGTCCTGTTCGTGATCGCCCCGCTCATCGTGCTTAGCGGCATGGCCATGCTTCCGCTTCCGATCCTTCAGCCGCTCGGCGCCCTCTTCGTCGGCGGTGTTAAACTGTGGCATTTCGGCCTCATGTCGTCGCTGTGCCTATTCGTCGTCGGCCATACCGTTATGGTCGCCTCAACGGGCTTTGTGCAAAATATGCAGGCGATGATCTCCGGCCCGCAGAATGCACCAGACGATGCGATGCCCGACGTGCTCCGAACCCCCAATCTGACCGGTCGGCCCGTTGGCAGCGACGACCTGCCGTATATCGTACAGACCGATAGCGACCCGCAAATTCAGGAGCCCATTTTCGGGCGCACGCACACGCCATTCGAATCGAATATCCGGCTGCAAAAGTGGATGCAGACCGCACCGAACACGGCATGGGCTTCTATATCTTCCGCGATGCGCGCGGTGCAGCAGTCGGCCACGCAGGCCTCTTTCCCTCACGCATAAACCCGGAGGAGATTGAGGTTGGCTACGCGCTCATACCGAAATACTGGGGACGCGGGTATGCGACCGAAATGACGAACGTGCTGCTGATGCCGCCTTCACCGATCGGGTTAAAACGCGTAATATCCGTTACGCGCCCCGAAAACGGCGGTTCGCGGCGCGTGATGGAAAAGGCGGGACTGCGCTTTGAATCCGCGTTCACGCTGGAAGGCGGCATAGCGAGCGTGCGTTACAGCATCGGAATCGATGAATGGCGAGGGCTGCGCGGCTCTTGAACGATGTCCAGTTCCAGCCACTGCGCCATCGATGCCAAATCCGTCCGCAAATGCTCAAGCACTACTTTCCGCTGGACGCCCGGCTCGTAGTGAACCGCATGCACGGTAAAACGCCGCGAAGCGCGGTCCGCCTTAAGGTCCACGCGCGCGACCAGGTCTCCGTCCATGAGATACGGCAGGACGTAGTAACCGTGAACGCGCTTGTGCGCCGGGGTATAGATCTCGATGCGGTAATGAAAGCCGAAAAGCCGTGTAAGACGATCGCGGTTCCAGACCAGCGAATCGAACGGTGAGAGCAGCGCGGTACCCTTCGCGCTGCGCGGCTTGTGCGCAGCCGCGTGCAAATAGGCTTGCGGCTTCCATCCCTCCACAATTACCGGCTGTAGAACACCGCTCTCGACGAGGTGCGCGATTGCAGTGCGTGCCGCAAGCACCGACGAACGGAAATAGTCCCGCAGGTCGGTTTCGGTGGCGACGCCGGACGCTCGGGCCGCACGCTCGATCAGCGTGCGATTCGCTTCTTCATCGCTCATTCGCTTTCCATAGATAGCCGGCGGAATCACGCGCTCGGTCAAATCGTAGACTCGTTCGAAAGTTGGCCGCCGGCATAGCGGCGTAATCTTCCCGCTCGAATACAGGAACTGCACGGCCTGTTTGACGTCGGTCCATCCCCACCAGTTGCTCTGACTTTTGCACCCTCGAACTCCGAGGCGCACATGGGGCCGCGTTCTCTAAACGTTTCCAAGATACGGTGCACGAGCGCGGGCTGCTCGCGTCCGACACGGGCGACACTTTTCCAGATGCCGATGCCTTTGGCGGAGCCCTCCATCCGCGGGCGCATCGCGGAAAAGAGTTCGATGGGAAGCAGCGAGGCCTCATGGCCCCAGTATTCAAACGCCCGCCTGGGTTTACCGTACGACAAACGGTCCAACACAGCGCGATCGTATGGTCCGAAACGCGAAAAGAGCGGCAGGTACTGCGAGCGCACCAGCACGTTGACCGAATCGATCTGGATAGCACCGAGCGAGTCAAGCGCGCGGCGGGCGGACGCCAAGGTCACGTGGCCCTTTTCCAGGCCGAATCCTTCGGCCTGCCAGCGCAATCCGGCGCGCTGCGGCACCGCTCAGAGTCATCCGCGCGGCCTTCCCGCGCGTTGTTAAGGCATGCGACTCTTTCACATATCACTCTTACTTGCGCTTCAGCACGTGGTCTTCGCCGGCGGCTGCTTTGGGGAATGCAGGCCGTCTTCGAACAACTAGGCGGCGTAACCCGCGCGGTGGCCGGCTATTCGGGCGGCAGCGCTGCGAACGCGCATTACGATATCGTCAGCACGGGACAAACCGGCCATGCAGAATCCGTGGACGTCACGTACGACCCGAAGGTTATCTCCTTCAAACAGCTGCTCGGCGTCTATTTCCTTGTTGCCCACGATCCGACCGAGCTCAACCGCCAAGGCCCCGATACAGGCACGCAGTACCGCTCGGAGATCTTCTACACAAGCCCGGAACAACGCATCGAAGCACAGGCTGCAATT
>CAVPCC010000018.1:0-14833 GCA_963702335.1 Vulcanimicrobiota bacterium | reverse complement strand
GAGCACATTCATCGCGCGGCGGTTGTTGTTGGCCGTTCCGACGTTGATCGGGGTCACGCTGCTGGCGTTCTTGTTGATTCATTTGGCACCGGGCGGGCCGGTTAGCGCGCTTGCCGGTGAGAAGGCAACGCCGGCACAGATTGCGGCGCTCACCCATCAACTTGGATTGGATAAACCGCTGCCCATCCAATACGCTGCGTGGCTGAGCTCGTTGCTGCACGGCGACTTGGGATACTCGTACGGTCAGCAGCAGCCCGTGGTACAGCTCATCGCGCAGCGGCTGCCGCAAACGCTGTTGCTGATGACGCTGGCGATTTTGCTTTCAATCACTATCGCCGTTCCGCTGGGCGTCTACCAAGCATACCGCGCGGGTTCGGGTTTCGATTGGGGAGCGAGCATTGCCGTTTTCGTGGCCTGGTCGATGCCGACGTTTTGGTTCGGCACGCTGCTCATTGCGCTCTTCGCGGTCACGCTGCGCTGGTTTCCCGTGGGCGGCTTACAGACGATCGATACGCCGGCGTTCGATCCGCCGTCGCGCCTCGCGCATCTGATTTTGCCGGTTTGCACGCTGGCAATCGTCTCGGTCGCGGGTTGGAGCCGCTACATTCGGGGCAGCGTCGCGGAGCAACTGCGCGAGGACTACACGCGCACGGCCGTTGCCAAAGGGCTGCCGCTGCGCGCCGTGCTTTTCCGTCACACGCTGCGCAACGCGCTCATACCTTTCGTCACCCTGCTGGGCGGATCGCTGCCCGCGCTCTTCGGCGGCGCCGTTATCACCGAACAGATCTTCGCATATCCCGGCATGGGCCAACTCTTCTGGCAGTCGGCCATCAACCGCGATTATGCAACGCTGCTCGGCATTACCGTACTGACGGGCGTTCTGGTGATCGCCGGAAACTTGCTCTCGGACGTCCTGTACGGCGTCATCGATCCGCGCGTGCGGTATGATTGAGCGCCGCAGAGGCCTGCGCATTGGGGGCCCGGCGCTTGTAGGCCTGGTCTGGATTGTGCTTGTCGCAATCGGCTGCGTCTTAGTCCACTCGTCTTGCATATCGATGCGCAGAGTACGGACGTAGCGCATGCCTACGCCGCCCCGTCGGGTGCGCACGTGCTCGGCACGGACGCGCTGGGACGCGACGAGCTCGCGCGGCTGCTGGTCGGCGGGCGCATCAGTTTGACGGTGGGCGCGGTTGCGGCGCTCGTGGCCATGGTGATTGGGACGGTCTACGGCGCGCTCAGCGGGTACTACGGCGGCACGCTGGATCAACTGATGATGCGCATCGTCGATGTGCTGATGAGCGTGCCGACCTTGTTTTTGCTGCTGTTTTTGGCAGCGATGTTCAACGGCAGCCTGCTGGTGTTGATTCTGGTGATCGGCGCGACATCGTGGCTTGGCCCGGCGCGCTTGGTGCGCGGCGAGGTGCTGACCTTGCGCGAGCGGCTGTACGTGGAAGCCGCCCGTTCCGCGGGCGCAGGCGATGCGCGCATCATCTTCCGCCACGTCGTGCCCAATGCGTTCGGGACGATCGTGACAACCACGACGTTCATGGTCGCAACCGCAATGCTTGCCGAAACGGCACTCTCGTACTTAGGAATCGGCGTACGCGCGCCAAATCCGTCGTGGGGAAATCTGCTCACCAGCGCGCAGAGCGATATCTTCGCGGGCGCGTGGTGGCTGCTGCTGCCGCCGGGGCTCGCGCTGCTGTTCAGCGTGTGTGCTTTTAACTTCGTCGGCGACTGGCTGCGGGAGAGCGTTTAGTTTGATGGCTTGCGAAGGCTGGTCCCCTCGATTGCTCAGGATCGCAATGAGCGCGTTTCTCGTGCTCTTGGCGGCGTGTGGGGCGCGGTCGGCGGAGACGCGGGACCGCAGCATGATCGTTGCGGGGTTTATTGCAGGGCCGGACGGCTTAATCCGCTTACCGCCGTGGGTAGCGCCTCCCGCATGATTAACGACGAACTGTTCACGCCGCTATCGATATCAACGGCACGCTTCTGCCGGATTGGCGTACGAGTCTTGCCTACAAGGTGGACATCGCAGCGGGCGGGCAGCGGTACGTGCTGCATCTGCGGCGCAACGCGCGCTGGTCCGACGGCGTGCCGGTAACGGCCAAGGACGTTGTCTCTCGCTGCTGCTGGGAACCAATACTGCGCTCATCTCGGGCAACAGCAGCGACTTCTCGCTGATGACTTCCGTACGCGCGCTCGATCGCTACACGGTGGAACTGCGCTTGTCCAAACCCTCGCCGCCGTTTTTGGAAAATGCCTTAGGCGAGACGCTACCGCTCCCCGAGCACGCGCTGGGAAAATATCCGCCGCTCACACCGGCCGAAGCGGCATTTGTGAATACCGATGCGCAGTTTGCGCAACACCCGATAACGGACGGCCCGTTCCGTCTGCTGCGCAACATCTCGCAGTCGTATACGATGATCGAACGCGATCCGGGTTATTGGGGACCGCCGGCTCGAACCGCGTGCTTGCGTTTGCGTTTATCCGCAGCAAGACTCGCTCTACGCTGCGGTTGACGCCGGAGAGATCGACGTAACCGATATCCCGCCGAACCTTTGGCGCATCCACACGCGCCTGCGCGGCGATCACAAGTTCATCAATTGGCCCTGGAACGTCACGTTTCTGTTGCTGCCGAATTATCACGATCCGGCCATCGGCTTCATGCGCGATGCGCGTGTGAAACAAGCGTTGATGTACGCCATCGACCGCCGTTTTATCGTAGACGGCATCATGAGCGGGCAAGCCGATATCTTGAACGGCCCTCTTCCCAGTTTTTCACCGCACTACGATCGCCGGCTCAAAACGTACGCGTACGATCCGTCGCGTGCCCGGACATTGCTCGACGAGGCGGGATGGCGGTTAAGCGGCGGCGTTCGCAGCAAAAACGGCAAAGTGCTCCGTCTCACGTTAAAAACCGGCGGCGCAACGGATGCCGTTGCAAGCAATATCGCCGAGCTCATCCAGGCGAACCTCAAAGCCGTGGGAATCGAATGCGTGCTGGAAAACGAGGAGATTCAGACGTTTTTTGAAGATCTGCACGGCAGCCGTTTCCAACTCGCGCTGCGCGGCGTGATTCTGCCGGCATATCCCGACGACTACAAGCTCTACGATTCATCGCAGACGCGCGCTAACGGCGGATATAACTACGCTTTCTTTGCCGATCCCGCTATCGACCGCGCCATCGAAGATGCGCGCACGGCACCTAGTGCCGCCGCATCGCAGCAGGCGCTAAACCGCTACCAGGAGCTGGCAGCCCGCGAACTGCCCGTCATCTATCTCTACTCGAACCGCTTGGGTGCCGTCGTCCCGCGTTCGCTGACCGGCTATGACCTGGACCCGCTTGCCCCCGCCGCGCTGCCGATGGGCCTGCAATACTGGCAGATGCATCCGCGCGGCGCCGCCATGCGTTCAAGGGCAAATGAGTACCGATGTGAAAACCGCAACCTTTGCCGCGGGCTGTTTCTGGGGCGTGGAAGCCGCGTTCCGGCAGGTGCCGGGCGTGCTGGACGCCGTTAGCGGCTACACCGGCGGCCGGACGGTCAATCCCAGACTACCGCGAGGTCTGCAGCGATTCGACCGGCCACGCGGAAGCGGTCGAAGTGACGTTCGACCCGCAGAGGTCTCCTATGCAAAACTGCTGGACGTTTTTTGGCAGAATGCACGATCCGACGACGCCGAACCGTCAGGGACCGGACGTGGGTTCGCAATACCGTTCGGCGATTTTCGTCCACGACCAGGAGCAGCGCGTCCAGGCGCAAGCGGCTATAGAGCGCGAGCGGCACAACCAAACGCGACCTATCGTAACGCAGATTGCGGACGCGCAAACGTTTTACCGCGCGGAAGAATACCATCAGCGCTATTTTGAAAAGAACGGAAGCGCGGCATGCCACATTCAACTCTAACGCGCCGCTACTTTCTGCGCGGAGCGGCCATCGCGGGCGCCGCGGTCTTTCTAGGTGCATCCTCGCCGGCGGACGATAAGTGGCGCAAACTGCTCACGCCCGAGCAGTACCATATTTTGCGCGAGAACGAAACGGAGCCGCCCAACAGCAGCCCGCTCATCGCCGAGCACCGACCGGAACCTATTATTGCGTCGCCTGCAATCTCCCGTTGTTCTCGTCGAAGACGAAATACGACAGCGGTGACGGCTGGCCCAGTTTCGGAAGCCGCTGCCCGGCGCGCTGCGCACGAGGTCCGACTACGAACTGGTCGAAGAGCGGACCGAAGCCCACTGTGCGCGCTGCGGCGGTCACTGGTCACATCTTCGACGACGGACCCAAACCCACGGGGTTGCGGTACTGCATCGACGGCATCGCACTGCGCTTCGTGCCGGGGCCTGCCCCGAAGCTTAGAGCGCGCCGCGGTTGGCGCGGGCTATGATATCGTTCAGCGTGAGAATTTCGATCTTCTCCGATTCGCGAACGTACGAACGGAACGCGGGCGAGAGGTAAAACTCCACGAGTCCCGCGCTGAACCCATCGCCGCCAATCACAATGTAGGCTTTGTCGTAGCTCGGGCGCGCAGCGTGTGCAACAGTTTGATAACTTCAAACGGCACTTTTTCTTCCGCACTGCCCGCCGTTTGCTGCCATTTGAGCGAGACCAAGAACTTGCTGCCGTTCGGGCGCATTGCGACGATATCGGCTTTGTGTTTGCCTCCGCCCGGCTTGGAGCCGACCAACACTTGTTTCTGCACGGCGTACTGTTGTTGAGCAGCACGGCCTCTACCTAATTTCGAACGTCGAACCGGTTTTCGTCGGTGCTGCCAGGGAAAAGCACCCCCATCAGAGGTTCCTCACGGCGATCATCTCTTGCGCGTCGTCGCGGTTGCCGTCGACTGATGCGGCGCGGCGCCGGCACTTTTTTAACCGTAAAACCCACTTGCGGTACAGTTGAGCACGCGATCCGTAACTTGATTGGACGCAACGACGGGACCGCGTCCCAGCAAGCCAGTCGCCAAGCGCTCCTGCGCCTCCCAATCGAAACCGCCGGCAAAATAGGAAGTGAACTCTACGTCGTACGGCGGATCGGCATAAACGAAGTCGAGCGGTTGCACGTCGATCGTTTCAAAGTCGCTGCACGTGAATTCGTAACGCGAGAGCGCGGCTTTAAAGGCAAAAAGTCTCGATTGTACGCGAGATTTTTGTAGCGCCCGTACGGCACGTTGAAGACGCCGCGCGCGTTGAAGTGGCATAGGCCGTTGTAGCCGGTGCGGTTGAGATAGTAAAACAGCGCCGCCGCCTTGGACTCTCCCCGCGGCCTTCGCGCACGAGTTCGTTGAAGCGGTTGCTGTTAGCGGCTAAACTGCGCGATCGTTTCCGTCGTGATGCCCGTGGCGCGGAGGTCGAGCCACGCTGCAAGGTGCGATAAAACGAGATGAGGTGAGGGTTGAGATCGTTGAGCAACGCCCAGCGCGGCCGTAAACCCAGCGTGACGGCAAGGCCGCCTACAAACGGTTCCACCAAGCGGCGATCTTCGTGGCGGCGCCAGAGTTCGAGCAGACGGGGCACGAGCCACCGTTTTCCGCCCGCCCATTTGAGCGGCGGGGTAAGCACAGGCGCGGATTCGATGCGGGGCGGGGCGAGGGCCATGCCCCGATTGTTGCGCGGGAGCATGCCATACGCCTGTCCTTCAGCGCAAGGTTGACTCTCTGACAAGCGCCGGGAGCCCGCGCAGGTCCCGCAGCACGGCCGTGGCCGCCGAGACCCTTACCGGTGCGCTCGCGATCGATCCAGATGCGCGTGATGCCGAACTGGCCGAGCGGGTGCGATGTCGTGAAACCGGCGCGCGCCGCGTGCACCCAGACGTCATGGTCTTGGATGTTTTGCGCGAACCGTTGGAAATGCGCGAGCGCAGGCTTATAACTGCGCACCTGCTGTGCGGTGATTACCGCGTCGAACGGTATGCCGATGCGTTCTTGCGTGAGTGCGAAGAGATCGTCATCGCAGTTCGTGAGCACGGCCACCAGCCGGCTTCGCGTAAGGCGCGCAAAGCCGGACGCGTATCGTCGAACACCGGAAGAGGTCCCAGTTCTGCGCGATGGCATCCGATTTCGCAGGCGTAATATTCACGCCGGCGTCGTGCGGGCTAGCGTCAGCGCCTCGCGCGTCACGTCCCGGTAGGTACGGTAGGGCTCACGTTCGATTTGGGGTTCGCGCACGTGGTAACCCCGCAATACCTCGCCCGTGTGCTCGCCCGCGAACGGTCTGAGGATTGCCTCAAAACCGCCGTTCCAATGCCCCAGCGTTCCGAAACAATCGAAGGATATCCATCTCACCGGGTGCGCTTCTGGCTGCGCCGCGGGCGGGCCGCGCGCGCGGCGCGAACGCCGCCCTGATGCAGAGTAGAGTGCTTTCGCTTGCGGCGCTCGTCGCCACGGGCGTCTCTTCACTTTCGCCGGCTCCAGCCCGGCCGCGGCAACCGGCCCGGTGCTGCTGGTAGACCCGTTCTTGGGAACCTCCACGACTGCGGACGGCTCGGATATCATCGACGACTTCCCCGGTGCCGACGTTCCGTTCGGGATGGTCCAGTGGAGCCCGGACACGCCGAGCCAAAATGCAGGCGGCGGCTACGAATACAACGACCACGAGATTACCGGTTTTAAAAAGCCGCACTTGAGCGGGCCGGGTTGCGGCGTATTCGGCGACTTCAGTATTTTGCCGGTCAGGAGCCGCTCAGCTATTCCGCGCACGCAAAGCAGCTTTCACGCACGCCGCCGACAAGCGGCTCCGGGATGGTACGCGGTAACGCTGCTGAAACCCCACCGATTGGTACGCAGATTAGCGTTACGCAGCGCACGGGCATTGCGCAGTTCACGTTTTCCGCAGGCGCGCCTGCGAATCTCGTTGTTCAATGTCGCCTCGGATCAAGCGGGCGTACGCAATGCCGGATTTCACGTCACCGGGACGCATGAGGTGCAAGGATTCGGCACACTAACGGGGCGGCTTTTGCGGAATGCCCGAACCGTGGCCGCGTGGATTTCGTCGCGACAACTCGACGCACCGATTGTCTCGTACGGGACGTGGCAGGGCACGCAGGACGCGCCGGGTCTCCTGCGAGCACTCAGAGGTGCTCAAAGCGGCGGCCTGGGTTTCGTTGATACGGCGCGTACGCGCGAGGTTCGCGTGCGCGTTGCGCTATCGTTCGTGGACCCCGCAGGTTCCGCACTAATCTGCAGCACGCATTGTCACGGCTGGGATATAAATGCTGGTGCGCAATGACGCTGCAGCCTCATGGCAGCGCATCCTCTCGCGCATCGACATTGCGGGTGGCACGGCGAACGAGCAGCGGGAATTTTATACCGCGTTTTATCACGCGATGCTGCACCCTAACGTCTTTAGCGACGCGGACGGACGCTACCGCGGCTACGATCAACGCGTTCACCGCGTGCCGGCACGCGGTGAACGCGTTGATCGTAGCCGCGGTAGCGTCCGTCCGCGTCGCTAAAGACGTTAGGGTGCAGCATCGCGTGATAAAACGCGGTATAAAATTCCCGCTGCTCGTTCGCCGTGCCACCCGCAATGTCGATGCGCGAGAGGATGCGCTGCCATGAGGCTGCAGCGTCATTGCGCACG
Source organism: Vulcanimicrobiota bacterium (assembly GCA_963702335.1). Taxonomy (GTDB): domain Bacteria; phylum Vulcanimicrobiota; class Vulcanimicrobiia; order Vulcanimicrobiales; family Vulcanimicrobiaceae; genus DASSRQ01. The sequence goes on along the minus strand of CAVPCC010000018.1, from coordinate 7,254 downwards.
CCGGGCGTTTATATCCCAGCCGTGACGATCGGCCTGCAGATTCGTGCGGGCGCCCTGCGGGTCCACGAACGATAGCGCAACGCGCACGCGAACCTCGCGCGTACGCGCCGTGTCGAACGTTACCCAGCCGCCGCTTTGAGCACCCTGAGTGCTCGGAGATCCGGCGCGTCCTGCGTGCCCTGCCACGTCCCGTACGAGGCAATCGGTGCGTCGAACTGCGCGACGAAATACACGCTGTAACGGTCGGGCATTCCGCAAAAGCCGCCCGTATCTGCGAATCCTTGCACCTCATGCGTCCCGGTGACGTGAAATCCGGCATTGCGTACGCCCGCTTGATCCGAGGCGACATTGAACAACAGATTCGCAGGCGCGCCTGCCGGAAACGTGAACTGCGCAATGCCCGTGCGCTGCGTAACGCTGATCTGCGTACCAATCGTGGGGTTGCCCAGCGTTACCGCGTACCATCCCGGAGCCGCTTGTTCGGCGGCGTGCGTAAAAGGCTGCTTTGCGTGCGCGGGATCGCTCACGGCTCCGCTGACCGGCAAAATACTGAAGTCGCCGAATACGCCGCAACCCGGCCCGCTCAAGTGCGTCAAGTGAAAACCGGTAATCTCGTGGTCGTTGTATTCGTAGCCGCCGCCTGCATTTTGGCTCGGCGTGTCCGGGCTCCACTGGACCATCCCGAACGGAACGTCGGCACCGGGGAAGTCGTCAATGATATCCGAGCCGTCCGCAGTCGTGGAGGTTCCCAAGAACGGGTCTACCAGCAGCACCGGGCCGGTTGCCGCGGCCGAACTCGAGCCGGCGAAAATGCCGACGCCAGTGGCGACGAGCGCCGCAAGCGAAAGCACTCTACTCTGCATCAGGGCGGCATTCGCGCCGCGCGCGCGCAGGCCCGCCCGCGGCGCAGCCGGAAGGCGCCCCGGTGAGATGGATATCCTTCGATTGTTTCGGAACGCTGGTTGACTGGAACGGCGGTTTTGAGGCGATCCTCAGACCGTTCGCGGGCGAGCACACGGGCGAGGTATTGCGGGGTTACCACGTGCGCGAACCCCAAATCGAACGCTGACCCTACCGTACCTACCGGTACGTGACGCGCGAGGCGCTGACGCTAGCCGCGCACGATGCCGGCGTGAATATTACGCCTGCGCAATCGGATGCCATCGCGCAGAACTGGGCATCTCTTCCGGTGTTCGACGATACGCGTCCGGCTTTGCGCGCCTTACGCGAAGCCGGCTGGAAGCTTGCCGTGCTCACGAACTGCGATGACGATCTCTTCGCACTCACGCAAGAACGCATCGGCATACCGTTCGACGCGGTAATCACCGCACAGCAGGTGCGCAGTTATAAGCCTGCGCTCGCGCATTTCCAACGGTTCGCGCAAAACATCCAAGACCATGACGTCTGGGTGCACGCGGCGCGCAGTCGGTTTCACGACATCGCACCCGCTCGCGAGTCGGCATCACGCGCATCTGGATCGATCGCGAGCGCACCGGTGAGGATCCTGCGGCGGCCACGGCCGTGCTGCGGGATCTGCGCGGGCTGCCGGCGCTTGTCAGAGAGAGTAACCTTGCGCTGAAGGACAGGCGTATGGCATGCTCCCGCGCAACAATCGGGGCATGGCCCTCGCCCCGCCCCGCATCGAATCCGCGCCTGTGCTTACCCCGCCGCTCAAATGGGCGGGCGGAAAACGGTGGCTCGTGCCCCGTCTGCTCGAACTCTGGCGCGGCCACGAAGATCGCCGCTTGGTGGAACCGTTTGTAGGCGGCCTTGCCGTCACGCTGGGTTTACGGCCGCGCTGGGCGTTGCTCAACGATCTCAACCCTCACCTCATCTCGTTTTATCGCACCTTGCAGCGCGGGCTCGACCTCCGCGCCACGGGCATCACGACGGAAAACGATCGCGCAGTTTATGCCGCTAACCGCAACCGCTTCAACGAACTCGTGCGCGAAGGCCGCGGGGAGAGTCCACAGGCGGCGGCGCTGTTTTACTATCTCAACCGCACCGGCTACAACGGCCTATGCCGCTTCAACGCGCGCGGCGTCTTCAACGTGCCGTTCGGGCGCTACAAAAATCTCGCGTACGATCGAGACTTTTTGCCCTTTAAAGCCGCGCTCTCGCGTTACGAATTCACGTGCAGCGACTTTGAAACGATCGACGTGCAGCCGCTCGACTTCGTTTATGCCGATCCGCCGTACGACGTAGAGTTCACTTCCTATTTTGCCGGCGGTTTCGATTGGGAGGCGCAGAAGCGCTTGGCGCATTGGCTTGCTGCGCATCGCGGTCCCGTCGTTGCGTCCAATCAAGTCTACGGATCGCGTGCTCGAGCTGTACCGCAAGCTGGGTTTTACGGTTAAAAAAGTGCCGGCGCCGCGCCGCATCAGCTGCGACGGCAACCGCGACGACGCGCAAGAGATGATCGCCGTGAGGAACCTCTGATGGGGATGCTTTTCCCGGGCAGCACCGGCACGAAAACCGGTTCGACGCTCGAGGTTACGGTAGAGGCCGTGCTGCTCAACAACAGTTACGCCGTGCAGAAACAAGTGTTGGTCGGCTCCAAGCCGGGCGGAGGCAAACACAAAGCCGATATCGTCGCAATGCGCCCGAACGGCAGCAAGTTCTTGGTCTCGCTCAAATGGCAGCAAACGGCGGGCAGTGCGGAAGAAAAAGTGCCGTTTGAAGTTATCAAACTGTTGCACACGCTGCGCGAAAGCCCGAGTCTACGACAAAGCCTACATTGTGATTGGCGGCGATGGGTTCAGCGCGGGACTCGTGGAGTTTTACCTCTCGCCCGCGTTCCGTTCGTACGTTCGCGAATCGGAGAAGATCGAAATTCTCACGCTGAACGATATCATAGCCCGCGCCAACCGCGGCGCGCTCTAAGCGTTCGGGGCAGGCCCCGGCACGAAGCGCAGTGCGATGCCGTCGATGCAGTACCGCAACCCCGTGGGTTTGGGTCCGTCGTCGAAGATGTGACCCAAGTGACCGCCGCAGCGCGCACAGTGGGCTTCGGTCCGCTCTTCGACCAGTTCGTAGTCGGACCTCGTGCGCAGCGCGCCGGGCAGCGGCTTCCAGAAACTGGGCCAGCCGTCACCGCTGTCGTATTTCGTCTTTGACGAGAACAACGGGAGATTGCAGGCGACGCAATAATAGGTTCCGGTGCGGTGCTCGGCGATGAGCGGGCTGCTGTTGGGCGGCTCCGTTCCGTTCTCGCGCAAAATATGGTACTGCTCGGGCGTGAGCAGTTTGCGCCACTTATCGTCCGCCGGCGAGGATGCACCTAGAAAGACCGCGGCGCCCGCGATGGCCGCTCCGCGCAGAAAGTAGCGGCGCGTTAGAGTTGAATGTGGCATGCCGCGCTTCCGTTCTTTTCAAAATAGCGCTGATGGTATTCTTCCGCGCGGTAAAACGTTTGCGCGTCCGCAATCTGCGTTACGATAGGTCGCGTTTGGTTGTGCCGCTCGCGCTCTATAGCCGCTTGCGCCTGGACGCGCTGCTCCTGGTCGTGGACGAAAATCGCCGAACGGTATTGCGAACCCACGTCCGGTCCCTGACGGTTCGGCGTCGTCGGATCGTGGATCTGCCAAAAAACGTCCAGCAGTTTTGCATAGGAGACCTTCTGCGGGTCGAACGTCACTTCGACCGCTTCCGCGTGGCCGGTCGAATCGCTGCAGACCTCGCGGTAGCTGGGATTGACCGTCCGGCCGCCGGTGTAGCCGCTAACGGCGTCCAGCACGCCCGGCACCTGCCGGAACGCGGCTTCCACGCCCCAGAAACAGCCCGCGGCAAAGGTTGCGGTTTTCACATCGGTACTCATTTGCCCTTAGAACGCATGGCGGCGCCGCGCGGATGCATCTGCCAGTACTGCAGGCCCATCGGCAGCGCGGCGGGGGCAAGCGGGTCCAGGTCATAGCCGGTCAGCGAACGCGGGACGACGGCACCCAAGCGGTTCGAGTAGAGATAGATGACGGGCAGTTCGCGGGCTGCCAGCTCCTGGTAGCGGTTTAGCGCCTGCTGCGATGCGGCGGCACTAGGTGCCGTGCGCGCATCTTCGATGGCGCGGTCGATAGCGGGATCGGCAAAGAAAGCGTAGTTATATCCGCCGTTAGCGCGCGTCTGCGATGAATCGTAGAGTCTTGTAGTCGTCGGGATATGCCGGCAGAATCACGCCGCGCAGCGCGAGTTGGAAACGGCTGCCGTGCAGATCTTCGAAAAACGTCTGAATCTCCTCGTTTTCCAGCACGCATTCGATTCCCACGGCTTTGAGGTTCGCCTGGATGAGGTCGGCGATATTGCTTGCAACGGCATCCGTTGCGCCGCCGGTTTTTAACGTGAGACGGAGCACTTTGCCGTTTTTGCTGCGAACGCCGCCGCTTAACCGCCATCCCGCCTCGTCGAGCAATGTCCGGGCACGCGACGGATCGTACGCGTACGTTTTGAGCCGGCGATCGTAGTGCGGTGAAAAACTGGGAAGAGGGCCGTTCAAGATATCGGCTTGCCCGCTCATGATGCCGTCTACGATAAAACGGCGGTCGATGGCGTACATCAACGCTTGTTTCACACGCGCATCGCGCATGAAGCCGATGGCCGGATCGTGATAATTCGGCAGCAACAGAAACGTGACGTTCCAGGGCCAATTGATGAACTTGTGATCGCCGCGCAGGCGCGTGTGGATGCGCCAAAGGTTCGGCGGGATATCGGTTACGTCGATCTCTCCGGCGTCAACCGCAGCGTAGAGCGAGTCTTGCTGCGGATAAACGCGAAACGCGAAGCGCGCGGTTCGAGCCGGCGGTCCCCAATAACCCGGATCGCGTTCGATCATCGTATACGACTGCGAGATGTTGCGCAGCAGACGGAACGGGCCGTCCGTTATCGGGTGTTGCGCAAACTGCGCATCGGTATTCACAAATGCCGCTTCGGCCGGTGTGAGCGGCGGATATTTTCCCAGCGCGTGCTCGGGGAGCGGTAGCGTCTCGCCTAAGGCATTTTCCAAAAACGGCGGCGAGGGTTTGGACAAGCGCAGTTCCACCGTGTAGCGATCGAGCGCGCGTACGGAAGTCATCAGCGAGAAGTCGCTGCTGTTGCCCGAGATGAGCGCAGTATTGGTTCCCAGCAGCAGCGAGAAGACAACGTCCTTGGCCGTTACCGGCACGCCGTCGGACCAGCGCGCGTTGCGCCGCAGATGCAGCACGTACCGCTGCCCGCCCGCTGCGATGTCCACCTTGTAGGCAAGACTCGTACGCCAATCCGGCAGAAGCGTGCCGTTGATATCGATCAGCGGCGTGAACAGTTTGTCGTTAATCATGCGGGAGGCGCTACCCACGGCGGTAAGCGGATTTAAGCCTGTCCGGCCCTGCAATAAACCCCGCAACGATCATGCTGCGGTCCCGCGTCTCCGCCGACCGCGCCCCACACGCCGCCAAGAGCACGAGAAACGCGCTCATTGCGATCCTGAGCAATCGAGGGGACCAGCCTTCGCAAGCCATCAAACTAAACGCTCTCTCGCAGCCAGTCGCCGACGAAGTTAAAAGCACACACGCTGAGCAGCAGCGCCAGCCCCGGCGGCAGCAGCAGCCACCACGCGCCCGCGAAGATATCGCTCTGCGCGCTGGTGAGCAGATTTCCCCACGACGGATCTGGCGCGCGTACGCCGATTCCTAAGTACGAGAGTGCCGTTTCGGCAAGCATTGCGGTTGCAACCATGAACGTCGTGGTTGTCACGATCGTCCCGAACGCATTGGGCACGACGTGGCGGAAGATGATGCGCGCATCGCCTGCGCCCGCGGAACGGGCGGCTTCCACGTACAGCCGCTCGCGCAAGGTCAACACCTCGCCGCGCACCAAGCGCGCCGGGCCAAGCCACGATGTCGCGCCGATCACCAGAATCAACACCAGCAGGCTGCCGTTGAACATCGCTGCCAAAAACAGCAACAAAAACAAGGTCGGCACGCTCATCAGCACATCGACGATGCGCATCATCAGTTGATCCAGCGTGCCGCCGTAATACCCGCTGAGCGCGCCGTAGACCGTCCCGATCACCATGGCCACGAGCGCCGCAACCGCGCCCACCGTCAAACTGATGCGCCCGCCGACCAGCAGCCGCGCGAGCTCGTCGCGTCCCAGCGCGTCCGTGCCGAGCACGTGCGCACCCGACGGGGCGGCGTAGGCATGCGCTACGTCCGTACTCTGCGCATCCGATATGCAAGACGAGTGGAACTAAGACGCAGCCGATTGCGACAAGCACAATCCAGACCAGGCCTACAAGCGCCGGGCCCCCAATGCGCAGGCCTCTGCGGCGCTCAATCATACCGCACGCGCGGATCGATGACGCCGTACAGGACGTCCGAGAGCAAGTTTCCGGCGATCACCAGAACGCCCGTCAGTACGGTAATGCCGAGCAGCGTTGCATAATCGCGGTTGATGGCCGACTGCCAGAAGAGTTGGCCCATGCCGGGATATGCGAATATCTGTTCGGTGATAACGGCGCCGCCGAAGAGCGCGGGCAGCGATCCGCCCAGCAGGGTGACGAAAGGTATGAGCGCGTTGCGCAGCGTGTGACGGAAAAGCACGGCGCGCAGCGAAGCAGCCCTTTGGCAATGGCCGTGCGCGTGTAGTCCTCGCGCAGCGTCTCCGCGACGCTGCCCCGAATGTAGCGGCTCCAACCCGCGACCGAGACGATTGCCAGCGTGCAAACCGGCAAAATCAGATGCGCGAGGCGCGACGGCGGATCGAACGCCGGCGTATCGATCGTCTGTAAGCCGCCCACGGGAAACCAGCGCAGCGTGACCGCGAAGAGCGCAATGAGCAGCGTGCCGAACCAAAACGTCGGCATCGACCAGGCCACGAAAACGGCAATGCTCGCTCCCCGATCGAAACCCGAACCCGCGCGGTATGCTTGGTAGACGCCCAGCGGAACGGCGATAGTGATTGAAAGCAAAATCGCCAGCGTCATCAGCAACAGCGTTTGCGGCAGCCGCTGCGCGATGGCTTACCACGGGCTGCTGCTGACCGTACGAGTATCCCAAGTCGCCGTGCAGCAACGGCTTGCCAGCCACGCAGCGTATTGGATGGGCAGCGGTTTATCCAATCCAAGTTGATGGGCGAGCGCCGCAATCTGTGCCGGCGTTGCCTTCTCACCGGCAAGCGCGCTAACCGGCCCGCCCGGTGCCAAATGAATCAACAAGAACGCCAGCAGCGTGACCCCGATCAACGTCGGAACGGCCAACAACAACCGCCGCGCGATGAATGTGCTCA
>CAVPCC010000017.1:0-72618 GCA_963702335.1 Vulcanimicrobiota bacterium | reverse complement strand
GAAAAACAGGGAACTGGCGTCAAAATGACTGGCTTGGCGCCGCCTTGAGTAGTAGTGGCCTTATCCTTTTCACTTTCGCCATCGTTGACTCGTCTCATGCTCCCCTGCAATGGAAAACACCATACATATATATTCTATTCATTGTCGGTTCCTTCCTTCTGATTGCTGCAGGATGCGTCGAATGTTGCGTTGCCTCCAATCCACTGCTACCGGCATCTCTCTTCCGAGTTCCCCGCATGCCTGCCCTTATAATAGGCCTCTTTTTCAACTACGGCTCACTTGGCATCTTTCTCTTCTACGCAACATTTTATATGGAGCAGATCATGGGAGTCACTCCTCTCCAAGTAGTTGCATGGTATGTCCCGTTCGCTCTTGGCGGCTGTATCATCGGAACCTTTTGGCGGGTTTGTCCTGCATTTACTGCCCGGGACAGTTTTGATCATAATCGGTGGTACTGCGTTTGTTATCGCACCACTACTTTTTGCCATCGCTCCAGTGGGTGCTAATTACTGGGAATACGTCTTCCCATTGATGATTTGTGCAACGCTAGGCATTGACATCGCATTCATCTGGTCGCCGTCGAGAGTTTCGACCTGTCGGACTACGACGTCATCATCTCCTCCCACCACGCTGCCGCCAAGGGCGTACTGCGGAATGCCCGCCAGCGCCATATCTGTTATTGCCACACGCCGATGCGTGCGATTTGGGAACGCCCGCTTGAAGAATTGCAGACGGTTCCGCGTCCGTTGCGCCCGTTCGCAGCGCTGGCGATGAGCCGGATGAGAACGTGGGATGCCCGGCGGCAGGCCGCGTCGATCAGTTCGTCGCCAACAGCATGGTTACGCAGGAACGCATTGCCAAGCATTATGGCCGCCTGAGCGTGGTGCTGTATCCTCCAATCGAAACCGGCCGCTTCACGCCTGGTCCGGAACGCCCGGAAGACTATTATCTCGTGGCCTCGCGCAACGTTCCCTACAAACGGATCGACCTTGCGGTTGAAGCGACGCGTTTGGCCGGGCGCAAACTGGTCATCGCAGGCTGCCGCTCAGAGCAGTTTGAGGCGCCGCATGTGCAGCAAATTGGGCACGTCAGCGATCAGACGCTGCTGCGAACGATGCGCAAAGCCCGCGCCCTGTTGTTTCCGGGCTTGGAAGATTTCGGAATGACCCCGGTCGAGATGATGAGTTGCGGCCGGCCGGTCATCGCATTTGCCCAGGGCGGCGCCGTGGAAACCGTTATTGACGGCGTGACGGGCGTGCTCGTAAAGGAGCAACGCCGGCGGCCTTCGTGGATGCCATGCTCCGCTTCGAGCGCCTGCAGTTTGACCCTACGGCAATCCGGCGCCACGCCGAGCGGTTCTCGGCCGGCCGCTTCATCGAATCCCTCAACGGCATCGTCTTCGACGGCGCGCATCACCTCAGCGCCGAATCAGCATAGAATCTTAGCCTGTATCGCTATTGTCCGTTGACGCATCAACGGTATTGTGCCTTACCCCGTATGCCGACCACTGGAGTATCCAGCGGCAATTCGGGAGGCTCGTTTGCGGATTCATTTGGTACTCGTGTTCGCGATCGCGTTGGCGGCCCTTTCGCTGTGTGCGTGCGGCGGCGGCGGCGGCGGTTCGTCGGTGTTACCCGCCTCTAAGACGAGCGGCGGAACCTCAGAGCAATCTCCCACGCCCAGCCCAAGCGCCTCACCGACATCGCGCGCGTCTGCGAGCCCGTCTCCGTCCGGATCGACAACGCCGTCCGCGTCCGCTACGCCATCCGCAGGGCCTTCAGCCTCGCCGACTCCTTTACCGACCGCCACCCCCGGCGCCACGCCGACGCCCCCGATTGTGTCGGCGGGTGTTCTCGACGCTTGCGTCGTCGTTACGCCCAACACGTGTACCGCCGTAACGAACGGATCTCGCCATCCCCTACGACGCGCCGCTCGTGCTGCATCTGGCAAACGGTCCGGTCACCACGACCGCCAGCGTCAATCCCGCTGCTACCGTTTACGCGTACGGCGGCGTCGGACAAAACCGCGTTGCGATGCGTTGGCGACGGACCCCCGGCGTTATGTACACCGTCAGTACGAACGGTGCCACGTTTAACGTGACGACGGCTAGCCCCGTCCAGATGCCGGCGGTTGCCGCCCAAGTCCCTCCGCCTGGCAGATATTGCGTCATGGGCCACACGTGGACGCTGCAGTATCAAACAACCCGCGTCGGCAACCAGAACGTCGACAATACGGCGCTCAACGCGCTTATTGACTCCGCGGAACAGGCCGCAGCGCAGGCCGGCGCAACGTGCGCCCGCGTCGAAGTGCAGGCGTCGTTCATCTGGGGCACCGTTAATGGTAATCTAAACGGCGCGAACGCCGATTTCTCCCGCTACGACTACATCGCCACGCATTTAGCGCAGCACGGCATCGCTATGATGCCGATCATCCTGCAATATGGCGGTTCCCGTATTCAATCGACCGTTGGCACGAACAAGGCCTTCACGAGCGCGGCGGACTACGGAACGTATGCCGGAACCGTTACGCGTTGGATCGTCCAGCACAATACGCAAATGGCCTCGCAAGGACTGCCGCAAATCGCCACGGTCGAGACTCCTGAACGAACCGAACCGGAGCGTACTGGTTCATGGATTCCGACACCGGTGCCGGTATTGCGTCCTTTCTTAAAGCGGGCTATGCGGCCGTCAAGTCCGTGGCGCCGAACCTCTTTGCGTATGGTCCCGGACTTGCCAACGGCGGTGGGCAACATACCAACCTGTTCACCGACCTCTCGAACATTTATTCCGCCGGTTGCCGGACCGGAATATGCTGGGACGGTATTTCAATCCACAATTTCGCCTGGCAAATGGATCCCACTGTCTATTACGGTCCGGCCTTCGAGGGACAATGGCAGAACTATCGCGGAGCGGAAGCAATTGCAGTCTGCAAACGGCGATGGCACTCCCAAGATCTGTTTGACCGAATCGGGGTTCGCAAGCGACACGGGCGCATGGGGCAAATATCCGCAGGTTGCTGCGCGAGACATGGCCCTCGCTTACGGCGTTGCGCTTACCGATCCGCAGGTAGCGTGTATCGTCAACGCCAGCATCTGGGATGGTGACGACGGTGGTGGCTCGTACAGCGCAATCGGCTTAGGTAACACCTCCAGCGGCGCGTTTGTCGCCGATCCGCGCTTCGCGGCCTTCGCGAGTTACGCGCTGTAAATCAGGCGTTCGTAATGTGGCTGGCCGTCACGTAGTCGAGCATCTTGCGAAAATCGGCGTTTTGAATGTCGTTGCGCGCGGCCGTCAGACGCTCCCAGCGCTTGGCGTGAATCATGAACCGTTGAATGGCATAACCGCCGCATGCGATAATCCCTAGCGGCCCGTCTTTGTAGCCTTTGCGCTTGATAAAGAAGACCAGAAACTCTTTCAACGGACCCCAAAGCATCGCCCAGGCCTCACGGCGCGCGTTGTATTCAGCGGGGTTCATGCGCTCGATGTTCATGTCGGTGTAGTAGTTGTTCTTCGAAATATAATGCGAGAACGAGCGCACGGAGTAATGGTCGTAGCGGTGTGTGAGACGCTCGCAGCGGCCATGAACCGTCAAGTCCTCGTGTTCCAACTCGGATTCGTAGCCTCCCGTACCTTTGCGGAAGAGGCTCAATCGGAAGCGCTCCCCGGCAACGGGTGAGTGCTCGTCATATGCCGGCCCGTAGCGGAGCCAACGATTCGAATAGTAGGTCCGGTTTGGAATGAAGAAGCCGCACAGATCGGGCGGCGCGTCCGCAATCCGCTCGCGGATTTCGCGTCCCAGTTCGGGCGTGCAGACCTCATCGGAATCCAGCCGCAAGAGCCAGTCGCCGCTAGCGGCGCGGAAACCGTGATTCACATTTTCGTAAATGTAGCCTTCGCGTTGAATAAGCCGGCCCTTTGGATGCGCCCTGACGAGCTCCGCGGTACCGTCGGTCGAGAACATGTCCACGACGACGATTTCGTCGACGAAATCCAGGGCGGCAAGGGTTCTGCGTAGGAGCTCTACGCAGTTCTTTGTGGGGATCACGACGCTTAATCGCGGCATTGGATGCTCCTTGTGCAATTAGGCTGCAAGCGAGTTGCTGCCCTCGAGTTTGCGCCTTCCCAACAACCGGGCCGGTAAGACGCGTCGAGCGATCTCAACATCGCTCGCTCCGAAAAAGTGAGAGGTGATGGTCGCTATCGCGAAGACCGCCGTATAGAGCGCGGCAAGCAATGCGAGATCCAGCGCTTGCGAGGCGCGTGAGTGGAAATGACCGGACAGCAGCGATGCGGCCGCTGCGGTACAGCCGACTCGCGAGCGCGCTGATCGCCCCAAGGGAGCGTGCCCAGGAGAAGAAGCCTTCCCACGCCTTCAGATCCCGCAGCCGGTGGAACAGCAGCAAGAAGTACACCGTTCCGGCGGCCGCGCCGCCGGCCATACCCCAAAGTACACCGAGCATGCCGAAGAACGGAACGAGCAGCAACATCAACGCGATGCTTGTAATCGTCCAGACAAGGTAGTAGTACGCCTCAAACCGCGCAAGGGCTACTGCCCGGAGCATGGTCGTACCCACCATCGTCGCGTTGATCAGAATGAACGATAGACCGACCAGAGCCACGATCGTGCCCATTCCCGGATAATCGGTACCTACCCAGAGATAACAAATTGGGCGCCCCGCGGCGATCGTGAAGCCGACAAGGAAAAGCGTAGCAAAGTTGACGTACCGGCTGGCGCGTACGTACGTGTCGTTAAAGCGCGCGTCGCCCGAGGCCGCACTCCTAGCCGAGACGGCCGGCAGCAGCGCCACGATGAAATTGAACGGCAGAGAACGGACGGCGCGCACCAGGCGGTTGGCGATCTCGAAATATGCGACTGCCGAAGGTTGATACGAACACGGAAATGACGAAGCGGTTACTCTCGACGACGATGGTGCTGCAAGCGTTCGTAAGTTGAATCCACCCGCCGAGTTTGAAGAGCTTAGTGATAACGTGGCGCTCCCAATGCCAGGGAGCGATGAAAAGCGGTCCGAACTCGCGCCGTGCGGCCACATACACCAGCAGTGCGAAGAGCACTACCTGCACGAGTGTGGCGATAACCATGCCGTTCAAGCCAAAGCCCAAGCTGCACAAAGCGACGGCGACTGCCGAGAAGACCGTGCGGCTCAAGAAATTGCTGCGCCAGACCACGCGCAGGTGCCCCAGGCCGCTGAGCACCGACCCGACGGCACCTGCCGCGCTCGTTAGGAAAAGCGAGAGGACAACCCAGAAGCATAATTCAGGTCCCTCATGCGCGATTGCGGGATGAACGTGCATAAGGCGAATTGCCGCGGGGGAAGCATACGCGGCGATCGGTGCTACCACCAACCCTAAAACGACGTAGAATGCCGCGCCGAACGTAACGACCTGACGGATCCTATCGCCATGGTTTCCCGCCGCGTACTCGGCGATGTACTTCATGAACGTGCTGTTTAGGCCGCCGTCAAGCAGGCCCGCATAGTTCACCATCGCAGTCAGCACCGCCCAAAAACCGAATGCTTCGACGCCCAGCCGCGCAATGATCACCGGCGTTGCGATAAGTCCCACGAGCGCCGATCCGCTGCTGCTCGTCAGGCCGGCAATCGTGTTTGCGAACATCTGTTTCGCATTGTGCTGATGCATGGCTAGTGAGACGCCAGGGATATCGGCGCGCGCGCCGGGCCGCGCGAGAAGCGCTCAAACACGAAAAAGCACGGGTACGGCTGCAGATCGTCCGTCTCGCAATTGATGCTCGAGAAGGCGCCCGGGCCCTCGGGGTGGGCGCCGTTTTGCCAGGTGATGCCGTCGACGGTGGGATCGGCAAGCGTCATGTTCAACGCTTCATCCAGATACGAGGCTTGCGTCTGCGGCGACTGGCATTGACCGGCGTTACCATGGCAGAATCCGACCTCGGTGAGCATCACGTGGGGCAGCGGGTCGCCATGACGCACCGCAATGCGCTGCAAGTTCTTATAATTCAACCACTGGTTTTCTTTGTTGGCGGGTTCGGTGTTTTGGGATCTTCCCAAGCATAGTTATGGATGCTCAGTACATCCCAGCAGACACTCGCGCGACAGCCGTTCGCGTAAAGGTTTTCGAAGAACGTGAACGCATTGAACCCGTGACGGCCGCCGTCGCCGAGCGCGGGTGCAACGATGGTGAGCCCCGCATTTACGCTCTTGACGGCTGCGTAGGCCGCTTTGAGATAGGGTGCTGTAGCCGATCCGTCTTGCGCCGCGTACGGGCTCCCGGCCGGAGCGATCCACCAATACGATTCCGTCGGTTCGTTCATCAGTTCGAAGCGTGTGAACTGAGGGTACCGTTCTTTGAGATGCTCGGCGACGGTCCGGCAAAATGTTGCGTAGTCTTCCGGCGTGCTCCACAGTTCTGCCCCGGATTGTTCCATCGCGCGGCGCCATATTGCAGACAGACGGGAAGCTCGATCATCCCGTGGCGCGCCAACCGGTCGGCGATATCGTCTTCATTGCTGAAATTGACGCGTCCCTGGCGATCTTCGATCAGGAAGCCGGCATAATCCATTCGCACGTAGCGCACGCCCATTCGCTGCCACGAATCCAGAAGACGCTCGACGTATTGGTTTTGACTCTCGTCGGGCACGTTTTGATTGCCGATCCGCCGGGTCTTGGGGCCGATGGTCCAAGGGTGGGCGAGCACGCCGTAATAGTATGGCGATGAAGGGATTCGAATCGGCCCGGGCAGGACGTCAGGTGCGCTCGCGCGCGCGCCCACGCATCCCAGCAGGGCTATCATGAAGGCGAAACTGACGCCTAACCCCAGTGCGGCGCGCATGTGCTACTGGCGACGGCGCGACGGCGAGATCGCACCAACTTTGCGGGTACGCCTGCGACGACGCTATCGGGCGGTACGCTTCGGGTTACGACCGATCCGGCGGCAACAATCGAGTTCTCACCAATGGTGACGCCGGCAAGAACCGTAACTTTTTCGCCGAGCCAGCAGTTGCGCTCGACAACGATGGGGGCGCTATCAAAAGGCTGGTCGATCATATCGGCCCCCGGCTCCGCTCCGTGATTGTTGTCGACGAGCGTAACGAAGTTGCCAAACATGCAGTTCTCGCCAATACTAATCGACGAGCGGCAGTTCATGTTGAAGAAATTACCGATGTAGGTTCGCGCTCCGATACTGACCGCACCGGTTCCTTGGAAGATGCCATAGCGGCCCAAGAAGACGCGCGCGCCAAGCGAAATACCAACGTCGCCCGAACAAGAGACGCCGCGGCCAACCTTCACGACGCCGGTGCGCCGGCCCACGAAAAGATCGAAAAGAAGAAGGCGCCAAAGAAATCCCGCATTCTCGGCCAACCGCGAAAGACCGCGCATGGGCGGTGCGCTAGGCATGAGCGTAGAGCCGCTCTTCGCGGCCGGCCCACCACTCGATGGCATTCGCAGTGTGAATCGGCGAACCGGCAATCAGCTCGGCAACCTCGACGCCGCGCAACGCGGCGGCTATCCGGCTCAGCCCTTCGAGCATGTCCGGCGGTTGCCAAACCAGCGTATTGAGCTCCGGGCACGACGGACCAGCCCTTGCACGGCGATATCACCGGCCCCGCCGCCGATCGTTTGGTAAGCACAAGCAGATGCGCGATTGTCGCACCGTGGGACCACACCGGCTCGCCGTAGACTCTCTGCGGGATCGACGCCCGAAAAGACGAGGCCGGGATTGCGCCCCATTCCGTACCATGGCGAGTGCTCCACGCATTTGCGGAAACTCCGCGGCAAATACGGCAGCGATGAGGACCGCATGTACAAGAGTTTTTGGAAGGGCACGACATGGCCGGTAGAAGGCTCGATAAACGCATATTCGTCGCTTAAGATTCTTCCAGCCGCGCGCAACGAGATGTGCGGCCAGGAGAGTTTTTCCGCCGAAACCGCGAGCGGCAATGCAAAGCGCCTTGCCATTGCGCTCCAGGGCGGCAGCATGCATGATCAAGAAGTGTGAGTGCTGCGCAACGCCGGTGATAATTGCGTTCGAAAGCTCCAGTCCGATGGCGCCGCGCCCCGCGGCCGGAGCAACACGCGTGTATTCGCGGTCGCCGATCTCGATGACGATTTGGCAGTCTTCGTTAACGTGAGCGCGTACCGTTATCCGGGGCTCGGCCAATCCTTTGGTGGACGCGAAACGCATATAGGATTCCCGGGCGATACCCAGGATGTCGGCCGGCGCTTGAATTTCAATATCGACGTCGGCTAGGCGGTACTGTAATGTTTCCGACACGGAATCTCCATTGGGTGCTGAACGCATCATAGCGCCGCGAGAAGTTGCGGCGTCAGAAACCTTACGCCCATGTCCAAATGGGCCCAATGCAGGACCAGATGGCATGGGCCGATACGCTCCCCACCGTTTCAGACGGGTACTTTCCCGGCGAAATTCCGGTAAAATTCCTATAAATACAGGATGGTTATTGCCAAGTGATTATGGCACTATTGCTTTCCTAAACGGTCGTCTGCCCACGGCCGGTCACGTACACAGCGCCGCAACTTGCAAACTAAAGGACGGCTAATGAGTGCTATAATGACCGAGGCAGCCCCCGAGAGAACGGTATCCACGACGCGGGTGATTGTAATAGCGGGCCAAGGATCTTTGCAAAAGCCCTTTGCCAGCTGCTTGCGGT
Source organism: Vulcanimicrobiota bacterium (assembly GCA_963702335.1). GTDB lineage: Bacteria > Vulcanimicrobiota > Vulcanimicrobiia > Vulcanimicrobiales > Vulcanimicrobiaceae > DASSRQ01. Next base: position 63,954 of record CAVPCC010000017.1, on the reverse strand, counting down.
GGACGATGAGATTGAAATCATCGGCGACGCCGAATCGGTCGAGAAGGTCCCGCTGGCGCGCTTAGCGCCCGACCTTATCGTCCTAGATGTGGACGGGCAGATACTAAAGATGGACGAGGCTATGGAGATCTGCCGCCGCGAAGTACCTGCCGTGAAGGTCTGCTTGCTCTCGACGCATCTGCAGCCTGAAGTCTTACAGCGCGGACTCTCTATCGGCGCCAACGGTTACATCATCAAGGATGTCGCGCCCAAGGAGTTCATCCGCGCGCTTAAAATCATCTCCGGTGGCGGTTCGTATGTCGATCCCCGGATTGCGGGCGAACTGCTTCGCCGCCGCAGTTCCGGAAGCCGCTCGCACATGTACGAGCTTCACGGCGCGCGAGAACGAGGTCGTCTGCCTGATCGCCCGCGGACTTTCAAATAAAGAGATTAGCGAGGAATTAGGGCTCTCGGATAAGACGGTGAAGAACCACGTCAGCCACATTTTTTCCAAACTCAACATCACCGCCCGCTCGCAGGCGGCCGTTCACGCGGTTCGGTCCGGACTCGTTTAAGCAGCGCATGAACCGGCGCTTATCGCGGACACTCACACCCGAGCGCCGCTTCATTCTGGCCTGCGCGCGCCTGAAAACCGACCCCGCCGTTGTCGGCGCAGCGGCGCGCGAAGTGGACAGCTGGGATCTGGTCGTTGAGGAGGCGAGCCGCAATCATCTGATGCCTCTGCTCGCTCGAGCATTGAGCACCGGCGGCAGTTGGGACGGCATCCCGCAGGCAATACGCGAGCGTTTTCAGCGCGACTGGCAAAAAACGACCGCGATCAATACGTACTTCTTGAGGGACGCAGGGGAAGCGCTGCGCGCAATGTGCGGTGCCGGCCTCTCACCGGTCGTTCTCAAGGGCGTCGCGCTCGCCGAAGACGTGTATAAAGATATCGGCCTGCGCGCTTTCTGTGACCTGGACGTCTTGGTCCCTATCGAAGACCTTCCGCAAGCCGAGCGCCTGCTCGCGGATCTGGGTTATCTTCCCGAACCCACCACGCATTTGCGATCGTGGTACTTCGAAAACTACTACCAGTCACCGCGCTACGCCCGCAAAGGCGGCCGGTTTTGTATCGAACTGCACTGGGATTTCGGGCGGCGGCCAAACCCGTTCCGCCATGATGTTGCAAGGATGCGCGCGCGCGCGGTGCCGGCACTGCTCGCCGGCGTTCAGGTCCGCCGCTTGGATCCCGAAGATCAACTCATTCATTTGTGTTTACACCTGGCTTGGGGAAACGGCTTTAACGGGCATTTTCGCGGGCTCGTCGATATCGCAGAAGTGATTCGGCGCGGGGTCGATTGGAATGCATTTTGCGCGCGGGTTATCGAGACCAATACGGCGCAAGTAGTCGTCCCTTCTTTAGAACTCGCCACTTGGTTGTTGGAAGCACCGGTGGACGCCGAAACGCTCCGGTGCCTGGACGCCCACCGCGGGAGTCTGTTTTCGCGCTTTGCAGCCATGCTGGGTCAGTCCCGCACGATGACCGGCGGCGAGGGACATCTTACTTTGATGCGGCTTCTTTGGATGAAACGCTTCTCCGAACGCGTCCATTTTCTGCGGCAGAACTTCGGTTCGGTTGAAATGAGCGAGCTGGATAACCGTCCGGCCCTCTTCAGGCGGCTAGCAGGCGCCGCCCGCCGCGCAGCTGCGCCCTTTTTGAATCATGCGTGAGGCCGTCGATGTCCGCAACGTCAGTAAAGCGTATCCCGTGGACCAGGGAGTCGCGCAGATGTTTCGCCGGGGAGAGCGCCGGCCCGCGCTCGACGATGTGTCCCTTACGGTGCATCAGGGCGAATGCTTCGGCATTCTGGGAATTAATGGTGCCGGCAAGACGACACTGCTGAAAATGATGTGTACGCTCATTGTTCCCGACTCTGGTTCGATGAGCGTTTTTGGGCACGACGTGGCGCGCGAAGCACGGGCCGTGCGCGCCGCTATCGGCATCTGCAGTTCGGACGAGCGCGCGTATTACATGCGGTTGTCGGCGTGGGACAATCTGCAATTTTTCGGAAAGCTGCAAGGCGTACCGAAAGGTTTGCTCGAGTCGCGGATACAGGAGATGGCCTCGTGGCTGGGCCTGAGCGATCGACTTCACTCCAGCGTGCGTGCGTACAGCACCGGGATGAAACAGCGGTTAGCGCTCATGCGCGCAATGCTTAGCGATCCGCCGCTGCTGCTTTTGGATGAACCGACGAAGGCTCTGGACCCGATTAGCGCCTTGGAGTTTCGCCGGCTCGTTCGCGAAGTGCTCGTCGGCAAGCAGCACAAGACGGTGATTCTTGCGACCAATCAGCTCGACGAGGCATGGTCGATGTGCGATCGCATGGCAATTTTACATTCGCGACGGGTTGCGGCAATCGGGACACCGCTCGAGATCGAAGCAAAGGCGCCGGCAGGCACCCGCGAACAGCCGCTCTTCGGATACTTCCGGCACGTGGCGGGCGGACTGTAAGGTGCGCATCCTCTCAGCGTTCGTCGGGCGCGACCTCGCCTACCAAGCCGCCTCCAAATTCGCAATCGTCGGACAGACTGGCGTCGGTGCTCATGATGTGCGCCATGATGTTCTTCATCGGGCGAACGTTCGGCGGGAGCGGGATGGCGCAGAAGCTCATACACGGGCAGTACTTTGAGTTTGCCCTGATCGGGATCGTCTTCGCACGCTTTCAGTCGGTTGCGCTTAGTTCGTTCTCGTCGGCGATCCGGCGCGACCAGGTTTCGGGCACGATCGAGGCGATTCTGGTCACGCGCGCCACGGTGCCGGCCATCGTGCTGGGTGCAGCGGCGTCGGCCTTTCTCTTTACGGCGATTCAGGCGGTCCTGTTCTTATTTGTCGGTGCCTTCGTGTTCGGTGTGAATCTGCATCACGCCAATCCGTGGACCTCATTTGCAGCGCTTGCGCTCTCGATGCTCGCGATATCACCGATCGGCATCTGCGCCGCCGCTTCCGTCATCGCGTTCAAGAAGGGGGACGCCGCGGTCGGCATGGTCGCGAGCGCCACGAACCTTCTGGGCGGCGTCTACTTCCCCGTTGCGGTTCTGCCGCTGCCGCTCAAAATTCTCTCGGCCGTCTTCCCGATTACCCATGGCCTGGCCGCGCTGCGCGATGCGATCCTGCGCGGCGCCGGGTTCCACGCCGTTGCGGGCAATCTGCTGATCCTTGCCGCCTTTGCCGCGGTGGGGATTCCTTTGGCACTTGCGCTCTTCATGTTGTCCATCCAGCATGCCCGGCGTGTAGGCTCATTGGCTTACACCTAGGTAGCACTACCGGACGAGCTATTCCATGCCTTCCTGCACTTTGGAAGGCGCATCCGCAAGTCTACAATAGAAAAAACGCCCCCGAAAGGATGCTCTCAGTTATGGGATATGCTCGACCCGTTCTCGTGGCCAGCTTCGATTTAGCGGTCCTGTTTGCCCAGGCAGCAGGCAACTATTGCAGCGGGTTCACCATTTGCACGTGAACAACAAATCGAACTACAGCCGCCCGGCTGTCATCTCGTCATACGATGTCGACCAGCTCCTTAAGAGCGTTGCCGGCTTCACATCGATTACATGCTTCGAAGAAGGCCCCAATCCCACTTGCGATATTAACGTCCAATAAGAGGCAGCAATGTACGTCGCGATCGAAGGCTTAGAAATGCGAGAGGTCGGAACCGAAACGCTGGTTTACGATGCTTCGCGCGAAAAGGTTCACGTTGTGAACCATACTGCGGCGGATCTGCTGCGTAATTGTTCCGGGAAAAACCTGGACGAACTGTGCGAATTCTTACGCTCCACGTACGATGCCGATGGGCAGGACGTGGAGAGCGATCTCGCAGATATTATGAACGTTTTCGTGGACCAGGGGCTCGTCCGCGAAGTCGCCGCGTAGGATTTAGGACCATCCCCCGCCTGCTCATCGCCGACCTGTCCGTACAGGTCGCCTGCGACGATGCGCGCGTTACGGACCTTATCGCGCGGCGCTACGCCAGGATGCTCGATAAGGACCGTAACCGCACACCGGTGCTGACCGCATATATCATGTCGCGCGGACGAAGCCCCGGAATCCTTATGGGCGATGAATTCGTCCGCCCGTTTGAGGGCGATTCTTGGCCCGCGAACGGGCGGACGTCACCCGCTGCAGTCGAAGGGCGCGCGATGCTCGCGATCAATGCGCGCGTGTTCAGGTTGCGTCCGGAACTCGTGGTTCTGCATGCGGCGGCAATTGCGCTGCGCGATCGCGCAGCCGTCATCGTGGGCCCCACCACTAGCGGCAAGAGCACGACGGCGCTTTCGTTGCTCCTGCATTCGACGAAGCATCGCCCGCTCTCCGATGAGTTTGCGCTCATCAACACGTCCACCGAAAAAATTGAGGCCTTCCCCCGGTTATTTTCCGTTCGCGCAGGCGCGCGTCGCCTTTTAGATTTGAGACTCGCTGGCACTCGACTGGGAGGCGATCGACCCGGCCGGTATCCTCACGCCGGATTGGGCCGCAAGCGCCCAGCGCGCCTCATTCTTTTTCGTCGTCGGCCGCGGGAAGAGCGCACACGCACGGCCGATGGCGCTCTCGGAGGCCCTGTTCATGGCGGTGGGCAGCGAGGTCCAAACCACGATCGACTCCAGTCATATCCGCGTGGTAGACCGCGTTATCCGCGGGCTTTCCAACTCCCGGCTCTTCGCGCTCACGCTCGGATCGCCCCAGGATAACGTCGCGGTTATCGAGCGTCTCACGCTCGAGGCGCAAACGGCCGTGGCTTAAGCGTGCTTGCGGAGCTGCTTCAGATCGTGCGGCCGCGTGCGCCGTGGAGTTTGCAACTTACCGGCAACAGCATGCATCCCACGATTCGTCACGGGGACGACCTGCTGGTTCATCCGGCCCAGTCCGCCCCGCGTCTCGGCGACGTGATCGTTTTCGCGCAACAAGACATCTTAGTCGCTCATCGCGTTATCGGGCATGGCGCCGGCGTGTTCATCACGGCCGGCGATGCAAGCAGCGGGGTCCGTGAACTTGTGACGCAAAACAGCATCGCAGGCGTCGTCAAGTGCGTTCGCCGCAACGGGCGCGTAGTGCATGCGCGCCTATCGTCACCCCTCGCAGGCGCGATTCTGCGCGTGCGTTTAGCGCTTAAGTATCATCTGCGCCTGCGCCGATAGGCCCATACGCAGGCGGCATGTGCGCCGCCCGGTTCCCATAATATACCCATTCGAAACCTGGTGCAGGGCGCTCTTATGTCGGCTCGTGGCTTTGCTTATGATGTGTTCAACCTATAGGTACCAGGAGAATCAAATTATGCACATGCGCGCTTTTTCCATAGTTTCGTTAATCGTTGCGTTGGCGCTCGCCGGTTGCGGTGGGGGCGGCGGCGCATCTGCGATCAGCGGAAACATCCCCGGCGGTAATTCGCCGCAAACCGACAGCATGGCCGCAAATGATCTGTTCGATATTGACGGCTCGGATCTGCTGAACGAACTCGAAAACGACGCCGGTTTCACGGCGACCTCGAGTGTGGGACGTACGCCTTCCTCCGCCGGCGAACAGTCGCCGCAGATCGTAAACGGTACGTTCACATTTCAGCAGACCGGCGGCACCGCTTCGGTAGCCCGCCCGGGTACGGCAGTGCAGAAGGCCATCGGATTCATGACCACCTTCCGCGACGCCTCCGGCTACTGTGAATGCTCTAACGACAACAAGGCGCTTCCGGCGCCCTACGCAACCACCATCACCAATCCCAGTTGGATGGGCGGTGCAACGTACAAGACCGTATCCTCAACGACTACGCTGGGCATCGCCATCAACGGCAACGCAAAAATCGATTCGTCCGATCATGGCGGTACCTACACCGGCCACATCGTTCCGGCGAACCCGGGCGGCAGCACGACGTTTGCCATTGGAAACAACACCATCTATCTTCCGCGTCAGTCGCCCGCCGCAATTACCTTTGCAGGTAACGCTTTGGCAAACTGCCCTGCGGGGTCGGCCTACGTTTCTTGGACGCCGGTCGCCGGAGCCGTCGAATACTTCGTCGCCTTCATGACGCATTTGAATAACGATCCGAAAAAGAATCCCGGATTCAACACCGTCGGGTTTGTCGTGACCGACAGATCGCATACATGCGTGCCGGGCAGCGAATTCTATTCAAAGGCGACCTATCAGATTCTACTGATCGGGGCCGACGCGACCTATATCGGGATTTACGACTCTCAGGGGAAGGTGCAAGCCCCCAAACTTCCTACTCAGCTTGACTTTACGGTCTCGCAGCTCTTAACGTTCACGACGCCCTAAAGGGTCATACCATGAATACTAAACTCGTCGCTCTTGCCGCTCTGCTGATCGCCTTCGCGGTGCCGGGCATCGCGTCGGCCGCCCTTCATAGCGGCGACACGGTGAAGATTGCGGTTTACAATCACCCGGAGCTCTCTACTCAAGCCGTTGTCGACGCCGAAGGCCGCGTTTCGATGCCGCTTGCCGGCGCGGTGCCGGCGGTTGGAAGCACTGAGGGCGAGCTCGCCGCGCGAATACAAAGCCGGCTTGCGAACTACATGCGTTTTCCCGCCGTCGATGTCACATTGATCGCGCAGGACGCGCAGATGTTCGTGGTCGGCGGCCCCGGAGGAACGGTGCAATACCGTGCCGGCGACACGCTGTCCACTGCATTCGCGGACATTGAGAGCGCGTGCAAATGCTCGCTGAGCACCAGCGCCGGCGATACGAGCCGCGTACGAATCATTCGCGACGGGACCGCTCTTGGGCCCTTTGATGCGGATGCAATGAAGGCACAAGGGGATCCCGGGCCCTCCCTGCTTCCCGGCGATAGGATCGCGTTTGCCAACCGGCCGCTCGCGATAACGGTCAAAGGCGCCATCAAAGAACCTGGTACGGCGTACTTAAGTCAGGGCCAACCGCTGTCCACAGCGCTCGATCAACTCGGTGGTCTCACTGCCAGCGCCTCGTATGGCCAGATATTGCTTCAGCGTAACGGCGACCTCGTGGACATTGGCCAAGGAAGCCCGGAGTTCAGCGCCCCCGCACAGGCCGGAGACGCAATAATGATTCCCTCGCAGGAGCATATCCAAGTGCTGGGTGCCGTCAATGCCGGTGGGGACGTCGTTTTGAAACAGGACTTCACGCTCTTGAGTGCGGTCTACATCGCAGGCGGTCCAAACCGCTGGGCGGATTCTGCGCAGCATCATGGTACGTCATCGCGGCGTAACGCGAACATACAACATGACGCAGATGGAGCACGGGAATTTAAAAGTCAATCCTGCACTCGAGGATGGCGATGTGGTCTTCGTTCCCGAAGGTCACAAGATTGACTGGCGCGGCTTCTTCCAAAGCCTTACGTGGGGCCGCTATTTCCTCCCGAACGGGCGTATTTAGGAACAGTTGAATGCTTGTCTATCGTGAGAACCGGCTTTACATGTTGGGACGCCGCTGGATCGGCGCCTGCATCGCGGCCCTCGCGCTCTTGGTTGCACTTCCGGTACTCCTCGTCGGTGCTATCGCAATTGTAATGGAGGATGGATTTCCGGTCGTGTTCACTCAGGAGCGCGTCGGCCGTTTCGAACGGCGGTTCGTCATGTACAAACTGCGGACGATGAAGAAGGCGCTGTGCGGCGATGCCGTCTCGCCTTCCAGTGACGGCGACGCTCGCATTACCCGCGTGGGCAAGTGGCTTCGCAAGACCTCGATAGACGAACTCCCTCAACTGCTAAATGTGATCAGGGGTGACATGGCGCTCGTCGGTCCGCGGCCGGAGATGCCGTTCATCGTGGAACGATACAAAGATTGGCAGCACCTGCGCCATTTGGTAGAGCCCGGAATCACGGGCTTGTGGCAGATCAGCGGCCGCTCAAAGCTGCCCCTTGAGCTTCCGGAGGCCACGCTGCTCGATCTTCAATACATTCAACGCGTGTCACCTATGACCGACGGTCTTCTGCTCGCTCGCACGATGCGGGCAATCTTATCCGCTGAAGGAGCGTACTAATCCGTGGATGGCAAAATCTGTATCGTCGGTACCGGCTACGTCGGCATTGCCTCGGCGATCGGTCTTGCCGAACTGGGTTGTCACGTTGTCGGCTACGACGTCCTCAAAGAGCGTATTGCGGGATTGAAAGCCGGGGTAACCCCATATCAAGAAGACGGCATTTCCGAGATCCTGGCCAAGCATTTGGCGAGCAACCGGATATCGTTCGTTGACGACTTTGCCTTAGCGGCGCGCGACGCCGAGTTCATCATCTTAACGGTGGGTACGCCGGCCGCGGCCGACGGATCCGCCGATCTGAGCGCGCTCGATGCCGCAATTGACGCTATTGCCACGGCAAAGTTGCCGCCCGCTACAACCGTTGTCGTTCGCTCTACGGTACCGGTGGGAACCTGCGATCGCGTCGCAAAGCGCCTCACTGGGCTACATACGATGCTCTATCAGCCCGAGTTCCTCAGAGAAGGAACCGCTGTCCACGATTTTCTCCATCCGGACCGTATCGTTATAGGCGCCGGCAACCACGATGCGGCGATTAAGTATTTGCGTCTATTTGAACCCCTTCGGCGGCCGGTACTCATTACCAACCTGCGCGAAGCCGAGTTAATAAAGGGATGTTCGAATGCCTTCTTGGCGATGAAGATCAGCTTCGCCAACGAAGTTGCCGGTTTTTGCGCGTTGGCCGAGGCCAGCGCAGACGACGTACTGCGCGGTGTCGGATACGATAAGCGGATCGGCTCGCTCTTCCTCTCGCCCGGGATCGGCTTCGGCGGCCCGTGCTTTGAAAAGGACGTTCGCAGCCTGCACCATGCAGCGGCGCTCCATGGCGCCGGGAACGCACTGCTCTCTGCAATTATCGACGTCAATCAGCGCCAACCAAAAGTGGTCGTCGAGATCCTCGAGCGAGAGCTGGGTTCGCTTAATGGCCGGAAAATCGGAATTTGGGGCCTTGCGTTTAAAGCTGGAACAAGCGACGTTCGCGACTCGCTCGCATTGCGCGTCATTGACGATTTGGCAGACCGCGGCGCGCTCTTGCAGGCCTACGATCCGGGAGTGCGCGCGCTGGGCCCTGAGGTTCGCTGCACGGTCCGGCCTTCGGCGCTTGCGGTCACGGATGCGGACGCGCTGCTGGTACTCACGGAGTGGCCCGTCTTTGCCTCAATCGATCCCGCAACCTATGCAGCACGGCTTCGCGGCCGGCTTGTCGTTGACGGGCGCAACGTGCTCGACCCCGAGCGCGTGGCCGCTGCCGGGCTTACCTACCATGGCATCGGACGATCCGTGATTGCGCAAACTACCACCACCCTAGCCATTGCTGGCTGAAAGTAACAACGCTATGGACTTTACGACTGCATTAGACATCTTGAAACGGCGCCGCTGGCTGATCGCTTACGTGGTATTCATCGGCTTTGCGCTGGCCTGCGGAATCTTCTTGATGACGCCGCGGCAATATACGGCCACCTCGCAAGTGCTGGCCATGGGCTCGCACGCGGGCTCGGCACCCGTTGCCACTGCCTCGGACTTCCAATCTTTGGCAGTCAGCACGAAGGTGGCGGAAGGCGTGCGGCGCGACCTGAAGATCGACACGCCGATACCGGTACTTCAGGCCAAGATAACGGCCAAGGTAAACTTCGGCTCAAACGTGATGCCGATTACGTTCACCGATCGCTCACCTTCAATGGCGGTTCGCGGCGCAAACGCTGCGGCGATAGAGCTTTCGAATTACTATCGCCAAATCGCCGCCTCCCGGTTTAGCGTTGTTTCCGGCTACCTTCAAAAGCAGCTCGCGCAGAAGCGCGCAGAGATTCAACGGGTCGACCAGAGCTTACAGCAGGCGACGATAAAGGATCCGTACAACGCGGACAATGATGCCGCGCAAACGCTTGCGCAGCAGATCCTTACGCTGCAGCAACAGCGTGATTCGCTGCAGGCAGACTTGATCGGGGATCAAGCACAAGCCGGCGCGCAGAACCGGCATCTTGCGGAGATCGCGCCCGTGATCCACCAAGAAAAGGCCACGAGCGACCCCTACTATCAGAAATTGCGCGCGCAGGAGTCGGCCGATGCCGCTCAGCTGGCACTCGTACGGGCGCAGTTTAAGGGCTCCTACCCCGGCCTAGCCGGACTTCAGGCGCAAGTCGAATCCGATCGCCAAGAGCTGGCACAGGCAGAGCGCACGGCAGTCTCGTCTACCACGAGCATCAGCCCCTCGTACGTCGCGGCGCTTTCGGCAAAAGGACAGGTAGAGGCCAAGGTCGCTGCGGACCAAGCACACCTCAATGCGATCGACCAACAGATTTCGGATACCGAAGATCACCTTCAGGCCGTCCCCGGAATGGGCGTGAAACTCGCGGACCTGCGGCGTCAGCGCGACCTTCTCGTCACCGAATATCAGGCGCTGGCAACGCGCTTTACCGATACGCTGGCAACAACGGCGCAGGAAGCCGATGTCGGCTCGGTCGCGGTTGTGGATCGTGCGCAGACGGCTGCCCAGACACTCGACAAGCGATCGGTATTGGGAATAATCGGCTCGGTCGTCGGCTTCACGATCATCGCACTCGGACTGGCCTTCCTTCTCGAAATCCTCGATTCGCGCGTTCGCACGATAGCGGGAGTCGAAAATCTCTATGGTCGTCCCGTACTCGGGACCGTTTCACCGGATTAGGTAGGAGTCCACTATGAAAACAGTTACCGAAGAGTACGCCTCGCTTCGCGTCACGCTCGAATCGGCACTCACACTCCCCGCGGTCATCGTCGTTGGCGGCGCAACGGACAAAGACGGCACGGCCTCCGTGTCTTGCAATCTGAGCACGGCGTTCGCAGCGGCCGGTTACCGCACGCTGCTCATCGACCCGAATGGCGGTACGGCGCTCTCGTCCGAACTCGGGATCAAGGCAAAAGCGGCTCCGGACCTCTCGCTCATGAGCATTAGCGCGGTGAACGGTACCATCAAGAACCTCTCAACAGTGGCCGTTGCGAACAACGCCTCGCACACGACCACATCGCACCTGCAGATGGTTTCCATTCTGAAAGATCTGCGCGGGATGTACGACATCACGATTGTGGACGCGGGTACCGTACCGGGCAATCCGCTCGCGCTGCAGTTCGCCTCCGCAAGTCAGGGAATGATCCTCAGTTTCCGGCTTGGCAGAAAGCCGGTCCGCGCCGATCGCGACCTTAGCGATGCACTCGGCCGCGTGGGCGCCGCCGTGTTAGGCGTCGTCGCTGTCGGCCGCGAGGCCGATCGTCGCCCCGAACCCGCAACACGACCGGCCATCCCAATGGAAGTGGTACCGGCTACGCAAGTCCCCGACCTGACCATTCCTACGCCGGCGATGCAAACGCACGCTGAAGTGATTGCACGATAGCGCTCGGAACGGATAGGTAAAAGTCATGTCGTATGCCCAACCGTTGCCGAAAACAAAGGCAGTTGGAACGGCCGGCGTCGCTACGTTCTTGTTGTTCTTGTCGTGCGTCGACGGCTTCCTTAAGAACACGCACGGAAACACGATCTTCTATGTACTCAAGGACTTCGCGCTCTTCGCTTTGCTCGTCGCTCTAGTCATAACCGTGGGTACGAAACCCTGGGAACGCCCTCAGGGGAAGTGGCAAGGGCTGTGGGCGTTCGGCCTTTACGTCGCCTACATGACGGCGCAGGTGGTCAACCCGTCGGGCGGCGACATCATGACGGGGATCGCAGGTTTCCGCGCGTTAATCTTGTTTTCCGCGCTGTTTTTCGTGGGGGTCGTCTTCTTTACGAGCCCACGGCGCGTGTCCAACACGATCAACGTCGCCATCGCCTGCATTATGATCCCTGCTCTCGCCGGTGTCGTCCAGGGCGTCGCGCCGGATGCCTTTAATGCGCTCTCTCCCTCACTTGCGATTCTCTCGCAGAAATTTACGTCGTATCAGAGCGCAGGGATTGGTGGTCTAACGACGGCGTTCATTCGGGCATACGGAACGCTTGTCGATCCGGCATCGCTCGGCCTTGCAACGTGCGTCGGATTCATTCTTGCGGCGGGTGCGCTCGCGCGCGCCCGCGGCTTTGCCAGGGCATGGTTCGCGTTCTGTCTCATCACGATGGCGATCGGCATGCAGCTCTCGGGTTCGCGAGCCTCGGCCGCCGCGCTTGCGGGCGGTCTGCTTGTGTTCCTGTTGCTGTCGTGGCGGCAGCGCTCGATGCGGGTTCCGGCCGTAATCGCTTTTTGTATCCTGTTGTTAGCCATTCCGCTGGCCTTGAAGGCCACGGGCGGATTGAGTTCCGCCCGCTATCAAAGCGACAGCGTTGATTTTGGTGCTATGACCCGTGCCCGCAGTGAACGCATTGTCATACTTTCGAGCATCAGGCATCCGTTAGGGATGGGTTTAGGCGCCACGGGCGCCGGCGGCCGTTTGAACAAGAAGGGCGGCGCCGCGCCGCTGCTTGTCGACAATTTATATTACGCCACCCTGTACCAGGTTGGATTCCCGGGCCTTGCAGTGTTTCTGATCTTTCAGGTGACGTTCTTTGGTCTTGCCGTTCGCGCCGCAAAGAACGCGACGTCACTGGACGCGCGCATCGCGTACGTGACGTTTGCCTCAATGCAAGCCGCGCTTCTTACGAGCGGAATTTGGACGCAAGGGTCCTTCTTGTACGCTCCGGTGGCACAGATTTTCTGGCTTCTCTCGGGCATCATCGCAATGCCCAAACGCGTCGAAGGGGAAACTGCGTAGGTGAGTGTTCTCGTTACGGGTGGCGCGGGCTTTGTCGGCAGCCATCTCGTTGACCGGCTTTGCCGCGCGCGCAAGAATGTGATCGTTGTCGATAACCTTTCGACCGGGCGCATCGGTAATTTGGAATGGGCCATCAGTAAGGGCGGCGCTACCTTTGTCCACGGCGACGTTTCCGCGGGCCGAACGGAGTTAGAGGAGAAGCTCAAGCGCGCTACCCGGGAACCGATCGAGCAGATTTACCATCTCGCCTCGCCGGCAAGCCCGACTGCTTACGGTGCTCGCCCGTGGGAAACGCTGATGGTCAATTCGCTGGGAACGATTGCCCTTATTGATCTTGCGCTTGCGCATGGCGCGCTGCTCGTGTATACGTCGACCTCTGAAGTGTACGGCGATCCGCTCGTAAACCCCCAACCCGAGAGTTACTTCGGCAACGTCAACCCTGTGGGACCGCGCGCCTGCTATGATGAAGGCAAGCGGTTCGCCGAAACCGCTCTGTCCATCATGACCTCGACGCGCGGCTTGCGATCGCGCATCGTGCGGCTCTTCAATTGTTACGGCCCGCGTATGCAGGTGGGCGATGGACGTCTCATACCGGCGCTTTTCGATGCCGCCTTGAACGGGCGTCCATTCCCAATTCATGGAACCGGCGCGCAAACGCGTTCGATAACGTACGTCGACGACATCATTGAAGGCATCCTGCGCGTCGCACAGGCCGACCTCCGGCAGTGGGGACCGGTGAACCTGGGCAACGATGAAGAACTCTCGATTCGAGAAATTGCCTCCCGCGTCGCCGAGCTTTGCGGTGTTCCCGACCTGGTCGAATACCACGCCGCGCGTCCCGAGGATCCGATGCAGCGGCGCCCTGATTTGGCTCGTGCGGCCGGTCTAGGATGGCGCCCGACCACCAGCGTTCGCGATGGCTTGGCTAAGACGTTAGCGTGGTTCGTTCGGGAACAGCGCTCTACTGCCGCCTAGCCGCTTTTAAGCAACCGCCGCAATGTGATCGGCCATGCGCTTCCATCCGAATTCGCGCGCGTACAGCGCACGGGACGCCTCGGCGAGTTGATTTGTCCGATCGCCAAGCAAGATCGCTTCGGCCTGCACTGCTAAGCCCGAAGGCTTGGCATCTGCAAAGAGAGCCGCTTGAGTAAAGCGCGCATCGTCGTGAGGCGTTCGCGCACACAGCACGGGCACGCCGTGAGCGAGCGCCGCAAGCAAACTGCCGGCGGATGCAATCGCGCCTTCCTCGGCCCCATGCAGGAGCAGATCCGTCTGCGCAAACGCCGAGCGCAGCGCATCCGGCGGAAGCGGACCGGTAAACCGCAGCCGTTTCCCGATGCCCAGCTCTCGAGCAAGGTCTTTGCAGCGCTCGGCGTAGTCCGGCTCTTGAATTCGGCCAACGACGTCCAAGTCTGCGTCGATTCCGCGTTGAGAAAGTGCGCCGAGCGTTCGAACGAGAAGCTCGATGCGCCGGCGCGGCATCACGATGCCAAAGGCCATAAGGCGGAACGGCGCCTGAGGTTTGCGGCGCGGCAGCACCGGGTTAACCGGCTCGATATTTGCTCCGAACGGTACGACGCGCACTCGCGTTCCGATGCCGGGTATGCGGTCCGACAAAATGCCGGCGCGCTCGGGGCTGGCGACGTAGACCTCGTGGGCGGCGCCGATCGTCGCGCGGTCGCGTAGCGCCAAGTACGCCCCCTTGAGGCGGCTTCGGACCGCGGCACTCTGCGCTGCATAGAACGATTCGTGAGCGTAGAGGATCGTGCGCACCTTCGAAGCGGCGCGCAGGACCAGGTACGGATAAAACGAGCGCGGGTGATATAAGAACGGCGTGTATTGCATCAGGATAACGTCGGGCCGGAAGGCATCGAGCTGAGCGCGCGTCCGGCGCACGGAGTCCAGGTTCCACGCACCCACGGGCGCTGCCGCGTACGGCACGTCCAAACCTTCCATCTCGTCCGTGAGGACAAGGGGCACATCGCCGCGTGCTTGGAATTCACGGGCAAGCTTGTCGGTGGCATCCCCGCATCCGTTGTAGCGCGGCGGTAACTGCGGGCAAATGAGCGCGATTCGCATTCTTTTATGGTACCGTCGCAGCCCTGTTGGGACGACGACGCAACGGCTCGTTTCCATGAGGCGTGTGGTATGGGAAGATGGCCTGGATTCGTATAGTGCTCATGTACTACAGAGCTGTTCGCGCGAGCGTCCGCGTGGCGGTGTTTTAAGTACTAGCGCCCACAAACAAATGATGCCCCGGCCGCTATTTCACCCCTAGACATTGATGTATCGTAAGTGCATCGGGTATCGCCGGCTTCGCACGACGCTACCTACCGTTTGAGACTTAGGAGTAGCATCACATGACGTATTCAACCCCTGAACTCGTTGCCTCGTACGCGGTTGCCGATCTGTATGACGGCGCCAAAGGCTTCGCAAGCCTCCCCGCCTGCACGGATCCCGTTAATGACCATGGCGATCTGGGCGGCCCGTTCCCCTGCGCGCCGTAGCCTAGCCTACGGAAACAAGGCCCTCCATCCGGGGGGCCTTTCCTTTTCCTGTCTTGTGCCCATACGGTGATGGGCAGACCGGTCCAAGGCCAGATGATGCATGCGCAGGTTGGTCCGCTCCGCGCGCTGTCGTACCCTGGCCTTAAAGGAACGAGAGGTTATGTGGGCTTTGGGTAATGCGCAGCGGGCGACGGCCGCTTGGCTATTGGCACCGTATTCGGTTGATGACTTCCTATCGGAGTATTTCGAACGCAAGCCGCTGTATATCCCGCGCAACATTGCAGGCTTTTACGATCGTTATTTTAGCCTGCAGGAAATGGATCGCGCGCTGCATACGTCGCGCCTACGAGCGCGTGACCTGAAATTATTCCGTGACGGTACGCCAATCCGCCCGGACCTTTATACGCTGCCGCCCAAGGCGCTTAGTCCCGACGACACGGCTACCGATATCGTCTGCGCAGACCGTGCGAGCGCGCTCTTTGCTTCGGGCTGCACGATGACGCTCACGTCGGTAGCAAACTTCTCGTCGCCGGCAGCCGAGTTGAACCGCTCGCTGGAGGCATTCTTCAAGTGCGGAATCAACGCGAACGTTTATTTGACGCCGCGGGGGAACCAGGGCTTTGCGGTGCATTACGACACGCACGATACGCTCATCATTCAGATTTCCGGCCGCAAGCACTGGCTCGTATACCCACCTACATCCGACCTGCCGCTGGATCATCAGTATTACAATCGTAAGGAGAACAAACCGCAAGGCGAGCCGATGATGGAGCTGGAGTTGAAGCCGGGAGATTTGCTGTACCTTCCGCGCGGCTACTGCCACGAAGCAAAGGCCCACGACGATATGTCGCTGCATGTAACGTTCGGTTTCTTCCCGGCGCGCTGGGCGCAGGTCCTGACCTCAGCAATCACGACGGCAGCAGAGACCGACGTTCGCCTTCGGCGGTATGCGAGCCCCGGCGCCGCAGCTGCTGCCTTGGCGCAGATTCTTCCGGAGATATTAACCCAACAGGCTCTGGAGCAATCCCTCGCAACGATTCAGGCCGGATTCTTAACCGAGCGGCGCAACGGCCTCGGCGGGCAGACTGCAGCAACTCGCTGCACTAGACCGGCTTACCGAACGTTCTGTTATCTCAAAGCGGCCGAATATGCTCTACCAAGTATCGCAGACGGAGCAAGGCACGCGGTTGTCGTTTTCCGGAAAAACGGTGCTCCTGGCAAAATCGGCTGCCTCGATCATCCACGAATTGGAGAACCTTTCAGCCGTCCCCGTCGGCGCACTTCCGTCCGAAGACGGCAAGGCGCTTACCATCGTTAAGCGCCTCATCCAGGAGGGCTTCGCCGTACAGCATCTCCAGGAAGAGGCGTTGGAACAAGTTCCGGTGGCCTGAGCGTGGAGGAGTTCCGGCGGCTAGGCGATGAGGTGGCGTGGCGTTGGAGCGAGCGTGATTTTCAGATCGATGCGTTCGCCGACATTGCAACAAGCTCGCTCGTAACTGCCGCCGTCAACTCGTCGGTAACCATCGAGCGCATCGCCGAATGGCTCTTTACCGCAAGCGACCTTCCGGAACAGCACGTTCGCGGCTTCGGGCAGCCTCCGATAAACGTTTACCGGAACGAGCATTTCTATATTGAGGTGCTCTTCTGGTTGAACACGCCGACTTCGATCCACCAGCATGGATTTGCCGGCGCATTTTGTGTACTGCACGGCTCGAGCCTGCACTCCGAGTACGATTTTGCTCTGCGCGACCAGCCATCGCCTCAGTTGCAACTGGGTGAGTTGGAGCTGCAATCGTGCGAATTGCTGCGCAAAGGAGACGTGCGGACGATTATGCCCGGAAATGCGTTCATACATTCTTTGCTCCATTTGCAGTCACCATCGGTTAGTGTCGTCGTCCGGACGCCGCCACTGGCTTCCTACCAGCCTCAGTACCGTTACACTGCGCCGGGGCTTGCCGTCGATCCGTTCCATCGTCCAGAGCCGCTTCAAACGCAGTTACAGGCTGCTTTCCGCCCTGGCGGTCACGAGGCCTGAGGCTTATGCGGCGCGCTGCGAGTCGCTGGTTATCGAGTCGAATCTTTGGACGGCATGCAGCGTCATAAAAAGCGTTGCTTCCACGGCGATAATAGGCCCGCTGTTTTCGCGGCTCATCTCACTGCTGGCTGCGCGGCATGAACGCCTTGCCCGCATGCTCGAGAAGTCGATTCGTGAGGATCTGCGCCAGCGTTTGATTGCCCGGGCAATGAAGAGCGTGGGCTCGTTCGAAGCGCGGGTCCTTTTTGCGCTCTTAATGAACGCGCCCGATCGCGAAACGATCCTGCCGCTCGTGAAGAGCGTGTTCCCCGGCTGCATCGCCCGAGGAAACGATAGTCGACACCATCAGTGAGTTGTCCCACCGCCGCCAACTCGGAGAGCCGCTCGATGGTCTGCCGGTCCGGCTGCCGCTTGAGTACGCGCTCAAAGGTGCGACTCTCTCGGATCTGTGCGCCGCGGTGGATGCGTACGATATCCCGCTGATTCGCAAAACGTGGTTTTCCATTCATTCAGTGGAGACTTTACGCCCGTTGATGCGCTCGGCCCATCCGGTTCGCGCGCAGGTTATAGCGAACTAACACGATGTGGAATCTACGCCGCGATAAGCAGTTCGCGCGGCTAATAGCGCCGATGTCCACTCAGGAGTTTCTGGATTTCTATTACGAGCGGCAAATGTTACACGTGCGCCGCGGGTATCCGGACGATTTCGGTACCAATTTCGGCTTGGCGGACCTTGAGGATGTCATATACGGGACGGAACTGCGGCGTGGTGCGCTGCGCCTGAGCAAGAACGGTTCCGAGGTAGCCTCCGGATCCTACACGCGAAAAGTTCAGCGCGTTGACGACGTCACCGGCGAGTTGCGGTGGGTGTATATTGTCGACCCCCATCGCGTGGGAGCGCTGTTTGGCCAGGGTTGCACGATCATCTTCGACGATCTCCGGCCGTTCAGCGCGCAGGTTGCGCGGTTTACCGGAGCATTGGAAAGCTTCTTCGGGCATAAGATATTTTGTGCAGCATTTTTAACCCCGCCCGATAGCCAGGGGTTCGGCGTGCATTACGATGTCGTCGATTCATTTATTCTGCAGATTGAGGGCGAAAAAAACTGGGCCGTTAGCGCACCCTCGCTCGCGCTGCCGCTAGAGCATCAAAAATACGACCGGAAAACGTGCCGGCCGGGCCGTTCGCTTCTCGAATGCGCACTGGAGCCTGGCGACGTGCTGTACCTTCCGCGCGGCACATATCATGAAGCGCGCGCGAACGCCGGCGGTCACACACTGCATTTGTCGGTTGGTCTTGCTCCGATTCGGTGGAATAGCGTTATCGAAAAAGCCCTCCAAGGCGCGGCTGAAACCCAGGAAGCGCTTCGAGCGAGCACTGCTGTGCCCTTGGATGACGACGTTCTGGCCGGGGTCCTGGCCCGAACGCTCTGCCCGGAAAATATTCGAGCAACGCTGGCCCGGATGGAAGAAGACGTTGCTGCCGCCCGGCGAGGCGCTCAGGATGGGCAGCTACAGCAAATCCTCGCTTCCTCTGCGCTTTCGGATCAAACGGAAGTCGAGCCTGCGCGAAGATGTGAGTCTACGTCATTGAAATGTCCGACACGGGAATCCGGATACGAGCCTTCGGCACCGAGGTAGCGCTGCCGGTGAGTGCTCTCCCAGTCGTTCGCGCATTGGAGACGCGGGCAAGTATTTGCGCAAGAGAATTTTCCCCCCACGCGGATGATGCTCTTGCAAATATCAGGCGCTTGATGCGTGCGGGCTTGGTACGCCTGTGCGGTGTGGCAAAGGGGTCGCCGGCACCCTTCGTCCTGCAATGAAAAAAGTTATCGCACGCGTCGCTATGGGCGCAGCCGTCTTGCTGATGCTCTCGGCATGCTTAGGGGCTTCGACTCGACCCTCTCCTGATGGACGTACGCGCGTCGTCGTTCACGTGGCGCCATGGCTGCTTTGGAAGCATCCTGCGGGCCGGATCGTCGCGGTTTTTTCGAGAGCACCGGAGCGCGTTTTGAGTTTCGATCCCACGGGCGCTAGAGCCGGCGCAATTTACGCGCAGGACGTAGGGCGCGTAGCCCCCGGAAGCGCGTTTACAATGGAGCATGCCGATTCGTATCCCCATGCGCTGCAGACATTGCCGAGCGGCACCTATTACGTTATGGCGCTTATGGAATGGGACGGATCGTACGCGTATTCGGGCGTCGGACCCGGAATGTACTTAAGCAGCGTTTCCCGCGTAGTCGTGAAACCGGGAACAGAGATCGATCTGCTGTTGTCCCATCCCGCCCGCGCCCGCAACTATCCATACGATGATTCAATTCGCGCTATCCACGTTTACAGCCCGGAACTCACTGCATTCTTTCGCAAACCGAGTCTTCTTGAACGCGGTCGTCGTCTTACCGCCGGGCTATACGAGCGGGTCGACGCGCTACCCGGTCGTTTACTATATCCACGGCTTCAGGTCCGGCGCAGCGGGTGCAGCGTTCAGCCGATCGGGCATGGGGGCTGCGCAACTACTTAACGGGATGCGTCAGGGCACCTTGCCGAAAATGATCTACGTGTATCCCGATGCGCAATCGCAGCTGGGCCATACGGAGTTTGCGGACTCGGCGAACAACGGCCCATGGGGCACAGCATTCGTTAGCGACCTCGTGCCGTATGTGACCAAGACCTACCGCGTGCAGCCGGGAGCGCAATTTCTGACCGGCCATTCGAGCGGAGCATGGTCGGCGCTGTGGCTGCAGTTGCGTTATACCTCGACGTTTGCCGGCACGTGGGCGGTATCTCCCGACCCCCTCGACTTCCGCGATTTCCTTAGTGTGGATATTTATCGGCGCGGCGCAAACATGTATCGAAACGACGGCCGAGACGTGCCGTACGAGCGCATTGGGCAGCGCACCGTTCTGACGATGCGGCAAGCCGCCGCCCTGGAGTCCGTTGAGGGCCGCACGGGCGGACAGATTGCCTCATTCGAGGCAGTCTTTGGGCCACGCATGGCCTCGGGCGAGCCCGGGCAATTGTTTGACCGGCGCACCGGCCGAATCTCCGCCGTGGTCGCGAATGCATGGCGCCGTTACGACATTTCGGAGATCCTGGCACGGCATTGGAGCACGCTCAGCCCGATATGGAAAAGTAAAGTCCATATTTATGTAGGCGATAAAGACAATTATTTCTTGGATGGCCCCGCACGGCTGATGGCGGCGCGCTTGCGTGCGCAGCAGCTTGTGACGATCGTGCCCGGGGCCGATCATTTCAACATCTATAAGAACGGCTTAGCTCAGACGATTGCGGCGCAGATGCAAATCGCCGCTTCCCGAGTGCAGCACGTTGCCGCTACGCCGTAACGGCGGCTAACACCGTACGTCGGCATGACTAAATGCAGGCACACGCCCCTCGCCAAGCGTGCCCGAGCTGGACGAGAGTTGTTGCGGTGCCTGTGGGCCAACCATACCCCGCATTCTGCATAATTACGGTTCGATCATGAAAACAAATGGGCCGCTTGTACGATGCTCCCCGTCTTTTTCAGACCGTAAATTAAGAAAGGGGAGAAAGGCTGATCGATGCACGATGACGACCGGCTCCAGCGCCGCCAATTAAGCACGCCGGAGACCACGCCGCCGTTGCGATGGCGCGCCCGCCGTTCCGGAATTATGACCAAGGCGCTGGTCGTCGAACGAGATGGAGTTGTTGCCTCCGTTCCCGGACGTCTTGGCTCGCACGGGCGCGAGGTTGTCGACAGCATTTTTATTTCCGCGGTCGAACCGATCGTTCGCGCGGGATATCCGATTGTTGTCCTGGCGACGTTCGATGCGCCGCTGCCGGGTGGACTGCGGCGCTATATGGCGCGGCTGACGATGTCGCGGCTAGTCGCCGTGCTCCGCAAAAACAATGTTTCGCTTGCAGCATTCGCCTGTTGCCCGCATCCCGAAGGTGAAGGCTGCGCATGCCGAAAGCCAAGACCAGGGCTCCTTCAACTGTGCGCGGATCGGTTTAATGTTGCGCTGCAGCGGAGCGCATATCTTGCATCGTCGGTCACCGACGTCGAAACCGGGGCCCGTGCCGGCGCATCGACATTCGTCGTGGACACAAGCTCCGAGCATTCATATCACGCAGCGTTTCTTGCGGCGCTCAATCATCTGGAAACCTCGTAACAACCCAGATACTGGCTCCAGCTCCGGGCTATGTATGCGAGCGGACAAACGGGTAAGCGGACCGGCCTTCCTAATCCCAGCTAATAAGGAAAGTGAGGTGAATCGCCTAATATAAAAACCAGCACATTGGCCCCAAGCTGCCGAACGCAAGCTGATTCAGGGGATTAGGCCGTTAGCATGCCGCGGTGACCCTAAATTCCCCGATGCAGGCAAGGGCGTCCGGTTGTAAGATTGGTCTACGCCGAAGCGGGGCCGGCTGCTGGAGCACATGAGAACAGAGGTTTTTGCTACTTCTCAATTAGAGGGCGCCAAACGCAGGGCGGCCCCAAGTTTGGTGTTGCTCGACGACGAGCTCGAAATCGCCCTCGCGGATAACGAGGCGCTCGAGAGCCTCTCGGGCTTTCGAAAGGGCAGTGATCCGCCCGATCGCTTGCCAAGCGCGCTTGCGACCGCACTTCGCGATGTGCAAGCGGGTTGGGATGAGAAGCGCCTCCCGGATTCCGTCGTCCTGGAGATCGGTGAGACCGTTTTCCGCATTGCGCGCTTAACGGGCCCCAGCGGATGCTTCGTGTGCGTCTCGATTGAAACGCATCGTAAGCCCTATCATATGAGAGCCGCAGCCGACCGGTACGGGTTTACGCGCAGACAGCAAGACGTGCTTGCCTGCTTGTGCCGCGGCCTCTCCTCGCGCCAAATTGCTCAAGAATTGTGCATATCCGAAACGACGGTTGCCGACCACATCCAAGCCTTGCTCAGTAAAAGCGGGTCCCGGAGCAGAGCCGACATGCTCGTGCGCATTTTTGCAGACTCGACCTCTCGCGGTAAGACGTGATATAGGTCGTATTCACACTTCTTTCGAAGACGGGTTCAGTCAATCCGTTGCTTGTAAAGGAGTCCGAATGATCTTACGCGTGATGACCGCACTAGCGGTCATAGCACTTTTATGTTTCGCTCAAGCCGCTGCGTCGCCGCCCGCCGGAATGCAGCTTCCGCCTCAGCCTAAAGTACGGCCGGCCGGGATGCCCGCCGGGTACGTTATGGTCAGCCCCTGCATCCGCCAAATGGGCGAACATTGGGCCAACCCCTCGAACCTCATGGCTCCGATTTATGGAACGTGGAAGGGCAAGATCATCTTCTCCGAGATCATGATCCCGCTCAAGACCCTGCAGTCGGGGATGAACTACCCCGACCTGGGCCCGCTGCCCGGACACACCATCGACCACGTTGCCTTGGGCTGGGAGCCCAAAGGTCACGAGGGCATGCCCGTACCTCACTACGACATCCACGCCTATTACATCAGTCTATGCCCAGGTGAAGGCGGTCTGCCCGAGCGGCGTCCCCGATCCGGGCATGGAAGCAATGAAGTAGCCCCGCCCAGGGGCTTGCCTCGCGCGTGCGCCTGATTTTCCGCTTGACGCACGCGCGGGGTCCTGGTAAGATTCCGAGGTTGTGGCCCACGCCGGCCGCGCAATTTTTGTGCGCGCCGGCGGAAGAACATTAGCAGTACGCGTGGGTCCGTGTGCTTGCAACTTTAGGACGAGGATAAGAATGAAGAACATCCTTGGCCGCAAGGTTGGGATGACGAGCGTGTTCACCGAGGACGGCAAGTACGTGCCCGTCACGGTGATCGAAGCCGGTCCTTGCACGGTGGTCGAACGCAGAACGATGGATAAGCATGGCTACGAAGCCGTCGCTTTATCTTTCGGCGACATTAAAAAGTCGCGCGTCTCGCGTGCCCTTGCCGGACATTATAAGAAGAACGACGCCCAGCCCCGGCGTTTCGTTCGTGAATTCCGCGACGACATCGATGGTGTCGAAGCGGGCCAGAGCATCACCGTGGACGTTTTTGAATCGGGCGATCGCGTCGACGTTGTCGGGGTCTCGAAAGGCCACGGATTCGCCGGCGGCATCAAGCGCCACAACTTCCGCGGCGGCGGCGCGAGCCACGGCTCGATGATCCACCGTCAGCCGGCATCGAACGGCGACACGAACGCCGGGCGTACCGTTAAAGGCAGCCGCCGTCCGGGCCATTACGGCGTGGACCGCGTCACCCACCAGAATCTCGAAGTGGTGCGCGCCGACGCCGAGCGCAATCTGCTGCTCGTGCGCGGCCCCGTTCCGGGACCTAAGAACTCGCTGGTCATCGTTCGCAAGAGCGTGAAGGCGGTGGCCGGTGCCTAACGTTATCGACATGTCGGGCAACGTCGTGCGCGAAGAGCGCACGCCCGAGATCTTCAACAAAGAGTACACGGACAAGCAGCACGCGATCTTCCGCGCCGTGCACCGCGAACTTGCCAACCCCCGCGCGGGCACCGCTTCAACCAAGAAGCGCGACGAAGTGCGCGGCGGCGGACGCAAGCCGTGGAAGCAAAAAGGCACCGGGCGCGCCCGCCAGGGTTCCATCCGCTCGCCGCAATGGACGCATGGCGGCGTGGTCTTCGGACCGCAGCCGCGCAGCTATGTGACGGACCTGAACAAGAAAGAGCGGCGCGCAGCGTTCGTTGCAGCGCTTTCGGACCGTTTCCGCGGAGACGCGGTAACGGTGCTTGATGCCGGCAAGTTCGAAGTGGAAAAGACCGCCGACTTCGCAAAGCTGATCTTCGGCAGCGCGAAAGACGCGAAGAAGGGCCCAAGCACGCTGGTGGTCTTCGGCCGCGATGAAGCGCTGGGCGAACGCCTGCACCGCGTCGGCCGCAACCTCAAAGCCATCGGCATCACGCATACCGGTGCGCTGGACGTCAAAGACGTTCTTCGCTATAAGCGCATCGTCTTCACGGCGGATGCGTACACGCAGCTGGTGGCCACGCTGAGCAAGGGAGAATCTTCGAATGCAAGCGCATGACGTTATCGTCTCGCCGCGCATCACCGAAAAGGCGATGGCAAACGCGCTGGGGCAGCAGTACAGTTTCGTCGTTCATCCCGACGCAACGAAAACGCAGATCCGTCACGCGGTTGAAGAGATTTTCAAAGTGAACGTGACCAAGGTCAATACCGTGAACGTGGGCGGCAAGCGCAAGAATTTTGCGCGCCGCGGCCTGCGCACCAACGGCAAGACCAAGGACTATAAGAAGGCCGTCGTCACTCTCAAGCCGGGCCAGAAGATCGAACTGGGCGGCGTCAACTATTTTGAGCAATAAAGATGCCAGTAAAAAAATATAAGCCGACCAGCGCCGGCAGGCGCTTCATCACGACGATGGACTTCTCGGAGCTGAGCAACGTCGAGCCCGAGCGCAGCCTCATCGAGGTTCGCAAGAAGCATTCGGGCCGCAACAACAACGGGCACATTACCGTGCGCCACAAGGGCGGCGGCACGCGGCGCCAGTACCGGCTCATCGACTTCAAGCGCACCAAAGACGCGATTCCCGCCAAAGTGGCGACGCTTGAGTACGATCCGAACCGTTCTGCCCGCATTGCGCTCGTGAACTACCGCGACGGTGAGAAGCGTTACATCCTTGCGCCGCTGGGCCTCAAGGTCGGCGACGTCATCGAGTCCGGTCCCACGGCCGACATCAAGAACGGCAACTGCCTGCCGATCAAAAACATTCCGGTCGGTACGGTCATTCACAACATCGAACTGCGTCCGGGCCAAGGCGGCAAGCTCGTCCGCAGCGCCGGCGGTTCGGCGCAGTTAATGGCCAAAGAAGGCGAGTACGCGCAGGTGCGTATGCCTTCGGGCGAAGTGCGCAAGATTCAAATCGTGTGCCGCGCCACCATCGGACAACTCGGCAACATCGAACATGAAAACGAGATCGTCGGCAAAGCCGGCCGTCAGCGCCACCGCGGCAAACGCCCGAGCGTTCGCGGCATCGCCATGAATCCGGTCGACCATCCGCACGGCGGCGGCGAGGCGCGCTCCACGTCGGGCCGCCCTCCCACAACGCCGTGGGGCCAAATGACCATGGGCAAAAAGACGCGCCGCAACAAGCGCACGCAGAATATGATCGTCCGCAAGAGAGGCTCTAAGTAATGGGTCGCAGTCTAAAGAAGGGTCCGTACATCGCGGACCACCTGATCAAGAAGATCGAAGGGCTCAACGAGCGCCGCGAAAAGCGCGTCGTGAAAACGTGGAGCCGCGCGACGACGATCATTCCGGCGTTCGTTGGCCATACCATCGGCGTTCACAACGGCAAAGCGCACGTTCCGGTTTTCGTTACCGAGAACATGGTCGGGCATAAGCTGGGCGAGTTCGCGCCGACCCGCACGTTTCGCGGTCACGGCGGCGATAAGGCAACGGTGAAAGCATGAGTCCTCAGCCAAAGGCAAGCAAACGGGGGACCCCGCGGGCTTTGCCCGTGGGGGGCGAAGAAGCGCGCAGCGCTGATCACCTGTTAAACGAAGCTGTTGCACACCTCAAGTTCGCACGTATGGGCCCGCGCAAATTGCGCCGGGTCGCCGATGCAATTCGCGGCAAGAGCGTCAAAGAAGCGCTCGTGCTGCTGCAATTCGCCGGCGTCTTTGCCGCCGAGCCCATGGAGAAGCTGCTGCGCAGCGCCGTGGCCAA
The DNA here is from genome assembly GCA_963702335.1 of Vulcanimicrobiota bacterium. Classification (GTDB taxonomy): domain Bacteria; phylum Vulcanimicrobiota; class Vulcanimicrobiia; order Vulcanimicrobiales; family Vulcanimicrobiaceae; genus DASSRQ01. The sequence continues at coordinate 38,056 of CAVPCC010000017.1, read as the reverse complement.
CGCCGGCAACAACCACGACATGAACACCGACGAGCTGTTTATCACGCGGATAACCGTGGATGGCGGCCCGGGCGGACGTTTTACCAAACGCCTGGATCCGCGTGCTCAAGGGCGCGCGAACTTCAAGCGCAAGCGCCTCTCGCACGTCACCGTTGCCGTCGGCGAAAAGCCGCCGGTGAAGAAGCGCAAAGCGCGCGGCGGCGCAGCGATCGGCATGAAGCGCGCCACCACGCGGCGCACGACGGCGGCCGCGGCGAGCGGCACCAAAGCGCCCGCGAAGCGTAAAGCGGCCGGCGCGCGCAAGACTTCCACGCGCAAGAAAGCTGGGGCGGCAAAGTAATGGGTCAGAAGATACATCCGGTCGGCCTGCGCCTGGGCATCACGCGCACGTGGGACAGCCGCTGGTTCGAGAAAAAGCATTATAAGGATTGGCTCCACGAGGACGTCAAGATCCGTAAGTACTTCCTGCGCTGGATGCGCCCGGCTGCGATCTCGCGCATCGAGATCGAACGCCGCGCAAACCAGGCGCGCGTCATCGTGAATACCGGCAAGCCCGGCATCATCATCGGCAAGCGCGGCGTGGGCATCGAAGAGATCCGCAAGAACCTCGAGCAGCTGACGGGCAAGAGCGTTCAAGTCAACGTCATGGAGATCAAGCATCCGGAGCTGGATTGCACGCCTTGTCGGACAGAACATCGTCGACCAGCTCGAAAAGCGCATCGCGTTCCGCCGCGCCATGAAGCAGGCGATCATGCGCAGCATCAAAGCCGGCGCGCGCGGCATCAAAGTGCAGGTTTCCGGCCGCCTGGGCGGTGCGGAAATTGCGCGTACCGAGCGCAACTCCGACGGCAAGGTGCCGCTGCATACGCTGCGTGCCGACATCGACTACGCGCACGTTGAGGCGTTCACCACGTTCGGCCGCATCGGCGTCAAAGTGTGGATCTACCGCGGCGAAGTGCTGCCGGATCATGCGCGCGGCCCGGAGCGCGACGGACGTTCCGATCGCCCGCAATTCCGCGACCGCCGCGATCGTCCGGCTCGCCCGGCACGCCCGCGCCCACCGCAAGCCGAAGGCGCCGCACCCGAAGCACTAAGCGCTGTTGAGACTCCGGTCGCGGAAGCGCCGGTCTTCGAACCCACGGCTGCACCGGTAGAATCCGCTCCGGTGGAATCGGCTCCGGTTGCCGACAGCGCCGAGGCGCAAACGATTGTCCCCGAGGTGACCGAGTAACATGCTGACTCCAAAACGCGTCAAATGGCGCAGAGTTCACCGCGGCCGCATGACGGGCAAGGCCCTGCGCGGCAACACGCTTACGTTCGGCGAGTACGGACTGCAGGCGCTCGAGCCGTGCTGGATGACCAACCGGCAAATCGAAGCCGCTCGTATTGCGATGACGCGCCACATCAAGCGCGGCGGCAAAGTGTGGATAAAAGTGTTCCCCGACAAGTCGGTCACGAAGAAGCCGGCCGAAGTGCGCATGGGCTCGGGTAAAGGCAATCCCGAGTTCTGGGTCGCCGTCGTGCGTCCCGGGCGCATCCTGTTCGAACTCTCCGGAGTCGAGCCGGAAGTGGCCAAACGCGCGCTGCAACTGGCCGCGTCCAAGCTTCCGATTGGGACCAAACTCGTCACGAGAGATGAGGTACCGGTATGATTTGTCTGTTAGCACGCAATCCGGGGGACCCCGTGGGCTTTGCCCATGGGGGGCAACGCAGCGCGCAGCGCGGAGTGCCTGTTAAATGAAGGGGCACGATTTCAAAGAGCTGCGGAATTTAACGATTCCCGAACTGCAGCGCAAAGCCAAAGAGACGAAGGAAGAACTCTTCAACCTTCGCTTTGCCCTGCGCACCGGGCACCTCTCGGACTTCTCGAAAGTTCGCGCGATGCGCCGCACCTACGCCCAAATTCACACCGTCATTTCTGAGAAACGGATCGCCGAGGCTAAGAATGAAGCAGCTTAACACGCAGCGGCACAACCGCCGCACCAAACAAGGCCGCGTCGTTTCGGACAAGATGGACAAGACCATCGTCGTTGTCTCGGAGACGCGCGTTCCGCATCCCGTCTACGGCAAAATCATGCGCAAGTCGGTCAAGTTCAAAGCGCACGACGAGCAGAACGATGCCAAGATGGGCGATACGGTTCGCATCATGGAGTGCCGCCCGATGTCCAAGGACAAGCGCTGGCGCTTGGTCTCGGTCGTGGAGCGTGCGAAGTGATTCAGCAAGAAACGCGGCTCAAGGTGGCCGACAACTCCGGCGCGCGCGAACTGCTCTGCATTCACGTCAGCGGCGGCAGCCGCCATCCCTATGCGCACGTGGGCGACATTATCGTCGGCACGGTTAAGAGCGCCATTCCCGGTGCTGCCGTGAAAAAAGGCCAAGTGGTCAAAGCCGTCATCGTGCGCACCTCATCGCCGATCCGCCGCTCAGACGGCTCGGTCGTGAAATGCGACGACAACGCCTGCGTCATCATCAAGGGCGAAAAAGACAACCTGGATCCGCGCGGCACGCGCGTCTTCGGTCCGGTCATGCGCGAATTGCGCGACCGCGGCTTCCTGAAGATCGCATCGCTTGCGCCGGAAGTTTTATAAGTGGACGAAGCTCATGCCGAATAATATTATCAAAGGTGACACCGTCATGATCCGCCGCGGCAAAGAAAAGGGCAAGCGCGGCGTAGTTAAGTCCGTCTTTACGAAGGCGGGCATGGCGACGGTCGAAGGCCTGAACATCATCAAGCGACACACAAAGCAGGGTACGCAGCAGCAGAACATGGGCGCTTCTGCGCAGACCGGCGGCATTTTAGAGAAGGAAGCCCCGCTTCCGCTCTCGGCGCTTCAATATGTCTGCGAGAAGTGCAAAGCGCCGACGCGCATTCGCCACCACGCTACGGCCGAAGGTACCCACCGCGTGTGCGCAAAGTGCGGCGAGCCCGCGCGTCTCTCGGCGAAGGGTGCATAATGGCCAACACCAACAGACTTAAAGAGAATACTCTAAAGACGTCCGCAAGCAGATGCAGGATCGCTTTGGCTATAAGAACGTCCACCAGATTCCCAAGTTGGAGAAGGTGGTCATCAACATGAGCGTGGGCGATGCCATCGTGAATTCGAAGGTACTCGATACGGCCGTCTCGGAATTTCAGGCGATCAGCGGCCAAAAAGCCGTCATCACTAAGGCGAAGAAGTCGATCGCGGCGTTCAAGCTGCGCGAAGGCATGAACATCGGCGCCAAGGTCACCCTTCGCGGTGAGCGCATGTACGTGTTCCTGGACAAGTTGTTCAACGTCGTGCTGCCGCGCATTCGCGACTTTCGCGGACTGCCGCGCAAGTCGTTCGACGGCCGCGGAAACTACAACATGGGCCTGCGCGAGCAGATCGTGTTCCCGGAAATCAACTACGATAAGGTAGAGAAGATGCGCGGCATGGACATCGTCATCGTGACGAGCGCCAAGAACGACGAAGAAGCGACGGAATTCCTGACGGCAATGGGATTGCCGCTCCAAAAGACGGGGGCCCGCTAAGTGGCTAAGACGGCATTAATCGAGAAATCGAAACGCAAACCGAAGTTCACGGTTCGCGCGCACAACCGCTGCCAGCTCTGCGGCCGGCCGCGAAGCGTATACCGCAAGTTCGGTCTTTGCCGCATTTGCTTCCGCGAGAATGCTCATAAGGGCAACATCCCGGGCATCACCAAGGCCTCGTGGTAGGCAGGGGAATTAAGTAATGGCAGTTATCACGGATCCCATCGCCGACATGCTTACGCGCATTCGCAATGCCAACACGGCCAACCACGAAGTGGTGGACGTGCCGGCCTCGCGCATGAAACAAGCCGTCGCGCGGATTCTCAAAGACGAAGGCTTCATCATCGATTTTGAGCGCGTTGAAGAAGGCCCGCAGGGCCTGATCCGCATCAAACTCAAGTACGGGCCGAACAAAGAGAAAGTCATTACCGGTCTGCGCCGCATTTCGCGTCCGGGCTTGCGCGTATATACGAACAAGACCGAGATCCCGCGTGTGCTGGGGGGCCTGGGCCTGGTCATCATGTCGACCTCGCGCGGCATCATGTCCGGCAAGCGCGCCAAAAAGGAAGGATGCGGGGGCGAAGTCCTCGCGTACGTGTGGTAGTTCAATGAGTCGTATTGGAAAATTGCCCATCGACGTTCCCAGCGGCGTGAATGTGAACATCGCCGATAGCGAAGTGCACGTTAAAGGCCCCAAAGGCGAACTGCGCCAGCGCTACCTCGAGCACGTCACGGTGAAACTTGAGGACGGTAAGGTGGTCGTTGAGCGCAAGGGCGATGCCAAGGAGCACCGCTCGGCGCACGGCCTCACGCGCACCCTCGTGAACAATATGATCGAGGGCGTAAGCAAGGGCTTCCGCAAGAGCTTGGAGATTCAGGGCGTCGGCTACCGTGCCGCAAAGTCGGGTGAGAAGCTCAACTTGACGCTGGGCTATTCGCATCCGGTTTCATTCGAGCCGCCCAAAGGCATCACGCTCTCGGTTGAAGGCACCAACAAAATCCACATCGAGGGCATCGATAAACAGCAAGTCGGACAAGTTGCTGCCGAGATTCGCGAGCTGCGCGCCCCCGAGCCCTACAAGGGCAAAGGCATCCGCTACGCCGGCGAAATCATCCGCAAGAAGCTCGGTAAAGCGGGCAAGGCCGGTAAAAAATAATGAAGGTAAGTAAAGATGATTCGCGCCGCAAACGCCACGCGCGTCTGCGCCGCAAACTCTCGGGATCGGGCGAGCGTCCGCGCTTGCTGATTCGCCGCACGCTGCATCACATCTACGCCAGCGTCGTAGATGATGCGCGCGGCCACACCCTGGTGACCGCCTCAACGCGCGAGAAGGATCTCTCCGAAGGTCTAGGCTCGAACACGAACCTGGCCGCCGCCGAGAAGATCGGTCAAGCGATTGCGGCCAAGGCCAAGCAAGCCGGCATCACGCAGGTCGTCTTCGACCGCAGCGGATTGAAATACCACGGCCGCGTCAAAGCGCTGGCCGATGCAGCACGCCAAGCAGGACTGGAGTTCTAATGCAGTACCGTGGTGGTCGCGATCGCGACAATAGCGGCTTTGAAGAGACCGTCGTTCGCGTGAACCGCGTCGCGAAGGTCGTCAAGGGCGGCAAGCGTTTCAGTTTCAGCGCGCTCGTCGTCGTCGGCGATCGCAAAGGGAAGGTCGGCTTTGCCATCGGTAAAGCGGGCGAAGTTCCCGAGGCGATTCGCAAAGCCGTGGAGGCGGCGCGCAAGAGTCTGGTGACGGTTCCGATGGTGGAGAAGACCATTCCGCACATGGTCAACCAACAAGTCGGCTCCGCCAAAGTGCTGCTCAAGCCCGCGGCTCCCGGAACCGGCGTCATCGCCGGCGGTCCCATGCGCGCGGTGCTGGAGCTCGCCGGCATTCACGACATTCTTACCAAGTCACTGGGCAGCAACAACCCGATCAACGTCGTGTACGCGACGATCGAGGCGTTGCGTTCGCTCAGAACGGCCGAACAAGTCGCGGCGAGCCGCGGTAAGTCCGTTGCCGAAATCTTCGCAGTTAAAGTTTAGAGAGTACGATGGCAACCGCTAAATCAACGAAAAAAGCATCCGCTAGCGCAAAGACCAGCGCGAAGGCGCCTGCAAAGAAATCTACGGTGAGCGCAGCCCCGATTGCCTCGGGCGCGGGTTCGCTGCACCTGGGCGCGATGAAACCCGCCAAGGGCAGGCTGGCCCAAGCGTACGCGCGTCGGCCGCGGTCACGGCTCGGGCATGGTGAAGACCGGCGGCGAAGGCGGCAAAGGTCAGACCGTGCGCTCGGGCGGCGGCAAAGGCCCCGCATTCGAAGGCGGTCAAACGCCGTGGGCGCGGCGTCTTCCCCATCGCCGCGGCTACTCGCAGAAGGCGCGCGACATCGGGCATTTCCGCGAGCAATTTGCCGTGGTCAATCTGCACGATCTCGCTGACTGGGATGCCGGCGTCGAAGTGACGCCGCAAACGCTCAAGGTCGCCAAGAAGATCAAAGCGCTGCGCGACGGCGTGAAGATCCTGGGCGGCAGCAAGACCGGTAAGACGCTGCCCACCGGCCTGCGGTTCCGCGACGTGCTGTTCTCGAACAGCGCGCGTGAAGCGCTGCAAGCAGCCGGCGCAACGTTCGAAAACGCCGGCAACGCCGCGGAAACCGCCGAGTAGTGTTCAACAACTTACGCGCGGCGCTGCTCGTTCCGGACATCCGCAAGCGGGTCGGCTTCGTGTTTTTCGCGTTCGCCCTGTTCGTGTTCATGATCCACGTCCAGCTGCCGAACGTGAACGAAGCGGTTTGGCAACAGCTCCTGGCGGGCGGCACGTTCTACAATCTGCTCGGCTTCCTCTCGGGCGGTGCGTTGCAGAAGCTTTCCATCATTGCCATGGGCATCACGCCCTACATCAATGCCTCGATCATCATGCAGCTGATGACGGTCGTTCTTCCCAACCTCGAAGAGATGGCGAAGAAAGGCGGCGAGGAAGGCCGTAAGAAGATCGGCCAGTACACGCGCTGGCTTACGATCGTTCTTGCCACGCTGCAGGCATACTTCATGGCCAACATGATGCGCAACGCGGGCGTCTTCTACGACCGCAGCTACCTTTTCTTGGCTTTCACGGTCGTCGCAATGGTCGGCGGAACGCTCTTCCTGATGTGGCTGGGCGAGCAGATCACCGACAAGGGCATCGGCAACGGCGTCTCGCTGATCATCTTCATCGGCATCGTGCTGCGCTATCCGCAGTACGTCAGCCAGACGTTCTCGTCCACCTCCAAAGGGGGCGAGTCGCTGCTGAACATTCTGCTGTACGTCGTCATCGCGCTGGTCGTGATCGTCTCGATCATCTTCCTGTATCAAGGGCAGCGCCGCGTTCCCGTGCAGCAAGCCCGCCGCGTGGTCGGCCGCAAGATGTTTGCCGGCCGCTCGACCTACATTCCGCTGCGTTTGAACAACGCCGGCGTCATCTCGATCATCTTCGCGATCTCGCTCTTGCTGCTGCCCCAGCAGGCGCTCTCGTGGATCAATCACGGGGGAGCAACCGCCGCCGCCACGACCGGAACGGGCTTCTGGGGACACTTCCAGCAGGGCTTGGCTGCGTTTTCCGGCTGGCTGCAAGTCTATTTCAACACGAACTCGCCGCTGTACAACCTGGTGTACTTCCTGCTGGTCGTGATCTTCACGTTCTTCTATAGTGCGATCGTCGTCAATACCAAAGACATCGCGGATAACCTGAAAAAGAGCGGCTCGTTCATTCCGGGCATCCGGCCGGGCCAGCCGACGGTCGATTACATCAACCGCATTCTTATGCGCATCACGACGGCCGCGGCCATCTACCTGGGCCTGCTGGCCGTGGTTCCGGGTATGGCGCAGCGCGGGCTTTCAGTGACCACGTTCTACCTGGGCTCGACCTCGCTGCTCATCGTGGTCGGCGTCGCGCTCGATACGATCACGCAAATCGAGGCGCGTTTGGCCATGCGCGACTATCGCGGGTTCATCAAGCGCTGATGCGGCTAATCTTTCTGGGTGCGCCCGGTGCGGGCAAAGGGACGCAAGCCCAGATTCTGCAGCAGCGCTTCGGCGCAAAGCAGATCTCGACCGGCGATATCCTTCGCGAGAACCGCGCGCAAGGTACGGAGCTCGGCAAACTCGCGCAGAGCTACATGACCAGCGGCGCGCTGGTTCCGGACGAAGTGATCATCAAGATGATCGAAGCCGAACTCGCCAAGCTCGGCGGCGGCTTCATCATGGATGGATTTCCGCGCACCGTTGCCCAGGCCGAAGCGTTCGACGCGCTTCTTGCGGCCAAGAACATGGTGCTGGATGCCGTCGTCCTTTTTTCCGCCGATCGCGACACCCTCTTCAAGCGGCTCACCGGCCGCTGGACGAATCCGCGCACCGGCCGAAGCTACAACGTCGATACGAATCCCCCGCGCGTGCCGGGCATCTGCGACGATGACGGCGGCCCGCTGATTCAACGCGAAGACGATAAAGCGGAAACGGTCAACAAACGCCTTGATGTTTACGAGCGCCAAACCGCACCGCTGATCGAGTATTACCGCTCGACCGGCAAGCTCGTTGAAATCGACGCGCTCGCGCCGGTGGATGCCGTAACGCAGCAGATCGTCTCGAAAATCGACGGAGAAACCGCAGCGTGATCTCCATAAAATCCGCACGCGAGATAGAAACCATGCGCCGCAGCGGCAAGATCACCGCGCGCGTGCTTGGCGATCTTATGCGTGTTGCTAAACCCGGCATGACGACCAAAGAGCTGGACGACCTTGCCGAACGCGGCATCCGCGCCATGGGCGGCGAGCCGACGTTCAAGGGTTACCACGGCTTTCCGGCTTCGATTTGCGCCTCCGTGAACGCCCAGGTCGTACACGGGATTCCGGGCGGGAGCGTTTTGCGCGAGGGCGACTTGCTTTCCATTGACATCGGCACAACGTTTGAGGGCTACGTGAGCGACTCGGCCGTAACGATTCCCATCGGGAAGATCGGCGGGGAAGCGCAGCGCTTGATGGATGTCACGCAAGAATGTCTAATGGCGGGAATCGCTCAGATGCGCGCGGGCAAGCGCCTTGGCGATATCGGCCATGCGGTACAAGATCACGCCGAACGCAACGGCTTCGGCGTGGTTCGCGAGCTGGTCGGTCACGGCGTTGGAACCAAGATGCACGAAGAGCCCCAAGTGCCCAATTACGGGCGCCCAGGAGCGGGAATAGAACTGCGCGCCGGGCTGGTTCTGGCCGTCGAGCCCATGATCACGCAGGGGCATTATGCGGTCCAAACGCTCAAAGACGGCTGGACAGTCGTGACGGCAGATGGTAAACTCGCAGCGCACTTCGAGCACACCATCGCCATCACCGATGACGGCCCGAAAATTCTGACCCTTCGCGAGGTCGGGGAACATCCCGACGTCGAGAAGTACCGGCCCAAAGAGGAAGTGGCTGCATGAGCGAGGTGCAATAGTGGCGCGAGGCCGGCGCGGCAAACCGCGTCCCGACCGTGCTCGCAAGAAAGCCGAGAAAGCTGCGCAGAGCGCGACGCCTAAGGAAGAAGCGATTGAAGTTGAGGGCACTATCGTCGAGCCGCTTCCCAATGCAATGTTCCGGGTGGAACTTGCAAACGGCCACAAAGTATTAGCCCATGTGTCGGGCAAGATCCGGATGAACTTCATCCGCATCCTCCCCGGCGACCGCGTCCTGGTAGAACTCTCGCCGTACGATCTAACCCACGGCAGAATCACCTACCGCTACAAGTAGCCGCCCATTCGTCATCCTGAGCCGCCCATTCGTCATCCTGAGCCGCCCATTCGTCATCCTGAGCCGCCCATTCGTCATCCTGAGCCTGTCGAAGGACCCTGAGCCCGCCGAAGGGCACAAGAAAGCAAAACAATCATGAAAGTCCGTCCGTCCGTAAAAAGAATCTGTGAAAAATGCAAGATCATCCGCCGCGAAGGAAAAGTGCGCGTGATCTGTGAGGTCAACCCCAAGCACAAGCAAGTGCAAGGGTAAGAGGAAAGTAGAAGCATATGGCACGTATTGCAGGCATCGATTTGCCCCGTGAAAAGCGCATCGAGATCGCGCTCACGTATATCTTCGGGATCGGCCTTCCGACCGCGCAGAAGCTTCTCGCGCGCGCCGGCTTGAGCCCGGACCTTCGCGTTAAAGAATTAACCGAAGAGCATGAGAAGAAGATCCGTGAAGCGATCGATGCCGAAGGCATCAAGGTCGAAGGCGATCTTCGCCGTGAAGTCGGCGGCCACATCAAGCGTCTGATGGACATCGGCTGCTATCGCGGCATCCGTCACCGCCGCGGCCTGCCCGTTCGCGGCCAGCGCACCAAAACGAATGCACGCACGCGCAAAGGTCCCAAAAAGACCGTCGGCAACAAAAAGAAAGTCGCCGCTAAGAAGTAGACCTCACGATAGGACGGACAGAAGGGGCTCGGCTGTATGCCGGGCCTTTTTTTTGTAAAGTGAGCAAAGCAGCACAGACGCCGCGATCGATCCCCCCGTATGCTCGGCGGGTATGCATACATGCCTGAGAAAACTGGCCACGCTCGCGCTCTTCGGGTTGCTCGCTTGCGGCGCCGTCATCGGTGCGAATGCGGCTCCATCGCCGCCACCCGCTCCCGATTACGGAGCTCCGCCTTCTGGGCAAGTCCCGATCCTTTTTAACGATCACACCGTCTATGCGACGCCCGATCTGCTCAAGCAGGGCCGGGTTTTGGCCGCGATCATCAAGGACGGCCAGATTTACGTGCCGCTGCGCAGCATGCTGGAGCAGATGGGCGCGACCGTCACGGCTTCGGCAGACGGCCACACGATAAGCGCAGTTCGAGATACGACCAGCGTTTCGGTGACCTTGGACAAGCCCGAGGTCGTCATCAACGGGGAAACGCGCCCGCTCGACGTTCCGCCGCTGATGTATCAAGGCGTTATGCTCGTGCCGGTGCGCGTTCTTTCAGAGGCACTCGGTGCATACGTTCAGTGGGTCCCCGATCGCCGGCTGGTGGTCGTGCGGTATATTCCGCCCACACCGATGCCGGCGGCCACACCGGTTGCAGCAACGCCTGCACCCTCTCCCTCGCCCACTCCCACGCCGGTTCCGACGGAGCAGCCTTACCATTTCTTCGTTCAAGCAGCGGTCGCCGACCGGAAGAACTACAACGAGTTTACGGCTGGAGGGGACTGCCCGCAATCGTACTTCGTCGATGGCGCTTTGGTTTTCAACAACTCGCCGCTCGCGCTAAAAGTGGATTTCCGTCAGGACGCTTATGTTACCAGCGACAACTACGATTTTTACGGCAATCACTACACGCAGTTCGGCACGATCGATGGCGGTGCTGCACTCACGCCGGTATTCCTCGGTAAGCAGAGTTCCTTGGACGGACGTTTGGAGTTTCGCATTGCCGATCCGAAAATCTATGTCGGTTTGGGTTACTTGCAAACCGCCAATAACTTCGGATACCCCAGCTTAACCGGCTTTGGGGCGGGTATCGAAAAATTGCCCGACTTGCATAAAGGGCTCAATCTCTACGGCTCGGCGTTCTATTACCCGAGCGCGGTCGGCACATATACGGTTCCTAGTGCAGGTAGTTCAAATGCGGGCAAGAGCTACCGTCAGCGGTTTGCGATCGTTAAATACGACATCGGGCTCGCGCTGGTACTGGGCCGATCGCCCGTGTATCTCTTCGGCGGCTTCAACGCCGACCGTTACTACGCCAAACAGAATGCACCAATCGGGCAATCGCATGCGGGCCCATATGTCGGACTGGGGTTGAAACTGTGAACGCTCGGATTTTACCTGCGCTCATTGCGCTCGCGCTCCTAAACGCATGCGGCAGCGGATGCGGCACGTGTTCTGTCCCCGGTTTTAGTGCGGCAGCCCCTTCGCCGACACCGGTCGGAGGGCCGCCTCCGACGGCATTGTCTTGCGCGCAAAATGCGGTCTCGGGCGGGAGCGTTCCGTTAGGTACGGCCGCGACGTTCGCCGTTCTTGCAGGGTCGACGGTCACCAATTCGGGGCCGACGATCGTCACCGGCAACCTTGGTGTTAGCCCCTTGACCGCAATCACCGGCTTCGGACCCGGCGAGGGAACTGTTATCGGTGGCAGCATCTATGCGGGCGGCGCAATACCCGCGCAGGCGCAACTGGACTTGACGACAGCGTACAACTACGCAATGACGCGCGCAGGCGCAAAGTCGATTCCGGCCGATATCGGCGGCGAAACGATTCCCCCCGGTATCTACAAAGCGCCGGTGTCCTTAGTATCACCGGCAACGTGACGTTGGACGGCCTGCATAACCCCAATAGCGTGTTCATCTTCCAGATACCCTCAACGCTTACAACCGCCCCGAACAGCTCGGTCACGCTGATCAATCTTGCGAACGCGTGTAACGTTTTCTGGCAAGTCGGCAGCTCGGCGACGCTCAACACGTCTGCCGTCTTCGACGGCACCATCCTTGCTTCAGCGTCCGTCTCGCTGGGAACAGGTGCGACGGTAAACGGACGGCTGTTGGCAAGCACCGGGGCCGTAACGCTGCTTAGCAACACGGTCACGGTGACCGGCCCGTAATCTTATTAACGGTTTCGAGCGGTAAACGCCGCCGGGCGCTGAAATCCCGTTACGTTGAACCGCCGTTTCGGGAGACGCCGCGATGATTCATCGTAACTAGCATGTTCGATTCCAAAACATTCCTTAGCGTTGTCGGACAGGGCCGCACGATCGAGGAGTACGAAAAAGGCCGCGCCGTGTATTCCCAAGGAGAGCCGGCCGATTCCGTATTCTATTTGCAGAGCGGCAAAATAAAAATCGTAATCATCTCCGCGCAGGGCAAGGAAGCGGTGATCGCCGTTTTGGACGAGGGGATGTTTTTCGGTGAGGGCTGCCTTGCGGGGCAGACGCTGCGCATGGCAAGCGCTGTGGCACTGACCGAATGCTCGATCGTCAAAGTTGCGAAATCCGTGATGACGCAGGTGCTGCATCGCGAACCCGCCTTCTCGGAGACCTTCATCGCGCATCTGCTCACCCGGAATATTCGCATTGAAGAAGATCTCGTCGATCAGCTTTTTAATTCCAGCGAGAAGCGCCTTGCCCGCATCTTACTGCTGCTTGCTAATTTCGGCAAAGAAGGCCGCCCCGAAGAAGTGATCCCGCAAGTGAGCCAAGAGACGCTTGCGGAGATGATTGGCACGACGCGCTCGCGCGTAAGTTTCTTCTTAAATAAATTCCGCAAGCTCGGTTTTATCGAATATAACGGCGGCATGCACGTTCACAGCTCGCTGCTAAACGTCATTCTGCACGATTAGCACGATAAGCTTAAGCGAAGGAAGCGCCTGGCTGTCGAGCCGCCGCCCGAGTCCCCTTATAGCGGGCATTTTTGGGTATAACGGCGCCGGGAAGGAGCTTCGAACTTTGAAAAAATTCATTCTCGCGCTAACCGTCGCCTTATTCTGCACCAGCGTGGCGCTGGCCCAAGAGCCCCCGCCCCCGCCCCCGGCCGGAACGTACGTGGATGCCAATTGCGGTACTTGGACCAACGACGTGTGGGTCCCCAACGACAGCTGCGCGGCCTACGTTACCGTTATCCGCCACGATTCATTGAGCGGAACGATCACGAGCGTCAAAGGCCATTTGGTCACGCTCCAGCAAACCTCGCGCTCGGTCGTCATCAACGACCAACCGGCGTTGGACCGCCAACAGAGCGGTAAAGTCGCCGTCGGACGGCAGGTCGTCGCCTACGGCTACTGGCAAGGCGGGACGTTTTACGCTACAGCCATCTATTAACCAGAGGGACTGCAGTAAATCCGCGAAGACCCGGCTAAGTGCCGGGTCTCTTGCTTTATATCGGCACGTGCGGCTTTTCATACAAAGACTGGCTGGGCACGTTCTATCCGGCTACTGCGAAAACGGGCGAGATGCTCGCGTTTTACGCCGGGCATTTTTCCAGTGTCGAGGTCGACTCGTCGTTTTACGGCGTTCCCGCGCGCAGCAGCGTGGAACGGATGCTCGCCGTAACCCCCGATGATTTCCGGTTCTGTTTTAAAGTGCCGCAGACGCTCACGCATGCGCGGGGTGAACCCAGGGGGATTCATCCCGACGCTCCCGCGTTTGTGCAAGCGGTGCTCCCGGCGTTGGATGCGGGAAAGTTCGGCGCTGCGCTGCTGCAGTTTCCGAACGCTTTCCGGCCGGACGAGGGCGCCCGCGCGTATGTACGCGCCGTAGCCGGAGCGCTCGAGCCCTTACGCGTGGTGGCCGAATTTCGGAACCGCGAATGGCAAAACGCGCAGACGCACGAGCTGTTGTTCGAACTTGGCATTGGATGGTGCAACGTCGACATGCCTTCGTACGACTCCCTAATGCATCCGAGCTCCGATGTTACCTCATCCTGTGGCTACGTTCGGTTCCACGGCCGCAACGCTGCGCAGTGGTGGACCGGCGATAACCGCACGCGCTACGATTACAATTATTCGCCGCAAGAGACTCCAGTCATGGACCGGCCGCGTCGCCGAGATTGAAGAGCGCGCGCAGGACACGTACGTGTTTTTCAACAACCACGCGCGCGGAAACGCCGCCAACAACGCGCAGCTCTTCATGGAGATGCTCGACGAGCAGTACGGCTCGCCGGCGCCCCTCGCGAGGCCTAAATCAAAACCGTTGCCCGCGCAGCCCGGGCTCTTTGAGTGAGGGCCGTCATCACCGCAGGCGGCCGGGTTGTGGGCGCGTTTGCGGCCGCGCTGGGCACAACGGTCAAGGCACTCGCGCCGTTTCGCGGTTCCACCGTCTTGGAGCGCACGATTGCAGCCGCGCGCGGCGCGGGCATGACGCGTATAGCGCTCGTCGGCGGGCCGGAAGTGCAAGCGGCATGCGGCTCGCTTGTCGATCGCTTTATTCACGAGGAAGAAAGCGGCGCTGCAAACCAGCGTCTCGCGCTTCGCGCATGGGATGAGGGGGAACCGCTGCTTTACCTTACGAGTGACATGCCGTTCCTCGACGCACGCGCGCTGCTGCGGTTTTCTGCGAACGCGCCGCCGGATGCGCTCTGTCTGCCGCTAACGGAGTTTGCGGATTTCGAACGACGTTTCCCGGACGCGCCGCCCTTCGGCATCACGCTCGCCGGCCGCAGGGTCGTAAACGGCGGTGCGTTCATCATCCCGGCAGGCGCCGCCGGCGCGGTGGAACGTTTGGCTTTGCGCTTTTTCGATGCGCGGAAGAATCCGCTGCGCATGGCGGGGATTGCGGGGACGCGGCTGCTGGTTCGATTTTTAGCTCGCCGCTTAAGCGTGGACGATTTGGAGTCGCGCGCGCAGCATCTCCTGGACATTCCCGCACGCGCCGTTCGCGGCGCACCGCCCGAGCTCGCCTACGACATCGACGCACTCCCCGAATACGAGTATGCGCGCGCGCACGCCTAGTGCGGCAGCCCTTGGGCTCTTTTGGTTCGGCTCGCAGGTTGTTTGGGGTGCGCTGCTCGGCATCTCTCTGCAAGCCCGCGCAACGCAGCTGGTGCCGCACGATACCATTCTTGCGTACGGAGAACTTGCGTCCTGGGGCGCGGCCGCCGCTGCCGTCACGCAGATCGTTGCGGGCATTCTCTCCGATCGCCTGCGGATACGCGGCAGTAAGCGGATCGAGTTCTACATCGCCGGTGCGTTGGCCGCTTCCGTAGCGCTGGTCTGGTTCTATACTGCGCGATCGTTTGCGGGTTTATTGGAAGCAGTCATGCTGCTGCAGATCGCTATGAATGCGGCCATTGGGCCGTATCAAGCGGTCATTCCCGATTTCGTCGTTCCGGAACGTACGGGCGCTGCGTCCTCGTGGATGGCCGCGTTGCAAAGCCTGGGCAACGCCGCCGGCGCAGCGCTTGCGGCGTTAGTAAGTGATACGCGCATTGTTGTGGGCGGCATCATCGCGGCGCTGCTCTCCACGTGCGCGGCCACCGCCGTGCACGTTGCACGGCTGCCGCTGCTTCCGGCCGCGTCGGAACGGGTGCGCATCACGCGCGCGTTTGTGGATCTGTTCGTATCGCGCGCGTTTGTCTACCTGGGATTTTACACACTGGTCGGGTACCTGTTCTTTTATATTGCCGCCACGCTTGCGGGCAACACGAACCGGCTCACCGGAATAACGCTGCTCATTGTTACCGCCTCGGGCGCGTTGGGCGCCGCGGCTGCCTCGCGCGCGGCCGACATGCTGGATCGGCGCGCGCTCGCCACTGCCGGCGGCGGCGCGTTCGTGGTTGCCATAGGTCTGCTTATCGGCGTACATGCCTTTGTTGCAATCGCCCTTGTGGCGGCGCTTGCAGGCGCTTCGTGGGGCGCATTCTTGACGGCCGACTGGGCCCTGGGCTGCGGCTTCATGCCGCGTGCCCACGTAGCCACGGGTATGGGTGTGTGGAACCTCGCGCTGCTCGTACCGCAGGTCCTCGCGCCTCTTGTTGCGAGCGGCATAATCGGCGCTCTGCATGCCTTGCAAAGCAACGCAGCCCCGCGTATCGCATTTGCTGCAGCAATAGCCGAAATCGTGCTCGGAATCGCATGGATCTGGCGCCTGCCTGCCCTGCCGCTATCGGTTAAGACCCGCGTACGTGGGAATACTGCATAGGGTCCATAGACCTAATACGTATTTCTGGAGGAAACATTGAAACGACTGAACACCGCAGTCCTGACCGCGCTCTTTGCGCTCGGTCTGGGACTCACCGCAGTCGCAGCTCCGGCAGGCAGCGCATCACTTGGAAACATCGGCTACAACGTGATTGCGCAAGTCTACGCCGGCTGCGTCTCCGGCTGCGGCAACGCCTATGGCGTCAACGGCTCCGGCCGCGACGCCGGTTGCAAGCCCCGCGCCTAGCACGACGACAACCACGACTACATCGGCACCACCGATGGAGTTCGGTTCGCCGCCGTCGGGCTCCATTCCGATTCTCTTTAACGACCACCACGTGTATTCACGTCCCGACGTCCTCAAACAAGGACGCGTTCTCTCTGCGCTCGTGCGCGGTGGAACGATTCTGATTCCGCTCCGCTCGATGTTCGAGCAAATGGGCGCAACCGTGTCGTTCGATCCCGCAACGCGCACCGTTGACGTAACAAAGGCCGGCTCCGATGTCAAAGTGACACTCGGACGTCCGGAAGTAACGATCAACGGCGAAACCCGTCCGCTGGACGTTCCCCCGATGATGTATCAAGGCCAAATCCTCGTTCCGATCCGTGTGATCTCCGAGGGCATGGGCGCGTACGTGCAATGGGTTCCCGACAAGCGTTTAGTCGTCGTGCGCTATGCGCCGCCGACACCGCCGCCGGCTCCGAGCACGCCGCCGCCGGTCGTAGCAACGCCGACCCCGGCACCGACGCCGGTACCGGCTGCGGCGCCGTATCAGGAACACTTCATCGCCGGTGATTACATCATCAACCCGAAAGTGTACAACGAGTTTAGCCCCGGCAACACCGGTAAGGGCGGCTCGTACCGCCTGCGCGGCGCATTTGAGTTCAACCTGTTCAATCTTCCCTGGATGATTGCAGGCGACATGCGCACGTATGCCTTCCCGCATAACTGTCCGGACCTTGCACCTGCGCCTGCGGGCTCGCAGTGTACGGTGACGACGATTGGCGGAACCGGAAGCACGTACGTGCCTGCGTTCACCGGAAGAGATCGCGATATCGACGCACGCCTCGGCCTCAAAGTTGCCGATCCGCGCATCTATATCGGCGTGGGCTATATGTGGCGCAGCAACGACTACGGCTACCCGCGGCAGACCGGCGTGGGCTTCGGTTTGGAAAAACTTCCCGACCTCGACCACGCGTTCTCGCTCTACGGCAGCGCGTATTACTACCCCAGCATCTCGGGAACGTGCGGCGTAGGCACATGCCCGACGGGTCCGTATACGCTCTCGTACCGCATGCTCAAGTACGATGTCGGTGCGGCGATTAACTTCGGCCATCCGGGCGGCGTCTTCTTAGACCTCGGCTGGCTGGGCGACCAACTTCGCAACAAGACGAACGCTCCGGCGGACGTCACCCACAACGGCCCGTACGTAGGCCTGGGCATCCACTTCTAAACCACGTAAGAAACACAACGAGCCCAAAAGGGGGTCCCGGCACGCCGGGGCCCCCTTAACTATGAAAGCCGGACGCAGAGCCGCCGGTCGAAGACCCACACGGAATCACCGGTTTTATAGAACGTCGGAATCGTAACCCGGCGCACAAACCATTCTTTTCCTAAGCGCTCTAAGCTTTGTTCGTCGGCCCGCCCGACATAGACCACCCGCTTGCCCTTGTACGTTTCAAAGACGTTCCATATGAAGCCGTTCACCGGCCAGATTACCAGGACCGTGTAAGAGGAGGGATAGCGCGCGATATCGGCGTCCGTTCCCTTCATCACGCTCGTCCAGGACCGGCGCCCGCCGGGCCAAAAAATATTCTCGCCGTATTCGACCGGAGAGAGGTCGATTGCTTCGACCGTCCCGCCGCGGCCGCGCAAGAGAAACGCCCAATAACCGTTGCCGGCTCCAATTTCAAGCACGGGCGTCTCGCCGAGGAGCTCGAGCGCGGCTTTGCTCGGGATGGCCCATGAATATTCGGACCGGAACGACCTGCGCACGCTGCGGTAATGCTCGCCGCGATCGGGGTGCGACGCTCGCTCTGCCATCCTGTCAAGCAGCCACGCGTGCGCATCGGATTCGCGTTCGTCGGGTGAGCCCGGTGCGCCCAGGGACCCACGCTTAAGCCCCCGTGGCCAGACCGCCAGATCGTCGATTGCCGACGCGTAGTGGAGCATGGGACCAGAGTAGCAAACAGTTGCCTCCAGGGCGTGGGGCGTCCGCACCACCCTATGACTGGGAAGCAGCGCCTTCTGGGCTTGCGCCGCGCCGCCATCCAAGGTAGAATAACCCCTTGGCGCCCGTCATCTCTCTTCGGGCGTGCCTCGCAGTGCTTTAGCCGCACGAGCGTGGACCGGACCCCCTCGCCGCGGGTTCGCGTAGTGCAGATGAGGCGATGCTACCGGCATCGCGCAGTCGAGGCGACGACACCGTTCTCGTTGAGCGGTCAGGATAAATTGCTGAGGACCAATGGCAGTGAAGAAGCAAACCAAAACGCGCAAGAAGCGTGAGTTTAAGAACGTTCAATCGGGCGTTGCGCACATTCACGCCTCGTTCAATAACACGATCGTCTCGATGTCGGACAACCTGGGCAACGTCATCGCTTGGGCGTCGGCCGGCAACCTCGGCTTCAAAGGAAGCAAGAAGTCGACGCCGTTCGCCGCGCAGATGGCTGCCGAATCCGTCGCCCGCAAGGCAATGGAGCACGGCATGAAGTCCACCGAAGTGCTGGTCAAAGGACCGGGCGCAGGACGCGAGGCCGCGATTCGTTCGCTTCAGGCCGCCGGCTTGGAAATCACGCTCATCCGAGATGTAACGCCCATTCCACACAATGGATGCCGTCCGCCTAAACGCCGGCGCGTATAAGAATAAGAGAGATCTAAGCATATATGTCACGATACACCGGACCGGTCTGCCGTCTGTGCCGCCGCGAAACCGCGGCGAGCAAAACGGGCGAGAAGATCAAACTGTTTCTCAAAGGCGATCGCTGCCTTTCCAAAAAGTGCGCGGTCGAACGTCGCGGCACGGCGCCCGGACAGAAGACGCAAGGCAAGCCCACGCGTCAGAAGATCTCGGAGTACGGCCGTCAGCTGCGCGAGAAGCAGAAGATGCGCCGCTACTACGGCGTGCACGAGACGCAGTTCGAGAACTACTTTCGCGAAGCGGCGCGCGTCCCGGGTCAAACGGGCCGTACCTTTCTGCAACTGCTCGAGCGCCGTTTGGATAACGTCATTTACCGGCTCAATCTGGCCAATAGCCGCGCCCAGGCGCGCCAGCTGGTTACGCACCGTCATTTCCGCGTGAACGGGCGCATCGTCAACGTGCCCTCGTTCATCGTGAAGTCGGGCGACGTCATCACTATCGGCGAGAACAGCAAGAAATCGACGATTTTCGAAGCGAATTTTGAAGTCGCCAAAAACCGCCGTTCGCCGGAATGGCTGGAATGGAACGACGGCGAGCAAACGGCCAAGGTCGTGCAACTGCCCAGCCGCGAACAAATCGATACACCTGTCGACGAACAACTGATCGTCGAGTACTACTCACGTTAAAGCCACACCGCTTCTAGGCGTGCGATCGCGATAACGCGGGTTATCGCGGATAACGTAAGAAGCAACAAAGGAACCACGAAATCAACATGACCGTATTAGACACGCCCACCGGATCGAATATCGAAGTCCGCGAGCGCCGCGATAACTATGCCAAATTCATCATCGAGCCCCTCGAGCGCGGGTTCGGCATTACCCTCGGAAACGCGCTGCGCCGCATTCTGCTCACTCGATCCCGGGCGCCGCTGTAACGTATATGAAGATCGACGGCGTTCTGCATGAGTTTTCCACCATTCCCGGCATCGTGGAAGACACGATCGCCCTCATGCTCAACCTCAAGGGCCTTCCGGTAAAACTGAGCACCGACGAGCCCAAGATCCTCACGCTCAACGTCAGCGGCGAGCGGGAAGTGACCGCTGCCGACATTGCCGAGGATGCCGACGTGGAGATCCTCGAGCCCGACTACCACATCGCGACGCTTTCCTCAAAGAGCGCTAAGCTCTCGATGGAAATCGGCATCGAAAAGGGCCGCGGCTACGTGACGGCGGATCGTCAGCGTAACGTGGAGCACATGATCGGACTCATTCCGCTCGATTCGATCTTCTCGCCCATCCGCAAAGTCAATTTCAGCGTGGACGACACGCGCGTGGGGCAGAACGTGGATTACGACCGCCTCACGATCGAGATCGAGACGAACGGCTCGGTTTCGGCCGACGAAGCGCTCTCGACCTCGGCCATGATTCTGCAAGAGCAGCTCGATCTGTTCGTGAATTTCACGAATGAAGAGAAGCCGCTGCCGGCCGCTCCCGCCAGCGAATGGGATATTCCGGTGGAATCACTCAATCTCTCGGTCCGGTCGTTTAATTGCCTCAAGCGTGCCGGCATCTCCAAAGTCTCGGAGCTGCTCGACATGACCGAAGATGAAATCATCAAAATGCGTAACTTCGGCAAGAAGTCGCTGGACGAAATCAAGCAAGTTCTGGAAGAGAGAGGACTCTCGCTGCGCCAACCGTAGCGCGAGAACAATACATGCCGCACCAAATTGCGTATAAACGACTCTCGCGTACCGACGGGCACCGCAAAGCGCTCCTGCGCAACCTTGCCACGTCCTTCTTCAAGCACGAGAAGATCGAGACGACGTCGACCAAAGCCAAAGAAGTCAGCAAAGTGATCGAACGGCTCATCACGACTGCCGCCAGAGGCGACCTGCATTCGCGCCGGTTGATAGCGGAGTACATCACCGAACCCGCGGTGGTGAAGAAGCTGGTCGAGCAGATCGCGCCGGCACTGAAGGAACGTAGCGGCGGGTACACGCGCATCACCAAAACGCGCGTTCGTCCCGGCGATGCCGCCGAACTTTCAATACTAGAACTTGTGCGTTAAAAACTAGGGGCGTATTCCGATGGAGTACGCC
The DNA here is from genome assembly GCA_963702335.1 of Vulcanimicrobiota bacterium. GTDB lineage: Bacteria > Vulcanimicrobiota > Vulcanimicrobiia > Vulcanimicrobiales > Vulcanimicrobiaceae > DASSRQ01. The sequence goes on along the minus strand of CAVPCC010000017.1, from coordinate 16,991 downwards.
CCGCTTCTTCGCCGGCTCATTGCCCGCGAAGATCTCTCGCGTGAAGAGGCCGCTGCCATGATCGGCGAGATCATGGATGCGGCTTTTACGCCTGTGCAGGCGGCGGCGCTCTTGGCGGCGCTCGCCTCAAAAGGCGAGGCCATTGCCGAAGTGACCGGCGCGGCGCAGGCGATGCGCGAACGCGCGCTGCGCGTCCACCACGCGCTGCCCACCGTCGTGGACGTTGTCGGGACGGGCGGAGACGGCGCCAACACGATCAATATTTCGACCCTGGCGGCCCTCACCGTCGCGGCCGCAGGCGTCCCCGTCGCCAAACATGGGAATCGTGCCGCCTCCAGTGCGTGCGGCAGCGCCGACGTGCTGGAAGCCGGCGGCATGCGGATCGACGTGGGCCCCGACGTCGCCTCGGCCATGCTCGAACAGGCAAACTTCGCGTTCATGTTCGCACCGCGCTATCATCCGGCAATGAAAAATGTCGCTCCGGTTCGCCGGGAACTGGGCGTGCGCACCATCTTCAACGTCCTGGGACCGCTTACGAACCCGGCATTCGCCACGCATCAAGTGGTCGGCGTCGCCCGCGCGGACCACATTCGAGCTCGTCGGTGACGTGCTTCGCGGGCTGGGCGTGCGCGGCGCGGTCGTCCATGCATCCAGCGGTATCGACGAGGTGGACGGCGAAGGGCCGACGACCGTGTACGCATTCGACGGCGAGGCGCAAACGCGCTGGACGCTGCGCCCGCAAGATTACGGCATTGACGTTCCGCTCGCCGAGTGCGCGGCGGAAGCATCGACGCTTGCCGGAGCGCTTTTGAACGTATTCTCTCGGGCGAGCGTTCGCCCCGTGCAGACGTGGTCGCTTTGAATGCCGCGCTCGTGTTCACCGTTTGCGGGCGAATCCGCGATTTGCAGGAGGGGCTCGAACTGGCTCGCACGCAGCTTCAGGAGGGCCGCGCTGCAGCCGTCTTCGAGCGTGCAAAGCGGTTTTCAAATGAGTGACATTCTTTCGCGCATCTACGCGTCCAAGGCGCTCGTTCGAGCGCGCGACGAGGCGCTCGAACCGTACACCCAACTTCGCGAGCGTGCTTTAGAGAGCAAAGCGCAGCGGCGTCCCTTCCTTGGCGCACTGCGTTCGGCGAGCGGCCCCGCGCTCATCGGCGAGATCAAGCGCGCCTCCCCTTCGGTGGGACTCATCGCGCGAAACTTCGATCCGGCTGCCGTCGCGCGAATCTACGACGGCGCCGGCGTGGACTGCATCAGTGTTCTCACGGAGTCGGATCATTTCTTAGGCGAACTGGGGTATTTGCGGCTCGCGCGCGCGCAAAGTTCGCGGCCCATGTTGCGCAAAGACTTCATGAGGCTCGCCCTATGAGATTGCGCAATCCGCAGCGTACGGCGCCGATGCCGTGCTACTCATTGCGGCCGGCCTGGACGACGCAACAATCCAGGCATGCTCGAACGAAGCCCGCGAGTACGGCCTCGATGTGCTGCTCGAAGTGCACGATGCCTCGGAAATGGAGCGGGCCATTGCCCTGGGCGCGTCGCTCATTGGAATCAACAACCGCAATTTGCACAGCTTTGAAACCGATTTGGCCGTCAGCGAAATGCTGCTCCCTAGCGTCCCGCCCGGCGTTATTGCGGTCAGCGAGAGCGGCATGCGCAGCGCGCAGGACATCGTGCGTCTGCACGCAGCGGGCGCTCGCGGCTTTCTTATCGGCGAGGCACTGATGCGCGCGGAAGACCCCGCCGCATTGCTTGCATCGCTTAAATCCGCTATTCACGCACCTGTATAGGGTGCGATGAGGACCCGCATTAAGTTCTGCGGCTGTACGAGCGTCCACGATATGATGCTCGCGGTGCAGACGGGGGCCGATGCCGTCGGGATGATTTTTACCGAGTCTGCGCGGCGGATTGACGAAGCCGCGGCGCGCGGGATTGCCCGCGAATTGCCGCCGTTTATAACGCCCGTCGGCGTTTTTGCCAATCCGGCGCTCGACGACATCGCGCGGATACGCGCTATTTTTCCCCGACCTTGTCGTGCAACTGCACGGCGAGGAGGAACCCAGTTTCGTCTCGTCCGTTGACGGCCAAGTCATCAAAGCGATTCACGTTCCGCCAGGCGCCGGCGAGGCGGCGCCGATCGAGGCCGCGGCAAACCTGCATCCGCGCGCAATTCTGCTGTTCGACACGGCGATGGCAAGTGCGCGCGGCGGAACCGGCGTGGCATTCAATTGGCGCGCCATCGCGACTATCGCCCACGATCGCCAGGTGTTGGTAGGCGGCGGCCTTACGCCCGAGAACGTTTCGAATTGCGTGCGAACCGTCCGCCCCTACGGCGTTGACGTGCGCAGCGGCATCGAAACCGGCGGCCAAAAGGATCGCTCAAATGCGTGCGTTCGTGCAAGCCGTAAAGGAAACCGATGGGGCCTGACGAGCGCGGCTATTTCGGGCAATTCGGCGGCCGCTTTGTACCCGAGGTGCTGGTTGAGGCGCTCGCGCAACTCGAACGAGAAGTAGCGCGCGCCCTGAGCGATCCGGCGTTCTGGAGCGAGTATCACGCCATTCTGCGTGATTTCGTGGGGCGGCCATCGCCCGTGTATCAAGCCGATCGTTATGCTTCGACGTCTCGCCCGTGCGTTTTGCTCTAAAGCGCGAGGACCTCAATCACACCGGTGCGCACAAGATCAACAATACGGTGGGTCAGGCCTTGCTCGCGCGGCGCATGGGGAAGAAGCGGATCATCGCGGAGACGGGCGCCGGCCAGCACGGCGTTGCAACGGCGACGGTCGGCGCAAAGTTCGGCATCTCCGTAGACGTCTACATGGGCGCGCTCGATGTGGAGCGCCAAGCGCTCAACGTCTACATCATGCGTTTACTTGGGGCCGCCGTTCATCGGGTAACCGGCGGCACCCAAACCCTTAAGGATGCAACGAACGAGGCGTTCCGGCAGTGGGCCGCGCGCGTCGACGACACATTTTACGTCATCGGCAGCGTTGTCGGCGCGCACCCGTACCCGTACATGGTGCGCGAATTTCAAAAAGTGATCGGCATCGAGGCGCGCGCGCAATGTTTAGAGCAATTCGGCCGCCTGCCGACCGACGTTATCGCCTGCGTGGGCGGCGGAAGTAATGCGATGGGCATTTTCGCCGGCTTCATCGACGATCCGGACGTGCGCTTGTGGGGCGTGGAGGCGGCGGGCGAGGGAATCGCCAGCGGAAAGACCGCGGCTGCCATCACGGCGGGCAGCGTAGGCGTGTTGCACGGGTCGCGGTCGTATCTACTGCAAACCGCTCAAGGGCAAGTGATCGACACACACTCCATTAGCGCAGGTTTGGATTATCCCGGCGTCGGCCCCGAGCACGCGCACCTCAAAGAAAGCGGCCGCGCAACGTACGTTCCCGTCACGGATGCCGAAGCGCTCGATGCATTCTTCGCCTTCGCCAAAACGGAGGGCATCATTCCCGCACTCGAGAGCGCCCACGCAATTGCATACGCCCGCAAGCTCGCCGCCGAACGAACCGCGGACGATCTGATCCTCGTAAACCTCAGCGGCCGCGGCGACAAAGACATCGCCCAAATCCGCACGATGCATAACCATGAGTCATCCTGAGGTATCGAAGGACCCCGAGGCCGATTCCCGCGGAATCGGCTCGAGGGGCGCTCTCTCCTCCATTTTCAAAAACAAAAAACCCGCGCTAATCCCCTACCTCATGGCCGGCGATCCCGACCTCGCCACAACCGCCCTCCTCATCGACGCACTGGCGCGCAACGGCGCCGACGCGATCGAGCTCGGCATTCCCTACGGCGACCCGCTCGCCGACGGCCCGACGATCGCCGCTGCGGGCGTGCGCGCACTTGCGAACGGCGTCGGCATCGCCGGCGTTCTGCAGCTCGTGCGCGAGTCGCGTGCCTCCGCCCCGCCGATCATCCTGTTCACGTACTTCAACCCCGTCTACCAATACGGCATCGAGCGTTTCGCCGCCGAAGCCGCGGACGCGGGCGCCGCAGGCGTCATCGTTCCGGACGTCGCGCTCGAAGAAAGCGGCGCGCTGCGCGACGTGCTCGCTGCGCACAACCTGCAGATGCCGTTACTCGTCGCCCCCTCGACGCCGCTCGATCGCGCCGCCCGCATTGCGCAAGCATCCTCGGGTTTTGTCTACGTCGTCTCGCGCCTGGGCGTCACGGGCGCCGGCGCCACGCCGGATTTCACTCCGCTGCGCTCGCAGATCGCCTCACTCCGTACGGTTACGGACAAACCGCTGGCCGTCGGCTTCGGCATCAGCACCCGCGCGCACGTTGAAGCTATCGCGGATACTGTCGACGGCATCATTGTGGGCAGCGCCCTCATCGACGCCTACGGCAAGACCGGCGGCGAAGCGGCCGTCGAGCAGGTCACCGCCTTCGTTCGGCAGATCCTGAAGGGAACACCGTGAAGATACGAACCGCTCTTGCAGTCTCTGGTGCCGATTGTTTTGCTTGGCGCATCGGCAAAAGGTGTAGCGATCCCCGGTCCATACTGTCTGCCGGTACGGACGGAGCTTCGCTCGCGCCCGGTATCGTTCTCAATTAAGGCGATCGACGGATCCGTACTTTCCTTCACCAATCGTGGTGGGAAGCCCGCAGTTATCGGATTTTTCGCAACTTGGTGCGGCCCATGCCGGGAAGAGCTTCCGGCCTTTGTCGATGTCGCGCATCACTACGAAGCGCAGGGCTTCCAGGCAATTCTCGTTGACGACGATGAACCGGTCGCTAACGTTCGGCGCTTCATGCGGTTGCTAAAAATCGACTTTCCGGTTGCAATCGATACGGACGGAAGCGTGGCTAAGATGTTCGGCGTTCTCGATATTCCGGCGTCCGCATTTTATAACGCGCAAGGCGTATTGACCTGTTACGCGCAAGAGGGCCTATACCCCAAGCAGATCGATAACGAAGTTTCGGCCGCCGTGGGCGGCTGGATGCCAAAATAACAACCCCATTAGCCGTATGACAACCAAAGTGCCCACAACGACTTCAATCCCTACAGTTCCTTGCGCATGAGAATCGTGTCCCACACCTCGCCGGTTTGACGGGTGACGTCGTCTTTGTAGCGTTCGATCTCTTCAAAGCCGGCGCGGCGATAGAGCGCGAGCGCGCCTTCGTTGTGGGGAAAGACGAACAGCGAGATTGACGGCAAATGCTTTTCTCGCGCCCAGTGGATTGCCGCCTCAAGCAGCGCGCGCCCAATCCCTTGCCGGCGAAAGTTCTCGTCGACAAACATGCCCAGCTCGTAGCCGTACTCCTCGCGCGGATGCACGCCGATGTAGCCGGCAAGCGATTCCCCTTGATAGGCGACGAATATCGTGCCCCACTTACCGTCACGCGCTGCTAAGAAGCCGCGCGTATACCGCTGGCGATCGAACCCTGGCTCGGTGCCGATCCACAAACGCTCGGCAGCGACATTTTCGAAGAGCTGGAGAAGAGCCGGGATATCGCTCTCCTCCAGCGGTCGTATTATCGTGAAACGATCTCCGTTAGGGTCTTAGGCGCTCCTTCGGGGGCGTCATCGTCTTTGCCGCCGCTCGTGAGCGCCCACGGCCGGCGCAACACATGCCACATGCCGGCATAGATGACGTCGGGATTTTGCGGATCGGCCGCCATGTCGCTCACGCCGGATTGCGCTGAGAGGTACAGCGTTCGCGTGAAAGTCGCGCCGCCGTCGTACGAAACGTACACCCCGCGCGCGGTGCTGGGCGCAAACGGATCGCCGAGCGCACCCACGACAACGTGCTTGGGATCTTTGGGATCGATCAGGATACGGGAAACATCTGCGGCATCGAACGCGAGTCTGGTCCACGATCGCCCGGCGTTGGCCGAGCGGTAGAGCCCGGTTTCAGCGATGACGTCGTTGCGCGGATTGGTCTCGCCCAGCCACACCGTCTTCTCGTCGCTGGGATCCAGCGCGATTGCGCCCACCGCGGCCACGCCGATAGAATCCGTAACGTTCTGCCAGGACGCACCGCCGTCGGTCGTCTTCCACGCGCCGCCGCCCGCGGTGCCGGCATAGTACAACAGCGCATTGGCGCTGCTGCCAACGACCGAGCTCGCGCGGCCTTCGGGAAGTGCGGGGCCTAGAATGCGCCACCGCATCTGTCCCGCGGGCCGTTCGTCGGCATGTGCGCAAAGCGGCACCGCGGCGAGCACAAACGTGCTCGCCGCCAGCGCCAGATGCTTCCAGTTCACGTTACTGCCCTTGATCTTGAACGACGTTCCCGTCAACCTTGACCAGAACGCGAAGATCCTTGCTTGCCGACAGGAGCCACTTCCCTCCGACAAGCTTCCACGTGTCTTGGGACTTGTTCAGGGCCGTGAAGTCGTGGTTGCCGTCGGGCGCTTGAATGTTGCCTGCGATGTTTACCGTATCCACGGCGACGACGGTGGCCGGATCGCTCTGCGTGACCGAGGCGAGTTTGTTATCGCAGGCCGTTCCTTTGAACGTCTTGAGCTGCTGTTTCTCGATCGCGATCGTCTCTGCGCGCGTGTGCGTATTGCCCTTGAGATCCGTTTCCGAATAGTCGGGCGCGAGGTTTGCCTCGTTCGCGGTGAAGTTCGCGTCCGTAGGGTCCAGAATCAGGGCGCAGTTTTGGGCGTAAAGATCGGCGATCGCTTTCTGGACGTCGGCAGGTGCGTCGGCCGCCAGCGCGGTGCCGCCGGTGATTATCGCAACAAGCAAGAGCGCAAAGCAAGACTTTGATAACATAGAAGCCTTTCTGATCGGGTGAAACTACGCTATGTAGTTCCCTACGCCGGTAAAGCTTTCATACCGCCGCGGGCGTTGCTCCCAGGTCGAAGCGGGCGTCTGCGTCGTCGGCAATGTAGGCGCCGATGGCCAGCGACGAGGTCGCGGCAGGCGAGGGAGCATTGCGCACGTGCACCACGCCTTCGGACCCTTCGAACACGAAATCGTCGACCATCGAGCCGTCGGCATTCATCGCTTGAGCGCGCACGCCCGACGGGCCCGGCAAGGTGTCTTCGACTTTCAGACTGGGGATGTAGCGCTGCAGTGCCTTCACGTACGCGCTGCGCACGATGTCGCGGTACATCTCGCCCATGCCCACCGACATGTACTTGCCGGCCAGTTTGATGAAGCCGGGGTAGGTCAGCGATTCCACCAAGTCGGCAACGTTCACGGTGGTGAAACTGTAGCCCTCACGCGAGAACGCGAGGACCGCATTGGGCCCCAGCCACACGTCGCCGTTCATGCGGGGCGTAAAATGGACGCCCAGGAACGGGAACGAGGGGTCGGGCACCGGGTAGATGTTCCCTTTGACCAGCGAGCGCTTCTCGGGTTTGAGAATGAGGTAGTCGCCGCGAAACGGCACGATTTTGGGATCGCCGCCGCCGCCCGTCATCTTTGCCAGCCGATCGGACTGCAAGCCTCCGCACGTAATGACGAAGCGCGCCTCCACATCGCCCGCGGGGGTGCTGACCAGGGTGCGCCCCGCCTTGCGGTCGATGGCGGTGACCTTGCGCCCGGTCAGAATCTCGCCGCCCATCTGCCGGATGTCGGCAGCATACGCCTGGGCGACCACGCCGTAATCGACGATGCCGGTCACGGGCGAGAAGATCGCTTTGATGCCCGCGCAGTACGGCTCGCGTTCGCGGATGCCGGCCGCGTCCAGCATCTCCAGATTCTCGATGCCATTGGCATGCCCGCGCTCCCAGAGCGCCTGCAGCGCCGGGAGCTCGCTCTCTCGTGGCCACGATGAGCTTGCCGACCTGTTTGTATTCGATGCCTTTGGCATCGCAGTAGGCCCAGAGCGAGCGGCGCCCCTCGGTGCACAAGCGCGCCTTGAGCGATCCGGGCGTATAGTAGATGCCCGAGTGGATGACGCCGCTGTTGTGCCCGGTCTGATGGCGGCTGACCGAATCTTCCTTTTCCAGCACGGCAAGGCGAAGGTGCGGATGGCGCAGCAGCAGTTCCCGGCCGGTCGCAAGACCGACGATGCCGCCGCCCACGATGGCGATGTCGTACGTCATGCCCGGATTCTCTCACGCCGCAAGCGAGCGGTGCTAGGTCCTCAGTCGTAACCGGAATACGGGCGTTGGGGGTTAATATACGTGCTATGAGCACCATTCTTGAGGCCGTCGCGCCGTTTACCAACGAGCCCATCAAAGCCTATTCCGACCCCGCCGACATCGCCGCCATGCAGGCGGCCCTCGCGGACGTCCGCGCCGGCTTCGGCAAGAAATACCCTCTGGTCATCGACGGCGAACGCGTGCACACCGCCAAGACGATCCCCTCGATCAATCGTCGAACGAAGCAGAGATCGTCGGCGAGGTTTCCGCCGCAACGCTCGAGCAGGCAACGCGAGCCATTGAGATAGCGCACGAGCGTTTCGACTCGTGGAAGAAGACGACCGCGCAAGAGCGCGCCGATCTGCTGTTCAAAGCCGACGGCTGGTGCGCGAGCGCCGTTTTCATTACAACGCGCTGATGGTGTACGAAGTCGGCAAGAGCTGGATTGAAGCCGACGCGGATACGGCCGAAGCGATCGACTTTCTGGAATACTACGCGCGCGAAGCGCTGCGGTACGACGGACCGCATCCGGTGACGCCGATTCCGGGCGAGCAAAACGAACTGGTGTACATTCCGCTAGGCGTGGGCGTGGTGATTCCGCCGTGGAATTTTGCGTTTGCCATCATGGCCGGCATGACGTCGGCGGCGGTCGTCACCGGCAACACGGTTGTTTTGAAACCTTCGAGCGATTCGGCGGTGATCGCTGCGTGGTTTGTGGACCTGCTGCATGAAGTGGGCGTCCCGAACGGCGTCGTGAACTTCGTACCGGGTAACGGCAGCGTGATCGGCGATGCCGTCGTGGAGCATCCGCTCACGCGCTTCATTTCGTTTACCGGCAGCAAAGAAGTCGGCCTGCGCGTAAACGAACGCGCTGCAAAGACGCAGCCGGGGCAGAAGTGGATCAAACGCGTCGTGGCCGAGATGGGCGGCAAAGACTCGATTGTTGTTGCGGCGGATGCGGACGTGGATGCAGCCGCAGACGGCGTCGCGGTCTCGGCGTTCGGTTTCCAGGGACAGAAATGTTCGGCGTGCTCGCGCGCTATTGTGGATGCGAGATCTACGATGAGTTCGTCGAGAAACTCAAAGCACGCGTCGCGAAGATTACGGTCGGCAACCCCGTTGAGCAATCGAACTGGATGGGCCCGGTCGTCAACGAGCGCGCGCTCAAGACCATCAGTAGCCCTATATCGAAAAAGGCAAGAGCGAAGGCCGTTTGATCGCCGGCGGAAACCGCATCACAACGACGGATTTTTATTGGAGCCGACGGTCATCGCCGATGTTGCACCCGATGCCGCCATTGCGCAGGAAGAAATTTTCGGCCCGGTACTGGCGATTATCAAAGCGGCAGATTCAGCCATGCTCTGGATATCGCCAACAATACGGAGTTCGGCCTGACCGGCGCCGTGTACAGCCGCAACGAGCAATAACTGGAACGGGCCAGGGAAGAATTTGTCGTCGGTAACCTCTACCTCAACCGCAAATGTACGGGCGCCATGGTCGGTGGCTCATCCATTCGGCGGGTTCAACATGTCCGGCACCGACAGCAAGGCAGAAGGAGCAAGACTACCTGCTGCTGTTCCTGCAGGCCAAGTCTATCTCGCGGAAGGTAATCTGCACATTGCGTCAATCGGTGAGCAGTTTGCGCTCGACGGTGAGTTCGTCGAGGCGCAGCGCTACGATGGCGGCCACATTAACGAGACGCTCTTTGCGGCGTACCGCGGCAACGGGGGCGTCCGGCGCTACGTGCATCAGCGCATCAACACGCGCGTCTTCGCGGACGCGCATGCGCTCACGCACAATATCGCCTTCGTAACCCGGCATATGCGCGCAACGTTACAGGCACGCGGCGTGACCGATATCGAACGCCGCGTGCTCCAGGTAATTCCCACGGCTCACGGCGGTGATTTACTCGTCACGCCGCAGGGCTACCATTGGCGCACGTACGCTTTTATCGAGCGCACGGTACCGCGGCCGCGCGTTGAAACGCCGGGCGACGCCTTATGGGCAACGAAGGCTTTCGGCGAGTTTACCGAGGTCATCGCCAATCTGCCGGTGAGCGAGTTGCACGATACGATTCCCGGGTTCCACGACACGCCGGCTCGTTTGCGAGCGCTCCGCGCAGCGGTTGAAAACGACGACGGTTCGCGCGCTAACGACGCTGCCGCTGAAATTGCGCAGGCTTTTTCTTTCGGCTACTTGGCGCCCGCGCTGCTGGACCTGGCCCAGCGCCATGCCATTCCGCTGCGCGCGACCCACAACGACACCAAGATTACGAACGTGCTGTTCGATGCAGGTTCGGGGGACGCGGTTTGTGTGGTCGATCTGGATACCGTGATGCCCGGATTGACCCTCTTCGACGTCGGCGAACTCATACGCACGGCCTGCACGCACGCGGCTGAAGATGAAACCGACGTCTCGCGCGTCGTGGCCGAGCCGGGCTCTTCGAAGCCATCACTGACGGATTTCTTGCCGGCTGCGGCGACGTGCTGCTGCCCGCGGAGCGAGCGCATTTCGTTACGGCGGGCAAAGTGCTCGCGTTCGAGAACGGCGTGCGCTTCTTAACGGATCACTTAAACGGCGACGTCTATTTTCGCGTCCACGGCCGGACCATGACTTGCAGAGGGCGCGCGCGCAGTTCGCTCTGGTCGCCTCGCTTGAAGCGCAGGAAAAAGCACTGTGCCGGATCTGATTCTGCTGCCGCGCGCGGACCGGCGCGTTCGCTTGGGCCATGCGTGGGTGTTCAGCAATGAGGTCGACATCGCGCGCACGCCGCTGACCTCGTTTGAGCCCGGACAACTGGCCGTCGTTCGCGACTCCTTCGGCAAGCCGGTCGGCACGGCATACGTTAATCCGGGTGCGCTCATTTGCGCCCGCATTTTGAGCAGCGATGCCACAGCGCAGATCGGCCGGAGTGGTGGCTTGGCCGTTTGCGCCGCGCGTTCGATCTCGCCGAAGATCTACCCTAGCCCGCATTACCGCGCGGTATACGGCGAATCCGACGGCGCACCGGGACTGGTAGTCGACCGCTATGGCGACGTTCTCGTGGTCAGGCTCAATACGGCGGGTGTTGTGAAGATGCGCGAGCCCATTCTTGCCGGGCAGTCAATCGATTACCGGTGCGCGCGGAATGCTGATACGCAGCGCCGGTCGGTGCGGCGAGATCGAAGGCATCGAGGCGTTTGACGAGAGCATCGGCGATGTGCCGGAGTTCGGCGAAGTGCTCGAAGACTGGGTGCGTTTTGCCGCACCGTTGCGCGCCGGAAAGACCGGATACTTTTGATCAACGCGACAACCGTTCGCGCTTGCAGCGGTACGTTCGCGGCAAACCGTGCTGGATATGTACTCGTATATCGGTTCGTGGGGATTCGCGCTGCCCGCTTCGGAGCGGTGAGCGTGGTGTGTCGGACACTCCGAAGTTGCGCTGGACTGCGCGAAGGAAAATGCGCTGATCAACGATGTACGGATAGAAACTTCGCGCGGTGACGCGATGGACGTTCTCGAACAGTTCGTCCGCGAGGGCCGGCGTTTCGATGTCGTGATCGTCGATCCGCCAGCGCTTATTAAACGCCGGAAAGACGTGCCGGCGGGGCAAAAGCAGTACGAGCGTCTGAACCGGCTGGCCTTGCACGCGCTCGAAGCCGGAGGTCTGCTCGTATCGTCGTCGTGTTCGCACCATTTTGGACCCGCCTCGCTGCAGCGCGCCATCCTTGGTGCGGCAAAAGATGCCGGCCGCCGCGTGCAGATCCTCGAGCGCCACGCGCACGCGCCCGACCATCCGATTCATCCGGCGATGCCGGAGACCGAGTATCTTAAGGCGTTCTTCGTTCGCGCGTAGGACCTTAGGGTTTGAGCAAAATCTTCCCGATCGCCGCTCGCGATTCAAGCAGACGGTGAGCGTCGCGCCCTCCTCCAAGGCAAACGTTCGCGCGATACGCGGATTGAGCCGGCCTCGCCGCACGTGTTCGAATAACTCCTTCGAGCGTTCCACCCGCTCGTGGTGCGAGGTGAGCACGTTCCAAAGGTCGGCACCGACTACATGTTTCGAGCCGTCCATCAGCACGCGCGGATCGATGCGCGGCGGATTGCCACCGGCGAAACCGTAAAAGACGATCGTGCCTCCCGTGCGCACGCTCTCGATCGATTCCGAGAGCGTCGTGCCGACCGAATCAAAAACCACATCGCTGCCGTGGGCTGTCTGCGGCCACTGTTCGTACCCGTATGCTTCGTCCGCACCCGCGGCTAGTGCCGCTCGCCGCTTCACATCGCTCGAGGCGAAACTGATCACGCGCGCACCCTTAGCTTTGAGCATCTGGACTAGGAGCAATCCAACTCCACCGGCGGCTGCGTGCACGACCGCGGTATCGTCTGCACGGACGCGGTAGCTGTCGGTGCACAGGACGAGGGCGGTCAACCCTTGCAGCAGCAGCGCGGCGGCAGCGTCATCGCTCACATCATCCGGCAGCGGAATGAGTTTCTCGTGCTGAACGCTCACGAGCTCCGCGTTAGCGAACGGGCTATCGGCGAATGCAACGCGCGTTCCGCGCTTCATCCACGCCGGTGCACCCCTCCCGGGTGACTCAATGACGCCGGCGGCTTCGTACCCGGCAATGTACGGCGGCCCGCCTTCGAGATGATAGTTTCCGCGGCGACGGTAGATGTCGGCAAAGTTCAATCCTATCGTCGTCGTGCGCACAAGCGCTTCACCGGGTCCCGTCGCCGGATCGGGCACCTCGCCGTACTCTAACACCTCAGGGCCCCCGAACGAACGGAAGAAGAGCGCTTGCACGGCTAAAGTTACAACCAAAGCTCTGCTTTGCTTGAGTGGTCGTGATTCGCCCCGAGCGAACGCGATCGATGATGGACTGATATTTGGGAATCAATGCCGACTCGCTGCTTTTAAGGTCTGCATCATCGAGAAAGATCAGCGCCTCCTTGAATGAATCGAGTGCGTTTTGAAACCGGTCTTGCGAAGCCAGTCTCATCGATTGCTCGAAGTACATATTGTAGCGTATACTGCGCTCGAGGCCCGCCGGTGTCGGCGTCTGTAATGCTTGCCACCGAGCGTCTTGTGCTGCGCTCAAATGAACCACGTTGTCGGTTATCGACGGGACAAACATACCTGCTCGGTCGTCGAGAGTTCCCAGCGTTAGCGTCTCGCCTTTGAGCGGCCGTTCGTTTTGAGTAGCGTTTTCCAAAAGAAACTCTCGCGAGCGCACACCTGACATCGCGCGGACCACGGTAACGGTCCAGCCACGAGCTGAGTACGCTCCCGGAATTGCAAAAGACTCAGACGAGGTCACCGTTGCTGCAACCGTTGGGCGAAAGTGTGATGCGGGGACGTCGTAACGGTGACTCCAGGGATGGTCAAGTGTATATTCTGGAAGAACCTTCCGTTCGCCGACATCGATCAGGTTCACGAGCGGCATGCACCCCTTCCCGACGAGAATACTCTCGATGACAACGTACTCTCGGCCGGTCGACGTCCGATGAAATGAAATGGGCGTCGAAGCGCCGCAGCCCGCACGCGGATCGGTAGGAAACACCGTCTGCCTATCGTTAATGCCGAGTTCGGATAGGTTGATACGGTACGAGCCCGATCGTGTGCTCACGCGCACACTTCCGCTGCCGACCGTTGGACCGGGCGAACCCTCACCGCCGAAGCGCGAGGGCTTCATGACATAGCTGACCACAACGTCGATTCCGTTGCGCGATCGGGCATGTATCTGTTGCATCGTCCCGGTTGATGCCAGGACGGCCATAAGCCAAACGTGTACCACTCGCCTGGTTAGTATGTCGAACCGGGCTTCCAATCATTCCGGACGTCTGGCAGCAGATCTCCATTTTATTTCCGTCCGCATCTTGAAAGAACGCGGCATAGTAGTGCGGCCCGTACTCCCGGGTCAGGGCCGGCGGCTCGAAGGCAGCGGCGCCCGCATCGCGTGCAACGGCGGCCCAGCGATCCACCTCGGCGCGGCCCGGCGCCGCGAACGCGATCCGGGTGCCATTCGGCCGGTGCCCCTGCTCCTCGACGACCCAGAGGAATGGTTCGGCCCCCGTCTCGCCTGGGCGGTGGTAGCCGCAGGAATCCGCATCCTCATTCAACGCCGTATAACCCATCGCCGGGAGGAGGGCGTCGTACAGCCGGCGCGCCTGCCCAAAGTTCGAAACCCGCAGGTCGACGTGATCGAACGCCATCGTTATATCACCCGGAAGCGGATGGCGGGTCAGCACGGCGCGCATCAGCGGATCGTCGGCTTTGCGGACTGGAACGCAGAGACGCATTTCTTCAAAATCCGTTGCAATCAGGGGGCGGTTTTTCGGGCACATAGTTCTGCCTTTCATGACGTAGTAACCTATAAAGATTGTACGGTGGTGAGAGTAACTTGTCAAATGGTTTTGCTGGTGTTATGATGCGCCTATGGCCGACACAGGGAACGCGGCGCCCCAATCCGATCTCGAGGTGCTTCGGCAGTTCGTGAATACCGTCGATCTAGAAAGCGCGGCCCCGCTGGACCCCGGCGACTCGCTCCCTGCCTGGTGCGAGGGTCCGGGCAATTGCGCGCATATAGATGAAGAAGGGCTCGCCCGGCTGCGGCTCTTCCGAGAGGCCCTGCGCTCCGTGCTCGAGGCGCATGCGGGCGAGGGAGATCCCGCGGAGCGGCTGGCTGCTCTGCAACCCTTTGCCGCCGGCACGCGTTATGAACTGCGTATCACCCAGGACGGAAGTCCGGTGCTGCAAGCTCACGGCGACGGCGCTCAGGCAGCCGTCGCGAAGCTGCTTGCCATCGTCTATGACGCGGTCGCGGCGGGGACGTTCCGGCGGCTCAAGGCCTGCCGCAAGCACAGCTGCCGCTGGGCATTCTACGACCACTCGAAAAACGGCTCCGGCGCATGGTGCGATATGGCGGTCTGTGGAAACCGGGTGAAGGCGCAAAAGCGCCGCGCACGACAAAAATCGCCGTAAAAATTGCTTCGTAGATTGCCTTGACAGCGCTCATCGGTTGCGGTATGATGCTCGTCGTGACTCCGAAGCCAGTGTCCATAAGGAGCGCCTTCAATTCGTTTGAGATTGTCATCCCGTTCGGGATTGTCATCCTGAGCCTGTCGAAGGACGGTCCCCCGGGACTTGGAGTCGGCGTTCGTTCCTTGAAAACTGAACAGTGCAGTAGCGCATAAGTCTGTGGGTCTCTGAATTATCAAACAGAGCGCCGTAAGGCGTTTTTTGTTTGGCGATTTTTGAGAATTTTAAATCGGTACCCGAGCACTCCGTTCCACCGGGCTGTTCGATCAGGCCGATCGTACAAACTTTAGTGACTAGTTCGTTTTGTCGTCCGCAAGGCCGGCAAGGCGAATGGATAGATTCGCAATCTATCATTTAATAGTCAGCGATTATTTGAGAGCCATTTTAACAAAGGCTCCATAAAATTTTTTATGGAGAGTTTGATCCTGGCTCAGGACTAACGCTGGCGGCGTGCCTAACACATGCAAGTCGAACGAGGTAGCAATACCTAGTGGCAGACGGGTGAGTAACACGTGGTCAACCTTCCGAAGAGTGGGGGATAACTAGCCGAAAGGTTAGCTAATACCGCATAATATCTATGAGCGGCATCGCTTATAGATGAAAGGAGCAATCCGCTCATCGACGGGACCGCGTCCCATTAGCTAGATGGTGGGGTAATGGCCTACCATGGCGACGATGGGTAGCTGGTTTGAGAGAGCGACCAGCCACACTGGGACTGAGAAACGGCCCAGACTCCTACGGGAGGCAGCAGTGAGGAATTTTCCGCAATGGGCGAAAGCCTGACGGAGCGACGCCGCGTGTGGGAAGAAGGCCTTCGGGTCGTAAACCACTGTCGAGGGGGAAAATACTGATGGTACCCCTGGAGGAAGCCCCGGCTAACTACGTGCCAGCAGCCGCGGTAAGACGTAGGGGGCAAGCGTTGTTCGGAATTATTGGGCGTAAAGCGCTCGTAGGCGGGACCGGAAGTCCGTGTTGAAAGACCTCGGCTCAACTGAGGGACCGGCGCGGATACTCTAGTTCTTGAGGCAATCAGAGGGTGATGGAATTCCCGGTGTAGCGGTGAAATGCGTAGATATCGGGAGGAACACCAGTGGCGAAGGCGATCACCTGGGGTTGTTCTGACGCTGAGGAGCGAAAGCTAGGGGAGCAAACGGGATTAGATACCCCGGTAGTCCTAGCCGTAAACGATGGATACTAGGTGTATGTGGTATCGACTCCATATGTGCCGTAGTTAACACAATAAGTATCCCGCCTGGGGAGTACGGCCGCAAGGTTAAAACTCAAAGGAATTGACGGGGGCCCGCACAAGCGGTGGAGCATGTGGTTTAATTCGACGCAACGCGAAGAACCTTACCTGGGCTTGACATGTGCGGAAATCCTACGAAAGTAGGCTCCGGAGCAATCCGGCCGCAACACAGGTGCTGCATGGCTGTCGTCAGCTCGTGCCGTGAGGTGTTGGGTTAAGTCCCGCAACGAGCGCAACCCTTGTCGTGTGTTGGTCAGCAATGATCTCTCACACGAGACCGCCGGTGAGAAGCCGGAGGAAGGTGGGGATGACGTCAAGTCAGCATGGCCCTTACGTCCAGGGCTACACACGTGCTACAATGCGCGCGACAGCGAGCAGCGAACCCGCGAGGGCAAGCCAATCTCTTAAACGCGCGCTCAGTTCGGATTGAAGGCTGCAACTCGCCTTCATGAAGTCGGAATCGCTAGTAAACGCAGATCAGCGATGCTGCGTTGAATACGTTCCCGGGCCTTGTACACACCGCCCGTCACGTCACCTGAGTTTAGTGTACCCGAAGCCGTCCGTGCAACCGCAAGGAGCAAGACGTCTAAGGTATGCTAGGTAAGGGGGACGAAGTCGTAACAAGGTAGCCGTATCGGAAGGTGCGGCTGGATCACCTCCTTTCTAAGGAGT
>CAVPCC010000016.1:0-140000 GCA_963702335.1 Vulcanimicrobiota bacterium | reverse complement strand
CGCTCCAAAAAAGAAAATTCAAATTGATTTATCAAATTCAGATCATTGACACGACATCCAATTCAGAAGATCAATTGAGACCATCAGAAGACGCATTGTCCATTAAAAAAAACTCCATCGTCGTCGTTTGGCCTCCCCGTTATAAATTTGGCTTGGGTGCATATATATATATATATATATATATATGGCCGTTGTTTGTTGGCTGATGCTTCATGGCCTATTGGGCACATGGCGGTCTCCTGCTGCTGCTGCCTGCTCCATGGCCCCCCCCCCCCCCCCCCCCCCCCCCCCCACACACACACACACACACACACCCACGGCCTCGCCCGCCCGCCCGCTCGGCCGCTCGGCCTCGGCCGCGCCCGCCCCTCGCCCGCCCGCCCGCCCGCCTTGATATCCAATTGGTTCATGGCCGCGGCGCACACACTTGGTTGGTTCCCCAGGCTCAACTGGCTGGCACAAGACAGGTGCAGGGCTCCATGGCCGGACGCGGGCAGCAGCGAGAGAGAGAGAGAGGTGTATTCATTCATTCATTCTTCTCTCTCTCTCTCGCCTCCTTCTTCTTTCAGATGTTCATTCAAACATCTCCTTTGGACAAACAGGCTTGCTTGTTGGTTTTGGGTGATCCATGGCCCCCTTTTGGATGTTTCCATAATCTCCTTTTCCGTTGACTTTCTCTGTTGCATTGGTCTTCGAACACTCGCGGCTTGTCACGCTCATCGGTCCGGGCGGAATCGGCAAAACCCGAACGGCGCTCGAAGTCGCCTCGCGCATGCTGCACCCCGGCGATGACGGCGTTTGGCTTGTGGACCTTACGCCCATCCAAGATCCGGAACTGGTTCCCGCTTCGATAGCGCACGTTTTCGGGATCCGGGATGACGGCGGTGCAAAGCCCCTTATCGATCGGCTCGCGGGCGCTCTGAAAACTAAGCAGGTCTTGATCGTCCTGGACAATTGCGAGCATCTGATCACGGCCGCGGCGCGGGCCTGCGCCGCCATTCTGGAAGTATGTCCGGCGGTTCGCATCCTTGCAACGAGCCGGGAACCGCTCAGAATTGCCGGAGAGGAATGTTACCGGATGCCGACACTGCCGGTCCCGCCGGAAGGCGAAGTGATGACGGCCGACCGTATCATGGAATTCGGTGTGGCCGAGCTCTTTGTCACCCGCGCGCGATCTGCACAGCGCGGTTTCAAACTCACGGATGAAAATGCGCCGATCGTCGCTGACATCGTGCGCCGGCTCGAAGGCATCGCGCTTGCCATCGAACTTGCCGTACCGCGTATCAGAGTGCTGAACCTGCGGCAGCCTGTACCAACGGCTCGACGAACATCTGAGCGTTCTTTCCCCGGGCTTGCGGACTGCACAGCCCCGCCATCAAACAGTGCACGCGCTCATCGGCTGGAGAGACGACTTATTGAGCCCGCAGGAGCAACAAATCTTGCGGCGCTGCTCCGCCTTTCGCGGCGGCTGGACGCTGGAGGCCATCGAAGGAATCTGCGCAGATGAGTTTCCCGCGTCAAATGTCCTTGAGACGCTTGCTGCGCTAGCGGAAAAATCGCTCGTGGTGATCGACGCGGATGGCGAGCTGCGCCGGTACCGCCTGCTCGAATCTACTCGCCAATTCCTGACCGCGCGCTTGGACGAATCGGGCGAGCGGGCGAACGTCGAGGCGCGGCACGGCCGTTACTTCGCGCAGGTTGCGCAGCTTGCGAACGATGCGTACTGGCAGATGGATTCCGATGCCTGGACAGCGCTAACGCGCCGGGAATTGGAGAACCATCGCGCCGCCGTCGCCTGGGGATTTGCACCCGGCGGGGACCCTTCGTCCGGTGCATTGATTGTGTCATCGCTGCGCTGGTTATGGTATACGACATCGCGGCGCGAGGGACACGATCTGCTGGCCCGCACCCAGGAAGCTGCTGCCCGGTGAACTCCCCGAACGCGTGCGCGGCTTGTTCGATCTTGCATCCGCCGTCCTCGATAATAGCGCGCAAGCGGCAGCTCCTGCGGCACAGGCCGCGCAACTGCTCGCCGGCATCGACGAACTCGGGCACGTTGAAGCGCTCACCTTGCAAGCCACAGTCTCTGGGCGTAGCGGCTCGATCACAGAGGCGGTCGCGATCTTGGATCGGGCAATAGCAGCAGCGCGGAAGGTCCGCGTGCCGCGCCTTTTAGGATGGGCGTTAAGTATGGCTGCGTATTGGATGAGCGCCGCTCACGACCATGTGGGCGCGCGAGCACTCTTTGATGAAGCCGCGGGAATTTTTCGCGAGTGCAACAGCCCTGCAGCAGCTCGCGCGTTTGCATCTGCACCGGGCGGAGTTCTATACGCGCAAGGCGATCCGGCCGCCGCACTAGAGAGTGTGCGCCATGCCGA
Organism: Vulcanimicrobiota bacterium; assembly: GCA_963702335.1. GTDB lineage: Bacteria > Vulcanimicrobiota > Vulcanimicrobiia > Vulcanimicrobiales > Vulcanimicrobiaceae > DASSRQ01. The sequence goes on along the minus strand of CAVPCC010000016.1, from coordinate 137,622 downwards.
ACAAGGTTTCCGGGCGCGCAATGGCGATTCGGGTCTGTGCGTCTCCTCGCTCAATGCGGCTGCATATTTGATCGCGCTCACGCGTTTTGGCGAAGCCTGGGCTTACGCGCGTGAAGGATTGGATCTTTCGTTGCGCCTGGACAGTCCGATGCCCCTGGCGTGGGCGATGGGACATCTCGCACGGCTTGCGGCGGAAAGCGGGCAGCACGAACGGGCGGCCAAGCTGCTGGGATTCGCCGATGCCATATATCAATCCACCGGCAGTACTCGCGAGCCGACCGAACAGCTGGGCTACGATCGCACGCTGGAATTGGTCAACGAACGTTTGGCGCACCGCGAAATCGAGGCGTTGATGATGCAGGGTGCGGTGATGGAACAATTTACGGCCGTGGCGGAGGCCGTCGCGATTCCGAGGCCGGGTGCGCTGAGCGCGGAATCGGCACGCGGCTGCCGTCCGGCCAACCGCCGCGGTGCAGCACCACCGGGTGGTGCGGCAGTGCGCGCGGGCTAGCGATCATCCTCGCCGTTTGCGCTGCATAAGGTTTGGTCAAGCGCCAACCATGTTCGCGCGGGACCAGCCCTTGCGAGAGCAATGGCGTTCCATCTTCGCTGCGCTCCAGCAAATCGTGCATCACGTCGTTCAACGTTCGAATGTGTTTTTCTCCATAACGTGCCTCCCAGCGCTGCTCTGTGGCTGCCAGCTGCTTGCGGTACGCAGTTTGCGCGCGGGAGCCCTGGGCCGTAAGATGGATTTCTTTGCGGCGTCCGCTCTTCGGATCGGTGGCCGGCAAAACGTAGCCGTTCTTTTGGAGAAATCCAAGCGCCATTCGCGCAGCCTCCCTGGAAATGCCGGATAGAGCCGGGATGTCACTGAGCGGGATGCCCTCCGTGGTCAAAACGCGCAAGACATTTGCGGCCACCGGAAGCGCGATCTCGAAGCCGCGCTCGAACTCAAGCGTGAACAGCAGAAGCGCCTGCGCGAGCAAAACCGAGAGATCGCGTTCCACCGGCGGCAACGGCTCTCTGAGATGATGTACGCCGGCAAACATCGCGTTCGCGACGACCGGCAGATAGGGCGGGAGATGAACGTCGACGCCGCCGACCACCACATCAAGCGATGCGCGGAGCGATTCGATGGGTTGCGCTCCGAAACGTTCGCGCCAGCGCGCTTCAACGGCCCCGGCTAACCCGCGCCAGACACCCTGCGCCCGCAGCCCGTGCACGGTCGGGCGCACGATGCCTTTGCCAACGTCCACATAGCGCCAGCGCTTCAGCGCCGCGACGCGCGAGCGCACGGCGGCTGCCGAAGCACGCGCCGCGATCTCGAGTTCTTGCACGGGCGTCCCGTCTTTGCGAATGAACTGCATGTACGTCGACCAAAACGCGAGGGAAACGAGAAACTGCCGCTTTCGGCCTGCGAGCGCAAAGCGGTATTCGGCCTCGTTGTCGAACTCAATCGTGAAGGCGATCAGCAGTTTCGAGAGGAGTGCCGCCAATGGGAGCACGCCATATCTATTCGCCGCGGCCGGGCTCTTTCAATGCCTGAGTACATTCCGCCGGGGTGGCACTCGATAACTTCCCGGCTTGTCGCACGGTATCCCGAAGCACTCGTGCTATTTCTCAAACGCGCATTCGGCGCAAGCGGCGAGTTCACGGCAGGCGCACCCGCCGTTATGCGCATCGGCGATTCGACGATTATGGTCAGCGGCACCGGGCCGCGCGACCCTACGGCGTCATTGTTGTATCTCTATGTCGCCGACGCCGATGCTACGTTCGGCAGCGCATGTCGGGCGGGCGCGAGCGTCCTGGAGGAACCTACCGATACCTCTTACGGCGACCGGCGCGCGATGGTGCGGGACCCGTTTGGAAACGACTGGCAGATCGCCACGTACATGGGGCCGCCTACCGGACTGTAATGGCACGATCGGCGGTAAGGCGGCCGACCTTGGCGGCGCGTACCCGTTGCTCGCGTAGCGCCTCAAGCAGCCGGTCGCCCGCTCCGGGTCGATGGCGATCAGTAAACCGCCGGAGGTTTGCGCATCCGCCAGTACGAGTTGCATCGCTTGCGTTACGCCCGCACCGAAGCGCACGCCATTTTCCAGCGCGAACTGAAGATTCGTTCGTGTGCCGCCGGGGACGCAATCTTGCGCGGCCAGATCCAGAACGCGATCGAGTAACGGAACCGCACTCGAATCAATATCGGCACCGAGGGTTGCGCCGGTCATTTCCCGCAAATGTCCAAGAAATCCGAACCCGGTGACGTCGGTCGCCGCCCGCACGCCGCACGCGATCATTGCCTCGCTCGCAGCGCGGTTAAGCGTCTCCATCACCTCGATCGCTTCTTGTAGCCCTGATTCTTCGATGGCGTCTTTGCGCCGCGCCGTGGTGAGAATGCCGGTGCCCAGGGGTTTTGTGAGAATGAGCGCATCGCCGGCGCGGCCGCCGTCGTTACGAACGATCTTATCAGGGTGTACGAGCCCCGTAACGGACAGGCCGTATTTCGGCTCGTCGTCTTTGACGGTGTGGCCACCGATGATGCTGATGCCGGCCTCGGCGGCTTTCTCGGCTCCTCCCGCCAGTATCGTGCTTAAAATCCGCGGGTCCAACGACTCGGGAAATGCCGCGATGGCAAGCGCCGTCACCGGGCGCGCGCCCATAGCGTACACGTCCGAGAGCGCATTTGCCGCGGCGATGCGGCCGAAATGCCGCGGATCGTCGACGATGGGCGTAAAAAAATCGACGGTTTGAACCAATGCCAAATCATCCGAGAGGCGGTAGACGCCCGCGTCGTCGACGCTCGCCGTTCCGACCAGCACGTTGGGATCCGAAATCGGGGGCAGCTCGCGCAAGACTTGCGCGAGGACGCGTGCGTCCATCTTCGAGGCTCAACCCGCGCAGCTTGAGAGGTGGGTCAACCTCAGAATATCGGCTTTGGTCATCTTCTCTTGCACTTCAAAAGCACGGCGGCAACGCCTGCCGAAAAAGCGGGTATGGCGAACGCAAAGAAACCTCAAAACTACGCGGAGTACGCGAGCGGCTTTCCCAAGGACGTCCAGCGGGCTCTACGACAGATGCGCACGGCGGTTCGCAAGGCCGCACCGAAAGCAGAAGAGACGATCAGTTATGGAATGCCGGCATTCCGGCTGGGCCGCATCCTAGTTTGGTTCGGAGCGCACGCGAATCATATCGGGTTCTATCCCGGCGCATCGGGCATCGCGCATTTCGAGAAGGAACTCGCACGCTATAAGCACGCCAAAGGTTCGGTGCAGTTTCCACTCAACGAGCCGCTTCCGCTAGCGCTCGTCACCCGCATTGTGCGATTCCGGCAGAAGGAACGCTCTTAGTCCGACATAATGCCCACCCGATCGGTGAGCGCATAGAGAAGCGAACCCGAAAACGACTGCGTGTAAGCATTAACGAGCTGCCGGCTTTGCAGGCGAAGAACGGCGCGGGCGTGGCTTCCGCCGCTCGCGCCCTTGGAAACGCGAAAGTCGTGCGTCAACGCGGAAACGATAAACAATCCGCGGCCCGATTCACTGAGCAGGTCCGGCGGCAGAATCGAAATGTGACGAAAACCCGGACCATTGTCCAGCACGTGCAGCACGGGCTCAGGACCGCTCCAATCGACGATTACTTCAACCGAACCCGGAGCGTACCGCACCGTATTGCTGACCAACTCCCCAAAAACAAGCTCGGCCATGGCCACATCTTCGAGCGAACCGCCGCGTTGTTTAAATGCCGTGACAAAGGCGCCGCGCGCCTCGCCGACCGAGTGCATGTCGTCGGTTCGCAGGGACCAGCGCTGCAGCAATTCCTTGCCCTGGCTGTCGCGTTCTAGAGGAGCGCAGATGCTGACCACAAGCACCGCGACGTCGTCACTGGCGCCGGTACTATTCATCATCGCCCGTACGATCTTATTGGCGGGCCGATCGTCTGCGTACATGGCCGGATCTTCCAAAACCGCACGCAGGCGGTGTTCGCCCGACTCCGGTGCGCGTTCAAACTCCGTCAGTCCGTCGGTGTACAGCACTAGACGCGATCCTTCGGGAAGGTTCACCGTGCTGCTGCCGGTATTACCGCCGTTCGAGCGCAGACCCAACGGCAGGCCGGACTCCTCGAGCGGTTCGATTCGTCCGTCCGGAAGGCGCAGAAACGGCGGGGGATGCCCCGCCGACGCGTAGGTCAACGTGTTATTGATGGAATCGAAGACGCCCACGAACGCCGTCACGAACGTTTCGGGATGCTCGAGCCGCAACGCCCGATCGGCGGCGTCCAACATCAATGCCGGATCGGCATGGACTTGCGCGATACCGCGAATAATCTGACGCATGTTCCCCATGGTAACGGCTGCGCTCAAGCCGCTGCCGGCGACATCGCCAATGGAAATGACGACGCGTCCGTCTACAAGACGCAGCGCATCGTACCAATCTCCGCCGACCTGCGCCTCGGCGCGCCCCGGCGCATAGAACGCGTCCAACAGCATTCCGGGTGCCTGCGGTAATTTGGCAGGAAGCGACGCTTCCTGAAACGACTCCGCTGCGCGGTGCTCGCGCTCGAACAGGCGCGCCTTGTGAATCGCAAGGCCGGCCCTGCGCCCCAACTCCTCGAGCATTGGAACGTCGTCTTGCGAGTAGCGCCGTTGCGAGGGCCCGTAGATGACGCCAAGCATTCCCAGCGTCTGACCTTCGGCCACCAGCGGCACTGCAACGCTCGATCCGATGCCGAGTCACGGTACAATCGCGCTTCTTGTTCATCACCTACGGCGGGCTCGATGATCTCGACCGGCACTTCTTCTATTATTTGCGAGTTGCCGGTGCGGATAACGTACGGGCTTCCGTGTTCGCCCTGGGGGTTGAGGTGAACGCGTCCGACGAATTCTTGCGCGATGCAATCCTTGGCCGGGTCGCGATGCGCCATCGCGACGGTTCTAATGCGTCCGTCGTCGGTTGCCAGATCGATTTGACACCAGTCGGCGACCTCCGGAACGGTAAACCATGCCACCGCGTTGAGCGTCTCGTCGAGGTCGAGCGGCTGCGCGAAGATCTCCGATGCCCGGGAGAGGAAGTCGCGTTCGCGGGCGGCGTGCCGCTGATCGTTCACATCGGAGACCGTGCCGGTCCAACGGACAATCGTTCCCTTGGCGTCGCGCTGCGGCAGCGCCCGCGCCGTAAACCATCGATAGACGCCGTCTGCGCGGCGCAGGCGAAATTCGTTCGAGAGCGGCTCGCCGGACGCAAGCGCGGCCGACCATTTTTGCTCGGCTGCGGGTGCGTCCTCGGGATGGATAAAAGCGGCAAACCCCGAGCCGTATCCCGACTCGGGCGGTAGTCCCGTATATACCGTATATTCGTCGCTCAAGAACCTTATCGCTCCGTTGGGATCGCTCTCGAAAACAATATACGGTAGCGAGGCGGCGAGCGTGCGGAAACGCTCCTCGCTTGCGCGAAGTCTCGCGTGTGGCTTGCGCGCGAATGGATGCGGCATTGAGCTGGGCGAAGACGCGCGCGAGCAGCTCATCGGTTGAAAACGGCTTGGCAATGTAGTCGTCCGCGCCCTCACGCAACCCTTCGAGTGAGGATTCCTCACCGGCACGTGCCGAAAGCATGATGAACGGCGTTTCCGCGATGCGCTCGTCCGCACGCAACGCCCGCAGCAGTTCGAAACCGTCCATCTCGGGCATCATCACGTCGCTTACGATCAGATCGAAAGGTCCGCTGCGCGCCGCTTCGAGCGCTTCACGTCCGTTTCCAACGGGCGTAACATCGTAACGCGCGGAGAGAATGCCGGCCACGTATTTGCGAAGATCTGCGTTGTCGTCTGCGAGCAGAATCCGCCCTTGCGAGGTGCCCCTTGTGGTCGCGGGCAACGCCGCCGCTGGGCGCACGATCGTTGCATCGATGTCGGCCAGATATTGTTCGATTGCGCTCGAATAGGCTTGTCGGATCCGTGGCAACGACTTTGGAGAGATCCAAATGCGCCGTCCCCAGCGGAATCTGCACGCGGAACGTGGTGCCCACGCCGACGGCGCTTTCGGCCTCGACCTCGCCGCCGTGCAACGCTGCAAGGTCGCGCACCAGCGCAAGGCCGATGCCGCTGCCTTCATGGGTGCGCGACTTCGCACCGCGTACGCGGTTAAAACGCTCGAAGAGTTTAGGCAAATCCTCCGGAGCAATACCTACGCCGGTATCGCGCACGCACAACTCTGCTTTGTCCCCAAAGCGGCGCACTGTAACCGCGATCTCGCCCTCGAACGTAAATTTCAACGCGTTCGAAAGCAAGTTTAAGAGAATGCGCTCCACCATCGAGCGATCGACAAAAACAGCCTCATCGAGATCGGTTTCAACGACAAACCGCAAGCCGGCGCTCTCGATGGCCGAGCGAAAACTGTTGGCAATGCTGCGCGTGAACTGCGCAAGATCGGTCGCAGTAAACGCGGCCTCGCTTCGCCCCGCCTCCAAACGCGAAAATTCCAGGAGCGTATCGACCAGTTTAAGCAGGCGCAGCGCGTTGCGGCGTGCCATTTGGGCCAGCGAACGGTCGCGCTCGTCTCCGGTCTGCGAGAGTTGCGCCAGCGGACCGAGCATCAGTGTGAGCGGGGTTCGAAACTCGTGGCTCACGTTGGAGAAAAAGACCGTCTTGGTGCGGTCTATCTCCGCGAGCATATCCGCCCGCTTTTTCTCTTCTTCAGCGGCGCGCGTGTTCTGAATGGCCGTTCCGATATTAGATGCAACAAGTTCGAAGAAAGCGGCGTAATCATCATCGAGCGGACTGGTGGGATTGACGCCGACGACAAGTACTCCCCCTGCTATTGGCAAAATGATCGCATCGAGAACCGGTCGGCCGGCGGCCACGCGCGGCAGCGAACCGTTGTCCGTAAGGGCAACTCTTTGCGAGCGACCGCTTTGCAGAGCGGATTCTATCGACGCATCGAGCCCCGCATGGTCCGTTATGCCGACGCAATGTTTTAGACTATACCGTTCGCCTTCGAAAAGATATAAGAGCGCGAAGGGGATATCGTCGCTGTTTTTTGCCAGCGTTGCCGCCGCCGACGCAAATGCCGCCTCTGTCGATTTCTGTACCAGCGCACTGGCAGCAAGTTCGGAAAGCGTTCGAAGGCGGCGAGCACCAACTACTTTTGCAGTAACGTCATTGGAAGGACAGAAGAGCCCAGCCACCTCGCCCGACTCATCGCGAATGGGGCTGTACGAAAACGAATAAAAGGTTTCTTCAAGCAGGTCACCGCGGCTCATGTACAGCCGCACGTCGTCCACGAAGCTGGCTTCGCCCTCGCGAAAGACCTTGTCCGCAAGAGGTCCGCAGACGTCCCATATTTCCGCCCACACCTCGGAGGCCGGCCGCCCCAAAGCCCATGGATGCTTCGCTAAGCCGAGCACGTGCAGATAAGCATCGTTGTAGAGAAACGAGACCTGGGCACCCCACCCAATCCACATCGGATGGCGCGAGTTCAAAATCAGACTGACCGCCGTCTTTAAGCTCTGCGGCCAGTCGTCCAACGGACCCAAGGGGTGGTCCGCCCATGGGAAGCGCGATATGCGTTCGGCCATCTCGCCTTCAGACTGAAGGAAAGACGGCACCTGATGCGGCGCTAGATCGTCGCTTAAGCCGGCCATCGCCTCCTGTACGCCTCTAGCATGCAATATGTGTCAGCACCGATCGCTATTGCCTACAGCGATCAGGGCGACGGCTCCTATTTACCCACCGGACCCCGGTAGCAACCAGCTCCCCCGTGGCAGTGCCGCCCGCAAGGCGGGTTCGGCAGGCCATCGAAAGGGAAGCCGCCTATGGTACAGCGCGCCCTGGCCGTCGCGGCGCTTGCGGTAGTTGGGCTGCTCTTAGCAGGCCCGGCAATGTTCATGCACCCCGCGACCGCGTACACGGGCGTACGTCTGCGTCCTTCGCGGGCGCTCATCTACCCCAATATCGTCAACGTCGAGCCGGGCTCGCCGGCGTACCGCGCGGGATTGCGAACAGGCGACGCGGTTTCATGCCTTTCACGCCGCGACCATACGTTGCTGTTTCAGGATTTGCTCGTCGTCCCCGGATCCCGCATCGGGTACGTTCCCGGAACGGTTCTGTCGCTATGCGTGACGCGCGCGGGCGTACGTCACAACATCCGCTTCGTGGCCGATTCGCGCCCGCCGGCGCCGAATTTGTACGGCAGCGACGGCGGCTCCATTCTGCGTCTTGCGGTCTACGCTACTTTTCTTGTTTGCGGATCGCTGCTCGTGCTGGGGCGCCCGGGGCGGCTGACATGGCTGTTTTTCTTCTTTTGCGTTGCGAGCGGACCCGACGCGCTGGGATACTTCAACCTTACCGTGCTGCCCGCGCCGCTCTACGGGTTCTACTTGACGTTAACTAACACGCTCGACCTTATCGCTGCGGGTTTTTTGCTGCTTTTCACGTTGCTTGTCCCCGAGGATCGGGCGCGCGGGTGGCGCTTGCCGGCATTCCGTATCGCCTGCGCTGCGACCGCCGCCGCAGCGATCGCCAACGTGCTCATGCTTACCGTTCAAGGTTGGGCGGTAGCGGGGATCGTGCCGCGAGCGATTGAGGGAGCGTTGGACGCGTTCACGATGGGCGTCATCGTTGCGCGCTTGATGAAGATGGAGCGCGATGAGCGCGCACGGTTCGGATGGGCCGCATTTGCAATCGTGTGGGGCTTAATCACGGGCAACCTCGCGCACGGCGCCGCCTCCATAATCCTCCCGATCTTTCCACACGCGAACATCTATGCGGGGATGCTCGGCGTGGTCATGCCGCTTGCGATGATGTACGGCATTCTCAAACGTCACGTCATCGACATCCGTTTCGTGCTGAGCCGCACTGCGGTTTATGCCGTGCTTACGACGGTCGTCGTGGCCATCATCGGGGTCATCGACTGGGCGACAAGCACGTATCTTCATCAAGCGCGAGCCGCAATGGCTCTCGATGCGGCCGTGACGATTGCCCTTGCGCTGATCCTGCACCGCGCGTACGGCACCCTGGAAAAAGCCGTCGACTTTGTCCTGTTCAAGAAAAAATACGAAGCCGAAACCTACTTGGCCCGCCTCGCGCGCTCGCTGATAAGTGCAGAGCGCGAGGAAACCATCGGTAGCGAATTGGTGAACGGGCCATTTGAAGCACTTGACCTCTCGCTAGCGGCACTCTACCGGCGCGAGGGTTCGCAGTTTCGCGTCTCGCGGGCAAGCGGAATCAATACGTTGGACGCACCGCTCTTCGATGCGGACCACGAACTCATCCGCTTTCTTCGTACCGGCGAAAAGCCGGTACGGATGCAAGAGTTGCGAGTGGGCGCCGGAGAGATCTTTGCGAACGGGCCGCGTCCTGCGGCGGCCATCGCGCTGCGGCGCGGCGCGCTCGTCCACGCTTTCGTGCTGTATGGCTTCCATCGCAGCGGCACCGACCTTGACCCGGATGAACTCGAAGCGCTGCAGCGCCTGTGCGACTGCGCGGCGCAGGCGTTCATGAACATCGAGCTCGCTAAGTATGAAGCGCAAGTACGCGCTGCGCCACTGCCTATCTAACGGGATCCACCGCGATTAAGCGCTTCAATAATTGCGCTGATAAGCGGCTCGCCCCCGCCGTGCCCCGCGCCATCCAACACATGCAGTCTGGCAGTAGACCATGCTTGCGACAGGCGATAAGCAGTTTCCAATGGGCTGCTCACGTCGTAGCGGCCGTGGATCAGTTCGCCTGGAATGCCATTTAGAACCGGCGCATTTTTGAGCAGCTGCTCGTCTTCAAGAAAAGCGGCGTTCTTCCAATAGTGAGTGACCAAACGCGCGAAGCCCAGTCGAAACTCGGGGTTCTTAAAGCGCGGGTTTGGTTGATGGCCTGGCGTAAGCGAAACGTGCGCGTCTTCCCAGTCGCACCACGCTTTCGCTGCACGCTCGCGAAGCGCAGGATCGTGGTCAAAAAGCATCGAGGCGTACGCGTCGACAATGGGACGATCGCGCAGAGTTGAGGGAACGGCGGCAGCAAAACGTTCCCATTCACGCGGGAAGATCCGCCCGACGCCTTCGGTCAGCCATTGGACCTCGCGTTGCGAGGTGGTTGTCACCAGCGCCAGGACGAGCGCATCGACTCGCTCAGCGTGCGCCTGCGCATAAGCAAGAGCGAGCGTCGTTCCCCACGATAGTCCGAGCACCGTCCATCGCTCGATAGATAGCGCTTGCCGCAACTGTTCGATATCGGCGAGAAGATGCGCGGTCGTATTCGTGCGAAGGTCGGCGTGCGGATCGCTTGCTCGTGGCGAACTGCGGCCGCATCCTCTCTGGTCGAACAGAATGATGCGGTAGATTTGCGGATCGAAAAACCGCCGCGATCCCGGCGTGCACCCCGACCCGGGTCCGCCGTGCAAATAAAGCGCCGGCTTGCCGTTGGGATTACCGCAGCACTCCCAGTAAATTCGATGTCCGTCACCGACCTTGAGCAGGCCGCTGTCATACGGCTCAATCGCCGCAAACTGCCGGCTCAGCGCTCGCGACTCTCACTGAAAAACAACGTGTGGCCTTGATCGTCCTTGATGACGAACTCCCTTGTTCCCCAGGCCGTGTCGTGCACGTCTTTTACGATGTGCACGCCGTTGCTTTTCAATGCCGCTGCCAGCCCCCTCGCATCGTCCGTTGTCAGATATAGGTGGAAGTGCTCGCCCTCGTCGATAAAAGCGATTGTGGGATCCTTTCGATCGACCAGCTTGAGGTGAAAGAGACTGATTGCCCGCTCGAATACCCGCGTAGAAGTCTTCGTACTGAAACTCAAGGGCCAAACCCAGTTTTGTCGTGTAAAACTGAATGGACCCAGCGAGATCTGTCGTTCTGAGCTGCGCGATAGCGCCCGAAATTTGCATCTGCCCCGGGCCTACCCGCGCCGGTTGCCCTACACCTGCGGTATCAGCAAACGCCGTTTGCCGCGCCTATAATAGCGCCCTCGTTGCTATCGATCGCGCCGACTTTAGCCTAACCGCAAAGTGTATGTGCGTCATAGAGGGTCCGGCACGGACTTTCGGGCAAATCATGAGTGCGCCACGGCAATCGCCCGGCGCCGGCGAAGCGGGAAAACAGGAGGAGCCAATGCCTGAAACCTCATCGCGGAGCGTAATAGGCGTCGCCGTTTTGCTGACCCTTGCAACCTTCGGGTTTTGCGCCGGCACAGCGGAGCCGGCCAGGCTAAAGGCAACGCCTTGCCACGTTGGGCAAAGCAAAGCAACCGGGCTTTGCGGCACACTGAGCGTGTATGAGGACCGCTCGTCGCGAACGGGGCGCACGCTGGGCATACGCTTCATTGTCATCAAGGCGAGGCACCCGTCGAATCGCGCCATCGTCTTCAACCCCGGTGGCCCCGGAGTGTCGGCAACGGAAATGGCCGCCGACTTCGCTGACGCCACGACCGGCGCCCTCGCAACGCTGCATGACCGCTACGACATCCTGCTCGTGGACAATCGCGGTACGGGCGGGTCGGCACCGCAGCAATGCGACTTTGCGCCTGCGCGGCACCCGGAACTATATTTCTTACAAGTGTGGCCGGATACACTTGTCCGTTCATGTCGCAACCGGCTTGCACAGCATGCGAACCTCGGTCTTTACTCGACCGACCCGGCCGCCGACGATTTGGATGATGTGCGCGCCGCGCTTGGCTATCCCAAACTGGTGTTGTACGGCGGCTCTTACGGCACGTTTTTCTACCTCGACTATGCGCGCCGTCATCCGCGGCACGTCGAGAGCATAATTCTTGAGGGTGTTGCGCCGCCGCACTTCTACGTGATACCGCTGCCGATGGCCCGCGGCGCGCAAACCGCGCTGGACGGGCTTGGAGTCGCATGCCGTATCGATGCTGCGTGCTCCTCGCGCTTCCCCGACTTCGCCGAACATTTCGCCGCCGTACTGCAGCGCTTCGACGCCGGCCCGGTCACGATGACGATCACGAACACGGTTACGCATCAAACACAACGCGTGCACCTTTCCAAAGAAGTCTTCGTGGAAACCGTCCGGCACGCGATGTACTCCCCGGCCGATGCCTCGTACATTCCGGTAACGATAGAGCGGGCGTATCGCGGCAATTATACGCCGCTCGCAGAGATGGTCCAACAACTCGCACAGTTCTTTACGAACCTTCAGGCGAGCGGCCTGAACCTGTCGGTGACGTGTGCAGAAGACATTCCGTTCATCACCGAACAAGACGTAGTTCGCGATAGCGAGGGCACATTTGAGGGAGACGCCCGCGTTCGCGCTCAGCAGCGCGCGTGCCGCCTCTGGAATGTTGCTCCGGTTCCGGCCGCGTTCATTGCGCCGGTGCGAAGCAGCGCGCCGATTCTTATCATCTCCGGAAGCGATGACCCGGCGACACCGCCGCAGTATGCGCGGGCCGCGCTTCAGTATCTGCCGCACGCACGCATACTGCTCGTTCCGGGCGCCTCGCACGACAGCGACTATCCGCCGTGCGTGGACGCTACCGTGGTTGCATTCGTTCGCGCACGTTCGGCTTCCGGTCTGAACTTTAGTCACTGCGCTGCGGCCTACCACAGGCCGGTGTTCGCTACGCTCGCCTACGACGACGTTGCGCCAGGCGAGGACATCGCGCAAACCAAACGCTTCCGCACGATCATCGGCCTCATGCTGAAGGGCCGCATCGATCGCTCGCAACTAACACCGGCGCTCTCCAAACAGTATCCGGATGCGGTTCTTAAAGGGCTACCTGCAGATGTGAGCGTGCTTGGGGCGTTGCAGAACCTTGCATTCAAGGGAGTGCGCAGAACGTCAAGCGGCGCGGTGTACACGTATTTCGTGCGCTTCGCACAAGGCAATGCCCTCGCGACGTTCACGCTCGATCGGTCAAACCGCATTCGAGGACTGGATATTTCAGCGGCATAAGGTCATGTGCCCATTTGAGTGCTCGAGCGTCGGGTCACAATATGCCCGCCCTGCCTGTTAGAAACAAGGTCTTAGACGCTGGACAGGAGGTGTGTTTGAACGGCCCCCGTGCGCTTGCTTTTGCGGTTGTCGCCGTCATCGCGGTCGGCGTTCAGCCGGCCACCGCAGCCGACAGCCCTTATCCCTCCATGGCCCCGCTCGCGAAGTACCTAATGCCGGACCGCGTGGCCGAGGCCGCGCTCGCGCGCAGTGCCGCACCGCCTTCGATATCGGGACGCGCCACGGTGCTTGTGCTGGGGCGGCACGGCTATGAGGTTGCCGCACGTGGAACTAACGGCTTCACGTGCCTCGTGGAAAGGGCGTGGACCGCGCCATTCGACTTTAAGCAGTTCTGGAATTGGAAGATTCGCGGTCCGATCTGCTACAACGAGGCGGCCTCGCGCACCGTTCTGACCTACACCATCCGGCGCACCCAAATGGTTCTCGCGGGCCTTACGAATCGGCAGATGCTTGCGCGTACACGTGCAGCGGTTGCAAACGGGCAGTTGCAGCCGCCGGCTTTGGGCTCGATGTCGTACATGCTTTCGAAGGCGCAGTATCTGGGTGACGGTAGCGGCGACTGGATGCCGCACCTCATGATTTACGCCTCCAAGGCGTCGACTGCGCACAATGGCGGCGGCTGGGGGGCCGATCTCGCCGGTTCTCCGGTCGTCTACGATTCGCGGGAGACCGTCTTGCCCGAACCGGAGACGATCTTCATGGTACCGGTCGCCCATTGGTCGGACGGAACAACTGCGCCGCGCATGTAACGTCTGCTATTGAGGGACGTCACATGAGCAGACCGGTAATTAGCGTGCTTTACGTCGTGGCTATGGCCGCCGTCATCGTCGGTTTGGATCTTCTGTTCTTCAGAAACCGCATCTGGGAACGGTTGATGGTGAACATCGGAGTCGTTTTGGTGTTCGCCGCATTCTATTTGAGATTCTTGGGTCGTTAGGCGATCGCGTTCAGTTCCTCAATCTCGCCGGCAGGCAGGCGCAATTGAGCCGCGGCTACGTTTTCGCGAAGATGCGTGATCGAGGACGTTCCCGGAATGAGCAGCACGTTCGGTGAACGCTGAAGGAGCCACGCGATCGCTGCGGCCTGCGACGATACGCCGAGCCGCGCGGCAACGGCATCGAGCGTCTGCGACTGCAGCGGCGTGAAACCGCCTAGCGGGAAGTACGGCACGTAGGCGATGCCCTGCGCGGCGAGCGCGTCGATCAGCGCATCGTCTTGCCGGTTCGCGACGTTGTAGAAATTCTGCACGCAGGCAACCGGCGCGATCGTCTGTGCCTCCGCGACCTGCTCGGCGGTGACGGTACTGACGCCAAGATGTCGTATCAGCCCTTCGCGGCGGATCTCCGCCAGCGCGCCGAACGCTTCAGCGATCGAGCCTGGCTCGGGGCGGTCAAACCCGCCGACCCGCAAATTCACGACATCGAGTACATCGAGCCCGAGGTTGCGAAGATTGTCGTGCACCGCCGAACGCAATTCGGCCGGGGTGCGCGCGTGGGGCCAGCCGCCGCGCTCGTCGCGCCGTGCACCGACCTTCGTAACGATGTGCAGGCCGGCAGGATACGGGTGCAGCGCCTCTTTGATGATCTGGTTCGTGACATGCGGACCGTAGTAATCGCTCGTGTCGATGTGCGTGGTGCCGAGCGCGACGGCTTCGCGCAAAACGGCGATCGCTGCATCGCGATCTGCAGGCGGGCCGAACACATGCGGCCCGGCGAGTTGCATTGCGCCGTAACCCATACGCGATATCGTGAGTTCGCCGATTTTGAACGTGCCGCCCGGAGCGGTTTTTTCTTGCATACCGGTATTATCCCACATTTTTCGCCCCAAGATCACCTTGCAAAATTTTCATGGAAGCCTCTTTTCAGACCGGCGGTTGAAATCGGGGATCGTCTATCAACTGTTCCTCTGTAACGATCCATGCGAGGGAGAATTCGGACCGTGATCTTGGCAAGAGTCGATCGATGGAAGAGCCGCAAATGAAAGCCGGCACATTCTGTAAAGGGACCAGTGAGCGCTCGAACCTCGCAAGGCCTGACACGGCCTTGGGCCGGTCGATGAGCTCTAAGCGCTCCTTTGCGAACAGCGCAGACCGCTGGACAGCTACGTAGTCTACCTGTGGGATCGCCGCCGCCGTAACGCTGGCCGGTAAGAGCAGAACCCTTACAAGCCGGCCTCCAATTGAAGCATACCAAATGCGCGGCACGTATACGTCGACGTGCAACGCTTCCAACTCCCGATCCTTACGCGGCAGCCAATAGTTGTACCACCACGTCTCATATGCGATATCGGGATCCACATAGTGCCTGCCTGCGGTCCAATCCAGCGCTATTGCATTAGATTCGCTCCAATGTTGTAGCGGTCGTTCGAGCTGATCTATGTCGAGTTCTAGTTCTTCCTCAAGTTGCGGGTCAAAGATCGTCCAACCGAACCGTTTGGAAAGGGCAACGGCGCTTCGCAGGCCTTCTCTTGCGAAAAAGCTCGGTCTATTGAAATTGATCGACAATTCCAGGAACCCGCTCTCCCGGGTTCAACGTGAAATAGACGCCGGTGTTGCCGTTGATAAACGCCAATCCATGCTCGTCGCCTTGAAGTTCCATACCACGCATATTTGAAAAAAGCGCTCTTCAGCTCAGCGGCCGGGACCTCTTTTGCACCCCGGAGTTGCAGGTCATATGACACGAATAAAACATACAGCGAGTGGTAAACGGCGACCTGCTCTTGCAATTCGCATTAACTTTGATTGTCAGTTCCGGCCTCGCAGGCGATAGTGCAAGTAAGTTACCCCGTTGTCGAAACGGCGCGTCTCAAGGAGTTCGAGATTGCGTCGTAGGGCGGCCGGGAATGCCGGTTTTCCGCCGCCGACGATCACCGGGTTGATAAACAAATGACATTCGTCGACGAGATCGGCTTCCAGCGCAAGCCCCGCGAGCTCCGCGCCGCCAATAAAGATATCGTGCTCCGATTCCCGCTTGAAATTCCGGAATAAGCTTCGGGGTCAAAGTTCCGTTCCATGCGCGTGTTACGCGTGGTAGCGCTGGACAGCGTGCGCGAAAAAACGACCTTCTCGGCCCTCTGCCAGACCCGCGCGAAGTCGCGGTGCTCGGGCGGATACGTTTCCACCGGTGCGTCCCAATAGGCCATCGTCTCATAGAGCCGGCGCCCATAGAGATGGGTTTCGATCGGCCGCACCAACTCCGTGATGAACGCGTGCGTTTGATCGGGGTTGCCCCAATCGAAAGCACCGGTTTCGTCCTCGATATAACCGTCGAGCGAGGTATTGGTGATGTATATCAACTTCGACATGCTCAAGGTTTGCCGGGTGCAAACCCTTGGGCTTGCATCCACGCGTAGAAATCGTCGATCCAGCGATCGCTCGTCGTGCCTTGATGCTTCATGCCGAAGCCATGGCCGCCCGCGCTGTAAATGTGCGCTTCCGGTTTGGCGCCGGAAACGCGAAGGGCGGAATAAAACGCATTGACCTGATTCAACACTTGCGCATCGTCCTGCGCCCAGGCCATGAAGATCGGCGGCAAATTCGGCGGAATCGGGGGCATACTCGCTAGCGGACCGCCATAGATGAACGCCCCGAAGTTCGGGCGTGCAGCGGCCTCGCTCTGCAATACCGCTGCGCTCGCGACCATTCCGCCGGCCGAGAAACCAACAAAGCCGACCTTCTGCGGTGACACGTGCCACGCGGCCGCGCGTTCGCGCACGACTTTGACTGCTTGAATGCCATCCGCCATGCCCCACTTGCAAGCCACGTCCTCGTTGAGATCCGGCGGAATGCCTTGCCCGCGTTTCTCCATGGTGCGGTACGCGAGTACGAAGGCTGCGATACCGCGCTGCTGCAAACGGCGCGCGACGCTTTCGCCTTCCAAACTGAGCGTGAGCGCGATGCATGCTCCGCCCGGAGCGATGATGACACCCGTTCCCGTCGCCTTCTTTGGATCCGGGAGGTACGCAGTCAGCGTGGGCGTCACGACGTTGAAAGCTACCGTGCCGAGCGGCGTGTCGCGAACGACCGTTTCGCGCTGCGTCCAGCTTTGGGAGCCTGGTGCGGTGCCGTTCCAAATGGGCACGGTTTGCGTGGCTGTTGTCAGTGCGGCGATTGCCGCTAGCAGCATACTTTGAACCATTACTGCGCCACCTTATCGTTCCAGAGCGCAGACGCAATCCTCCAACCGTTTGGCGTCAGAACGAGCGAGAATATCTTCGTGCCCGCACCCTGCTTTTGCAACCCGTGTTCGAGCCAGGCTTTTTCATAGCGGCTTACCCGATGCGCTATCCGGCCGAAAATTCCGGTGTCTCCTGAGACTTCATATTCGTGAAAATCCGTGAGAGCGCCGCTGCCCAGCCGCGCCCTGCGCGGCTCGACAAATGCCCGCAGGTTATAGACCGCCGGCACGTCACTGGTCGCGTTTAGGATCAGCGCTTCGGGCAAGCAAATATCGTATAGGCTGTCTACCGGCGCCGGGCCATCCTTGTTCGTAAACGCAGAATAGAACGCTGACGTTATCTCGGCGATTTTTTCGTGCACCGACTGCGATTTCACCGCGGGTACGGCCTTCGAGCGCTTGCCACTCGCGTCATTGCGGGGAGTCCTTAGTGGTAAGGCGCTCGGCAAGCATTTGAAAACCGGCGTCGACGGCTCTAGTGAGTTCTTGAACCGATCTCAGCAGTTCGCCATTTGACTGGCCGTTTTTTGATGCTAGAACATCGAGGCTGGTTCCGACGCTGTGAGTAAGCTGCAGGATGGCGTCGGATTCGTCCGGAGCGTATGACTCGCCCGAGCGTTTCGGACCAAGCACGAGTGCGCCAACAAGGCGGCCGCGCGCGACCATGGGAAATGCGAACTCGCCATGCAGCTCGGTATGTACGTCGTGCAGGTCCACGACATCGTGGCGCGCACGCAATGAAATGATTGCCGGATCGTTCTCGGTGACCTCGCCGTAATAGCCGGAGCCGTCGTCTAAGGCAAACTCAACAGTGGCGGCATCGGCATGCTCTCGAAGAACACCGGATGCGCGTTCGACCACAATCCGTGCGTCCGTAATGTATCCCGCTTCCCGAGCGAATTCCCGGATGGCCTTCTCGTCTTCATGCCGCTTCCGGAAAAAGAGTGAATCTAAGGCCCGGTCGACGCGCTTGTGAATGGCTCGAACCGAGAGGCCAAGCAACAGCGCGAATCCGGCGCTGATGGCTAAGTTTGCGGCGTGACTTGCGGTGCCGAGCCACTCCCCGAGTGCCCATTCGAAGATCACGAAGATACCGACAATGACAACCGACACTCCCGAATAGACCATTGCCCGGTTTAGCGCAAACCCGATATCGAGAAGGCGCCGGTTCAGAACCGTGTACGCCAGTCCCAGCGGCGCGAGGAAGATCATGTAGTTGACGACGAGTTCCGCGCCGTGCGAAATAACGTACGGGACATTAGGCGAAAACGTCACGTTCGTCACGCCCTCGGTTGCAAACAAAAGGGCAATAGGCACCGATGCCCAGGTGACGCGCGCCCGTTCGGGCGGCGAGCATGTCGAAATAGTGAGGGCAACGACGATCAGAGAAAGAAGACCCGGCATTGCCAAGACTACGTCCGCAACGACAGTCGCGGAGAGCCACCCGCCGATCGTGTCCCAAGTCCCGGCCCATGCACCAACGACGAGTAACAACGATTGAACGGATGCCGCAGCAGCGGCGGCATAACTCAGCCAAACCGCTGCCCGTCGCCACAACGAATCCGCTCCCGAGAAGAGCGTTGTGTACGTTGCGAGCAACGCTATGCCGCCATAGTAAAGAAAACCGTTAAGAGAATTAACTGTGGCGTCCAACAACGGGAGCGGCGTTATCCAATTCTGACTCTGGAAAGCCAGACCTACTTCCCACGACAGTAAGCAGAGGGCAAGGACGCGCGCCGACGCCAAGTCGGGGCGCCGCCACGAGACAACTCCGGCGAAGAAGAGCACCCAATACTGACCGGCAGTCGCTAACCACCACTCGAGCGGAAAATGGTACCGCATGGGATGAAGCGCGATCCTCTGAATGCGATCGTTGCGCACGACGGGCAGACCCGCATGCTCACCGAGCCACCACCACCGCGTGAAGAATCGGTAACGATCCGGCGGCGAGAGGCCTCGAAAGTCGATAAGGTCGCCGCTTCGAACACCGGCTCGCGCGAGGGGGTTTGACGCCTCAAACGTCAAGCGGTGAACAAACGGAGTTGCGGTGCTTCCTTCCTCGGCGCTCTCCCCAGGCAGGCCCGCGCCGATGAGGCCGGGCACCGCGGAATACGTCGTCAGATCGGTGACAGCCATGTACGTGAGCTGAAATACGCCGAAGGCACAAACGGCGAGTAAGAGAAGGCGCCAGTTCTTATATGTCATGCCCTTGCATGCGGCTTCGTGATGTCTTGCCGCCACACCCTCGCATAGACAATCGGGGACGCGTTTGGGCCGTCTTTAGCGCGTGTTTTCGCGAACGATCCGATCGACGACAGCGGCCGGTAGTCCCAGCGGGAGCATCTCCATGATGACTTCACCGTGTTTCCAGCGGCGCATCGGCACTGTCCAGGTGTGATCGTGCAGCCGCCCATCTTTCCCCTTACCAACCGCCTCGAATCGAGCGATGGGAGGACCACTGACGGCCGTCGTCTCGTTGATGTTGATCCAATAGTACTTGCCGCCGATTTGCGTTTGATACATTAGGGCAACGCTCGGAACGGAGTGTTCGCTCACCACGTGCGCATATTGAAACGTCGTGTTCGGCGGCAATCCAGCCGGCATGACGAGTGCAAACGGCAGGCGCTGCTGCGCTTGCGCCATCGTGAAGCGATCGGCGCGGTGAATCAGCGGCGGTAACGGTTTGGAAGAGCCCTGAAACATGCGAAGCTGCGCGTAACCGGCGCGCAGCGCTCCGGAGGCTTGAGCGGCGACGCCTGCGCTCACCAGAACGACTAGCACTGCGCATGCGTACGTGAAGCCACGCGGCCGTGGCCGCGGTTGCCGGGGCACGGCAGTGGCTGGAGTCCATAGGCCTGTGGGGCACTCCGGAACCGCTGCGCGCGCGAATCGCTGTTGAAGGGCCGCTTCGATAATCTGACGTTCATTCACGATATAGTCTCCGGCGCCGTTGACGGCGTAGTCGAATCGCATAAAAGCGGGCGTAAACGGTGGCGGGCAATCATCAGGCGAAAGCGCACAGTCGCTGCAGGTACACCGAGTGCGAGACCGACTTCGCTGCTGGTTAAACCGACGAAATAGTGAAGTTCGAGCGCGAGCCGCAACGGCTCGGGCAGCATGCCGATGGCGGCTTCCAGGTCAAGCCGGCCGCTCGGGTCGTCGCGCATTGAAAGGCCGCTCGCCATTTCGTAGCCGACCGTCTCTCGCCGCTCTAAACGCGACCTCGCTCGAGCATGATCGCGTGCATGCGACACGACGATCCGGTATGACCATCCGGCAAAAGCGCGCTTGTCGGAAAGACTCTGAATCTTTGCGCAGATCGCTGCGCACGCACTTTGCGCGGCATCTTCCGCCGCGCATCGCTCGCCGATAATCGACCACGCGATGCGGTATGCGTTCGGCCACAGAGCGCGAATGAGCGCATCAAAAGCCTCTTGATGCCCGTTTGAGGCGGCTATCGCCAAATCCGAGAGACGCTCACCATTCGTCATACCATATAAGACGCCGGCCGGGGCCAAAGTGTTTGCAGCCGCAAAAAACGCCCCGAATTACAAGGCGTTCTTCGCATTCTTATGGTCGGCAAGATCCTTTTCGCCTTTTGGCTCCATTTCGCCCTAACCGGCGATTTTCGGTTGAACTCACCCTAACTCGCGGCATCCACCCCCAAAGGCCCGCGCGCGCCGGACCTGAACCATGTATGTGAGGGAGCCGCCGCGAAGCGTAGGTCATGCGGAACCGCATGCTGCCGGTTATTTCCTGGTTCGTGGGCGCAGTGGTTGTCTCGACTCAGATCGCTAATCAGATAGCGCTCTTTGCGTACGATTACGGCCACGTCACGCTTGCGCAGAAGTTCTTCGGCTTCTATGGCTTCACCGACGCCCTATTCGCGAGTTGCGCAATCGTAATCGCCGCGTGGCTCGTCACCGTTCGCCCCGGATGGATGACATTCGCCCTCTTCCTAGCATCGCTCAACGCCGCCGACTCTTTCTTGGGAGGCCTACCGGTATCACCCTCGGCTGGCGACGGCATCCATTTCGTCTCCACGATCTTGACGCACAACGGCTTCTGGCCGACCCTAATTATTTTTGCTCTCCGCTTCCCCGATGACAATGTGCGAGGATGGCGCATTCGTGTCGACCGCATCGCCTTCGCGGCGGTCATCGGCGCTGAAGGTTTTCTCATAGCGAACGAGCTGCGCGAATATCCCAAAACGCTCCACGGCAGTTTTGGGGGCGAGTCGGTAATGGCGTATTTCTCTGCAGCATCGCTGCTGATCGCCGCAGCTATTCTTATCGCGCGTTATCGCGAGGTCGCGGGACGCATGCACATGCAGATTAGGCTTGCGCTATTTGGAATGGTCCTCGGCCTGTGCTACCTCGTGTACGCAATGTTTTTGATTGCCGTTCGCGTCCCAGTAGTCGGCTATCAAACCGCATTTGGGTTGTGGGCGGGATTCGGGGCGGCAGCCATTGCCATAATCCCGGCGTGCGCCGCCTATGCACTTGTGAAGAGCAGCTACATTGACCCGTTATTTGTCCTGAACAGAGCTACGGTATTCGCTGCGACGGCAGTATCGCTCGGCGCGTCCATAGCGGGCGTGGACTGGCTTATCGAGCATTATCTCACAGAGACGGGAACAGCGCTAGCGCTCCAGGCGATCGCAACCATCCTGCTCGCGCTCGTAATGAATACCGTCCACCGGCGCATCGAAACTGTTGTGGAGCGGACCTTGTTTCGTTCGCGGTACGACGAAGCCAGATACCTGCGCCGCCTAGGCGCATCGCTGTCTCTGGCTTCAAATGAACGGATAATCGAGGAGGCCTTGGCGATTCAGGCTCCGGAAGCTTTGGGTCTGGCGTCGGCGGCGTTGTTTCGCCTCAACGGCAGCGGCGAATACGCCCGTGTAGCCGCCGCCGGGTGGCATTCGGCTGATGCCTCGTGCCTGGGAGCCGACGACCAGCTCGTGCGCTTCTTGCGCTCCACGCGCTCGCCGCTTCAGATACGGGAGGCGCGCTGGGCACGCAGCGATGTTCCGCACGGAAGCCACGCGCCGGTCATTGCGATCCCTTTGATCGTGCGCGAGCAGATGGCGGGGTTTGTGCTCTACGGCGCACACAACGATCACAGTAAGATCGATCCGCTTGAAGTGCAGCACCTGGTCGACCTAATCGATCGCGCGTGCTCCGCATTCGATCATGTGGAGAATGCGTCGCTCCGTGCTTTGTTAGCAGCCTCGCACTTAGCCACAAGTTAGAAACAAAAAGGTCCCGTCAGGACAGGACCTTTTTAATTCACGCGAACGACGCGATTTCACACCGCTCAGAAAGGTTAGAAAGTCAGAGAGGTCAGAACGGAATTTCTTCGTCCAAAGCGTCGTCCAAACGGCCGCCGCCCGCAGCTGCGCCGACTGGCGCGAAGCTCTCGCCGCCGGAATCGGGGCGATCGGCGCGCGAGCCGAGCATCTGCATCGTGTTGATGACCACCTCGGTGGCTTGGCGCTTGTTCCCTTCTTTGTCGTCGTACTGACGGATCGAAAGCCGGCCTTCAACCAAACACTGCATGCCCTTCTTTAAATAGGTGTTGCAGGTCTCGGCGAGCTTCTCCCACGCGACGATGTCGATGAACAGCGTGTCTTCGGGTTTTGCATCGCGTTTGTTCGGGTTGACCGCCAAACGAAATTTCGTCACGCCCGCGCCGCTGCCGATGTAGCGAATCTCGGGATCGCGTACCAGCGTGCCGACCAAAATGACTCTATTAAATGATGCCGCCATGATGCTTACTCTTTCTTCAATCGATGATGCATTTGTTGCGGGTTCGGCCAAAGCATAGTGGGGCCCCGTGCCAGGGGCATGGCATTAAGGAGCGGCGGTTTCGGCCTCCGCGGGCGCCGGCGGCGGGGCGTTCTTCTCGGCTACCAGGGCCTGCTTGTCGAGTTTGATGAGCAGCGAGCGCATCACGTCCTCGTTCAGCCCGAGCTGGCGCTCGAGCTCGTGGGCGGCCTCGGCGGTAGATTGGAAGCGCAGCACCGCGTAGATGCCCTCGCGCACGTCGTTAATCTCATAGGCTAGGCGCTTCTTGCCCAGCACGTCCAGGTTTAGGACCTCGCCGCCATTGTTCTTGAGAACCTCGGAGATGGCGGCCGTGCGCTCGCCGACCTCATTTTCCTCAAGGTTGGGGCGCAAAATATAGGTCACTTCGTAATCGATAGCCATTGGGTCCCTCTTCGGACACCCGCCTAAAGCGGGCGGCCCACCTGAAAGGCGAGCAGTAGGTTTTTGCGTCCGGGACGGCCCGGGAACCGGGCTAGTTTATCACAGTGCCGCTTTGGCGGCAAGGCGTTCTCAGGCCACTCTAACCAGCGCATGGAATGCTTGAGCCCGCAGAATGGGAACAAGCACCTAACCGATGTCGATTGCCAAATTCGCCGTAACGCGCCGCGTGACCGTCGCGATGATCGCCTGCGCGATTATCGTGCTGGGTTTTTTCGCCTTTCCGCGCCTTCCGGTCGACTTGCTGCCCACGTTCTCGCCGCCGGTGGTGAACGTAACCGTTAATTATACAAACGTCGCCCCGCAGCAGATGGAAACGCTCATTACGCGCCCGGTCGAAAACGCCGTGAGCCGCGTAGCCGGCATCCAGCAAATCAACTCGACCTCGTCCGAGGGCAGCACCCAAGTCACCGCACAGTTCTACTACGGAACGAACATCGACACGGCCGCGGTGGACGTCCAAGAGCAGGTCTCGCGGATCTGGTCCTCGCTGCCGAACGATCCGAATCTCTCACAGCCCACGATCAACAAATTCGACCCGAATCAGTTACCGGTTGTCCGCATGTTCGTGACCGATCCGAATATGTCGATTCGCGACATGGGCGATCTGTGGACGAACACCCTATCAGACGAGTTCTCCAGTGTCGCCGGCGTGGCGTCCGTCAGCGTAAGCAACAGCCAAACGCGCGCTATCATGGTTGAACCGGACATCAATAAACTGGCCGGGTACGGCCTAACGATGGCGCAGGTCGTCTCGCGCGTGAATCAAGAGAACCTGAACCTGCCCGCGGGCATCGTGCAGATTGCCAATCAGGAATATCAGATCCAAGCGAACGAATTGTTTCAGAACGCGCAAGAGATCGGCAACATCGTCGTCGCGACCAAGAACGGCGCACCCGTCTTCATGCACGACATCGCCAACGTGAGCGACTCGATTGAAGAACAGCGCACGTTCCAGCGCTTGAATGGCGTCGATTCCATCGGTGTTTCCATCATTGCGCAGCCAAACGCCAACGTCGTTCAAACCGCAAACGGCGTCTACGCTAAGATTGCCCAGATTGAAAAGCGCTATCCGGGAATGAAACTGGCGGTCGTCTTCGATCAGCGAGGCTTTATTACCGATGCCGTCAATGCGCTCGAACATACGGCCATTTACGGCGCCGTTCTGGCTATCCTCATCATTCTGCTGTTTCTGCACTCCTGGCGCTCGACGCTGATCGTTGCGGTCTCGCTCCCGATTGCCGTCCTCGGCACGCTCTTTGCAGCCTACATGTTCGGCTACACGCTGAACACGATGACCTTGGGAGGTCTGGCACTCGCGGTCGGACTCATTGTGGACGATGCCATCGTCGTGATCGAAAACATCTACAGGCATATGTCTCGCGGCCAGGCCGTGAAAGAGGCGGCGGAAAGCGCCGTCACTGAAATATTTGCTGCCGTACTTGCGTCTTCGATCACGGTCATCACCGTTTTTGTGCCGCTGATGCTGATCCCAGGCCTGCAGGGACTTATTTTCAAGCCGTTTGCACTGATGGTCATGGTTGCGGTAGGCATCTCACTGCTCGTTGCTGTGACCACCGTTCCGATGCTTTCAACCCTGTTGCTGCGTTCGGAGAAACCGCACACCAACGGGCATCATACGGGCGGATACGGCCGCTTCGTCAAGAAGTTCGACGCGGGATACGAACGTTTTTCGTCGTGGTACCGGGGCCGCTTGGAGTGGAGCATCGACCACCCCGGCGTGATTTTCGCAGCCGCAGGCGTCATCTTAATGCTCACGGTCGGCGCTTTAAAACTCGGCGCGGTTAAGACGGAGATGTTCCCCGCCTCTAACTCCCGTTTCGTCCGCTTCAACCTTCGTATGCCCAACGGCACCGCCCTCAACATCATGAACAACGTAACGCAGCAGGTAGAACAGCGCATGATGAAAGACCCGCGCGTTGTCGATGTCGGCTCGCAGGTCGGCCAAGGCGGATACGGGCAAAGCGGTTCCGTTTCGAACGTTGCCAATATTTCGCTCACGCTGCAGCCCAACGTGAGCGGAAGTGCGGCAGCCCAATTTGTAACGCAGTGGCAAGGATCGCTGAACGGCTCTTTCGGCGGGGGTGCAAAGCGCCCCGGGGCGCCCACGCGCAAGCCGAACGCGCAGTTTGCCGCATTCCGCAAGATTGCCGGTCCGCCGATTCCGGGTCTGATGGCCTTCGGGCGAACCATCGATATTCTCCAGAACGTCATCTCTCGCGGTCAAGACGCTCTCGATCTGCAGATTTACGGCCCGGATATGAACCAGCTCTACACGATCGCGCAAACGAAAGTCATTCCGCAGCTCGAGCAGATTCAGGGATTGACCCGCCCCGATACGAGCATCACGCCCTCGCAGCCGCTGCTGAATATTAGCGTGAATCGCGATCGCGCGGCGCAGCTGGGTCTTTCCACGCAGTCGATCGCACAAACAATCGACACGGCAACCAGCGGCAGCACCGCATCGTATTTGCAGATCAACGGCACGCAGTATCCGATTATCGTGCAGTTGCCCGCCGCTCAGCGGCGGTCGCTCACAACCGTACAAGGCCTACAGATACCGGTGGTTGCAACGGGCTCCAACACGACCTCGCTTGCCACGACGTCGACCTCAGCGCCGGGGCAAACCTACGCGCTGCCCACCCTGCCTCTTGCGGAAGTTGCGAACATTGCGACCGGCGCGGGCCCATCGGAAATTACGCGTCAAGACAAACAGCGTGAAATCGACGTAACGGCGACGCTGACGAACATTCCGCTGGGTACGGCAGTGCAAGCCACGACGAGCGCGATGTCGCACGTTGCGCTTCCGGCCGGATATTATTGGCAGTTCGGACAGTCGGTCACGCAGCAGAACGACACGTTCGGAAGTCTTGGCTTAATCGTCATCATGGCTATCCTCCTCATTTATATGCTGCTTGCATCGCAGTTCGAATCGCTTCTGCACCCGCTGATTATCATGTTTGCGGTACCGCTTTCACTTGCAGGCGTCATCCTTGCCTTGATGATCACGCAGCGTTCGTTCGGGCTGACGGCATTCATCGGCCTGTTGATGCTCGTTGGAATCGTGGTCAAGAACGCAATCCTTGTCGTGGAGTTCACCAATCAACTCCGTGGCCGCGGGATGACGCCGCGCGACGCGGTGTTACAAGCAGCACCGATGCGGCTGCGCCCAATTTTGATGACGACGCTGGCAACCGTCGGGGGCATGCTCCCGATCGCCGCAGGCATCGAAGCGGGCAGTTCGACCCAAGCGCCTCTGGGTACGGTGGTCATCGGCGGGCTGCTGTGTTCGACGATGCTTTCGCTTGTGGTCATTCCAACGCTGTATCTCTGGGCGGCCAACCACATTGAACCATGGGCAAAGAACCGCCGCACGAAGGCCGGCCTCGGGCGCACGGCAGTAACCGGAGAAGTTCCCGCGCCAACCGCTTGACCACTCCATACGCGGGGAATTACCAACTGGAAATGGCGCAACCGCAACCGTCCACACTGGACAACTCGTACCTCCATCTGCTGGTGCATGCCGGTGAGATTCTGGGCTCATCGCTGGATTATAACGAGACCCTTCGGAACGTCTGTAGGGCGGCGGTGGAAACGGTGGCCGACATCTGCGTCCTCGACTTGAAAAACGAACGAGGCGTTATCACTCTGGCGGCCGCGGCGCACCGCGATCCGGAAAAGACAGCGGCGGTTCGGAAGGCGGGACGCTATCTGCGAAGTGCCGAGGGATATCCTTTGCATCCGGTCTTGCACGCTCTCGACCGCAACGAGCCCATATTCATCGAGACCATCGACCAAGCATACATTGAGGCAAACGCAACGTCCCCGGCCCACGCGCAGTTCATGCGCGAGATGAACTACCGCTCGTTAATCGTCGTCCCGGTCATCTCAACGGCCAAGGGCGTCCTGGGCGCCCTTCGGATGATCCGCACCGGCGACAGCGATCGCCGGCCTTTCGACGAGGGCGCATTGCTGTTTGCAGAAGACATCGGGCGCCGCTGCGGTGCGGCGCTCTCCAAAGCAATGCTTTACTCACAGACGCTGGCGTTCGCAACCAGAATGCAACTGGCCGCATTGCCGCGCGCGCTGCCGCGCGCCGAACCCGTTGTCTTTTCCGCATATTACGAACCCGCACAAACGGAGTGGCTTGTCGGCGGAGACTGGTACGATGCTTTTGCGCTTTCCGACGGCCGGTTCGGCATATCTATCGGTGATATCTCCGGCCATGGCGTCGAGGCAGCTGCGTTGATGGTCGGCCTTCGCGATGGTATCCGGGCGTTGCTTTATGCAGACCTCAGTCTTTCTGAAGCGCTCTTAAGTGCGGACCGGTTGGTCAGCGCAGAATTTCCTGAGGGCAAATACGCAACGGCCATGATCGGCATTTTCGACGCGCGTAAACGCACGCTAAGTTGCGCGGCCGCGGGACATCCGGGTCCGCTTATCTGGAACCCGTCGGAGGGCAAGAGCATCGATCCCTTTACGGATCGCGGCCTTCCCTTGGGGCTGCGCACGTTGTGTCCGCAGCCAAAATCCATTGAGACGATCGCTTTGGAGCCGGGAGCGCTGGGCGTCTTCTTCACCGACGGCGTTTCGGAATGGAGTCGCGATTATCTGGCGGGCGAAGCGGCTATCAAACAGGCTCTTGCTCAGGCCGCAGTCCGCGCTTCAAACAACGTGGCGCGGGCGATCCGCGATGCCGTCGTAAGGGGAAACCACACCGACGACATCGCGCTGCTGACCCTTACGCTTCTGCCTTGATCTACGTTCTACAACGTAGCAAGCCGTTATTTGAAAAAGAAGTAAGCCGTCATGCAGGCGGCGATGGTTAGAACGAGCGAGCGTGAGTAAATCGACGGAAGTTTCCGGAAGAAGCGCGCTCCCAAGTAGCCGCCGAGCATCGCGAACACGGCCATCAGCAAAGCGATGGGCCAATTGATTACGCCGGCGATGAAAAACGGGATCACGGCCACGCCGTTGACGGCGATGGCCAGCAGATTCTTGACACCGTTCATGGCATTCATGTTTGGAAGTCCCGAAAACGAAAGAACCGCAAGCATCAAAATGCCCATGCCTGCTCCGAAGTAGCCGCCGTAGATCGAAATCACAAACTGCACGATGAGCTGCAGCGGAGAGTGCAGCGCAGGTCGCCGCTCGCGGCTGCGCGCCAGCAGCGGGCTGAGTGCAAACACGACGGTTGCAAAGAGCAGCAGCCATGGAATGAGCCGCTCGAACGTGCGCTGCGGAGTATGGAGCAGAAGCAGCGCACCGCCGGTAGAGCCCAGCACGCTCACGACAAGCGCGGGCACGACAACCGAACGGTACGTGCGAATCTCCTCGCGGTAGCCACGCGCGCTTGCGAGCCCGCCCAGCCACATGGCCGTGTTGTTCGTAGCATTGGCCGAAATGGCGGGAACGCCCAAGAAGAGCAGCGATGGAAACGTCAAGAAACTGCCGCCGCCGGCGACGCTATTGATCGCACCGCCGATAAACGCCGCCGCAATCAGTAGTGCATAGTGAGTCAGAGGCGCATCACGAGCCTCTTGGCTTCGCGTTTGGTGACGCGGTAGACGCGCCGCACATCCTTGAGCGTTTCGAGCTTGCGCAAGATGCGGTGGAGATGCTCCAAGTCTTGAATTTGCACGGTCAGACTAACCAGCGCGTGCCGGTCGCGTTTCACGCGCGCCGTCACCGAGCTGACGGCGGTCTTGAGCTCGGCGAACACCGCCATAACGTCTTGCAGCAGCGCCGGCCGGTCGATGGCTTCCACTTCGATGTCGACCGCGTGCGTGAAATCGGTCTTGCCGATCCAGGTTGCCTCAAGCATCCGCTCCGGCGTCGCCGTCATGTACGCAACGTTCGGACAATCCGCGCGATGCACGGAAACGCCCTTGCCGATGGTCACGTAGCCGATGATTGGGTCGCCCGGCACCGGACTGCAGCATTTGGAGAGCCGCACGAGCACGTCGTCCACGCCGGCGATGCGGATGCCGCTGGTCTTGCGCACGACGCGGCGCGAAACCGACTGCGGACGCGAGATCGGCGCGAAGTCCACCACGTTGCTCGCTTTGAGCTCGTCCTTGATGCGGTTGGCGATATTCTGTGCCGAGGCATCGCCGAAGCCCACGGCGGCGAACAGATCGGCAGGCGTGCCGTAGTTCATCCGGTTGGCGATGCGCTCGATAATCTCGCCGCTGAGGGTCGAGAAGCCTGATGTGCTGGCGCGCGAGCTCGCGTTCTACGGCCTCTTGCCCCGCAAGCACGTTCTCTTCACGGCGCTCCTTGCGGAACCACTGCTTGATCTTGTGCTTCGCGCTGCTGGTCTTGGCAATCGCAATCCAGTCCAGTGAAGGCCGCCCGCTATTCTTGTTGACTAAGATCTCGCAGATGTCGCCGTTCTGCATGGCGTAGTCGAGCGGAACGATGCGTCCGTTGACGCGCGCGCCCACGCAGTGGTTGCCAACGCCCGTATGAACGGCATACGCGAAGTCCAACGGCGTTCCGCCGGCGGGCATGCTGAAAACGTCGCCGCGCGGCGAGAAGACAAAGACCTGCGAGTCGAAGAGGTCGAGTTTGAGGTTCTCCATGAACACGCGCGAGTCGCGCATGTCCTTTTGCCATTCAAGCAGCGCGCGCAGCCAGGAGAGTTTGTTCTCGAACTGATCGGCCTTGCCGCCCTCTTTGTAGCGCCAATGCGCTGCGATGCCGTATTCGCTGGTGCGGTGCATCTCCCAGGTGCGGATCTGAATCTCGAGCGGATCGCCCTCGGGCCCGACGACGGTTGTGTGCAACGACTGGTACATGTTGGGCTTGGGCATCGCGATGTAGTCTTTGAAGCGCCCGGGCAGCGGTGTCCAAAACGCGTGCACGGTTCCCAGCGCCGCGTAACAATCTTTGACCGATTCCACGATGATGCGGATTGCCGAGAGGTCGTAAATGGTCGAGAAATCGCGGCCCTTCTTCATCTTCGTGTAGATCGAATAGAAGTGTTTGGGGCGGCCTTGAATCTCGGCCTGGATGGCCAGCGTCTTGAATTCGTCGTTCAGCGTCTTTACGACGGTAGCAACCGTGCTCTCGCGATCTTTGCGCGTCTTGGCAACGCGTTCCACGATCTCGCGATAGCCGTCGGGGTCGATGTAGCGAAGACAAAGATCTTCCATCTCCCACTTGATCTTCCAGATGCCCAGCCGGTGCGCGATCGGCGTATAGATGTCCAGCGTTTCGCGGGCAATGCCCAGTCTGTTTTGCGGGGGGCAAACTGGCCAACGTGCGCATGTTGTGCAGACGGTCGGCAAGCTTGATAATGATGACGCGAATGTCCTTGGCCATTGCCATGAACATCTTGCGCAGATTCTCGACCTGCGCTTCTTCTTTCGATTGATACGGAATACGCGTGAGTTTGGTCACGCCTTCAACCAGCGCGCCGATCTCTTCGCCGAACTGCGCCGATACTTGCTCGGCCGTAATGCTGGTATCTTCGACGACATCGTGCAGGATGGCCGCGGCTATCGTCTGGCGGTCCATCTCTAAATCCGCCAAGATGCCGGCCACGGCCAGCGGATGCTCGATATAGGACTCGCCCGAAGCGCGCCGCTGGCCCTCGTGTGCCTGGTCGGCCACCTCGTAAACGCGCATAAGCCACGACCCGTCCAGGGACGGGTCGTAGGTTTGAACCTTTTGAACGAGCTCTGCGACCGTCATGTGTTCGCTCTATAGTGCCACAGACGCCCCACTGATTGCAAAAGGGGCCGTGTTACTGGAAGAAGATGAGCGCGATCTTGCCCGAGGGGTCCAGCGCAAAATCCATTTGGATGACACCGTTCGCGCAGGTCATCTGGTAGACGTACAGGCTGGTACCTTTGGTCGTGCTGATGCCCTGGAAGACGGCCGATTGAAGCGCCCCCAGATTGGCCAGCGTCTTGGTCGCGCGGTCCATCAGGTCATCCGAGAGCTCGCCGTTCACGGTATCGGAGTACAAGTCCCGATCCACGGTCGCCGTCTGCCAGGCCAGGAATTGCTGCACGGCAAGTTTGCGGACGTGGGGGTCTTCGGCTGTGGGCTTTGGCGAAGGAATCGGCGGATTGGTGATCGTGGGGGCCGGCGCGGTGCCCGGATCGGTGGACTGCGCGCCGCCGGCGGCCGCCGTTGCAAGCGAAAGGCCGCAAACCAAGGTGAACGCTACAAAGAGCCGGTTAACGCGCATGAAGTTCCTTCGGGCGTGGTTAGTATCTTTAGTATCTAATGAACGTAGTAACGTCGATTCCGCTCAAAGCGTCGCGCCCGTGCAGCGCGTCGAGTCTCGATGAGAAACGCGAAGCCCGCAACGTTCGCCCCAAGGCGCTCCAGCAAGCGCCGGGTAGCGGCAGCAGTGCCTCCGGTGGCCAGCAGGTCGTCCACCACCAGCACGCGATCGCCGTGGCCCAGGGCGTCGGAGTGGATCTCCAGCGAGTTCGTGCCGTACTCCAAGGCATACGACTCGGTGAGCTTCTCGTACGGCAGCTTGCCCGGTTTGCGGACCGGCACGAAACCCGCGCCGATGGCGTAAGCGAGCGGCGCACCGAGCATGTAGCCGCGCGCCTCGATGCCGACCACATAGTCGATATCCTTTCCGCGGTATGCCTCCACGAAGAGATCGACGGCGCCTTTGAACCCTTGCTTGTCTTTGAGCAGCGGGGTAATGTCACGAAAAAGGATGCCGGGAATGGGAAAATCCGGGATGGCCCGGATATAACTTTGAACGTCCACGGGCCCTCTGGTTCCCCGCGCTCTGCAACTTACCATGCGGCCTTTCCGTTGATCCGTGGGAAAGATTCAGTGACGTGAGTGAAGCCCGACATTTGAAACGGTCTGAGCCGGGCGCCTTGAGCGGCTGGCTCTCATCGTTCTTTGACGACGATAGCCGCCGCCGATTGGTTCTGGCGCTTGCCGGCGCTTTGGCTTTCCACGAGATCGCCGCCGCGCTCGTCCCGTTCCATACCGCGACCATGCGCGAGGCGCCCGTCGAGACCATCACGATCGCTAAGCTGATCCGCATCGAACACCGGCCCACCCCCACGCCCCGGCCCACTCCCCGTCCGACGCCTACACCGCAGCCCGTTGTAACAACGAAGGTGATCGCCGAAACGCACACGCCGACGCCGATTGTCGACCCCGGGGCGGCTTCACAGAAAAGCCACGTTAAGCGCATCGCCTCGGCCCGCCCGCTGGTGCACACGCGCTATCACAGCAAGCCCGCAACGATTCACGTGCCGGTCGGCGGCCACGGCTCGGGCGTGAGCCGCAAAGCCGTCGCGAACACCGGCGGCATCGGCCCGGGCGGCAACGGCACCGGTCTTGGCGGCAACGGCAACGGGACCGGCGGCCCGCCGGCGGCGCACGAGCCGTGCGGGTTCGTCGATTTCATTCCAACGACTCAAGCCAGCGTCGATCGTGGGAGCGGACGGGTTCAAGAACACGTCGAGATCCATGTCTCGTTTCCGGATGGGACCGATCAAACCCAGATCCTCGATTACCCATTCAACTATTCGAGCCTGGCAGAGGATCCGTTCGAAGAGAAGGATGTCGACGCGCTTTTCCAGTTCCCACCTTACGACCAGCGCGCAGACGAACCCTCACTGGTGCAGTACGTCATGCAGCACACCACCTCCGATGGGCGCACGGTCCTCAAAGAGTGCCCGAAGTGAAACACGGCGGCCGCAGCCGCTGTAGGTGAGGGCATGAAGTACCTTGCCTTGGCGCTTGCGCTGCCGCTTTGCGGCTGCACCTTCAGCACGTCCTCAAGCCAAAACGTGCACGAGCAGATCCACCGTACGGTGGCAGCCGGCGCGCTGCAGCGCGTACGCATCGAGAATGTTTCCGGTTCTATCACCGTCACCGCGGGGACGGGAGATACTATCACCGTGGATGCCACGAAATCCGGCTCTACGAGCGCCGACCTAGCGCGTACGCACGTCGACATCTCGACCAGCGGCAACGAGCTGTCGGTGAAGACCGACTACGATCAAAGCGGCGGCAGCTGGTTCGGCAATCGCGGCGGCGCGTCGGTCGAGTACCATCTGCGCGTACCCGCGCGGTTGGCCCTGGACGTTACCAATGTGAGCGGCGCGCTTTCTATCACCGGCGCGGCGGGCGACGTTCAAGCCAGCGAGGTCAGCGGCGACGTGCGGGCCTCACTCGGCCGCGTGAGCGGACCGCGAACCATCCGGATCACCGCCGTGAGCGGAAAGATCGGCGTGAGCATCGCCAAGAACAGCGACGTGCAGGTGACGGCAAAGACGATCAGCGGCTCCATCACGCAGTTCATGGACGGCACGGTGCATCACGGTTATGTCGGGGCAGATTCCAGCGCTAGGCTAGGAAGCGGCTCGGCTGCGATGAACCTCTCCACCGTCAGCGGCAGCATTAGCATCTCGCCGCAATAACGCACTCTTTGTAGGGGAGAGCATGGAACAAGCACTACTGCATTTGGTTCACTTTGCCGCCTGGGCGTTTCTAATTATCTTCCTCCTGGCGCTCGTCGGCATCATTGCGATTATCCGCTGGATCATGGACGCGGTCCGCCGCACCGAAAACGCCGTTGAGAACGGCGTGCAAAACGTCGAGGGCCGCTTTAAGCGCTGAGTTGAATACCACGGCCCTGCGCTTTGCAATTGGTCTTGCGGCTCTCTGCGCGCTGACGGCGTGCGGCGGCGGCGCTTCGGTTCCGAGCACCTCAGCGTGCCTCTTTAGCGGGCTCTCGCAGCTCATCTACCCCGCTCCCGGCGCAAGCAACGTGCCCGATTCGCCTGGGCAGATCGTCTTTGCGACCAGCCAACTTTTCCCGAGCTCGTTTGAGGTTTTGGTCGCCACGGATCAAAACGCAAGCCATCCCGTCTCGGGAGGTGCGGCGGCCTTCCAGCAGATCTCGTCCTCGCAAGTACCATCGCCTTCGGCGACCGTGACCATCAGCAATCCCGATTACGAGAGCGCCACGGTGGGTGCAACGTTCCCGCACGGAACGTACTATGTCTTTCTGAATGACTCGCTGTATAGTCTGTACGCCCGCGCTAGCGGGTTCATTCACGACGCAGTAGTGCGCGCGTTTCTCTCTTATCTACTTCGAGAATGCGCTCGTTACGCCAATCCCAGCATCCGGCCCTGCTGTTTGAAACGCTCGCCCACAACATATGCATTGCCGTTGAACCGCTCGATCGCCATGTAGACCACAATGTCACCTCGCAGGCCTTGCTGCCGTGCCGTTTCGTCGCGATAGTCTCTTGCAACCTACTTTGCAAAGGAGACTTCATGCAGGCATTGAGCCCGGCAAAAACCCGGACGTTGGAGTTCGGGATTTATCGCGATGGCGATAACAATTTGGACGAATCCCAGGGCGTAACGCTCGGTCAGGCGTTGAAGACCAGCGCCGCCGATTCGCGAATCGAATACACGGTCCAAGACACGACGTCTTTGGGCGGCAAGAAACTGCGCACGGACTCGTTTACGCTTGCCGACGGGCACATCGGGCAGGCCTCGATCGATGCGCCGCACGACATGGCCTCGGAACAGAACCTAGCGCAGTTCGTTGCACGCACGCTGGACAACGCGCAGAAGGCGGGCGCAAAAGAGACGTGGATCGATCTGGTCGACCACGGCGCGGGCGATGGCGGCGGACTGGAAGCGGACAGCGCAAAGCAGATCATGGCAATGCCGCAGATGGCGCAGGCCATTGCGGACGGCATCAAACTGCACGCACGGGAGCATCCCGAGGACGCAGGCCGCAAAATCGACGGTGTGGTCGCCAATCAGTGTCTTATCGCTAATTATATAAAATACAAACCATATCATTGTTGCACACATTTCATCAGGTGCCCGCGTCTATCTTCGCTGACGCGCCTAGATAGAATCGGCGTGTCGACGGTGCTCATGCTGCTTAATCTACAATCCGACAGTCGGGAGTGACGGCCAGGCATATGGAGAACATTAATGCATTATGGAGTCACTCATCGATGCAATTGATGACCTCGTACACACTCAGTACTCTGATGTCGACGTGATTGCTATCAATCCGCCGGTACAATACGGCTGGGCGCGCGGAAATAATGCTGTGAATCTGGCAGATCAACTCCGCCGACACTGTGGCGTTAGTTCGTTCCGTGGTCGGCGGCCAAATCGAGCCGCCGCTGTACTATCGTATAGAGGCTGCTTCAATTCATCCGATCACCAACAAAATCGTGAATTGGCTCAACTTTCGCCGTCAATAATTGTGCATCAGAAGTGTTATGCTGTTGACGGCAAGCCGCACGTGTAGCAGTCGTCCCAGACGTTGTTTGTATGCACACGGTATCGAACCTCGGCAAACTGAGCCGCACTTTCCTCGATGTGTGCCTGCACCGTCGCGCTGCAAATCTGGCTGTCTGAAGCGCTGATCCACGGATGACGCATCAATCGTCCGAAGTTTGGTGAATAAGTTCATCGAGCAGATCAGGGTCGCGATCACCATATCTCCGCGCGAAACGCACGAGCCGATTTTGAAGGCCGTCAAATAGATTGTCAAGCACAGGGGTCTGCGTTTCCGCAAAGTTCCGCTCGATATGCGCGGCAGAACGTTAAGAAATTTCCTCCGGTATCAACGAGGTGCGCATTAACTTCCTCGTCGGTAAAGTCAATCTTGCCCCCAGTGGCAGAGCCTGATGACACAAACATTTCACGCATTCCAACCGGATCGCCATGAATATAAATGCTCGGTCGCTTGTAAAACCACGTCAAGCGCTCGCCGCCAGCCCCCATACACATATCGGTGAAGGTAATCCCCGAAAGTCACTTCTTCTCCGACTGAGACCGTTTGGCGGGTTCGGGATATTGTGACTTTGCGACTTCGATTTCGGCTGTTAAGTTATCCAGGAAGTGGGATCCACACCGATGTCCCGCATGCGCCTGAAATAATCTTCCCGTTCACCAATGGTCGTAGCCCACAGCGCATAATCAGCGTGAGTATCGTAATAGTCGGCTTCGCCGGCGTATTCCAACATAAGGCGTTGTAGATATAAACGCCGCGCGTGCGTTGTCGTGCAGCGCGAGAGCCACGATCGCCCAAAGCGCGATGTCAACCAGCATACTGAGATAGGTCAAGTACTGCTGCACTGCAGCACGCGCCGGCGCTTCTGCGACTTGGAACGTAGTAGCCTTTTCGCGTAAGGCGTAGAACGCGCTTTCACATTCTTGAAGAAGTTTCAAAAGCCCAATATCAAGGCCAGCGCGTATCGGTTGCGTACAAACCACGCCAACTCGATTACGCAGGCCAAGCTTGCTTGGACCGCGCCTTGCGGTTCTTTATACGTTTCACCATAATATATGGCCCTTATCAAAGTTTGGGACGCTCACCATCGCGCCATTGGAGCCGGATTCTCCGGCGATCAGCTCGCCCACGGCGTCCGCGTACGGCATGCTCATTTTAATGTAGGTTTCGTTCGATTAAAAGATCTACCGATCGAAATACCACTTCTGCTCGTTTGCGGATACTTTCTCTAGTATGCTGCGGATAACGGCCGTCACATCCTGCCAGTAACCGCTCCGAGAAGTGCTTCGAGCAACTGCGAAGGTACCGCCACGGCGTTTCCATCGCGTTTAGTACCTTTTCGATAATAGGAACAGCCTGCTGCGGGTTGCTAAATGCAAAGCGTTCGCGCACTATCGGCGCAATTGATGCGCCAAGCGTTTCGCCGACCATTCTCGCCGGATCGAGCGACGCGTCGGCCCTTCAGCGACATTGATCCAGTAATGTGCGCAGACAGACAATAGCCGCGGATTGTTGGAACAGAAGCCGGTGCCTAAGAAGATTGAGGCGAGCATGCGCACCAATCCATCAGAGCCGTTGATTAACTGCACAAGTTGTTGTTCGCTCATTTCCGCCATCTCTGCAGCGTGCTGCGCCACCGAGGCGGCGGTTGGGAAGCCGTATTCCGTTAAGGCCAACCGACCAAGAGTTCAGATGACGGGTCTTCTCCGACGTAAGGGAAAGAATCGCAGCGGAAGATGTCGCGCGAAACGAAAATGTCCATATCCGACGCCGGCATGGGCCTTCCGAGCGACGCGCACACCCGCTCACGTTCCTTGACGATTGCGCGTAACGCCTCAGGAATATCTTTTAAATGTCTGCGGATCGACCAGCCACCATTCTCAATAGCGCGGCCTTGTAGGCAACTTCAGGCGTCCTGTCGGCATCAAACGCTTGTTGAAATTCGTCATACATAGAGCCATCGCCATTCACGCGAAACTCGACATCACATGCGCACGCCGCGATGTAGGTCAATGGCGTAGCACGTACTCGTTCGTCTGTAACAGTGTCGAGTTTACTGGCGATACCGATATCCGGAACTACATAGTCCATCGCGCGCAAGTTGTTGCGGTCAGGCGACGACATCCATGATACAACCTGTCCCACCCGCTTTAATGAGGCGAATTGCATGGAATCCAACGGGTCATGCATGCGCTGCCAGCTCGCGGATGCCAAGCCTCAGCAGTCGGCACGCCTCCATGTCTTCGAAGGCCTTCCACGAAGCAAATGCCGCATCGACAGCCAGTACAGCGCGCGAAAGCCCAAAGTACTCTTCAGAAAGGCGCTCCCGCGCCCACAATAGCCAATGCTTTGCGTCTTTGTAGCGCCCCAACGCAGCAGCCGCCATCGCGGCGTACCTCGCCTCGTCGGAGGATTGCAGATCGGCGGGGTCACCTGAGTCGGGTAACACAGTTTGCCACAGATCAAGTGCACGGTCGTAATGCGCGGCCCGAAATAGGGCATGCGCTCGAGCGCAGGACACGAGTGGGTCCGTACCGATTTCGTGCTCTATTTTCGTCAACTCATCCAACGCCTGCGCCGGATTGTTCAATGGACCCGCGATGATTTTGACTATTTCCCCCGCGCACAATCTGGCGACGTGAATCAAGTTCAGTCCAATCGCGACTTGAAATAAGTGCTGCACGGCCGTTACGACGTCTTGCCAACGCGGCTCCCCACGGTCAAATTCGAGTAACTCGGCCTGTCCAAACACGCCCCGCAGCATAAAGCGAGAGTCACCTAACCACTCCAGGAACTCGCGCCGGACCTCTTCGGGTGCTGCGACAAGGGCGCGTAGCATGGCCTGAAGGTCGTTGGAATTTCGAATTCGTCCGAGAACCATGCTCGCTGCCATCTCCAGAGCAGACGATGCCGTGGACCGGCGCGTCTTCTGGCCGCGGCCGCTTTCTATACGGGAGAAAGCCGGGTCGTTGCTGGCTTTTTTTGCCCACGCTATAGCGCGGCGAGTCATCGATTCGATCGAAAGGCGCCCGAAGACCAGTACGTAGCCGTCGAAAGAGATCGCTTGCGTCTCGTGTTGCCGGCGTCGGGCATCTCGCGTTCAGCAGCATCGACTACCGCCTTCACGAGATCACCGTTTTCTAATAGCGACGCCATGCGTACTTGCGCCATGCGGACAACAAGACGCACGACGGGTCTGGAGAACGGTATGGTAGAATCGCCCTCAGTGCGCCATCTTACGAAAAATTCGGCCGACCGCGCTGCAGATCGAATAATACCGTCACCTTGCTGTAATAATGCTGCCAACAGGAAGGCGATTGCGTCTTGGTTCCCACCGTGGATTCCGTGCCATAAAGTACCGACAACGTCATCGAGCCGTAACGAGCGTTCAATTAAGAGTGCGTCGGCGATGCCGGCATGGAGCGCGATAACATCCTGGGCGTCCAGCACTTCTTCACATAATCCGGATATAAGTGGAGTTTTGCGTACGGCTCCCGTGGCATCAAGCTCAAGCCATGGGCCAGTGAGCCGGTCAATGACAAGCCCTGGCTCCTCAATCCGCGGAGCGACGGAAGCCAAGTGTACCAGTTGCTTTCGCGAAAGCGATACGAGCGCCAGACTGAGACGATATAGAAACAAACGCTCTTCACGCTGAAGAGACTTCACCAGCCGCCGAATATCGAGATGAATGTTCGCAACTCCCGAGCGTGCCTGCTCTTCTGAACGTATCCATGTCCCAATTTAAGCGCTTCAATGCGGCAATATGTGCAATGACGAGTCTGGGGTGACCACCGAAGCTGCGGGAGCCAAACGAACGGCAAGAGACCTTGCATGCTTCCCGGCGTCGCGCCAAACTCTAACAGAAGCGTCGAAATTTCCGCTACGTCAAAGTAATCGACGTTGATCGCATGTGATGTTTCGATGCCGACAAGCGATTCGAGCCGAGTCGGCATGCCGCGCGAGCTGGTTCCAACGAGGTTACGCATTCCGTGATCGCAGCGTGTTCAAGAGCCGAGCGACGGAGTCAACCACAGCCCCGGTGTCTTCATCGAAGTTGATATCATCTACTACGACACTATCGACGGTCTCTCAATCGCAGAGTCTCACGCCATGCGCGGTCAATGCGGGTCCGCAGCCGCAACCCCGGACAAACCTCGTAGTGCAAGCCACGACCACGCTCCGTGTGCAGCAATGTCTTTGGCGAGGATCTCTACCGGTTCCGACACTTCCGCTGATGAAGCAAAAAGATCGCCGTTGTAGCGCGGACAGAACGGCGCCATAGATGCGTTCGCGACGCAGGTATTGCATTGGTAGAGGCGGCGGCGCTAGCGATACAGAGGTTTCAACAGATCTTCCGCCAGCCTGCGTGATTACCTGAGTCGCAATCGTCGTCATCATGTCTTGAAGGTCACCCGGATGTACAAGCCGCAGTGCATGATTCGACAGAATGGTGTGGAGTGTTCCGCGTGTCAAACATTCAGTTGGCTCTCTCGCGGCGACGCGTAGAACCTCCGTCACGAGGGTATTTAAGACGCTTTCTGCTTCCTGCGTCGGAATGCGATACTGCGCGTCCGCCGAAATTTCAATTAGGACGCCAAGAGCCTGTTGGCGGATCGTTTCAGTAGTTGGCGCTTTAGTAACCAATCGAATGGAACGATTAACTCGCGATGAAGATCTTCACGATTTAGTCCCAAGCGCAGCCTTTAGTTCGCCTCCGATTTTGCCTTTGTTGAGAAGATATTTGCGAATACGTTCTGTTATCTCTTCTGCTTCCAGCGTTCCCAAGCGCCGTGCTTGTTGCCATAATGCGACGCCTTTAACTCCGGGTCCAAAAGGTTGGCCCTGTTCAACTCCGATGTCGCCGGTCGTAATGTACCTGAAGTTGGCGCGCGGTTCAGTGGTTCGGGTCTGTCCAAAAGTATTCGAGCGAACGGAGTGTTTTCTGTTGGTTGAGGGAAATGGGCGCGGCGACATCCCGGATTTGCTGATGCTGCTGCTCGCCCTTGCTTCCCAAAGTCAATAAGTCTTCGCCGCGCTCAAGAAATAGCCGATCGCCGACTGGTAATGACAACCAGTCCAGCACGGAACGGTAGAGTTGATACTCGTATCCGCGCAGAGGGTCGGCCGCAGAACGGACATTTAGATCATCCATTATGCTCATAAGTGACGCGGCACGCGGACCTCAGCAGCATCTGCAGGCCGGCGAAGCATTGGCGGAGGCTCGAGTGAAGGGCAAACGCCATCTTGAATCTCCGCTTGTAGAACCGACTGTTCTGATGTGAAGAACAACTGCGCCACGTGCGCCGTCTTCGAGTCGGGAACGATCCGTATTGTCTCAGACAACGGTGCTTCGAGAACGCTGGCTGCGGATCAATTTCCGCGTCGAGCCAAGGCGTGAAGAAACCCCGCACGCCCGCTTCGCGCACTCGATAGTTCACCGTACGATCAGTTCGTACGCGATAAGTAAATGACTGCGGTTTCGCCCCTTGCTTTCGGCGCTCGTGAACGATAGTCACCGGTGCGACGCTCTGCGGTGCAGAGCAGGCGCGTTATGCCGTTTGATCTGACCTACCGTAATGTGAATCGTAGTCATCATACCGCGCGACGACCGAGTCGTTGGCCGTCGCCGCCGACCCGGTCGCCAAAAAGATTGCCGGCCCTCTCGCGCGTTTCCGTCGGCCCCTGCGCCGGGGCTGAGTACATTTGCGCTGGGGCGCTCCACGCGCCTTGGCCCGGGCCTACGACAGAAGTTCCCACGTCCCCTTCCTTTGACAAGGGTCCGATATGATTTGATTCGAATCCATAATTTTACTATGAGTACCACTTCCCCCGGCAGACCCGGGATCACGTACGAACAAGTTGCGGCTGCGGCAAACCGGCTCTTGGGAAGCGGAGCACGGCCGACATCTCGCGCTGTTCGCGACCACCTCGGCGAGGGTAGCCTTGCTACCGTCCAGCGACACCTGC
Source organism: Vulcanimicrobiota bacterium (assembly GCA_963702335.1). Lineage (GTDB taxonomy): Bacteria > Vulcanimicrobiota > Vulcanimicrobiia > Vulcanimicrobiales > Vulcanimicrobiaceae > DASSRQ01. Next base: position 95,969 of record CAVPCC010000016.1, on the reverse strand, counting down.
GCGAATGGACGTCGCGCCGTCGCCGAGTCGCGCCGCAAGTCCGTTCGACATCGGTCCGGAGGACGTTGAAGCACTCAGCCCTTCGGATTTCGTGATGTTGCTCAATCACCTCATCCGAGCGGAGGCCTTACAAAACGGCCTCGACGCTACGATGCGAACCACAAGGCGGATTACCGTGGCAGACGGCGGCGTCGACGGAACCATTCACTGGCAGGACGGCCGCGAGCGCACACCGCACCTTCCTGCGCGGCAAATTGTCTGGCAGGCGAAGTCTGGACGCGGAATGAGCGCGTCGGAGCCTGGTTCGCGAGATCGAGCGGCGCGATCGGAGTGACCTAAAACCGGCGATACGCAATGTCCTTGCGGCGAGCGGCGCATACGTGCTCTTCTGTTCCGCCGATCTAACTGCAGAACAACAAGAAATCCGAATTTGCTCGATGGTCGAGGCAGCGGAACGGCACCTTCGTTCGAACGGAGTTACAATTGCAATCTTTGCTGCCGAGGAGATCGCAGCGTGGGCCAGTCAAGATCTCTGGGCGCGAACTTTTGTGTTGCGAGCAACGGGTCGCTCTGAGCCACTACACTCATCACGTTCGACGAATGGCAACGGCAAGCACACTTTCAGAACCCCTACGTCCCGTCCGACGGAACTAACGAAATAGTCAAAGGGATTCGCGAGACACTCGATGCATCGGGAGCGGTTTACAGAATTACGGGTGCTCCTGGCCTGGGCAAGACACGTGTAGCGTTGGAAACGCTGCGAGCCGCCGAAAATGCGAAGGACGCCGCTGTATACTTTAATGCTCGGTTTCCCGGCATCAGTCGATCTATTAAGGGCGTTACCCCATTGGAAACGCGCCGGAACTCGCGGCATAATCGTAGTCGACGACTGCACGCTCGAACTTCATAATCGAATCGCCCAAGAAATTCACGGAACGAATCTAACCGCTATCACAATAAGTACACAGACCGATTCAGCGTCCAATGCGGATTCTTCAACCGTTGCACGACGCCACTATCGAAAGTATCGTTCGGGCGTACGTTGTCGGTCGTGCCGATCTTCACATAAGGTTCAACGATGCAGATATCCGACGTATCGTTGATTACGCTCAAGGTTGGCCCTTAATGGCTTTGATCGTTCTGGACGCAGTCGAGGCTGGGCAGCAGCATATCGCATCCCTCCGAGATGATGAGTTGACCCAGCGCTTGATTTCCAACGATAGCGATCTAGATGCGCCAAAGGTGCTACGCCTACTAGCGCTTTTCGATCACGTAGGGCACGTGGATAATGTCAAAGATGAGTGGGACGTTCTAAGATCGATGTTCGCTCCTGACATATCACGGGAACGTTTCTACCGGCCTATCCTGAGCTTATCAGCGGAGCGGGCTCATCGCCACTATTGGAAGATACTGGAGAGTTACGCCACCGCCGCTGGCGATTCGTCTAGCACATGAATGGCTACTTGATGCATTGCCTGACACAAAAGAGCGGCTATTTAATAATCTGCCAGAATCGTTGGCTGATTCGCTCGCAAAGCGTTTTCACGAAATTAGTACTCCTACCGCCGTGCGACTGGCCGAAGAGCTTTTCGCACCTAATGGGCGATTTGGGACGCTAGACGGCATTATTGGTAGCGGCAACGCAGACTTTGTGTACGCTTTATCGGAGGTGGACCCGACTTCAGCGGCCTCCGCTCTTGCTCGGACACTATTGCGCCTTAGTGATGACGAGTTACGGTCTATAGATGACTCAAAAGGGCGCCAGACACTGGTTTTCGCTCTAGAATGCATGGCCTTTCATCACGAGCAATTCATCAACGCACTCGTGTTCTATTCGCTTTATCTTGCAACGAGAACAGCACCTATACCAATAATGCGACTGGTACACTTCATAAACTATTTGGACTACTCGGCTCGCAAACCGAAGCGCCTCCGCGTAATAGACTACAGGTGCTCGACGAGATGTTTGAGAGCCACCGAAACAACAAAGAATCGGTAATCGCTGGGAATCTCAAACGGATGTTTCAACACGAAGGCGGCTGTATTCGTTTGGGCCCGGAGTGGCAAGGCGGACGTCCGAAACTCGTCGAGTGGAGACCACAAACCTGGGACGAGATTTTTGATTATTACCGCAGCGGTGTAGAACGGGCTTTGCGCTTGGCGTCAATTGGCGAGAAGGGATTAGAACTTGCACGGGATGTTATTGCTGATGCGACTATTACGCTCGTGCGTTATCGGAGATGGGATGATCTACGCCTAGCACTAAAATCGTTGTCTGGTGGCGCGTGGCCTAAAGCGATCGAACGATTAACCTGGGTTCTTAACTACGAGCTTAAAGATGCCCCAATTGAGGACCGAGCAGCTGCGGAGAGCATGCTAGGCTTACTGGAGCCCTCAAGTCTTGAAGATCGCGTTCGAGTATACGTTACGGCTCCGCCGAGCAATCTGGAGGAGCGCGATGGAACGGTCGTTGATGTTTCACTGGAGCGGCTTGAAAAGTTTGCGGCTGCCACAATGGACTGCGGTGAGGTTAAACAAGTCATCAATGCACTCAGTAGCGGACATCACTCGCTGGCCTTTTCGTATGGACAACGTGTAGCAGAGATGACAGCTGATCTGCCGGCGCTTGCGGAGTTTGCCATTGACGCGTATCGCACTGCGGCTCCGCCGCGCAACGAACTTGCACTGACCGGAATGATTCAGGTGATCGCCGATCGAGACCCTGAACTGCGGCAACTGATTCTCCAACGCATTGCCGGAGACAAGACGCTCGCGCCAGCCTTTGCCGCTGCTTTCCAGCCAACCGCGTTTTTTGCCTGAGGACGTGCGCCGACTCATTGGAGCATACCGCGACGGCATGCTAGAGCAGGAACCTTCGGGGTATGCCTTCGTCGGGAAGCGCTTGTCAGATATCGAGCCATCCCTAATAGCAGAGCTCGCAAATGTGCTGATTGATCGCGGATGGTACGCATCCGTCGTGCATATGCTCATATTTGGTGTAGAACAGACGCACTCGTTCGATAATGTATTTGCACGTATCGTCATCGAGAGTAAGTTTGTCGAGAATCCGTTGCCGAACACACTCGAGTGGAGCCTATTTAAGATCATACCACGTATTTTGCAGAAGAATCATGGCTTCGCGGTTCACCTGGCGGACCAGATGCTTGCACTCGCACTTTCTGGGGCTGGGTTTCACGAAAAGTATCGAGCGTCTGGGTTATGGCGTGATCTTCTGCGCGACAGCAGCACGTGGCTAAGACTTCGTGAGGCATATCGTTCGTTGGATCGACGGGAACGATGGGAGTTGCTCAACGCGATGCAATACAACGAACCGGGTGAAGTTGGTCACCGGCTTGCGCTGGAAGTTCTACCGCTCGATACTTTGGTCGACTTCGCGCGAAGTTATCCAGATGATGTTCCTTGGTTTCTCGCATATAGGGGCCAAATGGTTGTCGCTAAGCGTAATGCGCCCCTTGTAATTTCGGATCTGATGAAGGCGTTGCTTCAACATTTTGGCGACCGTGACGATGTCCTTAGGAACTTGGATGCTAACTTTCACAGCTTTATGACTGTTGGCCCGATGGCTGATTACTACGACGAACGGCTTGAATTGGTCGAAGATATACCAGCATTTGGGAATCCCAAAATTGCTGCATGGAAGGAAGACTTGCGATGTGGCTTGTCAAGAGAGCGAGACCGCGCGAAAGCAACGGATGATGAGTTTGAGAGCGGCATTTTTTAGCACAACAGCAGCTTCAATGGGCCAAAAGGGGTCGCGAACCGGAAGCACGCCCGCGAGCTGGAGTCGCTGCTAGTGCACGACCTCGGACGGGCGTGATCCTGAATAAACGTAAGCAGCGACACTTCGGCGTACGGCCCGTCGCAAAGGTATTTTAGGCCGGCACCCTGATTCTGCAGAGACGGCAGGCATCCGCGCCGACGCTGGGCAGTTAACGGCGTCGCGAATGAGATGAACGCAGCGCGCGCCGAACTACCTCGTCGGGCACCTGGAAAACCCAAGACTGCCTTTCCAGGGAATCGGCGTCTTAAAAAGACGCGCGCCCGCAACAACGTAGCAGTAGAGCCCCATCGCCCACGGCCGGTGCTCCTGGGCACGTGCGCCACTGTAAGCCAATCCACGATCGTCATCGAGCCGATAATCGCACCGCGCGGCGTTTTACGCAGATCTCGACTGATGGCACCGGCAAGCCGAGTTTGCGACATGTAAGGGCCTCACCACATTCTGGCATCGCACCCACGGCTGACCCGGCGCGTTCCCTGTTACCGCCTGGGCGGCCAGGCGCTTGCGACAGCGACGAAGGCCCGCTAGTATGGTGAGTATGGTGTATATTCCCTCGGAAGAAGGGAAATGCCCCTTACTTGCTGTGACAAGGACGTGTGACTTCCACTCGTATGAACCCAACTGAAATCGAATTTGCCGTAAGAGACCTGGTCGCGAAACCGTTCGATCCGGCAACATTCCCTTATGATCTCGCGGGCATCTACAATGCGTCCAAGGTCACCGTTAGCCGACTTAAAAACGGCACAACGAACGCTGCGAAACAGCCCCGTGACGTCCTCTGGAAGAAACACCTCTTCTTCCGACCGGCTGGAACTGGCGAGGACGTCGGAGCCATTGGTGATGCGCTCGCCGCCGATCCGTTAACCGCGAAGCACAAGCCGCGGTTTATTGTCGTCGCGAATGGCGAGCACGTTCATGCTCGCGATATGCAGAGCGACGACACGCTGAACGTCCAGTTCGCAAAACTGGATGAAAAGTCCGATTTCCTTTTACCATTGGCCGGCTTCGAACGCCGCAACGTCGTCGAGGAACATCCGGCCGACATCAAGGCGGCTAAGAAACTCAAGAAGTTCTACGATTCCATCCTCGCCGCAAATCCAACGTGGAGCAGCGGTCACCACACGCATGAACTCAATCTGCTGATGACGCGGCTGCTCTTCTGCTTCTATGCAGAAGACACCGGGATATTCGACGAACCTCAGGTGTTCACAAACACCGTCACGCAATATACCAGCGAAAGTGGCAACGATGTAGCGCCGTTACTTGATCGTTTGTTCCGTATCATGAACGTCGAGGAAACATCGCGAACAAAGAGCACGCCGATGGTCGAAGGCAAGTTTCCGTACGTGAACGGCAGCCTTTTCGAGGATACCGTTGAAATTCCGCAATTCGACCGTACTGCACGCCGGCAGTTGCTAGAATGCGGCGACCTCGACTGGACAACAGTCAATCCAGACATCTTTGGCTCCATGATCCAGACCATCGCGCAGGATGGCACGCGTAGCGACCTTGGCATGCACTACACAAGTGTGCCTAATATAATGAAGGTGTTGCAGCCGCTATTTCTTGACGAATTGCACGAAGCATACGCGAAGGCAAATGGATCGCTTACTAAACTCAACGGGCTTCTCGACCGCCTTTCAAAACTTCGTGTATTTGATCCGGCCTGCGGCTCAGGAAACTTTCTCGTCATCGCTTACAAAGCACTACGCCATCTCGAGATTCAGACGCTTAGCCGTATCGCCGAGATCACAGGGACCTCGCAACTTCATTTATCCGGCATTTCACTTGATAACTTTTTTGGCATTGACGTCATCGACTTCGCTTGCGAAACCGCGAAGTTATCCTTGTGGATCGCTGAGCACCAGATGAACGGCCTTTTTAAGAAGACTTTTGGGAATACACGACCGACACTTCCGCTGTCCAAAATTGAAACAATTCACTGCGCAAATGCTCTTCATCTCGACTGGCTCAATGTATGTCCATTACGAGCCGATCGCGAAACGTATATTTGCGGCAACCCTCCCTATCAAGGCGTATACGGCCAGACACCTGACCAAAGGGCCGATGTGAAAAGGGTGTTTTTAGGGATTCTTGGTGGAAGCACTAAGGTAGACTACGTCGCGTGCTGGCTAATCAAGGCGACCAACTACATCAATGCCGACAAAACAACGTTAGCGGCTCTTGTTGCGACTAACTCCGTGTGTCAAGGTGAGCAGGTTCCGCTATTGTGGCCGTACATTTTTTCGCACGGCCTTCGAATTATTTTCGCGCATACAACTTTCAAGTGGGCAAACAGCGCATCCCATAACGCCGGCGTCTCTTGCGTTATTATCGGCATCGGAAAGAAAGAGCAATCGGTACCGGCGACGCTCTACACCGATTCGTACCATCTTTCTACGCCAAACATCAACGCGTATCTCGTGCCATCGTCACACAACCTTGTCGTCGCTCGTCGCACAACACCTATTGGCGACTTTCCAGCGGTCGTCAAAGGCGATGAACCAAGTGATGGCGGTCACCTTATCCTGACGCCAACCGAAAAGCGACAAATGCTTGCAGATTATCCGGAATCTGCGCCGCTCATTCGGCGCTTTTACGGTTCCGAGGATTTTCTTTACAACATTGAACGTTACGTCCTATGGATTACTGACGACACGCTGCCACTAGCGGCGACGATCCCCCCTGTTGCGGCACGCATCGCGAAAACGCGCCAGGACCGCGAGTCCGGCGGCCGCAACAAGAGGCGCGTTGCAAGCACTCCACATCGCTTTTGCTTCATAACGCATCGCGACGAAGATGGCATCGTCATCCCCGAAGTGTCATCTGAGCGCCGGCAATACTTACAGGTCGGCTTGCTGTCGGCGCGAGACATCGCCAACAATCAAATGTACGTAGTGTACGGAGCGCCTGCATCTCTGTTTGCCATCATCTCCTCGAGAATGGTACGTATTTGGACTGAAGTAGTTGGCGGAAAACTAAAAATCGTATCCGCTACTCAAGCGGTCTGGCATACAACACGTTTCCCATTCCAGGTATTTCGAGCGACCAAAACCGCGCACTCGCCGAAAATGCAAACGCTATTCTTAAGGCGCGCGCAAAGCACCCTGGCAAGACCATTGCATGGCTCTATAACCCTGAAACGATGCCCCCTGATTTGCTATCCGCTCATAGAGACAACGATACTTACTTAGAAGAATTCGTCTATGGGCGAAAATTCAAGGACGACACCAAGCGCCTCCAACACCTTTTTGATCTTTATGCCACATTGTCGGCTCGAGCGGACAGCCCCCTGCTACGTACGTCACTCACGGAGAACCCCATAAGTGCCTAACCTCATCACGCACATTTGCGGGACACACAAAGCAACCGTTAATGCGATGGGCATGCGCGAAATGCAGGCCCGTGCATTTGATGCGCGCAACGCGCAGTATCTCTTAATAAAAGCACCGCCGGCGTCCGGCAAGTCGCGCGCGCTAATGTACATCGCCTTGGACAAGATCGCGAACCAAGGGGTCAAGAAGATCGTCGTCGCCGTTCCGGAGCGCTCCATCGGTAACTCGTTCAAGACGACGCCGCTGAAGCCGACCGGTTTTTTTGCCGATTGGCTTATAACCCCGAAGTACAACCTCACAACGTCCGGCGGGGGGCACAAGACCGCTGCCGTGGCAGAGTTTCTCACTTCAGACGAGTCTATACTCGTTTGCACGCATGCGACGTTGCGCTTCGCCTACGAAAAACTCGGTGCGGCCGCCTTTGCCGATTGCGTCGTTGCTATTGACGAGTTCCATCACACATCGGCTGACGCAGAGTCGAAACTTGGCGAACTCGTTCGCGGACTGATCGCCGATGGCCGACCGCATATCGTGGCGATGACCGGGTCCTACTTCCGCGGCGACACGATGCCGGTACTTCGGCCTGAAGACGAGAACCGATTTACGCGCGTTACGTACACATACTACGAACAACTCGCGTCATACGAACATTTAAAAAATCTTGGAATTGGCTATCACTTTTATACTGAATCGTATATCAAGGCCGTTGAAGAAGTTCTTGACCTTTCGAAGAAAACCATCATTCACATCCCGAGCGTCAACTCGTCCGAAGCGCCGAAAGGCAAAAATGAACAAGTTGATGACCTATTGGAGTTCATGGCCGGTGGCGATGCGAGTAACTTTATTCGCGACGAGACTACCGGCTTTTATCACGTCACGCAGCCCGATGGGACCGTCCTGAAGGTTGCAGACCTTGTGGACGACAGCGCATACCGGGAGACTGTTCTCGCTAGTCTGCGAAAAGTTGAGAAACGCGATGATCTCGACATCATTATCGCGCTAGGGATGGCGAAGGAAGGGTTCGACTGGATCTGGTGCGAGCATGTGCTCACGGTTGGTTACCGCAACTCCATGACAGAAGTCATCCAGATCATCGGACGTGCTACGCGTGACGCGGAAGGCAAAACGCATGCCCAATTCACCAACCTCGTTGCCGAACCTATAGAGCAGCAATCAACGGTGACTGAAGCGGTAAACAACATGCTGAAGGCCATCTCCGTTTCCCTGATCATGGAACAGGTGCTCGCGCCAAACTTCAATTTTAAAACAAAGGTGCCTGACGTGCCGGCAGAAGAGCCTGGTCCGGGTGTACCGCTTTACATCAAGGGATTCCAGGAGCCGTCCACCGATCGTGTGCGTGAGATCGTTGAGGACCAATTAGATGAACTCAAAGTCGACATTATCCAGGATCCGCTCATCAAACTAGTTACGATACACCCGGACGTATATACGCCGGCTGAAATTAACACGAAAATTATCCCGATGGTGATCGCTAAGCGGTACCCTGACCTCACCGAGTCGCAAGTGAACGAAGTACGCCACGCAGTCCTGCTGGATTTGAACTTTAAGAATGCCGTGTCGCCGGAACCCGGCGATTCGGCCCCGGCCACCAATGGTGAACTTGAAACGAAGCGCGAAGGCGAGAATGTGCTTGTCAAACTCGCACGGAAGTTCGTCAATCTCGACGACCTCTCAATCGACCTGATCGATAGTATTAACCCGTTTGAGCACGCATACGAGATTCTTTCGAAGAATCTAGATGAGCGAGTTCTGCGGACGATTCATGGCAATATCGTTGCTGGTCGGCTCCCAATGAACGACGAGGAGGCCGCGATGCTCTGGCCAAGCGTAAAGGCATTTACGCAAAATCGTGGTCGCGAACCGAATCTGAACGCGCAAGATCCCCGCGAGCAGCGTCTCGCACACGCCCTTTCAATAATTCGCAATGCGAAACGCGAACGGGAACGAGCCGCAATCTCATGAGCGATAAGCCGGCTCGGTTTGAGACATCTTCTCGGAAGACGACGACCTAGGACTGCTTGCCGGTAAAGCCGCTGGCCCGACGCGATCGACCGAAGACGATATCGTGATTAGCCAATTCGAGGCAGTCAACGCATTCTTCGATCAGCATGGCTTCCTGCCGGGCAATACGGAAAACGGTCGAGCCCCCGCGCTTCAAGAATACTCGCTCGAGGGAAATCTCGAAACGTTCCGCGCGACGGAATCATATCGAACGCTGCTTGCCCCTTTCGACCGCCACGGTTTCCTCGGGCCGCCTGCGCAAGTCACGCCGATACCGAGCAGCATTGACGAGATTCTCGCGTCAGATGATGCGTTGCTTTCCACACCCGCGGACGCAATTTTTGATCTCAAGCATGTAGCGGCGCCGACGGCAAGTAAGGCGGCTCCTGATGACATTGCAAAGCGGCGGCCGTGCCCGGACTTTGAGCGCTTTGCACCGATATTCGCCGAATTGAAAGAAGACCTCCGGTCCGGCAGACGTTACACGAAACGGTTTGAGCGCGAAAGCAGCATCGTTCCGGGTGCCGTGTTCATCCTGAACGGTATTATATCGTATGTCGCAGCCGTAGATGAGCCGCACCGACGCGGCAAGGAGCACGACGCACGTACGCACATCATCTTTGATAATGGAACGGAAAGTAATCACCTACTTCGCTCGCTGGCCCGATTGCTATACGAGGACGATAACGGTAGACAAGTTATTGAGGCTGCGCCTACGATCAGCGGCCCGCTGTTCGGCGGCTCTGGTCACGTTGCCGGCCCGCTTTTTACCGGTGAAGCAGAAGCCGAATTTGGCGACGTTAAAGGCACCGTTTATATAGTCGAGAGTTTGTCTCAAGACCCGAACATTGTCGCTCTTAAAGGGAAATTGTATAAGATTGGATTCACAACGCAGCCACTAGAAAAGCGCCTTGCAGACACGGACAAAGATCCTACGTTCTTGTGTGCCAAGGTGCAATTGCGCGCAACTTTCGAAACAAATTTTACTGCGCGCAAACTGGAGCAATTGCTGCATCAGTTTTTCGCACACGCGAATTTGCAGGTAGAAGTCGTTTTGGGCAGGCGCGTGGTGCCAAAGGAGTGGTTTGTTGTGCCGCTCGATCTGGTCGAAGAAGCGGTGAAACGCATTCTCGATCGTAGCATCGTTAATTATCGCTACGACGCGATAAGCCGCAAGATTCTGCCACGATGACCGTCAAACGCATGAGCAAGCAAAGACTACCAACGCTCCGGCTGCTGGTCCGCACAAGAAAGCGACGTACACTTTTCCGCCGGATGTTTTGAGCGCTGTTGACCAGAATTGGCGGTTTCATGAAACCTTAGACGCCAGCCTTGCTGACAGCAAGAGTGAGTATATTGCTGATTTGATTCGACGGGACGTTGTTAATAAAACAACGTCTAAGGCGCGGTAACGTCTAAAGCATGCGCGCGCTTTCCATCCGGCCGCCGTGGTCGCTCGTGGTCGCCGACGGCCGAAAGACCATTGAGAACCGGCCCCGCAGAACAAATCTTCGTGAACGTATCCTAATTCATTCCGGTATCACGTACAACGAAGATGCCGACAGCGTGCATCATAACGATCGGCGGAGTAGCGTGGTTCCTCGTTAAAGGCCGCCCATGATGTAAAAGATGCGTGCTCGACGCAAGAGCCTCGGGCCACGGTGAGCCTGTCACAGCGCGTAATGCGAAGGCGACTACTCGAGATCCAGCAAGCGAAACAGCGACACAAGTGCTGAACTGAAATCATCAAATGTGTTGCCGACGTCGCGAATGCATTCCATTGTCCGATACTGATGCATCGTTTCGACATAGCGCGGATCGATTCGCTTGAGCGATTCGATATTTTCATTCAACGCACCAAGCGCGCTATTCAATCTATTGGTTACGCCCTCGAGGCGACGTAGTTGACTGCCAATTTCCGGGGTCAATTTCATCGGCGTTTGCCGGTGATCGCGTGCCAGAGCGCGGTTTTCGCCTTATTGCGCACACGCGTCTTGAGGCTACGCTCGACCGACTTGGTGTTACCGGTAAGGAGCGACTCGGCGAGATGGATGTTCGATGAGGTACGGCCGGCTTTGAAAAGAGCCGACGTAAGCGCACCGAGGAGTGAACGTGCCATTGGTATCCTCCGAATAGGCTGATTTCGTGGGGTTCGGTCGTTTTTCCTGAATATATTTCGCGCGCCGCATGCTTGGCCAGGCCGCCTCAATCGCACGGGTCGTTTCGCCAACGCGCTCGGCGAGGGTTGCGACACGTTTGCCCGCACCTATTCGATCTAGTACCTGCTGCTCCCAAGCGTGATCGCTATCTACCGCCCTTTGGTACGATTTGGCGATCTAGCAGCTGGCTTTTCGAATTTTGCTTGTTCGAAGATACGGCGCCGAATGATGGCAGGAAAATCGCCGGTTTCGGTAACTGCGATTGTTGCACCATTGCGGTTGATTCGTGCGCTTAGGTATTCGCGAAAACGCTCGCGCCGGCTCCGAACGGAAACACTGGAATGCACTCGGTCAACTTGCATCTTCGGGAGCATTTTGAGGCGCCCGATACCGAGATTATCAGCCTTTTGAAGAGTGCTAGACGCTGCGTCGCGCTCCATCAATCTGTTGACGACAACTTTACAACAAATCGCGTAAATCGCTTTTGAGAGCACGCGCAACTTTCGTCATCGTACGGAGCGTCACGTTAACGTCTGCGTCCTGAGCTTTTGAAAATGTCGAACCGCCATGTCGGCCGCATGAGCAACGTCTTCCTGCGTTAGGCCGAGCCTCTCCTCGCCGCTTCCGAATGTTGGCGGCTAGACGTTTGAGAGTCCGTTTGTACTGGTGGTCCGCCACCAGGCGAGCGTACAGAAGGAACTCGGTATGCACCACGCCATATATGGCGTGGACCCCAATTCACCGGCCTGGGCAAACCCAGCGCAAGGCACTAGTCGGGGCTCCATCGGGGGAACGTTCTAAGTGCCTTGTAATGACAGGGAAGTCAAAGACGGTCGCTGTTGAGAACCTAAGCTTGCATCATGGCTTCTGTTTAATCGACAGAAGCTCTTAAACCGGGAACTCCTCAGCGATGGGCACATCCGCTACGTATTTGCGAAGTCAGCCGAAGTGTCACGCCTTATCGACGCGTGGTCCGTGCCGGAGCAACGACAAGCGCTGTCGCGGTATGCAAGTATTGTTTCATACGAGATCCAGCGAGCGGTAAAACTACGCCGCTCGAGCGGAATGCCTTTGCGCCTCAGAGCGTCCGAAAGGTGACTCGCAATGAAAACTCCCTTTCCAGCCATGTTTCCAATCTATGGCCTCACAAATTTGGGGATTCTTGTCTGGGTTACGAAGCCGCCACGGCGGGTTGTTACCGCATTGGGGAGTGCTCCTTGCCGGTGTTTCGGTCGCACTTTTAAGTTCTTTTCAATGGGCACGCTCGCTGTCTCGTGCTACAAATGTGAAGAGCGAGCGTACATATCATTCCTGAGGCTGCTGCACGAAGTTAGACGATGACGCGCCATACAACATAGAGACGCAACGTGTGAGGTGACCACATTGAACGATGATCGCGAAAACGTACCAACCAAGATTGGGCGCGGCGACAGTAACGCTAAGCTGTTTGATTTTCTTCGCTCGTCACCAATGGTTGGAATAGATCTTGATCTCGAGCGCTTACGCGACGAGGTGCGTGATGAACCATCTAACTGGGCACGAGAATGTCTGGACCGTACCGCCGATCAGCAGTGAGAGCAGTAAGGGCATCGCGCCGCTTTGGATTACGGGTTCTAGAAACTGGAATTTGGTAACGCCTGACACTTTCTGACAATTGTGGCAACGACCGTTTGTTGGTTAATTGCGGCAGGGGCCGGCGGCGATGTCCCACTCGTCGACATTGCGGGCACTGCAGCTCATGAGCGAGATGCTAGACGAGCCGCTGACCCGCATGTATTCAGATGAGGGGACCGCAATCGGGAAAATCGGCACGGCCCTGTGGCCCACGCTACGAGAGGAGCCCGAGGATTGGTTGGTACGAGGAAACTAGACCCGACCAAGGCGTTCCATCGGCGGAAGCGGCGTCGCACTCACCCGTTCGGCGGACCGGGCGAAACCTATGGTCTCTGATGCGGTAAAATCGAGCATGAGATTTTCGGAAGTTAGTCGCCGGAATACGCGATCTCCTGAGACCCAGCGAAATATGGAATGATTTGCGCCACATGCCCTCGGGCATCCGCGACCTGGTTGAAGGCATTTGGAACGAGGAGCGCGTCGTAAAGCGAAACGCAGCACCAACGCCGGACGGCGTTCCGACCGCCGACGAACTCAGTTATAGGAATTGATTCTGTTTTGGCACGTTTAGCCACTGATTACTGCCACAAAGCAGAGTAGACGGAGTCGCAATAAGATGCAAGAAAACGATAAAACGTCGGGCGATAAGTCATTCGCCGGTGAATTGAAAGGCGTCTACGGGAACTCTGACGCGTACGTGAAGGCCGAGCGGGAATCTTGGAATTCGTCCGACGATTCGGCGTCGCCCAAAGGCGAAACAGATAAAGCGCATCCGAAGCGTGAACTGGGCGTCGACCGAGGAAAGGTACAAATCGCCGGCGATTTCGACGCGTCGAACGACGACATCGCGAATCTTTTCGAAGACTCATGATAAGCGAGATTGCCGAAGCTTTCGTCGAGTTCTTCGGGTCACTGTTGGGCGTCCGCAGTGTAATTAAACCGCCCGCTTCACGATGAGAGGACGATCCAACAACCGGCGTCGGCCGCGCATGTGCGATGACGCGCACGAGCGGCTGCTGAACGAGGCTGCCCGCTTTTGCGCCGGCGATGACGCTAGCCAAGAGGAAATCAACGATTTGTTATGACGATAGTTCGGCGCATCGTTCAAAGCTTTGTGTGGTTTTTCGGCGGTCTACTCGGCATCGAAAGTTTCCTGAGCGTGCCCGAACATGACATCACCGGCCGAAAGGCAACCCGGACGATTTCCGGAGCCATTGATCGCGATGGTGCAATTTTCAGCTCGCGTTCATTCCGTTCGCGGATCGAGAAGGCGTCCGCGACGTAGCAGACATAATCCGACATGCTTAGTTGGTCAACTTCCGCAAGCCGGACATGATGTTCATCTCGACGTGCCGGAGAAGTTTAGAGCGGCGTCATCGAGTTCGTATCAGCACAAGACGTTCCAACGAACGGCCGATGTATGCACGATTGTGAGATACGCCGCGCCTCCGAGGGGATTTTCGGTACTACGCCGATTGCGGCAGATGCAAATCGATTGCGCAAGGCAACCTTACTACCGTTTTGATCCTGGTTCATCGGACTCATATTTTGAAAGCTTAACCGTTAATTCCATATTTCGATCGATCAGACACCGGATCTGCCTTCTAAGTTCACCATTTTCAGCCGCCGCATTCGCGACGCGGGTTGCTGTTCTCTTGGCACTCTTCGATCGCTTTTTCAATGCCCTTATACGATCGCATACAGATGGGTATCTAAAAACAGTGACCGGCTTGACGCCTGCCTCTCGGGCCACCGCCGCTACAGAAACCGGGCTCTTGTTTTTCTGATTGTGTTCATTCGTTGGTTTTTCTTTTATTAGGCGCGACAAAGCCGCATTGAGATTGCGCAACGTTTGCTCCTTTTTCGTCACTAGGCGGCCCCCGTAAGATCGATCAGCAGCTTTTCCACGCGCTCAAGTCCATTTTGTGCGTCGGTCTGAGCTCGGGCTGAAAGCGTCTTAAAAATTGGCGCGCTTATAACGGAACGCCGCGCTTCCTTCTGGCGCACTAAGAAAGGCACATGCTGCTTCGTAAATACGGCGTTTGAACATCCGATACACGTGTCAATACCGATGCGCCAGCGTTCACCGCCGCAGGACGCCTTGTCAGGCAAGTAAATGCAATATCCGTAATCGTGACGCATAATGATCAGCTGTTCATCGGCCGGACGCGCAAGTTCAGCGCGGATATAGCTCCCCGCGCTTCCTCTCCGGCGACACCACGGAATCGGTACTTGCGAGACAGAATTTCTTCGCCCTTTTGGCCCGCCAAATGATCCGCGGCAAGTATCTGGTCGAATGCTTCATAGTCTTGCTCAACATCCGCATCCAACACTTCTTGGACTAGGTCACTATCCCAGAATGAATAGAATTCCGTCATTTGCACCGAGACATGAGCAAAGTGACGACGAAGCGCGAGCAACGCGTTCGGGTCCTTTCGCGTTACCCACCGTGCAAAGGTGCGTCGAAATTGGTGAGGCGTAAAATGCCACGGCTCAATGTCATAAAGCCGTGCAAATTTATTGACTCGCGCAGTAAAGTAGGAGCTCTTCAGGGGGTTAGCGTCTCCATCCAGAAAGCGGCCGTGACTTCTGGTGAATAAATATCCACTCGACGCTGGCTGACACTTTTCTGCGCGCCGAAGCCGCTCAAGCGTTTCAATCGCTTTCCGGACCACATTTTCTGGCCCGTCCCAACCGGCGACCCACTGCCACGGGACACCCTCTTCTTCTCTCGAAGTCTTAAAAAGAAGGCCGTGCACGGTAAGTAACGTTAGGCCGCGATTGCTCTTTTGGACCGAAAGGCAACCCGATTTTAATGAGCCGATCTCACTAATGCGCATGCCAACGAACCCGGCCACTACGATAAAGCAGGCAGTCTCCAGTACGGTTACTATTTCGTTCACTTGCGAGATCTCTCGAATTGCATAGATCTGGCTACCGGCCCGAATGACGTCGCATGACGCATATTTTTCGAAGTGTTCGCGACTCACACGCAACGCGCCGGCGCCATGCGTCATGCCAGCCTTTGCGGTAGCCCGATAGTGAACACGCCGGCTTTCCCAATCTTGCGCGTAGACTTCACAAATAAAATCGCCATTTGCCGCAATGAATTCCAGCGCCTCTCGAAATAACGGCATGGCAATATGGTCTGGGATCGCAGGCGTCTTGCACTCGTTTTGCGCCGTGGACGGTAGCGTCAGGATTTCCAGCATTACATGAGGTTTAACGGGAGGTTGGTCTTCAATCTTATCGCGCAGCGCCACAAGCACTTTTAAAGGCAAGAGTAATCGGCCTTGGCGACTCTCGGACAACCCACTTGACGTGACTTTTGCCTTGTAGACTGCTATTTGGTTTTCATCCATCTCGGAAAACGCGGTCAGACCTTGCGCAATCATCCACACCACTAATGGCCTTAGGGCGCTCCAGGTGCCAAACACGGTGCGGCAGCGCGCCTTCTTGTAAACTCCGTAATCGCCTTTAAGCATGCAGTACAGCATCTGTTTACACGTGGAAAGTATCTTCTCGTGTATTGGATCCGTTAGACATCGACCTTCGCCGAGTTGCACCTTCCAATGAATATGATTACTTGCTGATGTAACTACAGCATTGGGCAGATACCAAACATCGTCGTTGAAACAGCTCCAGCAGCCACCGCGGGACCTCGCGTAGTTTCCCTTCGCACTTGCGCGTTCATTAGTATATCTCCATCCGCAGCGGTAAACCGGCCGCTATCTTTGTCGCTTCTTTTACTACATCCGGGGATAATTTTGGTAGACTTTCTTGATCGATGATCCGCAATTTGTTCGCATAATACCGAGCAAAACGAGTTGCGTCGATCCTTTCACGTGCCTCAAGGAACGCATCTCGATCAAGTATTATATTCGCGACATATTTCGGGTCATTCGGCACAGCAAGGTGCGGATCGGCGACGGTGGACATCCACTCCGGGCACAGGTCTTTTTCCGTGTATCTTGGTGGGTCCGTTGGATCAAGACAGTCTCGCTCGACGGCTCTGGCCCTTTCCTCACGAGATTTTGATTTCTGCGATCCGTCTCGGGACTGTTTTTCGCGTCGTTCGGTGGATGCTGTAAAGTCTGCCCCTGAGCGTCAGTTATCGATGTTCGATCGAGATCGGCTGCTCGTATACCCTTTAGGTAATCATACGTTGTGGAGAGCACCTTGTGATTCGCTACCTTGTACGCCAGAAGCAGATCCCCACCGGAGTCCTCGTAAACGTCGTTGATCTTCGTCGGACGCAACATGTCGAGAGTGAACGTTAACGGCGTTCCGTCTTTGTTCATGAGATTATGTCGTTGACACCATCGGCGCATTGAGCCTGGCGTCGACTTGAGCGTCTGTGGCTTTCCCTTGCTGTTTCCAACACGGTTAAAGCAAATAAACAACCGGTTCTTCATCGCTTCCGGCACGAGCGGGACCAAAGGATCTGTCATTGCAAGCACTTGTTTGATAAGGCTCGGGACCGAAAATCGACCCGCCGGATTAAGCATGTGCGTTAATATTCTGCGTGCCCTAGGTTTGTAGAAACTAACTGCGCATCGCGATCCGCGGATAACGTCGTCCACGTCACGCAACAAATCGCGCTTACTCTCCAAAAGCGAATACACGTTTCCCGCGAGCTTATATGCGATGACTATGAGAAACGGCAGAAGTGATTCAACGGTGGCATAAAGCCATCTATCAAACGTCCTAACGTCGGCTGGTCTTCCTGCACGGCGCTCGCGGGCCTTCAATGCCCACAATGCGCGCATCGCCTTGGTTTTCTTTAGTCGCTTGTAATTTTTCCCATAGCCTATAATCGGAAGAAAGCCGCCATTTTCAGTGGCAATTTTAGCGACGGACGTCATAGCACTCGTCGCCTCGGCCGAACGCGCTCGCTCGAATTCATCCCAGATCCGCCTAACGTCAATCATTGCGGCCTGGAGGATTGCTTCGCGTTGTTCTCTCGACAAACTCTCACTATGTTGTGCTGCTAAACGCTCAGGTGCGAAGGGATCGTAAATCGTTTTTAACTGCACGTTTTGTAAACGCAGTGCCTCATTTACAATACTTCTTAACTTTCCGTGGACGACGCTGGGCGCATGCCCTTTCAGTCCTCGCGACGTAACTGCGTCAACAAGGATCTGATCAGTGAGATCTGTCGCTTTTGGTTTTAAATTCGCTTTAACGAGGTATTCAAACAACCAATTCAACACAGCGCTCCGACCCCTTACGGAGCGGTTCTGGTGACCTTCAAGGCGCTTTGCTGCATCCACGAGGTCCGGCACGATCGGACCTGGCTTCTTGTGCCATTCGCTGAAATCAAATGTGCATTGTGTTGCCGTGTGAGGATCCAGGAAAGCCCATGTTGTTTCATGTTCATAGCCCTTGGCGGGAAGTTTAACGGCGAATGCCTTGTGTCGTTTTAGGGCCCTAGACACTGTCGGGCGCCTCAATGTCATCGTCCGTGAGGTCTTCCAAGTACTGTTCTCGCGCCTGCAGATAGATCGCGGTCGACGAAAGATGCTTGTGCCCAAGCAATTTTTTCAACGCCTCGAGGGGATTACGCAACTTCGCCTTCGGGTCGCTAGACTTCAACATCAGGCGATCGAGAGTGGTAATAGCGTAGGTGTGCCTGCAGTCGTGAAACACGCCGTCGGTAATACCGGCTGCTTCAAGCGCTGCATTGAAAGCTGCTCTCGCGCCGGCTTCAGTGAGCTTACTCCCCCAACGACCCGGCCAGAGCGCCGATTCGCCGGTTTTACCACCCCGCGCTTTGCACTCCGAAAGTATCTTTGAACGATGTAACCGTATATAGGTCCACGTCTCATCCAAAATGAATGATGGAACCCAACATCTCTCCTGTACCCGCCTTTCCCGAGAATGTTTAATTTCCGCCATTTTCCAGAAGCATACGTGTCCTGATGCGGGATGTCGCTCAACGCCAGCATCACGATCTCGAAGATCCTCATCCCGGTATACAGCGCCCATCGCATGAACAATCTATCCCGCGTTCCCATGAGTGATTGGATCTTGCGTCTTTCGGCGACGGTGTAGAATCGAGGAGTTTTCCCTTTGACTTCAGGTAACGCAAGTAGGAGCTTTGATGAATCGCGCTCGGAATTAACATGCGCCAACAAACCGTGCTTACCGCGGTTTGAACGAACATATTTGAAAGGGCTTTCCTTAACGTCACTGCGTTCTTCGCACCACTTGTAGAAGCGGGCACAGCTTGTGAGATAAAGATTAATGGACTTCGGATCCAGGACTCGCTCGACAAACTGCTCTCTTCCGAAATAGCATTGTCTCGATACGCAGCCGCCTGTTCTTCCGTGGCGGTTTCCCAACTCCAACCGTTTGCATCGCAGACCCGCAACCAATCCACAACTCCCGTTCCATATGCCAGCCAAGTCCTTGGGCTGCGGGTCTTACCGGGGATCGTAGCGACGTACACAAGCCATAGAGTTGGTACGCGCGCGATGGACATGTCGCTGTCATCTATAATGACTGGAATGTCCGTCGACTTACGCCATGGAGCCGAAAAGCGCTCGAGGTAAAGGCCAGTCGCAGCATCGCGCGCGCCTCCTAGTTTCGCGGCGCCTTCGTGGCGAAATGATATACTCCTTTGTACTTCGTATAATATGGCCTCGCTCGGATTTGCCGACGCGCTCTCGCATGTCGGCGTAACATATTTGGCCGCAAGTCCGGAGACGATGGTTTCTCCCGGTGTTCCGAGCAATGTCGCGCACGCGATTGCGGCGCACGAAAGCGATCCGCGTGAAATGGCGGATGCCGTCGTGAACGATGTGATGCAGTATCGCTACAATGTCGGGCCGGGTTTCGATTACACGCCGGCCGCAGCGTTCGACGTACTCGACGTAAGCCGCCAGTCGTTTTCGGGTGTCGAATCCTCGGTAAAACGTTTGAACGATGCACTCGCGGCCGCAACCGGATCGCAGCGGGACGCGATTCGCCAAGATGCAAGCGCCATCGAGGGCATGGCGCGCATTCCCGACGCAACGCCCGATATGCCCTGGCACGCCGACCGGCCGGCACTCGCGCTCTACGATTCGCTGGCAAGCGACGATAGACTCGATGCTTCGATCCGCTCCGCCGCGCGCGATGCCGAAAAAGCGGTCGGTGGCATCGTGCTCGCCCACCGCGAGAGCAACAGTTTCGTGCCGTTTGACGGAAGCAATTATAGCGATGCAGCCGGACCCACGGTGCATTTCCCGGTAACGCGAAAGCAAATCGACCCCTGGGCGCCGCGAATCAGCGAGACGCACAACCGCTTCTTTGCCGAAACGGACGCAGGCGCATTGGAGCGGGTTATCGCTTAAGGCCGGTACGGCGGGGGTTGTCCGATGCCGGGGTTGGTTAGGATCTCAATAACGCCGGTGTAGGCGCCGGGATCGTCGCTATGCTCCGCGCACCATTGTGCTTGCCCCAGGGGCGTTCCGCCGTACATATTCAGCACGTCGAGCGAAGCGCCGTGCGATAGTAGGAACTGCGCCATTTCGGGTTGGGACCCAATCGCGGCCCAGTGAAGGGCCGCTTGGCCGTGACACAACCGGTTGACGTCAACGCCGGAGCGCAGCAGAAAATCGACGACGCTCACCCGCCCATACTCACTCGCCCAAGCGAGCGCTGAACTGAGGTCCTGTTCGCTTGAAACGCCTTGTCTTACGAATGCTTCAACGAGATCTGCCCTGCCCACGCCCGCGGCACTTTCCAGATTTAGCGCCGCGCCCTGCTCCGCCAAGAATAGTGCCGCTTCGCCCCTTCCGTTGCGCAGCGCGCCAAGAATTGGATTTGGGCAGCCCGGAACGCCGTCAATTGCAGCTCCTCCGGCAAGTAACGATTCCATGAGCGCGATCTGGACGCCCATCCGTAGAGGATGCACGCTGCTGACCGCCAGGCTCAGCGTTGTCGACGAGCCGTAAATGTCGGCCAGCGCGTCGGCCTCGGCGCCCGCCCTCAACAGGAGCTTCGCAACTTCGGCAACATTCGGCGGTGTTTTCTGGCGATAATCCTCGACGCCGTTTGCTCCGGTGTAGTGCAAAAGCGTTGCGCGGTGCGTTCGCGACGAGCGCTCGCGTACGAGGTGCGGGTTCTTGCTGAGGAGTTCTGCGAGCGCCTCAATATCGCCGGCAGCGATTGCATCTGCTGCCGACTCAAAAGCGGCAATCGAGGTGTCGGCTCGACGCAGCGCTTCGATGTGCGCGGCGAATTTCGGCCAGCTCTCAAAGCCGTGCTCGCGCGCCAGAACGGCCTGCGCATCGGCAAGCGCGATCGCGGCCCTCGTGCGCGGATGGAATCGCTCGAAGCGAGCGCGCGCGCCGGGATCGGAATCTTTCACCGACTTGAGCAGCGCTTTTGCTTGTTTCTTATACTGCTGCAGATTGGGTTTGCGCGGCAGCGGGCGCAGATCGGTAATGGTCACAATCGAACTCGCTTTCATATTCGATGCCTGGAGTCCGCGCTAATCAGGCCTGAAAGTAGTTCGCTAACGTTACCGTAGGAACACCAAAGATGGGCATTGCCCTTCCCGCGGACTGGCGGCGCTCTTTTGCGCTCGCCGTCAGTATACCAGATTGGCAAAGCGCCGTGGAGGATGCGCTTAGCGCTTCAGTGGCACGCGCTCCGGGTAGATCGGCCGGTTGATAATGCGCTCGAGGGTTTCGGGCTTTGCGCTGAGCACGAAGTCGCAGAACCGGGAGAAGTCATCGCGGGTGGCTTCTCCCTCGGCGAACCGCTCGTTTTGCGTGAGGTCCACTTTACCGCTGACGGAGCGGAAGCGGACGAAGCGGCCATCGTCGTCGATGCCGCTCTCGACTAACCCCTCGTCCTCGAAGATGCGGACCGCGGTGCTCACCGTGCGTTCGTTCGCCTTGTCGAGTTCGAGTGTGCGCGCGATATCGGTAAACGTCATGCGAAGTTCACCCTGCGCGGCAAGGCCGCGCATGCCGCGGTAGAGCGCGCGCAGGACGTTGAGCGTGGGGGCTTCACGGTCGATGATGTAGTCGTTGATGCGCCGGTCTGGCTCGCCAAAGAGCAGATGAATGCCGGCCGCCTTGCCGTCGCGGCCCGCGCGGCCGGCTTGCTGGTTGAACTCGGTGAAGTCGAAGTTGAGGTGATACAACACCACGTTGCGCACGTCGGGCAGATCGATGCCCTCGCCGAATGCCGAGGTCGCAACGATGATCCGCAGCTCGCCGGCGCGGAAGTACTGCTCCACCTGCGCGCGCTCGGCCGTCGGCATCCCGGCGTGGTAGAACATGACCTCGTCTTTGAAGGATTTGCGTAGCGCGTCGGCCGTTTTCGTCGCCTCGGTGCGCGAGTTGCAGTAGACGATGCCTTTACCGCCCTCCCGGAAGAGTTCGGTGAGATATCCAATTTTGTCGCGCGTTCCGCGTGCATCCACCACGTGCAGGTTCTCGCGAACGGTCGGATCGATTACCCACGAATCGATGCGCAGATCGGCGACGATCTGCTTGTGCGCTTCATCGCCGGCGGTTGCCGTCAGCGCAAGCACTTGCGGGTGTCCCAGACTCGCGATCGTTTGGCCCAGGTTGCCATATGCCGCGCGGTGTTTGGATTCGTGCACGTGATGCGCTTCATCCACGACGACCAGCGAGGGCGCGCTCGCGCCCCAGAACGCATCCCGATGAAACTGCAAGAACTCCGGCGTTCCCAAAATGATGTCCCATGCGCCGGTTTGCAACGCTTGCATCAGCGCTGCACGCTCATCGGCCGAGATGGCACCGTTGGCGCGGTGCATGCGCAAACCGAATCCGTCGAGCCGCCGCGTCAACGCGTCGAACTGATCGTTCGCCAGCGCGCGCAGCGGATAGAGAATCAGCGTCTTCTGTTCCGATTCCAGGGCGCGGAACGCAGCAGGGTATTGAAAACAGAACGACTTACCGCGGCCCGTTCCGAAAATGGCAAGCGTGTTCTTTCCGCCCTGCACGCGCGAGAGCACGTCCTCTTGCGCTTCGTGCGGGCGGGAATCGCCGATGAGTGCGCGGCGGATGCTCTCGTGGTCGGCTCCTGCACGCAATTCCAAAGCGAAGGCATCGGGCTGCCGTTGCAGTTGCCGTTCGACGCGAATGTTGACACCGAAATGCTTGCCGTCCGCGCCGCCGGTGACGTGCTCGATGCGCGCTGCGTAGCGCAGACCGCCGTCAATGAGCGGCGCCAGATGCTTGGCGATCTGCTTGCGCAAGAACCCGATATGAAACGTGCCATACCACACGGCGATCGCGTTTGCATCCGCGGGGTTATCGGGCTGGCGGCGCAGTTCGAGCTCTTGCCCGGGGCGCAGGCCCGCGACCATGTCTTGCCGTCCCTCGAACGAAACGCCCATCACTTTGGTGGGAAACGAATCGCGCTCGCCGATCCCCGCGAAGTCGTCGCGCGCGAGGTATTGCTTTTGGTTTTGAAAGGCTTGGGTTAGGAAGTCTTGTAGGCCCCTCGGTCCGATTCCGCTGGAATCGGCCTCGGGGTCCTTCGATGCCTCAGGATGACGAGCGGTCGGGGCCTTCGTGCCAAACGTCAGGAGGACGCGTTCGAAAGCCGCCTCCGATGCGGTCGGAGGCGGCAGAGGTTTAGCCGTTGTGCGGCTGCTCCGGCTCATCGGACGTCGGCGGAAGCGTTTGCTCGGGTTCGAAACCATCGAGGTTCATCGTGATCTCTTCGTGGCCCTGATCCAACTGACTGTCGTCGTCGTACCCTTCGTACTCTTGCGCCGGGCCGGCTTGCTCGTCGGCAATCGCTGTCGCAGTGCCGCTCTCGATTTCATCGCGTTTGCGTTTGTAGCGCGCGGGGCTTGCCCCCGGCGGCCTCGTGGATTTCAGCTTTCTGCCGGCGCGCTTTGCGTGCCGCGACGATATCTTCACGAGCGACGCCGCTTTGCGATCCCAGGGAACGGCCCTCGGCAACACTGCGCGACGATCGCGTGGTCGTGGCGGACAAGCCGGCCGCGCGTTTACGCGCCGCCGCTTCAATCTGTCTCTTGCGGAAGACCAGCACGAGCGGAGCGGAGTAAAAGATCGAGTGGTAGCCGCCCGAGCAGATACCGACAAGCAGCGCAAATGCGAAGTTCTGGAGCGAGCCGCCGCCAAGGGCAAGCAGCGCAACCAGCGTGATGACCACGGTTGCGAGCGTGTTGAACGAGCGCGTCATGGTCTGCAGGATCGACGTATTGACGATCTTCTCGTACGGCTGGCCCGCCATGAGTTTCGTGTTCTCACGGATCCGGTCCAGAATAACGATTGTATCCATGACCGAATAGCCGATAACCGTCAGCACGGCGGCCAAGAACGCATCGTCCGCGCGGCGCCCGGCCAGCGCGTAGATGCCGATCATCATTGCGGCATCGCGAACCAGTGCGATGACGGTAACCAAGCCGAAGATGTAGTTCCAGCCGAAACGGAAGGCGATGTACAAGAACTGAATCCCGAGCGCGATGATAAGCGCGTAGATCGCGTTCATCAAATACTCGCGGCCTAAGGTCGGTCCGACGGATTGAATCTGCGACTTGCCGCGGTCGACGGGGCTTCCGGCGCTTGCCAGCGCATCCCACAACTGCTTAGCGTTGTTCCCGAGCGCGGTTTCCGTCTCTACGTTATAGCGCGTAAAGCCGCCGCCGGCAGGCGTGCCGACCGTGCGAATCGTTTCGTCGGTCAGCTTGAGCGGTGCAAGCGCTGAACGCAGCGCATTCTGCGTCACCGGCTGCTTGTACGTAACGTCAACGGATGTTCCGCCGGCGAACGAGAGTCCCAGTTGCATCATCTTGCTTGGCTGAAAACCGTTGCCGCCTTGGAAACCGTGGACTACCATCGAGCCCAAGCCCGCGGCGATAATTAAATATGAGATGAGCGAAACGACGCGGAACCATCCGACGACGTTCCAGTTCAGTCTGCGAAAGAACACTTACGAACCTGCCTTTGCAAACACGCCGACATCGCTCTCGCTCACGCCGTAGAGCGGCGGACTGGTAGCAATCTCGTTGTCCACGAGCACGTCCACGAACAGCCGCGTGATGAAGACCGCCGTCACCAGCGAGAACACCGTTCCCCAGAACAGCGTATACGCGAAGCCCTTCACCGTTCCGGTGCCGAGCATATACAGAACACCCGCGCCGACGATGGTGGTGAAGTGGCTGTCGAAGACGGCGGAAAACGCGCGAGCGAAACCAATGCGGACTGCGGCTCGCATCGTCTTACCCGACCACAGTTCTTCTTTCATGCGCTCGAAGATCAGCACGTTGGCATCAACGGCCATACCGATTGAGAGCACGAAGCCTGCAATGCCCGGAAGCGTGAGCGTCGCGTGCGCCGCCGAGAGCAGCCCGAACATCATCGCGACGTAAATGAGCAGCGCGATGTCGGCAAGCAGACCCGGTAAACGGTACACCACGATCATGAACAACAGCACAAGGCCAAGCCCCAGCATCGAGGCCCGAAGGGACATCGCAAGGTCGATCTTGCCCAGCGTCGGTCCAATCGTATTGTTCTCAATGATCTCGATGCCCACCGGCAGAGCGCCGGCATTTAAATTGTTGGCAAGTTCCAGCGTTTGATCTTCCGTGAACTGACCGGTAATCTCGCCGTCGCTGGAAATAGGCCCGTTAATCGTAGGCGCCGATAAGTACGACTTGTCCAAGAACATCGCGAGCGGACGATTAAGGTTCTTCGAGGTGATGTCGTAGAATTTTTTCGGATCTTTGGTCGTAAAGATGATATTCGGCGCGCCGCCTTGCGCGAACGAGGCCTGAGCGGACTTCAAATCCTTACCCGAATAGACTACCGGACCGCTGGCATTGTACGCGCCGATCTTTACGAAGTCGCACGCCTTCTTATTCTTCGGATCGGCCTTGCAGGCAGCCAGCGCAGCGTCGGCGGCTTGCCGCACGGCGTCCGGCATGATCTTGTATTCCAAAACCGCGACATCTTTGAGGGCCGCCTCGGCTTGCTCGGGGTTCTTGACTTGCGGTAGATCGACAGCGACGCGATCGGTGCCGACCTTGCTGATCTGTGGTTCGGTCACGCCCAGGCCGTTGATGCGGCGGTCGATCACTTGGATCGTCTGGTTTTGAATGTCGCCGGTAATCGTTTTCACTTCAGCCGTCGGCTTGAGCTGGAGCAGCAGATGAACGCCGCCTTCAAGGTCGAGACCGAGATGGATCTTGTTTTGGATAGGCAGCGCCGCCCACAGACTCAAGGCCAGGATGGCCGCGACCAGGAGCAGGCGGATGGGATTTCTGTATTTATTCCACTCATTACATACCGACGGAAAAAAAGAAGGCCCTCATGGGCGCACAACCTTCAGAGTGTAGCAGGCAGCCCCGGGGCCGTCAATTTCCCCTAGGCCGGGGTGAGGACCTCGCTGGGAAGCAGTTGGATCTCCGTCGGCACCTCGGCGTAGCTGTAGACGTTCAGGCGCACGCCCGAGCGGCACAGGAAATCTGCCAGTAGAGCGCGCACGCCGGTGCCGCACAGGAGCGCTGCCCGCGCGGGCGGCACGCTTGCCGCATAGGCCTGGGCGCGCTCGCGAACGGTCAGCGCGGCCTGGGGCTCCATGTCGGCGCCCAGCCGGCGCTCGAACTCGGGATCCAGCAGCAGGGGCTCAAGCGGCTCGTGGGCCCGCCGGCGTAGCTGCGCGGGAACGATAACCCGCCGGGCAGCCTCGGCAAGGTCGCGCGGATCGCGGCTGTTTTGCGCGGCCTCCAACATCGATTCCAGAACCCCCACCGGATCGCGCGGCCAAGCGCGCTCGCGCAGCAGCAGTCCGAACGCCTTTTGGACCGTCGCCAGCGGAAGATGCTCGGTGCCAATCTCTTTGACCACACTCGGAACGCTCGCGCGCAAATGTTCGAGCAGCGTCTGCAGCTCTTGCCGGCCCAGCAGCTGCGCCGCGTTTGAGCGCGCCGTTTCGGCCAAATGCGATCCGATAATCGAGATCGGATCGAACACAAGCGCACCTTCGCGCAAGGCGGCATCGCGCGCGGAAGGGTCGATCCACTTTGCGGCAAGACCGTAGACCGGTTCACGCGTCTGCTCGCCGGCAATGCGCGCAAGCACGTCGTCCGCCGCGACGGCAAGCATACGCGCGAGCTGCAGCGTTCCCTCACCGGCAAGTTCATCGCGCACGCGAATGGCGTAAGAGTCGGGATCGCGCGTGAGGTCGTCGCGCAGCCGCACGCCCGGCAGCACCACGCCGAGTTCTGCCGCAAGTGCGCGCCGCACCTCGCCGATGCGGTCGAGCAACGCATCCGCATGCGGCGAGCACAGCAACGAGGCTAAGTTTGCGCCGATCTCAATGCACACCGCATCCACACCTATGAGGCCGAGCGCCATCTCCGGACGGCGAATCGCTTGACGCTTGGCCTGTTCGCGTTCGCGCTGCAGATGCTGAACGGCAGCCGTTTTATGCTTCGCGGAAAAATGTGCGGCGGCAAACGCGCAACACGCCAATATTGCGAATACCGGCCGCGGAAGCGCCGGTACTGCGGCGAGCGCGAGCAGCAAACAGCCCGACACGCGCAAAACCTCGGGCCGCGCAAAGAGCTGCGATGCAAGATCCGCGCCCAGCGATCCGTCCGCGGCGACGCGCGTGACCATCATGCCCATCGCGGTGGAGATCAGAAAGGCGGGAAGCGTGGTGACCAGCGCATTGCCGATGGAGAGCAGTGCGTACGTTTGTACCGCTTGCCCTGGGGAGAGGCCGCGATAAAACATGCCGACGGCAATGCCGCCGACGAGGTTGAGCGCAACGATCGTCAGTGCCGCGATGGCATCGCCCTTGACGAATTTGCCTGCACCGTCCATCGCGCCGTAAAAATCCGCTTCGTGTTGAACGCGCTCGCGCTTGAGCCGCGCGCCTTCCGCATCGAGCAAACCTGCATGCACGTCGGCATCGATCGCCATCTGCTTGCCGGGCATGGCGTCGAGCGTAAAGCGGGCTGCGACTTCGGCCACGCGCTGCGAGCCGCTGGCAATAACGATGAACTGAATGGTGATTAGAATCGCAAAGACGATCAACCCGACGACGATGTTTCCGCGCACGACGAAATCGCCGAACGCCGGAATGATGGAACCCACTCCGCCGGGCTCGTGCCCCTGGGTGAGAATCAAGCGCGTTGCCGAAACATCGAGCGAAAGCCGGAAAAGCGTCGCGATAAGCAGCGCCGGCGCAAAGGCTGAAAATTGCAGCGGTTCCTCGACGGTGACGCTCAGCAGCAGCACAAGTGAGGACAGAAAAATGTTCACGCCCAGGAGGAAGTCGAGCAGTACCGGCGGCAGCGGGACGATGAGAATCGCAACGATGCACAGCAGAATCGCCGCAAAAGCATAGCCCGGCAAACGCATTAGTTCAGCACCCCGCTCTTCTTGAGTGCGCCTACGATCTCGGCCACGGCAACGTACGTTTCTTGCGGAATAAATTCGCCGGCCTTTGTTTTCGCATAGAGTTCGCGGGCTAGCGATACATTTTCGATCAATGGAACGCCGTGTTCGCGCGCAGCGTCTCGGACTGCGGCGGCCACCTCGTCCGCCGCACGCACCAGCACGCGCGGAACGGGTACCTGCGGAGGTGCATATTCCAGGGCAATCGCCAAATGGGTGGGATTGGTCACGACGAACGCCGCCTCTTTAACTCTCTGCACCGAGCTGCGCGCAATGGCGCGGTGCAGTGCCCGGCGCCGTCCGCGTGCGAGCGGATCGCCTTCGTGCTCCTTGTGGTCGCGTTTGAGGTCCTCGAACGACATGCGCAGGCGCTTGCGGCGGCGCGCAACTTGCAACGCGTAGTCGATGCCGGCAAAGATTCCGCCGACGGCGCAGGCCACCGCACCGGCGCGCAGCACACCGCCCCACGCCGCCTGTGCGATCCCGGAAACGGCCGATGCGTGCAGCGTGCCGGCATAGATCGCCGCAGCTGAGGGCACGATAGCGCACGCCGCACACGCGAAGGCAAGCGTTGCGCGCACGGCCGTCACCACGGCCTCGCGCGAGAACATTCGCTTGAGATTCTCATTCGGCGAGAGCCGGCGCATGGAAAGGGCTACGGCGACAATGTGTATGCCTCCCGACTGCGCGACACTGCACGCTGCCGAAGAAAGCGCGGCGGCCAGCGCGGGCAGCAGCATCCACGTACAAGCCTCAAAGAACGGCTGCACCGTGGAGCGATTGCCGGCTGCGGCTTCGAGCAGATTCCGCACGCTAGCCGAAAGCGGCGCGACAACTCCGGCTACCGCCATCAACCCCGCGGCAAAACCCGCAACGCTGGAGAGCTCGGCCGAGATCGCAAGATCGCCCTCGCGCTTTGCGCGCGCCAGGCGCGAGGGCGTGGCATCGAAGCGTTTCTCCGACATTTAACGCGCCGCCAAAAACGGGAGGCGCAGCCAGGGCACGGCGCTGCTTCCCAGCAGTTGCGGCGCAGCGAAAATGGTCGCCATGAGCGCCAGCGCAAACACGATGGGGAATGAAAGCGTAAACGAGGCAAAGCGCGGGATCACCCGCGCGAGTGCGCCGAGCGTAAACTGCGCAAGGAAGACGATGGCCATAGCCGGACCGGCCACCAGCAGCGCGGCCTCGACGATTGCCGGCGGCAGCGAGAGTCCGTATGCATACAACCCGTGCGTATCGGGCGGCGTTCCCACCGGTAGGCGCTCGAAACTTCGCGCCAGCGCTTCGACGACGATCCGGTAGCCGCCCAAGACGAAAAAGCCCGCAGTGAACGCGGCCGACCAAATGCGTCCGAAGCCGCTCGCCGCATAAACCTGCGCGTTCGGTACGCTGCCGCGGATACCGACGTAGTCGTCCAGCGCGCGGCCTCCCGCATACGCGCCATCATACAGAATCGACGCAGCAAAACCGATCGCCGCGCCGATTCCAAGATCGACCGCGAGCGCAATCACCAGCTCGATACCATCCGGCGCTCGCTGCTGCTGCACCGCCGGGATCAAAGCAATCGTAAGCACGAGCGCCAGTCCCGCGCGTACCGCCGCGGGGACGCTTGGGTGCGAGAAGCCCGGCGCGCGCGAAACAAACCCGACGCTGCGCGCGAAAACCAGCAGCGCAGTGCCGTTCATCCGCGCACCAGGTCCGGGATCTGCCGCAGTGCGTCCGTAAACAATCCCGCGCACAAGTGCATGCCGAATGCACCAAATGCGGCCAGCACCAGTCCGACCGCTAGCAGTTTGGGAAGCAGCGAGAGGGTCTGCTCTTGCACTTGCGTTGCTGCCTGAAGCACCGCTACGGCCGTACCGGCAAGCGTTGCAACGCCTAAGACGGGCAGGCAGAGGACCGACGTCACCAGCAGTGCTTCCCGCAGCAATCCCTCGAATGCGTCCATGCGCGCACTATAGCGCGCAGTTGTTACCGCGTTATGACCGCGCTGTAAACGATCTCCATGCGGTTGCCGCCAGCAGAGCGCTCACGATGGCGCGCGTCGCCGGCGACTTGTTCAGCGTGTAAAAATGAATGCCCGGAGCGCCGCGCTTGAGCAAGTCCGAGGCCTGAAGCGCCGCGTAAGCCACGCCCAAATCCTCAACGGCCTTGGGATCGTCGCGCCGCTCCTCAAGTTCGGCAATGAGTTTTGGCGGAATCTGCCCGCCCCCGAAGGAGCTCATGCGGCTAATCTGCGCGTAGTTGGTGATCGGCATTATTCCGGGCAGAATCGGCACGGTAATTCCCGCACCGCGCGCGCGCTCCACGAACGCAAAATACTTCTCGTTGTCGAAGAAAAACTGCGAGACTAAGAAATCCGCGCCCGCTTCCACCTTTTGCACCAGATAACGCAGGTCCGAACCGGGATCCGCAGCTTCGGGATGCTTTTCCGGATAGCACGCCGCGCCGATGCAGAACCGGTACACGCGCGCGAGCATGGCAATCGAGCTCGTTTGCGTGCATAAAGCCGTGATCGCCCGGCTCGAAGCCCGCGCTACCGCGCGGAGCATCGCCGCGAAGGGCCATGACGTTTTGAATGCCGGCCGATTCGAGTTCGTTGAAGATAGCGCGCAGGTCGGCGCGCGTGCTTCCCACGCACGTCACGTGCGCCATCACGTCGATGCCGACGTCGTTTTGGATCTGTTTGGCGACCTCGATGGTCCGCGCGCGCGTGGATCCCCCGCGCCCCACGTCACCGAAACAAAGGCCGGCCGAAGCGGCCGCAGTTGCTCCACCGTCTCGAGCAGATGCTCGTGCGCCGGCTCATCCTTCGGCGGAAAAAACTCAAATGAAAAGAATGGCCGCTGCGTCGCGAGCGCGTGACTGATGCGCATGTTCGAAGTTTATCTAAATGAATCTGCGACGCCTCCGCAGACGAGCGCCCAGCCGTCAACCATGACGAAAAGAAGCAGTTTGGCGGGCAGCGAGATCACGGGCGGGCTGAGCATGAACATTCCCAGGCCCATCAAGATAGAGGCGACGGCCAAATCGATCGCAACGAAGGGCAGATACAGCGCAAGGCCGATGCCGAACGCATCGCGCAGTTCGCCGACGACGAACGCCGGAAGCAGCACGAGCATGGGGGCCTGCGCGGCCGGCTCCGACGGCCGGTGAGCAACGCGCTCGAAGAGCGCGATATCGGCAAGGTGCGTCTGGCGCAGCATGAATTCGCGCAGCGGCGTGCCCGCGCGCTCGATGAACTGCGATTGCGTGAGCGTTCCTCGCGCGTACGGCTGCACTGCATCGTGCGAGATGCGGTCCAGCGTTGGTGACATGATGACCAGCGTGAGCACGAGCGCAAGTCCCGTCAGCACGGTATTCGGCGGGAGCGCAGCGGCCCCGATGGCCGATCGCACGAGCGAGAGCACAACGACGATGCGTACGAACGAGGTGGACATGATCAGCACGAACGGCGCGACCGATAAGAGGGTCAGGGCTGCCAGCACGTCAAGCGGGGCGGCGGCGTGGGCGTGATTTGCGAGCGTTAACAATCCATCCATGGCACTACGATAGCGCCGGGATGTTGCCGCGTTATGTCAGCTCGGTTTCTCGAATCAGTTCGGTAACGCGTACGCCGAAGTTATCGTCTATCGCGACCACTTCTCCACGCGCCACAAGTTTGTTGTTGACCAGCAAGTCTACCGGGCCTCCGGCAAGGCGGTCGAGTTCCACGATGGAGCCCGTGCCCAATTTCAAAATATCGGAGACGGACATCTTGCACTTGCCCAGCTCGGCCGTCACTTGCAGCGGCACGTTCATCAACAGATCGAGGTTCTGCTGATCTGCCGTCAAGCCGCCATTTTTTTTGTGTTCCGCCATCATCATTGTCGTCCGCCCTTTTAGTGCAGAGTGCCCACAACCATCGCGTGCCGCTCGGCCATCGTTCCGCAAGCGCCTCGCGCAAGCACGCCACCGGCCAGCATAAGCAGGCCCGGATCCCCTACCCTAGTCATCATCGGCAGGCGGACCCCGGGACGTAAGTCCAGCAGAGCACGGGCGGGAATGTCCCCGCGCGCGACCTGCACGCTCAGTTCGATCTCCACGTCGGCCAAGTCGTCTAAGCCGAGCGTCGCTCCTACCGCCTCCCGGGGCTCGGCCGCGAGCGCAACGCCCAGGCGGAACTGCGCCGCCCCTTCCACGATCAGTTCGAAATACGTGGCGAACGCCTCGCGCTCGGCCCCTTCCACGACTCCGGCGTCTCTGCCGCACACGGACGCAAGGGCGGGCGTGCAAGCGTCCAGCGCCCGGCGCACGACCTGCGTCTCCATCGGTGAGAGCGCCCGCGGCTGCGGACAAGGCACGCCGAACGCCCCACAGGCCAAGGCGGTCGCATCGGCCGGCCGCAGGACGAAGGCTGCCTGGGCAAGCGCGCCGCGCACGCGATGCAGATGTCCCTGCGCCAAGAGAGCGGTCCAGCCCGCAGCATCGGGGACCACCGGTTCGAGCAGCCGTACGCGCACAGTTCCCAGCAGCGCACCGAGCCGTTCCCGTATGGTGTTTGCCACGACGCAAGCGGCGCTCACGGGCAGAAAAGAGCGCTGCCGGAAACACGCGTTGCGCACGCGACGGCTGCCGTGCAGCACCGCCTTGCGCTCGAAGCACAGCGCATTCACTTGAGCAGGTCCATCGTCGTCTTCTCGATCCCGCCTTGCGCCTTGCCCGCCGCGCGAATAGCGTCGAACGCTAAATACGCTTCTTGCAAGCGCTGCAAGCCCAGGTCGAGATCGATACCGCTTTGCTCGCGCGAAAATGCGGCAAGCGGTTCGAAATTACCGTCACCCGCCCAGCCGACGTGGGGTGCAACTCCCGAGGGCGCGGCAACGTGCAATGCGTCGACGGCTTGCGGTTTGCTTGCCGCGGGAAATCGCGCGAGCGCAAGAACGCCCAGGTGCACGGTCTGCATTTCGCGCAAGCCGGTACGCGGATCGATCGTAGTGCGATCGTAACTCACGCTCCCGTCGGTTCCGATGCGCATCGATCCGGTAAAACCGAGCGCGACATCTACCGGATCGGCCGTAAGCGGCTCCAGTGCGCCGCCCGAGGTCGTGTACCCCAGTACGGGTTGCCCGCTTCCGTCCAGCAGCCGGCCCGCTGAAAACGAAAACGATCCGTCGCGCGTATAGAGCGTGCGGCCGGACGCACCGCCCGTGATGAAGTACGCGCCCGGCGGTGCGCTCACTGAAAGCGGATCGATCGCGGGCACCGGGGCTCGCGTTCCGCGCCACATCGCCGCGTTCCGCAAAGGCGCCGGGCGTATAGGCGTTAAGCAGATCGCGCTCGCGCTGCGCTATCGCATCCAACGCTTGCGTCGTTGTCGTTGAAACTTGCATCAGCCCGCTTCCCGTACAGCGGTCTGCAGTGCAATGCCGCGCCGCGCCAGCGCGTACCGCGCCTGCGCCAAAGCTCGCGCAACCGCCGAGCCCGCTTTCGGCGCGCAGATCGCAACCAAAAGCAGCCCCGCGCGCGAGTGCTTGAGAATGACGCGCACGCGCCCGTTACCGAGCGTAAGCGTTGCCGCCCGCGTTTGCCCGCGAGGATGCAAGAGCGATCGTTCTATCGTGCGTGCTAGGCCGTTGCGCGCCGCGCGCCGTTCGACAGCCACGCCGGCACGCGGTTGGAGTTGCGGGGGTTTTCCACGCTCGGCGGAGATGCGCCCAGCCAGCTCGCTGCGCGCGAGCATGGACTGCTCGTGCGGGGCTCGCGGTCTTGCGGCATTCGCCCTCGGGAGCGGCGGCTCTGCGGTTCGCGCGGGGCGCCGCTCCCATAGAGCGCCGAATACCAGGCCTGCGAGAGCGCGCCGGGTCGGCACCGGCAATCGGCGCGGTTAAAACGTTGAACTGCAAATTGTCGGTGATCGTCATGCCGCAAGCATACGCGGCAATCGTGAACGCTTTACTACGGAATTGTTAACATTTCATTGCCCGGAGGGTTCGACACGCTCACGGTAGCGGCCGTCATCAAATATCGCGCGATTGCGCGGCATAGACCTTGCCATTTGCTACATCGAAGGTCACGACCAGATTCCGCAGGACGCCCATGCCGATATTGCCCGCGTCGAAGCGATCGGCAAACGCGCCCTGGTCTTCGAGCATCACGTTCGAGTAGCGGTTGAAGAAACGGAACGTGCTAAGGTCGAGCTCGTCGACGTAGGCCGCCAGCGCAGCCCGCCGGACCTCCTACGCCGTAGTTTTGCGCAAACGATCGGGCAGCGGCCGGAAGCAAGTGGGGGTGCGCTTTCATGAACGGCGAGAACAACAAGAGTTCCCCGCTGTTCCCCGTGTCCAGCACGAAACGGCCGTCGACGCCGTTCACGCGCGCTTGCGTCTCGACCATCTCGCGGTCGACGTCGATGGGAATCGCCGATCCGGCTGCGGTTAAGGTTCCCGGCCGCGCAAAGGTCATCTGCCCGTTCGCGGCGTCAAACCGCACTTCGGCCGACGCGAAGAACGGATACCCCAACACGCCGTCGGCTTGAAAAGGACCGGTGGCGTTGCTGATGTTGAGCACGCTGACCGTGCGCAGCGGAAGCGTCGCGCCGCCGATTTGCAGGCCGTCCAGTTCGGCGATGCCCAAGCCGCCCACGCGCTGCGTGCCCGCAACCTCCAAATGGCCTTCCGGGTGCAAGCCGAGCTCGGCCGCAACGCGCGAATCCAGAATGACGGCCTGCGCGCCGGTGTCGACGAGAAACGTATAGTCACGGCCATGGATGCGCACGCGGGTATAGTAGTGTCCGTCATGCTCGACGAGCGGAACGGTGAGGCTGCCCGCGACCTGCACTTCGTTGTTCTTTGGAACGTCGAATACGGACGTTTGAATCGGCGCGTCAACAATGATGTGCGATGCCGTGCTGCTCAGATCGAACGCGTGGTCGCCGTTGGATTCCACCTCGTGCTGCGCTACGAGCGCGCCTCCGAACGTCTTATAATCGGAAAAATCCGTTGTTGCAACGCCGTCCGACTCATCGTAGGTCAAGCGGTCGATCATCAGCGTGCGCGCGTCCAGATCGATCTCCTCGGGTAAGCCGCCGGGCGGATCCACCTCGATAGCATAAACGCTGCGGCCGCCGGGTAACGTGAGCGCACCCTTAAACGTATCGTACCGCGGCTCATCGACGAAGTGCTCTTCCTCGATAAAATCTTCCGTGCGGTCGCGCTGCTCCATGAGGCCGCGAATCTCGCGCACGTTGCCGTTGTCGTCAACGGCATATTGACGCCCGTCGGCGGTGCGCACGCTGGACTGCATGGCCGAACCGATCAGTTGGTCGAAACGCCGCCCCCGCGGGGAGGTCCAGCTGTGAAATGTACCGTTAAGCCCTACGCCTTCGATAACACCGATCACTTGCAGCGTCTGCGGTTCGCGTAGGTGCAGTGCTTTGAGGGCCGCCGATCGCGCCGCCAAGACGCTCGCTAGGGTTGGGGTTTGGCCATGCGCCGGAGAGGACGGACGCGCACAAGAAGAGCGCGGCCAGCAGCGCAGCGCCGGTACTACTGCGATTTATACTGACTGTAGGCCGGACAAGACGTTTTGAACGTACGCTTGCGTTTCGGCATAAGGTGGAACACCGCCATATTTTTCGACCGCTCCCGGACCCGCGTTGTAGGCGGCGATCGCCAACGGCAGGTTACCATGGAAACGTTCGAGGAGGCCCCGAATGTAACGCGTTCCTCCGGAAATATTTTGCGCCGGATCGTAAGCGTTGTCTACACCCAGGCCGCCGGCCGTTTCGGGCTCGAGTGCATCAAACCCTGCGCCCCTGTTTTAGACGTAGCATTCGCATCGAAACCGGACTCGTTCGCGATGATCGCTTTGATCAGGGCGGGATCGACGCTGAACGTTGCGGCATTCACGTCCACCAAGCGTTGGATCTGCGGGGGCGGAATGACGTTCGGGCCCTGCGTGGGCTGCAACGGCGCCTGGTCGTTCATGGCGGCGTTAACCATGCCCGAGAAAGCCGTGCTCTGGCCCCCCGCAGGCGTTGGGGCCGCGGTTTGGCCGGTGATCTCGTCGATCCGGCGCGTGACCGACGCGATGTCGCCAAAAATATCCATAAACATCACTTCAAAGTATCGGCAAGGGCTGCCAGCAGCGATAGGGTGCGCTCGGATGGGACGCCCACAGCGCTCAAAAACGACTCGATTTGCTCCTGGGCTTGCACGGCCTGCGGCAGCCCGGGCTGCTCGTACGCAATGCCTAGCGAGCGGCCATCCGCCGTCCGCTCAAGCAGGGCGAGCGCCGTGCGGACGGCATTGGCCTGCTCCACCTGTGCCGGCGCGCTCACAAGGCTCATCGTGCGGCTGCGGCTGCTCAGGATGTCGATTGCGGGGAAGCGCCCTTCGCGAGCGCGGGCCGCGCACAGTTCGATGTGGCCGTCCAAGAGCGAACGCGCGCAGTCGCTGACCGGATCGCGCTCGTCGCCGTCGGAGAGTACGGTGACCATCGCCGTGACCGAACCACCGCCGGCGTTGCCGGCGGCCTCGGAATACTGCGCGAGGCGCGCGAACACGCCGGCGGGAAACCCGCCCCTCCCCACGGGCTGTCCTTGGGCGAGCGCAACTTCGCGCAGCGCTTGCGCGTAACGCGCCAAACTATCGAGGATCAACAGCACATGTAAACCGCGCGAGCGCAGCGCGTCGGCCTGCGCCATCGCGGTGTGCGCGCAAGCGATACGTTCGGCAGCACTGCGATCGCTCGTTGCGCAAACGAAGGTTGCGTGCGCAGGTATGGACTGCATCCATTCGTGCGCTTCGCGCCCGCGCTCGCCGATGAGCGCAAGCACCACTGCGTCGGCATCCGCATGGGCGAGGATGCTTCGGAGCAAGGTCGATTTGCCGGCACCCGGCGGACCGAAGATTCCCACGCGCGCACCCCGCCCAACGGTCAGGAACCCGTCGATGGCCGCCACGCCGGTCCACAGCGGCGTAGCGATCGCTTCGCGCTCGTGCGGAAGCGGAGCGCGCGGCAAGGCCAGTGGAGTCTGTGCGTC
The DNA here is from genome assembly GCA_963702335.1 of Vulcanimicrobiota bacterium. Classification (GTDB taxonomy): domain Bacteria; phylum Vulcanimicrobiota; class Vulcanimicrobiia; order Vulcanimicrobiales; family Vulcanimicrobiaceae; genus DASSRQ01. Next base: position 58,608 of record CAVPCC010000016.1, on the reverse strand, counting down.
CATCGCCCGCCCCAAATACGGCGTGCCCGGAACTACCGTCTGCGTCAGGTCGATCTCGACCCTGCTGCCGCAGGCGATCCCGTCTAAATCGCCGCTCACGGCAATGAACGCGCGCTCATCGCCCAGTGAGGTGACGATGCCGCAAACTCCCGCGCGCGTGTTTGCGACGCGCACGCGATCGCCCACGCGCGCGCCGGGCAGCGCCGCTTGCACGATTCCGCCGTTCGCGCGCAAGACGGTGCCGCGCGCGATCATTGCTGTAAGTCGCGCAGCACGCGCGCCAGGCGCGCGCCAAGGGAGGCGTCGATCTCGCCGGTGCGCAGTTCCAGCAGCGCATCGCCGCGCGCAAGCGTTTCGTCCGGCACAACGGGAACGGTGCATTGCAGCCCGGCCGCATCCTCCGGATGAACGCGCAGGCGCACGGGCTCCTCGGCGGCGTAGTGTTGTAAGGCCCGCTGCAAGATCGCTTCCAGCTCGCACGGCGTAAGCTCGAGTTCGCGCCCCAGGACGTGCGCGGCGAGGTCGTTCAGCAGCATGCGGTACGCCGACCGCAGCGCATCCTCAAGGCGCGCATGAAACAAACGGGCGCTGCGAGCGCATGCCGCCTGCGACTCCAAGATCTGCGGCTCGGGAACCGGGTCCGGCAGTTTTTCACAAAGCGGCGATTGCGCAACCGGCGCTGCCGGTGCGAGCAACTGCGCAAAACTGCGGAACCCTTCAGGCGTTTGCAATGAATCTCCCGCGCATCGGGCACGAGCGGGGAAACCTCGCACTGCATGCGGCGAACGATCGCCGCACGTTCGTGCTCGGGATACAGGTCTAACACCGCGGCTGCCGTTGCCGCCGGAAGTGCGCTGATGATCGCCGCCGCGGCGTGGGGGGGTTCGTTCGCAAGCACGCTGCGCACCCTATCGGGTGCGATGCCGTGTGCCGCTTGCGCGGTGCGCGCGATGAACGCTCGCTCCGTACAGGCTTTCAACAGCTGCGCGAGCGGTTCGCGCGCCCATCCAAGGGCCACCAGTGCGGCAACGGTAAGCACGAGCGTCGGCAACAGCGGAACCAGCGCGCCGTACGCGAGCCACCAGCCGTCCTTTCTAGCAACGGCGGCGTGGGCAAAATTGACGGCTTCTACCTCGACCGTATCGCCACGGCTTTGCTCAATGCCGAGCGTGGCGTCGGCCAAGGCACGCACCTGCAGCAAATCGGTCACCCGCGCAGCATCTACCAAAACCGCGGCGGTGATTCGCGAAGGCCGCGCGCCTGCAGTGGTTGCAAGGGACTCGTGCGTCTCGCTGCCGCGATCCAGTTGCTGCGCCGACTTATCGTAACGTTTTCCACCGCCGGCGAAGCGTTCTTCCTGTGTTTGCGCGGCGATCGGCAATGCGGAGACCGGCGTGCGCCGCACATCTTTGCTGGTGATGGTGCGCCGGTCGTACTCAACGTGCACGCGCACGATTGCTGCGCCGTTGCCAAGTGCATCGTCCAGCGCGGACTGCAGGGATCGCTGCAATTCCCCACCTTGATCGCTGCCCGGCGTTTCCTCGAGCGCAATCCCCCGGTCGTCCAAAATCGTCACGTTCTTCGCATCCAGGCCGGCCACGCTTGCCGCGACAAAAGCGCGCACCCCGGCAACAGCGTCGCCGGAAAGACGCGCGCCGTCGATCATCCTCAGGCGCACGCTTGCGCTGGCTTGCGCGCTGCTTTCATCGGCAAAATCCCCGGCCTTTGCCGGCGCAACGATGACGCGCGCATCTTGAACGCCGTCGATCCCGCGTAGCGCAAGTTCGATATCGCCCGCCAAACCGTCACGCGTCTGCTCGTCAATCACCGCTTGCGGCGTAAGCGCGCCCAACTTTCCGAGCAACTCGCCCGACGTATCCACGTGCGCGTGCGGAACGCCGGCCATCGATAACCGCAGCAGCAGCTCGTTGCGCTTCGATGCATCGACCACGACGTTGTCGGCGGTTGGCGAAAAGGCAACGTTCCACGATGCTAAGCGCTCCTGCACCTCGGCAAGTTGCTCGGCATGGAGCGGCGCAATGAAGAGCGCCGTGCGTGATGGATGCGCAAAGACGGCCAGCAAAACGCTTGCAGCAATCGCCAATGAGGCGGCGCCGGCAGCAACGGTGCGCGTCCTGCCCGGGAGGGTTTGCCAGCGGCGCAGGAGCGCGGCGACGTCCACGCGCTACACCGCCATGTTCAGGACGGATTGCAGTGCCTGCGCGCCGCGCTGCGCCGCGGCTGTGGCAACCGAAAGCGCGACGTCTGCCTGCGCGCGCTCGTAGACGGCGCTTTGCAAGTCGCCCGCGCCCGCCGCAAAACGGTCCTCTGCGCGCTCGGCATTTCCGAGCACGGGAACCAGATCGTCGAGCAATCCCGCAAAGGCGTTGCTCTTGCAGTTGCAGGCACCGGTTGCGGTGCAATATCGGGGATCAGCGGTTCCACGCTCATACGCGGCCCGATATCTATCGTGCGCTGCGCGAGCTGCTTGCCAATCTCAAAAACGGCGGCGTTGGCCTCGTACGCGCGTGAGGCGTTCAACACGCTTACCATCTCGGTTAGCGTGTCGGAACCGGTGCTCTTTTGAACGAGGGCACCGGTGAACGCTGATGTGCGGAACTTCCTCGTCGTCTGAGAGTGCGAACTGCGGAACCTCGCGCGCATACGAACCGCGCGGTCCCGCGGCTTGTGCGGCGGCGATGTTGCGCGCTTCAACGCTCCAGCGCCTCGCGCTGTGCGTCGCATGCCGCTTGCCGAGGTTTTCAGAACGCAAAGCTATCCATGCGCCACGCTCTTCGATCTCTGCCAGCCGCGCGTGCATTGCCGCCAGGAGGGCTTCGGTGAACACCGCGCCTTGCGCCGCCGAGGCCATTTGAGCGTCAACCTGCGTGCTGCCCAGCGGGGTTTGCGAGCGCGCCGTGGCGGACGCCGCAGCGCTGAGATCGGATTGCGCTTGGCGCAGCGCGGACAGTAGGGGGGCTGCTACATCGAACATGTCCTCACGGTACAGCCCGGTTGTGACGGCAATACGGCGGAAATGTTACCGCGGCATGTCCGTGTTCGCCGCCGGCAAAACCGGCAACCCTTGGCCGTCAAGCGGAATGCCCGCGAGCAAGCGCGTTACCTCGTCGTAGTTCTGCACGCCCGAGGCGATGTGGTTCGATTTAAGGTACGAGTTGTAGACGCGCCATGAAAAGCGCGAGAGATCGAGGTTTACAAAGTGCGCGTTGCGTTTCCCTAGGGCGCGGAAATCGGCCCACACCTGCGGTGAGAACATCTTCGTAGGATACGTATTCAGACGCGGCAGATACAAGAAGACTCGAGCCACCCCGAGTATTGCACGACCGGATCGCGATCGCGCAGACAGGCGACGATGCCGATGTAGTTGGCTTCATCCTCGCGGTTGAATCCGGCTGCATGGCTCCATTCGTGCGCCTGCGTAAACGGCCGCTCGAACCAGAGCAGATCCGGTGCGAGCTGCGTTTCAAGCGAAAAAGGATTGGTAAAACCGCTCGTCCCGCTCAGGTTCATGAATTCCCCGGCCAGCGTTTGCTTTGCGGGAGCAACCTGCGGCGCCCAGCGGTCGCCCAAGCGCACCACAACCGGCAACCACTCCGCGCGCAGTACTTCCCAATCGAACGCGTCGCCTGAATGCAGACGGTGCGCGATTGGCGCCAGGCGGTTCATCTGCGTGATGGCGTGTGCACGCAGCGTATCGATGGCGGCGGCGTTGACGCGCCCGGCTGAAAAAGCGGTTCGCGATTCGAGCGGCGCGCGATCGTACCCGTAGCCCCAGCCCGCGTAGAACCAGAGCGTGAAGAATCCGGCAAGTGACGCGATGCCCAGCAGTGCGCGCCACCATGGCCGCACGAACAGCAGCGCTGCAAGCAGCACGAGGATCCCGGCGATCGCAATCACGTCACCCAAAGCAAAAGGGAGCACCGGTGTGAACGAACTCCACAGGTGCTCCCATTTGGGATAATAGCCGTTTGAGAACGACTCTTCGACCCATTGCGGGCTCGGCCGCACCGAAGCGGCAAGAATGCCCGCAAGGACGAGCGCTACGTCGAGCGCTATCGTGCGTCTTAGCGTTTGCTGAACTGGAAGCGTTTGCGGGCGCGCTTGCGGCCGTACTTCTTCGATTCTTTCTCACGCGGGTCGCGCGTGAGCAATCCGGCTTTACGCAACACTTCGCGCAGCGACTCGTCCATCGAAACAAGCGCGCGGGCGATGCCGTGGCGAACCGCGCCGGCTTGACCCGAAGGGCCCCCGCCTTCCGCTTTGACATCGATGTTGAAGCGCGAAACGCTTTGCGTGGCTTCGAGCGGCTGGCGGACGATCTGCTGCAGCGTCTGACGCGGGAAGTACGCATCGATGGGCCGCTTGTTGATCGTGATTACGCCTTGACCCAGCGAGATGCGCACGCGCGCTATGGAGCGCTTACGGCGGCCGGTGCCTTGAAAATTATCGATCACAGATACTCCTACGCGAGCGGTTGCGGCTGCTGCGCTTCATGCGGATGAGCCGTTCCCGTGTAGACTTTGAGACGAGTAAGTTGCACGTTGCGCGTGCGGTTGGTGGGAAGCATGCCGCGAACGGCCCGTTCGATAAGGCGCTCGGGATGTTTCTCGCGGACTTGCTGCGCGGTCTCAACCTTGATGCCGCCCGGAAAGCCGCTGTGCCGGTAGTAAACTTTTTTCTCCCATTTGTTGCCGCCCAGTTCCACCTTGTCGGCATTGATGACCACGACGTGGTCGCCGTCGTCGATGTGAGGCGTCCAGGTGGGTTTGTGCTTGCCCGAGAGGGCGCGCGCAATGCGCACGGCTAACGTGCCCAGGCGCTGGCCTTGCGCGTCCACGATGTACCAATCGTGTTTGGTCTCGGCGGTTTTCTGTTGATAGGTCCGCATAACCGGGTCAGTTTACGGGAAATCGGAGGCGGCGTCAAGCGCTTTTACGTGGAAAAATACTTGACAAGTATTTGAGCAGTCAAGTATCATGCGGAGATGCTGACCGAAAACCTCGCTCTGGCCATCGGCCTCTCCCGCACGGAGGCTGCCCTGCGGCGGCGTCTGGATGCCCCGCTCGGAAGCGGGCACGGCATCGGGTTCACCGACTTCCAAATCCTGGCCGAGTCTCTGCAGTCCAGGGTGGACGCCTGCGCGCCGCCGATCTTGCCAAGCGCCTGATGCTTAGCCCCTCGGGGGTCACCCGCGCGGTTATTCCGCTGGAAAAAATCGGGCTGCTCGAGCGCGCCGCCGACGAGCGCGACGGCCGCGGAAGCTACGTTGTTCTCACCGGCCACGGACGCGAACGCCTGGATCAAGCCACGCCCACGGTGGAGCAGGTCGTGACCGAGGCGTTTGCCGGCAGTGTGACGCGCGGCGACCGGTTAGCACTGCTGGGATTGTTCGAACGCTTCGGTTACTGAACGGGCCGGGCTGAAAAGAGCGCTGCGAACGCACCGCGATAGGGCCACGCCAACCATACGCCGAGCGCTGCGATCGCAAGCGGAACGGGCAGTACCATCGGCGAGGTCGTGAGATGGTATGCCACACTGTTGTATAAGAACGCGGCAAGCATAATCAGCGCGACCGGCACGTAACGGTTGCTAATCAATAAGATGCCCAGCGCGATTTGCGCAAGGCCAACGATCTGGCCCCAGTGCGAGCGGTAGAAGAGATCCGCAAACGCACCGGCCAATCCCGGCTCCGGCGGCGGCGCAAAAAACGACGCAACGCCGCCAAGAACGAACAGCGCTCCGATGAGCACGCGGACAACGATGCGAACGATGTGCATGGCTTAGTCCTTTTTCTTTACGTCGAAGGAGGGCCTGCGATTTCGACAAGCGGAGGCACGGTCCAGCAGCAGCGCCCGGTCGCGCGCGTTTGATGCCATTCGTGCGGCGCGTTCGAATTCGTCACCGGCTTCCCGGAAACGATCCAGTTTGAAAAGCAAATCCGCGCGCACGCTAGGCAGCAGATGGTACGTGCGCAGCGCCGGTTCGTTCAGCAACCGTTCCACGAGCGGCAATGCCGCGGCGGGTCCCTGCGCCATGCCGACCGCAACTGCGCGGTTCAATTCTACAACCGGCGAGGGCATGATGCCGGCGAGCTGCGCGTACAGGGAAGCGATGCGCGTCCAATCGGTTCGTTCGGCGCTTGAGGCGCGCGCGTGCTCGGCCGCAATTGCCGCTTGCAACGCATATGGGCCGCCGGCGTTCAACGCTTGCGCGCGGCCGAGCGCTTCGAGTCCTCGCCCGATGAACAGATGGTTCCACCGTCCGCGATCTTGATCGGCAAGCAAGATCGGTTCTCCCGATGGCCCCACGCGCGCACGCATCCGCGAGGCGTGCAGTTCCATGAGCGCACTTAAGGCATGCGCTTCGGCCTCCTCCGGCATAAGCGCGGCAAGCATACGCCCTAAGCGCAGCGCGTCTTGGACGAGTTCGGGCCGCAAGACGTCGTCGCCCGACGTCGCCGCGTACCCCTCGTTGAAAATCAAATAGATCGCTTCTAGTACCGTGGCGACGCGGGCGGCGCGGTCCACGCCGGTGGGCACCTCGAACGGCACGCCTGCTTTAGCAATCGTGCGTTTTGCCCGGACGATACGCTGGGCTATGGTCGATTCGGGCAGCAGAAACGCGCGCGAAATCTCCGCGACGGTCAATCCGCCGAGCAAACGCAGCGTAAGGGCAACGCGCGATTCCGCGTTCAGCAGCGGGTGGCAGGCAACGAACATCAGACGCAGCACGTCATCGTCTATGGCCTCGGGCTCCTCGTCTACGTCAGGCTCGGCGAAGGACGACCGCTGCAGATTCGCCCCGATTGCTTCGGTCTTGCGGCCCAGCGTTTTCTCGCGCCGCAGCAAATCGATCGCGCGCCGTTTAGCGGCCGTCATCAGCCATGCGCCGGGATTGCGCGGGATGCCCGTCTGCGGCCATTGATCCAGGGCCGTAACAAATGCATCCTGCGCGATATCCTCGGCGCGGCCGATGTCTTGCAGCATGCGCGCAAGCGTGGCGATCAGTTTCGGCGATTCAATTCGCCAAACGGCCTCGATCGCGCGCTGAAGCTCAGGCGCGCTGCGGTCGGCAAACGCCCTTCTTGCTTGTGCATGTTCGGGAGTCACGAGGTCGCCCAGATCTTCAAACTCGTGGATTTGCCGGATTTCGATCTCGGCTCCGCCGTCGAAGGGCGCGTGCGTGAAACGCTCTACGACTTCTTCCTTCGACTTGCCCTGGACAATCCAAAATCCGGCAACGAGTTCTTTCGTTTCGGCAAACGGGCCGTCGGTGACGGTGGTGCGTCCCTGGTCGAAGCGTAGGCGAGCGCCCTTCGAGGAGGCGTGCAGACCCTCGCCGGCCAGCATCACGCCGTCTTTAATAAGTTGTTCGTTGAACTTGCCCATCTCGGCCAGCTGCTCGCGGCTAGGCAGAGCGCCCGATTCCGATGCCTCGGTGGCTTTCACTAAAACTACAAATCGCACGGTATTTTCCTTTCCTATTCGCAGTGCTCTATCACTACGTCGAACGGCGCAAGCCAATTTCGACAAGGGCCGGCGCTATTGGACGACGATCGTGCCCTGCATGCCCTCTTGGTCGTGGAAGAGGCAATAGTACACGTACGTCCCGGCTCGGGTAAACGTTAAACTGTACGTTTGGCCGGGCTGCAGCACGCCTGAGTTGGTCACTTGCGTTCCGTCGTAGGTTGAGCCGCCCATCGGCGGCGTGAACGGATCGCCGGGGAGCGCGGGCAGCGGTTGACCGGCGGCGGGGAACGTGATCGTATGCGGCGCGTTATTCGATTGATTGGTCCACGAAACGGTCGTTCCGGCCGGAATTGTAATCGTGGAATCATCCACGTTCGTGTCGGCCAAGAACCGGCTGACGGTTTCGTTCGCGGGTGCCGAGGCGGCCAAACCCGGGGCTATGCCTGCGCTCAGATGCGTGCCGCCGGGCGCATACGGAAACGACGCGACCGCCGCTGCAGCCGCGTTCAAATCCGCACTGCTCTGCGTCACGGCTTCGCGCGAATAACTATCTTCGTCGTACGGATACGCGGCGCCGGCCGCGTTCACAATGACGGTCCCTTGCATCTCCGGTTGATGCAGCAAACAGTAGTAAGCGTACGTTCCGGGTTTGGTGAAGGTGAGCGAGTACGAATAGCCGCCGGCGATATATCCCGAGCTGGTGTACGTGCTGCCGTCATACGTTGCGCCTCCCGCCGGCCGGGGTGCCGACGGATCGCTGGGCGGAGGCGGTGTTGCTTGCCCCGAGCCCAGGAATGAGACGGTGTGCGGTTCGGGTCCGGCATACGTCCACGTTACGGTGTCGCCCGCATCGATGGTTATCGTCTTCGGATAGAACTGCAACCCCTGAAACGCCGCCGAATGGCCGGACGCACCTGCGTTCAATCGCCACTGCGTTCCGCCGCCCGCTGCCGGCGAACCCGGAACGCTCGCTCCGCTGCACGCGCTCAAGAGGACGGCCGCAACCGCCGCGGCCGGAAAGGAGAATGCGGCCGTAATTTTCATGCACGACGTATTTCCGCGAAGGCCGCGCGCCCCCTGGAGCGAAGAGTCGATTCGTGCGCCAATACTTGCAATTTCTCTCCGACATCATCGAGCGCGGAACCGAAAAAGGCGACCGCACCGGAACCGGAACGCGCAGCGTCTTTGGTTACCAGATGCGTTTCGATTTGCATCAGGGTTTCCCGCTGGTGACCACCAAACGGCTTCACGTCAAATCGATCGTGCACGAACTGTTGTGGTTTTTGCGCGGCGAGACGAACGTGCAGTATCTGCGCGATAACGGCGTGACGATTTGGGACGAGTGGGCTGACGCCGATGGAAACCTCGGACCGGTGTACGGCGAGCAGTGGCGATCGTGGGCGGCACCGGACGGCACGGTCGTGGACCAACTGGCCCAAGTGCTTGACGAGATCAAGCGCAATCCCGATTCGCGCCGGCTGATCGTGAGCGCATGGAACGTCGCGGAGATTCCGAAGATGGCGCTCGCGCCCTGTCACGTCCTGTTTCAGTTTTACGTCGCGAACGGCAAGCTTTTCGTGCCAGCTCTATCAGCGAAGCGCCGATGCATTCATAGGGGTACCGTTCAACATTGCTTCGTACGCGCTGCTCACGCATATGGTCGCGCATCAATGCAATCTGGACCCCGGCGAGTTCATTTGGACGGGCGGCGATTGTCATTTGTACAACAATCATTTGGAGCAAGCGCAGCTGCAGCTCACGCGGAACCCGCTGCCGCTTCCGCAGCTGGCGTTCAAGCGGCGGCCGCATTCGCTTTTCGACTACCGGTTCGATGACGTCGTCTTCGCCGGTTACGAGGCACACCCGCCTATCCGGGCGCAGGTCGCCGTTTAATATCGCCGTTCGCGCTCGCGTTATCTTCGTCGTTGCCTACGAGCGCAACGGCACGATCGGCAAAGATGGCCGGCTGCCCTGGCATTTGCCGGCAGACTTGCGACACTTCAAAGCGCTGACTATCGGCAAACCGGTGATCATGGGGCGCAAGACGTACGCATCGATCGGCAAACCGCTTCCCAAGCGGCGCAATATCGTACTGACGCACGCTCGCGACTTTGCGGCGGATGGGATCGAGACAGCGGGTTCGCCTCAGGACGTTTTCGCGATGACACGCGGCGCCGCGGAGATTGCCGTTATCGGCGGCGCAAAGGTATTTGAAACCTTCGCGCCGTTCGTGGACAGCGTGTACGCCACGGAGGTTCAAGCGGATCTTCCCGGCGACGTCCGTTACGCTTCGCCGCAGCGCGATTGCACGCAAACCGTTTTGGGCGAACACGCGGCGGACGAGAGCAACGCGTATGCGATGCGCTTTATGCGCTACGATTACACGCCGTCACCGGAGGTTCGTTGAACGAATCGAATCCGTCCGCGTAGCGCACGCCGGCAAGGTAGAGACCGTGCGCGGGCGCGGTGAGTCCGGCCGCGGTCCGGTCGCGCGCGGCCAGAATGGCGCTCATCTCCGCCGGGTCGCGTTTGCCGGCCGCGCACTCCAGGAGCGTTCCGACGATCGTGCGCACCATGCGGTGTAAGAAACCGTCGGCGCGAATCTCGATGCGCACTATCTCGCCGCTGCGCCGCACCGTGAGCGATCGGACGGTGCGGATGGTGGGGCCGCTCTCGGGAAGTGTCCCGCAGAACGAGCGGAAGTCGTGCTCGCCAAGCAGCTGTTGCGCGCCCGCGGTAAACGCCCGGAGGTCGAGCGGAAGCCAAAGGTGGTACGCGCTTTGCGCGAGCAACGCGCTACGCTGTTTTGCGGCATGGACCGCGTACACGTAGTCTGCGTTCGATTGCGGAGAAGCGCGCCGAAAAGTCCTCGGCAACGACGCTGGCCTCGCGTATGCTGACATCGCGCGGCAGTTCCGAATTCGCGGCGATGGGCAGCCGGTCAAACGGAAAAGCCGTCTGCGTTTTAAACGAGACGACTTGACCGCTGGCGTGCACGCCCGAATCCGTCCGGCCGGCACTTGTGATTTTGACTTCGTGGCCGAGCAGTTTGCCGAACACGCGCTCGAGCTCGCCCGCGACGGTGCGCTCTCGCGGTTGAAACTGCATGCCGCAGAAGTTCGTGCCGTCGTATTGCACGACGGCACGAATGGTGGCGGTTAGACCGGCGCCGTCTGGCGGATGGGAACCGCGCGCTTCTCGTCTAAGTCTAGAACGTCTGCCCAGGTCGTCACGTCCGTGCGTCCCGGCGCCGCGGTGTCCCGCAGGTTCGTGAAGTACTCCCGGCTCTCGTCCGAGGGGCCGTGGCTCAGCCATTCCCGATTCCACTGCTCGAGACTCTTGCGCGCTCTTTTTCTCGACGAACGGCCGTGCATAAGCCTCGATCTCCGCATCGCTCTTCGCGTTCTTGATGACGGTGAGGAACTCTTCACCGTTCATGCCGAGAAAGTCGAAAACCGCCTGATCCATCGGACAGTCGTAGTTGTACTCGCCCAGGTTGCCGTGGGCTTTGGCTTTGCCCTTATCGAGCGCGCGCCCGAGCTGGACGATGCCCAGCCACTTTTCGCGCACGCTGCGAGGGTAGGTTTGTGTTAAATCCATAGCCTTACCAACCCGGCTTACTTTTCGTGGGTTGCACTGCCCCGCCGCACTAGTGCCCCAGCGCTTGCTCGATGCCCACGAACGGCAGCAGCAGCGAATTCCGGTCCGCAAGCGCCCCGCCGCGGTCGAAGCGCGCGATATAGTTCACGTAGCGCAGGCCGTACCGCAAGGTCAGGGGCCCGAAGCGGTGCGCGGCGCCCAGCTGGGCATCCAGTTGGCTTGCGCTTTCCGGCTGTTTAAGAGCGTACCTAAACGCGGGCGCCTGCCGGATTGGCGCGGACGTAATGATGCTGTACTGCGTCGTATCGTAGAAATACACCATCGCATGCATGGACGGCGTTAGCGCTATGCTCGCGTCGTACCAAGAATTCTTCGAGGCAGGCAGATGAAGTCTGCACGTCATACCGTCCGCCGGCAACGCGCGAGAAACGCGGATCGACGTACGACTCACGGAATCTTGCCGGATACGTGGTCCCATTCAGTTCAATGGTGCCGTTAAAGGCGCGCGACCGAGTGTAAATGGTTTCCTGATCGTAGAGCGTTTCGCCGATGCCCACGCTAACGAAGCGGTTGATGCGATACCTTAGCGCGGCATCGCCGTAGCTCAACTTCGTTGCACGCGATGCGCCGGTCGAGTTCGAACCGTACGTCACCGGACCGATGGGCGGCAGCCCTTCTAGTGAGATCTCGAACCGCCCGAGCGGCACGTGAACGTCGAGCAACGGCAAGGGAAGCAGCGGGATGGCCGTGCGGCCCGAATCATCGTTCGAGCTGCCGGTGGCGAGTGCCGCACTGATCCCAACGCTCGGCCTGCCATCATCCGCGCGAGCGTCAAGCGGAGTCAGCGCCGTTGCGAGCAGCGCTGCGCATAAGAAAATCTTCGTCATTGCTCTTCCTTATCGCCCGCCTTGGGGATTGCGTGACCGTCAAGGCGGGCCACTTCATAACTCTGGTCGCGAATCACAGCCGTTTCAGGTACGAAACGAACGAGGTTATTCGTGAAGTTAGACACTCCAGATACCGGCTTAGCAGCCGCGCAGCGCGATCCGGATCCCACGATTCCACATAGGCTCCTCCACGAAAACCTACGTGGCGAACTAGGCCGGTTGCGGCGTCAAAATCGACAATCCCAACCGCGGAGCGCGGTTCGACCGCAACCCTAAAAGAAAACGAGTCGCAAGCATTTGAGATGATCCAAAATTTGGCAATCTTCCCACAAAAACCATACGGGCGAACTGCGCGGACCTTCTTCGCTGTGGGTCGCTATATGCGCGAATAGTGGAAGCCGCAGGAAATCGTCGAGATCGAACCGATGGCGCGCATCACCATAATATGGTGAACCGACGATCTTCAAGAACCTAGCCGTGCTGGCGTTGGAGCGGGAACAGGATGACGTCGCGGATGCTCGCGCTGTTGGTAAGCAGCATGATGAGCCGGTCCACGCCGATGCCGATGCCGGCCGTGGGCGGCATGCCGTACTCCAGCGCGCGTACGAAATCCCAGTCGGGTTCGGGAATCTCTTCATCGCCGCTTGCGCGCTCGGCGATCTGCGCTTCAAAGCGCGAGCGCTGATCGTCGGGATCGTTCAGTTCGGTAAACGCGTTGCTGATCTCCATGGAGTTGCAGAACAGCTCGTAGCGGTCGGTGATCTCCGGATCGCCTGCGCGCCGCTTGGCGAGCGGCGAGATGATGACCGGGTAGCCGGTGACGAACGTCGGGTCGATGAGGTGCGGCTCAAGCACGCGTTCGAAAATCTTATCGAGCGCATGTCCGTGCGTGGGCGACTCGGGTAACTTCAGATCTTTCAAAACGTCCGCCGCACCCTGCGCGCTGAGCACCTGTTCTCGCGAATAGCCGCCGTGCTGCTTGATGCCCTCGAGATAATCCACACTTTTAAAGGGGCGCTTGAACGAGATCGTCCGGTCGCCCACGTTCAACTCGTCCTTGCCGCCCGTGACCGACGAAACCAAATGCGCCAATAGCGCTTCATTGAACGCCATCATGTCGCTCACGTCCCAGTACGCGGCATACAATTCGAGCATCGTGAACTCGGGGTTGTGCGTGGTGTCAATGCCTTCGTTGCGGAAAATGCGGCCGATTTCATAGACGCGTTCCAGGCCGCCGACGATGAGCCGCTTTAAGTTCAGTTCGGTGGCGATGCGCATCTGCATTTGCTGGTCAAGCGCGTTGACGTGCGTGATGAACGGCCGCGCCGATGCGCCGCCGGCGACGTGCAGCAGCGTAGGCGTCTCCACTTCCAAAAACCCGTGACCGTCGATGAACCGGCGCATCTCGGCAACGATACGGCTGCGCGTGATGAATGCATCGCGCACCTCGGGATTGACGATAAGATCGACGTACCGCTGGCGGTAGCGCTTCTCAACGTCGGTCAAACCGTGCCATTTATCCGGAAGCGGGTAGAGTGATTTGCACAGCACGCAGAACTGCTGCACGTGCAGCGAGAGTTCGCCCTTTTGCGAGCGGAACATAAAGCCGTGCATTCCGGCCAGATCGCCGATGTCGGCGTCTTTCCAATCCAAAAACGCCTGCTCGCCGACCTCGTCCCTACGTACGTACGTCTGCAGGCGGCCGGTGCGGTCGGCGATGTCGGCGAAAATCGTTTTGCCCATGTCGCGCTTAGACATGATGCGCCCGGCGATCGACCACGCCTCGCTCTCGGCTTTTTGTCCCACTTCCAGAAAGCCGTACTTCTCCAGCACCTCCGCGACGTTCGTATCCACGCCGTAGCGCGTCTGCGCGAACGGGTCCGAGCCGCGCGAACGCATAGCGGCCAGATTTTCACGTCTGGCCGCTATCAGTGCTTTTTCGCTGTTTCCTAAGTCGTCGATTGTTAGGAAGCTTTCTTAGCGGCGCGTTTGGGAGCGGATGTTCCGCTCTTTATCGATTCAATCTTGTATTTGACCACGCCGCGCGGGGTCGAGACGTCAACCGTCTCGCCTTTTTTATGTCCGATCAGCGCGCGGCCCAGCGGCGACTCGTTGCTCACGCGCGCGTTCACGGATCCGCCTCGGCCGAACCGACAATGGAAAATTCGTGCGCGGAGCTCGTTTTGAGGTCTTTGACCTTGACGATGGAGCCCAGGTGCACTTCATCGGCCGCGTATTCCGCCTCGTTGATGAGCCGCGCGTTGCGAATCATGGACTCGAGCTTGAGAATGCGTCCCTCAATGAAGGCTTGTTCTTGCTTTGCGTCCTCGTACTCCGCATTTTCGCTAAGGTCGCCGAACTCTTTGGCCTGGCGGATGCGGTCGTTGACTTCTCGGCGGTGGACCGATTTCAGGTCGTCGAGCTCCCGCTCGAGTTTCTCGAGGCCCTCTTGAGTGAGGACGATCTCTTTTTCGTTCAAGTACCTAGACCCTCAAAAAATATTAAGGCCCGGCCGGCCTCGCGTAAGGAAGCGCCCCACCTAGGGCGCCGGCGACGACTGTTCGTAATACCCGGCCGTCCTGCCTGCAACTTTTGCGGCAGCCCGGACCCGCCAAAGGGCAAAGGGAACGCCCAGACCCACGCCCGCGAGGGCATAGTATTGAAGCGTACGCGGCTCAACGGCGAGGGTTGCAGCAAGGACCCCGGCCAAGGCAATCGAGCCCAACAGGGGCGCAAGGAGGGCCGCCCGCATGCGGAGCGCTGCCGCCGCGCTCAGCACGAAGAGCAGCCCGAGGAAGACCGAGCTGGCATTCAAGACGGCGGTCAGAGCATCGGCCGCGGTCTGCGAGAGTCCCGTGAGCAGTTCGCACAGCGTCACCGACACCCCAACGCACGCCAGTGCCCAGAGCGGTTCGCAGCGCCCGTCCAGGCGGCCCACAGCCGGCGGCAGCACGCCGTCGCGCCCCATGGCATACACCGATCGCGAGAGATACAGGATCGTCGTCCACAGCGTGGAGCTGGTCGAGACCAGGACGGTCGCGATGATGACCGGCCGCCACGCGCCGGCGCCGAGCAGATCCGCAACGTAGCGCATTGCGTCGGCTTGATTGGCGGCAAAGCCGGCCGCGGTGCCGCGGTGTAGGTATGCCGTCATCGCCAGAACGAGGATAACGGCCGTCGCGAGCAGACCCGTTACTCCGCCGCGTCCAGCAGCGCTCGCGCCGTCGTTCACTTCCTCCGAGGCGCTAGCGGAAACTTCCCACCCATCGCTCATCCACACGCCCAGCGTCATCGCCGTCACGAAACCGGCAAACGAAAACGTCAGCGCGTGCGCATCGCGGATCGACGTTGCCGCGGACACCGTTGCGTGCGCGGGTAGAAGCATGGCGGCGATTGCACTGGCCACCAGCACGCCCAGTTCAAGCGCGAGCGCCACGAGCGTAACGAGCGCCGTCGGGCGAACGCCGGCGTACAGCAGCAACGTGCTCGCCACGATCCAAAGAGCCCCGACCGCGGCGTCGCACATCGGGTTCTGCGCGAGATTAGGTGCAAAAAGGTCCAGCGTGTAGATGCCCGCAGGCACGGCCGTCGCCATCGTTGCGAAAAAGTTCGAAAGGAGCAGCAGCCACGCACCATAAGCGCCCGCATGCAATCCGAATGCCTGCCGGATCCAGGCGTATGACGAACCCGCGCTCGGCGCAATGCGGGTCATTCTTGCAAACGCGATCGCAATGCAGAGCATGATCGCGCTGACCATGACGAGCGAGAGCGGCGCAAAGGTTCCCGCCGCCCCAACCATCGGCCCCATGGTCGAAGCCAAACTGTACGCGGGCCCCATCGAGGCCGACGCTAGCACGGAGAGATCGAAGTATTTTAAAACGCGCGGCAGGCGGCGCGCGCCCGTTTGGTTTCTTACGACGAGAGTTGCAGTACGCGCGGCCGCAGTTGCAGATCGGCGAGCAGCCGTTCGTAGTCCTGCGAGGTTACGTCTTCCATCTCTTGCCCAGCAGCGCAAGTAAAGCCGCCTCCACGACGTTCGTTCCGAACGAGCGCCCCTGAAAGTCGGGCGTTGTCGTGATGAGCGTTGCAACGCCGCGCTTACGCAGTTCTTCTACATCATTCGCGGTCAGCGTATTTGTCAGGACGGTCTTCCCCGCAAGCGATTCCGGCATGAACTGGCGCATGAAGTGAAAATCGCCCGCGATAATTTGGGCTTCTTCATAATACTGCGGATACTTGGGCTCCGGCGGCTTGTCTTGCTTCTTGCCGGTGGGATAGAAAAACTGAAACGGCAGCTTGCACGCATCCGGCAGATATTTTTCGGCCATCTCTTCGAACTCGTGCAGTCCTTTGACCGGTTTGTCGAGGTCCAGCGCAAAGATGAAGTCGCCGAACAGCACGTCGGCGCCCGCGTCCACGAGCGCTTGCGCCATCCCGAAACGATCGAGCGCGCTGACCATGAGCACTTTCTTGCCTTTGAGATCGACGCCCATCTCGTCTTGCATGAAGCGAATCGCTTCACGCTCGAGCGTATTTTTCAAGCCGCTGCCATCGACGACCGGCGTGATCTTGGCGGCTTGCAACAGGCGCAGCCCGTCGCGCAGCGCGTACCGCTTGCTGCCCGCATACAGATAGACGTCGATGCCGCCCAGCCCGATGGCATCGACCTTGCCGTCCAGTTCGCTAACCTTGGCTATCGCAACATCCAACTTGCCATCGGTCCCCGTGCGCGTGATGTCGAACTGCTCGCCGAGCAGATTCACTTGCGCGTGATGATCGCGTGAGCTCGAACCGAGCGAAACCGAAACGATTTTTTTCATGCGACGACGCTCTTGCGGCGTTCGCCGGCGGCGGCGCGGATGGCGGCAATTTTTTCGGGGCCGATGGCTGCATCGAACGCGCGCATGTCCGCCAAGGTGAAGCCGCAACGCTCGGCCATCGCTTGAATCTCGATCACCTTCTCCAATTCGATGCCGCGGCCCAATGTGAAGTTCTCAAGCCGGTTTTCAAGCGCGAGAACCATGGTCTCGCTCATGCACGCCAGCGCCGTGCGCGGCGGAAGGTTAAGATCGAACTCTTGGCCCGGTTCACGGACGCGCTCGAAATGCGGGCTGCCCGGAAGTTTCATGTTGCCGCCCTCGGTCACCAGGACGTCGGGGCGCAGTTCGGCAACGCGGCGGCTCACGTCGTGCGGCAGCGAGAGCTCGCAAACCACAGCACCGGTCTGCAAATCTTCGGGTTGAATAACGTCTTGCGTCGAACTGGTCGCCGTCAGAATCAACTGCCCTTGGCGAACCGCTTGCGAGATGTCTGTGGTGTACGAGGATTCGCACGGCAGCGAATTTTTGATCGACTCATGAAACTTTGCCAAACGCGTATTATTTCGAGCAACCAGGATGACGTGTTTGACGCGCGGCGCCACGAGCTGCACGCACGCCGCACCTATCGAGCCGGTGGCGCCCACAACGACCGCGGTGGCTTCTTTAGCATCGATGTGCATTTCATCAGCGCCGCGGAAGAGACTTTGGACCCCGGCGGCAATGGTCAGCGAGTTGCCCGTCGTCACCGGAATGGGCGATCGCTGCGCAATGGTTACGCCGCCGTCGCCGACCACCCCGGTAAACGCGCCAAGACCCGCAATCCGCGCCCCGAGTTCCGCGCCGATTTCAATCGCGCGTACGATGCGCTTGTAAACTTCTTCGCGGGGAAACTCCAAGATCTGTTCGGGAAAGAGCGATGCGGAAACGAACCAACCTTCGGTTTCGCGTCCGTCGGGCGCGCGCACGCCGGTCACGTGCGCGGCGGCCCAGCACGGCATCCATTCCATAATTTTCTTGATGATCGCCGGACCTTTGCCCTTCGCGCTCGGTTCGTAACGGACGAGATCTTCAAGCGAGAGCGGATGCACGATGAAACAAAACTTCGGCGTATTAACCATCGGGCGCTTCCGCCTCGCGTTTAATCGCGGCAAGCATCATGTCGCTGTTCTCGCGCACCTTGCGCTCCAAGGTCGGCCCGATGAGTTCGGCCAGCGTCGGCACGCCGAAGTCGTAATCCACGCTCAACGTCACCCGCGTTTGCCCCTCGCCCTCCACAAACGTCCAGGCGCCTTCAAATTTGTCGAGGTCGCCTTCGAGCAGTTTGTAGTCGATGCGCAGCGCTGCGTCGTCAAACCGGTCCTCCTCCGTCCATTCGATGGGCGCTTCTTCAACGAGCGTCTTCCAGCGCGTCAAAATATGATCGGGGTGACGCTCCAGCACGCTCACGGATTCGACGTCCGGCATGAACTGCGGAAAGCGTTCCTGTTCTTTTGCAAGCTCGTAGACGACGCGCGCCGGTGCTGCAATCATAATCGTGGATTCGACATATGGCATGGGCTATAGGGCGCCGAGCTTCTCTTGGGCGGTCGCCAGCCCTGCCTCCAAGGCCGAAAGCGCCGTTTGCACCTGCTCGGACGTTACGATCAGCGGCGGCTCCAGGCGGATGACGCGCTGCATGTTCAGCGTCCACGCCGCGGTGACGCCGCGCTTAACCATCTCGGGTATGATCCAGCCGCCGTACCCCTCGCTCGTCAGCTCGACGCCCACCAGCAGCCCCAAACCACGCACGTCCTTCACGACCGTCGGAAAACGCTGCGCCAGCGTCCGGGCGCCTGCGAGCAGTTCCTCGCCGCGCAGGCGCGCGTTCTCTACCAATCCATCCTCAACGAGCACGTCCATAGCCGCCAGTGCCGCGGCGCAAGCCAGTTCGTTGCCGCCGAACGTCGACGTGTGCATGACCGGATCTTTCGCATACGCCGCGTTCCACACAACAGGCCGCGCGATATAGGCGCCCACGGGTATGACGCCGCCCGACAATCCCTTGGCAAGCGTCATGACGTCGGGGACGACGCCGTCGCGGTTGCAGCCGAACAACATGCCGCAGCGGCCTAAGCCCGTTTGCACTTCGTCGGCGATGAACAGCGCGCCGGTCCGATCGCAGATCTCGCGCACCGTGCTCAGGTAGCCGGCCGGTGGAACGTTCACGCCGCCTTCGCCTTGCACGGGCTCCACGATGAATGCCGCCGCATCCGTAAGCGCTTCTTCCAGACTGTCCGTGGTTCCGAATGCAACGTGCGCGACGGGTCCGAGCAGCGGCGCATACCGGTCTTTGAAGTAATCGCGGCCGCTTGCGGAAAGCGCGCCCAGGGTTTTGCCGTGGTAGGCGTCGCGCGTTGCGACGATCTTTCCGCGTTTGGTTGCGGCGCGCGAAAGTTTGATCGCGCCTTCAACCGCCTCGGCTCCGCTATTTGCAAAGAACGAGATGCGCAGATCGCCCGGCGCAAGCTCGGCAAGCCGGCGCGAAACGCGCCCCAGCGTGACGTTGAACATCGTCTTGCCCGAGAGCGACATTTGATCCATCTGCGCTTTCACCGCTGCAACGATCTTTGGATGACTGTGCCCGAGCGTAAAAACGCCGTAGCCGCCGGCAAAATCCAAATACGCCTTGCCGTTCTGATCCCAGATCGTGCACCCGGAAGCGCGCACCTCGACCGGGCTGCCCGAAAGTTTCATTACCCGCGCCAGCGGCGGATTCACGAACTCTTTGTAGTTCTCGTATGCCTCGGTAAAGAGATCGCTCACGCGGCTACCGCGCGCTCGAGTCCGGCGATGGTTTCCTCCACGATCGCTTCGACCTGCGCCGCGGCGTCGACGTGCATGATCCGCTCGCGCAGGATTGCCGCGTTCGGAACGCCCTTAAGATACAGTGCCAGATGTTTTCGCATCTGCGGGACCGCGCGCGATTCGCCCAATTCATCAACCATGGTCTTGAAGTGGACGCGGATGGCGTACGCAAGCCGATCGGCCGGGAACGGCGGCGCCTGCATCTCGCGTCCTTCCATGAGATCGCGGATCTGCGAGATCAGCCAGGGGTTGCCCAGCGTTGCGCGCCCGAGCATGATGCCGTCCACGCCGCTCTCCCGCATACGCCGCACCGCATCGTGGGCATCGGCCAGATCGCCGTTGCCGATCACCGGAATGTCGACCGCGTCTTTCAAGCGCTTGATGTGATCCCAGTTCGCCTCGCCTTTATAGAACTGGCGCGCGGTGCGCGCATGCAACGTCACGGCGCGAACGCCTACGGCTTGCGCGCGCTTGGCAACGTCGATATACACCAGCGCATCCTCGCTCCAGCCCAAACGCATCTTCATCGTCACGGGACAATCTACGGCATCCACAACGGCTTTCATGATTTGCTCGCAGCGATCGACGTCGCGCAAGCAAGCCGAGCCGCCGTTCGTCTTCGTAACCTTGGGCGCCGGGCAGCCGAAGTTGATGTCTACGATGTCCGCGCCGCATTCGCGGACGACCTTCGCCGCGCTCGCCATCACCGCCGGATCGTCGCCCCAGAGCTGCGTGCTGACGGGCTTCTCCAAGCCATGCTGATCGATCATCTCCATGGTACGCTTGGCCGTTGAGGCATAGCGCAGCGCGTTCGCCGAAACGAACTCGGTGACGGTCAGTCCCAGCCCGAAGGGCTTGTACAGGGCCCGCATGGTTTTGTTGGTCACGCCGGACATCGGCGCCAAAATCAGAGGCGGCCAGATCTCGTGCGGGCCAATGACCAGCGGGTTAACAGCGCGTGCCATAGTCGCAGTAGTATATCACCCTCTACCCGCCGCGCCCTATCGTGATAGTATGGACCCGAGCATCTCGCGGGCCTTTTGCGCGTAGAATGGGTCGAACCGCGGGTTGAGCGCAAGTGCCCCTTGAAGCAGCCGCGTCGCGCGCCCGTCCTGGTGGAAATGCATCGCGATGGTGCCGGCGTGGAAGAGAATGCGGGGGTCCTGCGTACCGAACCGGGTCGCCGCAAGTGCGGCGGCGCGCGCGGTGCCCCATCGGCCGTCCATTGCCGCCGCCCAGGCAAGCGTGTCCTGCGCGTATACCTCGTTGCCGCGAAGGCGTACTTCGCGCTGCGCAATCCGGTACGCATCGTCCAGACGAATGCCGTGCTCGCTGTAATACACCGCCAAAAGCCGGTCGTTCAAGTGATACGCGTTTCCGAGCCGTTCGATTGCAACCACAAGCGCGCGGGTGCGCGCGGCACCGCCCCGATCGCCAAGCGCCTCTTGCGCGTCCGCTTCGTATCCAAGCGTTTCGGGAACCGGTACGACCGCTGCGCCCTCGACCGCCGCGTCGCGCGCGCAGGGCCAATCCTTTGTTGCCCAGCAGAATCGCGCAAGCGCCCGGTATGCAAGTTCGAAATGCGGAAAGTAGCGCAGCGCTTCGCGCTCGCGCTGCTTTGCCTCGCCGATCTTCCCCTGCGAGAACAGCACTTCGCCCAAGCGGAAGTGGTACCCACGCGCGCCCTTGCGCGCCGTTGTCGTAGACGCTGTCGGATTGCGCCATCGCTTTACGCAGCAGTGCTTCGGCACGGTCGCTGTGGCCGGTCAGTTCGTCGTAGCGCGCCTCGATGGCCAGGGTCGTGGCAGTCACCCGTACCGAACGGGCACGTTCCAGGTCCTTTGACGCGCCGGCATAATCGCCAAGTTCCATATCCAACGAGGCCATTTGCGCCGGCGCGTTCGAATCGTTCGGCTGCTCGACGCGTGCACGCCGTTCGTAGACCAGCGCCCGGGCAAACATATGCATCGCGGTGTATGCAGATCCCAGCACGCCATCGGCAGCCGCGTTGTTCGCCGGCTGCAAACGCAACGCGCGGCTGCCTTGAGCGATTGCGCGCGCAAGATCGCCCACGTCGCCCTGCTCGCGATAACGCTGCATATACTCTCCTGCCAGCAGCGTGGCGCTGATTTGGTCGCGTTTATCGTTCGCTACACGCCGTTCGTAGAATGAACGGTTTGATCCCGGAGATCGTAGTCGTCCTGAACCGGAGCTCACGTAGGGATTCGCTGCGCGTGCGGCGTGCGGAGCAAACAACGGCCATGCAGCGATCGCGCCGAGCGCGATCGCTGCAAGAACCGTCCACCCGGGCAGGATTTTCACTTACTGCGGCGCGCCCAAATAGGGGAACGTTGCCGTGAAGTGTTTGGGGGCGGTTTGCAGGTGACGTTGTCGCTGGTGAGGTTCGGGCGGTGACCGCCGGGCCAGCGCATCGGCGCGGCCGTCCAGTTCGTTGCCGTCGTCAGGGGCCAGTCCCAGTGCGGGAATCGTGCCTCCGAAGATCGTGCCCAGCGAGAGCGTAACGATGTCGTCGGTGAGCGCGCGGCCGCCAAAGGGTTTGAGACCCGAAGGCGCTTGCGTGACGCCGCCGGTCTCGATGCCCAGGTAGTTGTTGCAGGCGCCGGGCGCGGCTCCGATACACGACGTGCTGGCGCCGGTCATGTCGGCTATCTGCACGTCGGGCGTAAGGACCGCCCCTTCGACGCCTGCGATTGCCGCACTGCGTCCCGCAACGTTCGTCATGAACGAAACGATCTCGGGTTTGAGATTGGCAACGTCGTTGTTAGGAAGGTCGGTGTTGTTTGCCTGATGCTGCGCAAACGTGGCAAACACTTCGTTCACCGCCGGGCGGTTGAGCCGGTCGAGCGGCTGATGACGCTCGTGGGTCCGGAAGGCGTGCCGTTTGCGGCATTTCCGCTCAAACAACCGGTGAGTCCCGCAGAGGCGAGCAGTGCGGGCAGTATGACTTTAACGAGGTTCTTCATCGTGTTCTCCTATTGACCCGAAACGGTGTGAGTGGAGGTCCAGTAAGCGATCTTCGGGCCGCCGCCGTTGTCCAGGGCCGCACGCGGAAGTTCGACAACCATTGAGAGCACGTTGAACCCTTTGAGTGTGTCCGAACCGGGATTGTTGAAGCCTTGCGGGCATGTGCCGTCGCCGAGTTTTGGCAAACAACTCGCCGCTGCGCTTCCCTGATTGCGGTCCGGCAAGATCTTCAAGAACTGCGCCAGGTCGAAAAAGAACGGATCCTCACGGGCGCCCGCAAACACGTTAATTGTGCCGCCGGCAATCGTGAACGGGGAGTTGATCGTGCCTGAACCGCTTGCCGCGACAAGCGTCGTCGACGATCCGGTGGTCGGCGCGGCCGCCGGACCGTAAATAGTGACACTTTGGTTAGGTCCCGGCTGACCGAACTTGAATTGAATGACTTCGTTGCGCGTTATCGACGGCGACGGAAAGGTCGAGCCGTTTTCCGAGGTCGTGTCGAAATTCATTTGATAGACGACGCCCGGATCGAAGTACGTTGTCGTTCCTTGGCCGCTGGGAATGAGCGGATGCACGTTCATCACGACGACCGCGTTGGACGGATTCGTAGGACTGGGGAAAAGATACGGGTCGGTGATATCGGCGCCCGGGCGCGCAATGGTCACCGGCGAGTCTTGGTGATCCGATGCATGTGCGGGATGAACGGTGTAGAGGGTGAACGCGCTCGCCGCAAGGACGAACGCGGCCGCCGCACCGAGAATGGATTTCTTCATAGTGACTCCATGACGGGGGAGACGCGTTCAGACGAGCGCGTCGTGAGATAGATCCAGAGATAGACGGCGATGAGTGAGGTAACCAGGGTTCCGCTCACGGCGAGATCGCCAAGCGGCAAGGAGAAGCCGGACAACTGCGCCGTCTCGTATGCGGCAACTCCTAAAGCGAGGAACGTGACGCTCCAAATCCACACGCGCATCACGTGCGGCAGGCGGCCCGAGCGGTAGGTGACTAGTCGATGCACCATCAGCGAATCCAGCGTGTCGGTCGCGCACATGCCCGCGCAAAACATCGAACCGACCAGCAGCGCGCCGGCGACGCCGGCGTCCGCGCCGAACGCGACCGCGTACGCGGCGATCTGGCTTGACGTCTCGAAACCGAATCCGAAGAGAAGGCCGACCGGAACGGCGAGCCACGGCGAGCGTCCGTTACGAAGCGCAGCGGGCAGCAGGCGCGTTTTCGCGCCGGCGATGCGAGCCGTTGTGCCTTTGGCGAGTTGGCGAAGATTCAGCGCCGCCAGCAGCAGCAGCACGACGATGCTGATGCCCATCCCGATGTTCTCAACCAATGCGGAATGCGCCGCAAAGCGCGCGCCGGCAAATCCGACGATTGCCGCGATAGCCATGACCATGACCGTGTGGCCGCCGGCGAACAACGCGCCGGCAAAACGCGCAAGCGGATGTTTCTTCTCAAGCGAGTTGCGCGTGAGATTATCGATGGCCGCCAAATGATCGGGGTCGGCCCCGTGACGCAGGCCAAGAGCAAAGACCGTGAACGCGCCGATACCTATCATGCCGCTATGACCTCGTCTTGAAGAACTGCGTGCAGGTGATGGTGACCGCGCCGGCTCAGGGCAAAGCCGGCAATCGCGGTCAAGACCAACCCCGCAAGCAACGGAACCGGCGCCGCAACGCCCTCTTGCTGCAGACCCTGCCCGAGCAGAATCGACCCGATCGTCGAGATCACGGTCGCGGTTATCAACGGGCCGAACGGAACGATGCGCGCATAAGCGGACCTACGCGAGAGCCACGCCGCACCGTGCACGACCCCCAATCCAAGAGCGCTGAGCACGCTTGCCAGACCCAGACTGAAGATCACGATGAGGATCATGCCGTAACCCAAATGATGCAGGCGCAGCGCCGCCAGAAGCACGACGATTGCCGCGGGGCAAGGCGCGATACCGCCGCTCATCGCGGCCCACACCGCACTGCCGAAATTCAACGGTTGGGATCCCGGAATTGCGTGGCTGTGACCGTGCCCGCCGGCATGTTCGTGATCGAGATCGTGTCCGTGCCCGTGTTCGTGCGGATGCGCGCCTTCGTGCGAATGCGCGTGCACGTGACGATGCTCGCGACGGCTTCGCACAAAGCGCGCCAACGTCCGCGCGCCGATAACGGCGATAACGACTCCGGAGGCCAGCGTAATGGCCGGAAAGATCGACTCGGAAACAAATCCGCTCACCGAAAAGAGCACGATGCCTAAGATGAAGACGCCTAGCGTGTGCGCTAGTGTCAGCGATCCGGCTAAAATGAACGCCTGCTTGGGCGTTGCGCGTGAACCGACGAGGGTGAACGCCAAGAGTGCCTTGCCGTGACCTGGCTCGATCGCATGCAGGGCGCCCAAGCCGAACGCGGCAAGAATCGTGATTAAAACGAACAGCGGTGTTTGCTGCGGGCGCGAAAACATATCGGAGAGCAGTGTAGAGCGAACCCAACTCGTCCCCGAGGGAATAACCGGAGATTCGTCCGTGGATGCAACGATGCCGCTAATCGAATTGCCGCGAAGGGCGAACGTGACGCCCCCGACGCGGCGCGGCGTTCCGATGAGCACGCTGGGATACTGCCGCACTCGTTCGTCGGCTCGGTTTGATTGCCGGCAATGAGATCTTTCCAGCCGATGCGGCGATCGGCATACACGCGGTCGATGGCCGTGATGCTGTGCGCGCCTGCGCTTACCGGAACGGTCAAATCGTCAACCCAGCGCAGAATGGGCAGCCCCCCGGCTCCGGGACGCAGCATGGCGCGCGGCCCCGAAGATTCGAGCGCCGCGGGCGAACCGTCAATCGTTAAGTGGAATCCATCGCGTACCAGCGGCACTTCTGCGCGCGCCCACGACTGCAACGTTGCCCCGGTCCAGGCCCCGCCATGCGCTTGCATGATCTGAAACGTCGGAATCTCGGCGATATCCAGAATGTATCGCACGTGAAGCGTGCCCCCGTGCACGGTGATCTTTGCCAGATGATTGATTGTGAAATTGCCCAGCGGGTGCGCCGCAGCCGCCGAGGTCGACGCGATGAGCGCAAGCAGACAGACCCAAACTGCACGCAGTGGACGCATGTGGCCCCTTTAAAGCGACGAGATTACCGCTTCAACGGGCCATCGGCCGTTTTGGATTTACGCTATCTAAATATTTTTAGCGTCACTTTTTAGCGTGACTTTTGAGCGTAACGTTGCAGACCGATCAAACTCAGATGCGGATTGACCTCGTGAATGATCGTCGTATGCTGTGCGATGACGCTTGCTAGGCCTCCGGTAGCGATCACGCGTGCATCGTTTCCCATCTCGGCGCGCATGCGCGTCACCAGGGCCTCGGTTTGTCCGACGAAGCCGAAGATGATCCCGGACTGCAGTGCCGAGATCGTGTCGCGTCCGATCGCCGCCTTGGGAGCTTCGAGCGCAATTTGCGGAAGTTTCGCAGTCTTACCCACAAGCGCATCGATGGAAATGTTGATCCCCGGTGCGATCGCCACGCCCAGATATTCACCGTCCGCAGATATGGCGGTGAAGGCGCTGGCAGTTCCGTAACTGATGACGATCAGCGGAGCGCCGTACAATTCAACGCCGCCGATTGCCGAGGCCACCAAATCCGCGCCGACTTCTCCGGGGCGATCCGTGACGACGCGAATCATTTCTTGTCTGTGCGCTTTGAGGAATGACGGCGTGCAGTTGAAATAGCGTTTGCACGCCGCTTCGAGCGTTGAATCCAATTTCGGCACGACGCTTGCGATGACGACAGCGTCCACTTGACGCGCGTCGACCTTCGCAGTTGCAAAGAGCTGTGAGAAAAAAACGCCGTACTCATCGCCGGTTCGTTTTGAATCGGTCGTCACGCGCCAAGACTGCGTGAGCTCGCCTTGCGCGGAAAAGCATCCGAGTTTGGTTTCGGTGTTGCCGACGTCAATTGCCAGAAGCATGTTCACCGACAAAATCCAGCAGCCGCGCGGCAAGCACGTCTTTGGATGCGCTTCCCAATTCGCGCCGTCCATCGGGACCCCAGAGAACAGTGAGGTCATTCGGCTGAGCGCCGAAAGCGCGGCCCTGCGAGACATCGTTCACCGCAATGGCGCTCAGGTGCTTGCGCACCAACTTCTCGCGGGCGTTCGCTTCGTGATTCTGCGTTTCGGCGGCGAAACCCAGAACGAATGCGCCCCCCGCGCGCTCGCCGATGGCTGCCAGAATATCGGGGTTGCGCACCATGCGAACCTGCATGTCGTCGTCCGTCTTCTTCACTTTCTGATCAGAACGCTGCTCGGGCCGCCAATCCGAGACCGCCGCGGCGGCGATTACGATATCGCTGCCCTCCAGGTACTCCATAGCCGCCTCATACATCTGCTGCGCGCTTTCCACGTGCACGACGTCCACATCCGGCGGCTCAGGCAGATGCGTGGGTCCCAAAATCATCGTTACCTTTGCGCCGCGAAGCGCTGCCTCGCGGGCAATAGCGATGCCCATCGCTCCCGTCGAGGGGTTTCCGATGAAACGCACCGGATCGAATGCCTCGCGCGTTGGGCCGGCGGTGACCAGCACGCGCTTGCCTTTGAGCGAGGCCGTTCGCGCGAGGATCGTCTCAATGGCGGCAAGGATGGTTTCCTCGCTTGCCAAGCGCCCCACGCCGCGTTCGCGTTCGGCAAGAAACCCGTGCTCCGGATCCACGAGCGTGTAGCCGCGCTCGCGCAACAGACGCAAATTCTCCTGCGTTGCCGCGCTTTCGTACATGGCGGCGTTCATGGCCGGCGCGACTAAGATCGGAATGCGCGCGGCCAGCAGGGCGGTGGTCACCAAGTTGTCCGCTATGCCTTGCGCGAGTTTCGCGATGATATTGGCGGTGGCCGGCACGACCAGCGCGACCTGCGCCTCGCGCACCAAACGGATGTGCGGGATTTTTTCCGGAGCGTCCCACAAAGAGCTGTAGACCGGCCGCGCCGTCAGCGACGAGAATGTCAGCGGGCCGACGAATTGCGCCGCCTTGGGCGTCATGATGACGTCTACGAGCGCGCCGCGCTGAACGAGTGCGCTGGTCAGGGACGCGGCCTTATATGCCGCAATTCCGCCCGTCACGCACAACAAGATACCGCGAACCGCGCAGCGCGCTCATCCGGTCACCATCATATTGTCCAACAAACGCGTCGTTCCGAAGCGTGCGGCGCCGATCACGAACGCGGGGGCACGCAGTTCACGCAGCGGTTCGAACGTCTCCATATCCACGAGATCCAAGTAATCCCACGTCCCTTGGCCGCTGAGCACCGGCCGTGCGAGATCGCGCGCGCGCTCC
This sequence comes from Vulcanimicrobiota bacterium, assembly GCA_963702335.1. Classification (GTDB taxonomy): domain Bacteria; phylum Vulcanimicrobiota; class Vulcanimicrobiia; order Vulcanimicrobiales; family Vulcanimicrobiaceae; genus DASSRQ01. The sequence continues at coordinate 30,657 of CAVPCC010000016.1, read as the reverse complement.
ACGTCCATCCCTTCGCGCAGATGTTGCAGCATCTGTTCAAGCGCGTGGTGCAAACTCGGGCGCCGGCGCGCTGTTCGGCCGAAAGATACGCGTTGCGGCTCGAGAGCGCAAGGCCATCGGATTCACGCACCGTCGGCACGATCTCCACTCGCACCGCAAAGTTCAGGTCGCGGACCATTTTCTTGATGACCGCCGTTTGCTGTGCGTCTTTTTGACCCAGATAGAGCACGTCGGGCGCAGCGATATGCAGCAGCTTTTGCAACGATGGTCGCAGACGCCGCGGAAATGCGTCATGCGGATCGCACCTTCGTACGCCGCCGAAATGCCTCCAACGTCGACGACGGTCGAGAACCCCGCGGGATACATCATCTCGCGGTCGGGCATAAAGACGTAATCCACGCCGGCGGCTCGCAACTTCTCGCGGTCGCCTTCGCTGTCGCGCGGATAGCGCTCGAAGTCCTCGCCCGGGCCGAATTGCATGGGATTCACGAACACGCTGGCGGCAACGCTCGCGCACTGCGTGCGGGCGACGCGAGCCAGTTCCAGGTGGCCCTCGTGCAGCGCGCCCATGGTGGGCACGAATCCCAGCGGCCGCGGCAGCGCCGCAAGCGCTAGCGCTTGATCACGCGTAAAACCGTACGCCCCACTTGGAACGGCATGCCGAAGCCGAGCGACTCCTCGCCCGTGACGGCCCGGTCATCCACGCGCGTGCCGTTGCGGCTTTCTAGGTCGGCAAGCAAGAGTGCCCCCGCGCTGGCGCGCAGGCGGGCGTGCCGGCGCGAAACGTACCGGTCGAGCGCGATGCAGGCGTCGGCCATCGTCTCGTCCCGGCCGATGACGATTTCATCCTCAAACGCCCAGGTTTTCCCGTCGAGCGGGCCGCTGAGCACCTCTAAAACGTAAGCGGCGGACATGGCGCCTGGGCAATTCCCCTCTGGGATGCGGGGTCCCCCTGCTTGGTGGGTATGATACTGTCAGAGCGGATTAACAATTCCCAAACACATGACGATACTCCTTAGGTGACGCTATGGACATCGGAGCCGAGCGCCGAGGCGGGGCGGATGAACGATAGGATCGACGAGTTGCTGCATCTCATCGAGGTTGAACCCGATGCGCTGCGTGAAGCGGAATTCATGCAGGCGCAGGCTATCCTCGAAACGATGATCGGCAAGAGCATAACGGCGGCCGAGATTGAAGACACGCGCATCGTCATTACGCTCAGCGATGGTAATAAGTATTATTTCTACGGCTTTTTGGGGGGCAACGCCGGCGCGGACTAAGCGCGCGAGCGCTGCTGCATCTCGTGGATGTACTCGACGAGCGCGCTCTGATCGGCAGATGCAATCTGCGTAAATGCGATGCCATGAGCAAACTGCTGCTTGGCGGCATCGAAGAACGATAACACCACCCGTCCGCGCACCATCATTTCGTTGCCCGACTCGGGAAGCGCAAAACGCAACGTGACGTTTTGCCCGGAGTTCAGGTCGTTCTTGGTAATAACGCGCACGCCGCCGCCGCTAAGATCTACCGCGCTGCCGTACATGACGAGTCTCGCCGCCCGGCACGATGACCGTGACCGGAAATTCGACGGCTGTCCGGAAAAAACGCCGCTGCTGCGGAGAGCCGGTTGCTTCGGTAGACACTGCAGCAAACTCGTTCGGGGAAGCGTTTAAAGGCCCTGCGCGGCCAGCATCGCACCCAGCGCCGCGTGCGCGGCGTGAACGCCGCCTTGGAGATAGACCTCATACGGGGCGCGCAGCGGCGCATCGCACGAGAGCTCGATCGTAGCGCCGGCGACGAATGCGCCTCCCGACATGATGACCGGATCGGTGTAGCCCGGAACGCGGCCGGGCTCGGGCGCAAACCGCGCATTGACCGGCATCGCCTTCTGTAAACCTTGAGCAAAGCGGGCCAGCTTCTCCGGGGTCCCCAAGCGGATCGCCTGGACGATATCGGTGCGCTGCGCGCCCGGGAGCGGGTCGACGCCGTACCCGAGTTCTTCGAAGAGCGCGGCCGCAAAATCCAAGCCGCGCAGCGTCTGCTCGATGACCAGCGGCGCCTGGAACAGCCCTTGCATGAATGCACGGCCGAACCCGAGCGTGGGGCCGAGCGCTGCGCCGAGGCCGGGCGCATACAAACGCGCCGCAACGCGCTCGACGACCGTTGCGCGGCCGGCGACATAGGCACCCGCAGGCGCAAGCGTGCCGCCGACGTTCTTGATCAGCGAGCCCATGACCAGATCGGCGCCCACGTGCGTGGGCTCGCGATCCTCAACGAGTTCGCCGTAACAGTTATCGACCAGCACCGGCACGTCAGGCCGCACCGCTTTTACGCCCGCGATCAGCTCTTCGCATTGAGCGATGCTCAACGAAGGCCGCGGCGCATACCCCCGCGACCTTTGAATAAAGAACGCCCCTATATTGTCATCCTGTGCCCAATTGTCATCCTGAGGTATCGAAGGACTACGATTCCCGGAATCGGGCTGAGTTTGCCCGAAGGGCGCATTCCACATACCGAACCCCCTGCGAAACCAGCGAATGCGGCGCCCCATCGATCGCGTTGCGCAGCGTGTCATACGGCCTGCCCGTCAAGCTCACCAGCGTCTTCCCCGGCGGAACGCACGCCGCAATCGCCGTGACGATCGCATGCGTTCCGCTCACGAACGAGAGGCGCGCAAGCGCGCGCTGCGCTCCGAAGATCCGCTGCAGCAGCGATTCATACCGTTCGCGCGCCGCGTCGTCGTAGCCGTAGCCTGTCGACCCGGCAAGGTCGCTCTCGGCCAGCCCTTCTTCCATGAACGCTGCCATCATATTCGCTTGAACGCGCTGCTGCGCGGGATACCGTAGATCGCGCACGCGTTCGCCAGCGCGCAGCGCAGCGGCGCGAACCTCGCCCGTAATATTGAAGCGATCGCACAATACTTGTATCACGCGGTCTCATGCCTCTCGTACGCGCGCACAAACGGCAAGTACACGGCCAGCGCGATGAGTAGATTAACAACCATCAGCACAACGGCCCGCCAATCCAGCGTTGCCAAAAACGTGGAGACGAGCGACGGAATCATGGAGGGCATATAAAACGCCGGGCGCGCAACCGCGCCATGCGCAACCGCCAGCCACGAGAGCGTTGCCAACAGCAGCGGAACCAGCGTAAAGGGCACGACGAAAAACGGATTCATGGCGATCGGCGTGCCGAAGATCAGCGGCTCGTTGATATTGAAGATCGCCGGAACGATGGTCAGCCGCCCCAGCGTTCGCAGTCGCGGCACTTTGCTAATCGCGAACAGCGCCGCCACGGGCAACGTTGCGCCCGCGCCGCCCGGAAACACGAACAAAAACAGCGAGACGACGACGATATGCGGCAGCGGGCGATGCGCGCTGAATGCCGCGGTGTTCTGAAACTGCAAGGTCAAATACACCGGCGTAACGACCGCGGCGAGCGTTGCGGGTCCGTGAATGCCGAACGTCCAGAGCAGCGTTTCGAGCGCGGTAATGACGATCAGCGCGCTCCACGTATCGCCCAATCTTGCGAGCGGATGGAGCGCCGCGGTCAGCCCGGTTCCCAGCGAGAGATGCACCGCAAACAGCAACGCCGCGAGCGCGATAACGAATGCGGCCCCTGCTACATCCGCGATTGCGGGGCGCGCGATGAAGCGCCGCGCAATCGTACCGCCGAGCGCCACCGCCAGCGCCGAGATCATCGCCAGGAACAGCCCGCTGCCGCCCAAGCGCTGCAGGTAGGGGATGGCATCGTGCAGCGTGACGGGCTGTGGAAGCGCCAGCAGAAAAACGGCAGCCGATGCGGGCACCAAGACCGCCCAGGAGCGTTTCAGATGCAGTGCCAGCCGGCAAGCCAGAATAACGAGCAGCGCAAACGCCATTACCCCGAACGCCGGCAGCACCGCTTTCGACACCGGCACGAAGCCCAAAAATGCAAGGAACCCGAGGGCTAGGCCCGCCAGGCTCCATGGAAGACTCTCGCGCACCGCCACCATGGCGGGCGCATCGGCAAGGCCGGCGCTAAAGCTACGAACCACGGCTTCCACGCGGCCGACGATGGTGACATCGCCCGCATAGATTGGCGCCATGGTGCGATTCTCCGGCTGCAGCCGCACGCGGCCGTCCTCTTTATAAAAGCGCTTGACGGTCGCCTCGCCGTCAAGCATTGCCACGACGATCTCGCCGTTGTTGGCGACGCGTTGCGGACGGACCATGATCAGGTCGCCATCCAAGATGGCGGCATCGATCATCGAGTCGCCCTGGACGCGCAGCATAAAGCCGTCCGAAGCCCGCGCGAACGAGGCCGGAAGCACGAATTCGCCTTCGACGTTCTCCTGGGCCGTTATAGGCGTTCCCGCCGCCACTTTGCCGATGATGGGCATGACCACGGTTTCGGGAACCGGAGCGCCCTTGGGCGACATATCGCTGCGCAGCGCGCGGGGTTTGGTGGGGTCGCGGCTGATGAGGCCGCGGCGCTCCAAGGTCTTGAGGTGGGCGTGAATGGTCGACGAGGACGAGAGGCCGACGAGCTTCGCCGATCTCGCGCACCGACGGCGGGTACCCGCGCTCGGCCGTAAACGAATCGAATGACCTGCAGAATATGCTGCTGCCGCTCCGTAGTCTCTTGCACCTGTCTTGCCTCCCCTGTCTTTGTCATCCTGAGCCCCATCTTGTCATCCTGAGCCTGTCGAAGGCCCATTTTGTCATCCTGAGCCTGTCGAAGGACCCGCTTTGTCATCCTGAGCCTGTCGAAGGACCCGCTTTGTCATCCTGAGCCTGTCGAAGCACCCATTTTGTCATCCTGGGCCTGTCGAAAGACCCATTTTGTCATCCTGAGCCTGTCGAAGGACCCCGAGGATTCCGAGGGGCCTCCATTTTTCGCTAAGGGCCCCACCCTCTGCCAAAAGGACACACGTATGGCACCCCTCAGCGCTAAAACCATACCACAAGACGGTCCAAGAAGGCAAACATATGTTCGAGCACCCCTTGACACCGCTCGCTTGGACCGTGGTAAAATCTAGGGGACGAACACGCGTTTGGCCCAAGATGTGGGTATACTAGTACAACGAACGAATGTTCGGCGCAAGATATAGTAAGGAGTAACGACGGTGGTTAAGCGCAGACGATTCACCCTGATGCCGCTGATAGCGCTCGCCGCGCTCGGTGCAATGGTAACGGTGCCGGCGCTCTCGAGCATGCATCTGTATGCTGCTACGCCCACGCATTATTCCACGGTCGTCGTCCGGCCCGGTGACACGCTTTGGAGCATCGCCTCCGCTCATACAGCGAGCAGTGCAGACGTTCAAGATACCATCGACCACATCACGCAAGTGAATCATCTTTCGGGCGTGGCGATTACGCTGGGCGAACGGCTTCACGTTCCAAACTAGAGAAGCCACCCCCGGGTTGTCATCCTGAGCCTGTCGAAGGACGCCCGAGCCTGTCGAAGGCACCACGAATAAAAAAGACCGCTCCTCCCTGCGGTCTTTTTTATTGGCTTTCCGCGGCAGATTTGCCGCGTGATAGAATTGCGTGGGAGCCAAGTCATGCAATCGATCATCGAAAACCAGACCAAACCCGCGAGCGAGTGGATCGGGGGGCGGGTGGTTCAAAAAGTGAGCCCGACCCAAGCGCACGCCAATGCGCAAAGCCGCATCGTCGCCGCTCTTTTCGGCATGGGCGGATGAAACCGGCCTGGGACGTGTCGGAACCGAATGGGAATTTCGCGTCACGCCGCCCGGCGAACGAATTCGTAGCCTCGTGCCGGACGTTGCTTACCTCTCCTTCGAACGTTTGCCTTACGAAGACGAAGGCGCTGCGCAAATGCCGCATCTTGCGCCCGACATAGCGATCGAAATCCTTTCTCCGAGCGACCACCGCACAAATGTTGACGAAAAGATCCGCGTCTATCTATCGAGCGGCACGAAAGCAGTTATCGAGATCGATCCACAGGCGCATAGCGCAACGATCCATGACATCGAAGGCACGCGCACGCTGGGCAAGGACGACAATATAAAGCATCCTGCCCTGCCGGATTTTTCGATGCCCGTCGCAAGCATATTCGCACGGACCAGGCCGCGGATCTAAGCACTGCAGATCAGCGCTTCGTGACGACCATGACGCTGTGGTCTTGATGGTCGTTGAGGAAATCGAAGCCCTCGACGATCCAGGTGTCCAAACCGCCGCTTGAATGTTTTGCAACTTCGCGCACGACGTGTATGCGATCTTTAAGCCACACCAGCTCGGAACGGGTCGTTGCGGGCCAGATCGAAACCTCGCAATCCTCGCACAAGTAGCCGGCTTTCATACGCGCTTGCGGTTCGAACACGCCTCCCATTTGTCATTCTGAGGTAGAAAAAGAGCGCCCCCGCAAACGCGGGAGCGCTCTTTGCTAGGTACTCGCCTTGTAGGCGAGGTCTCGCTCTAACGAATTAGAGTTTGACCTGCGCTTGCAAGTAGAGGTTGAACGGGAAGTATCCGCCGATGCTGTTATTAAACTTCGGAAGATAGTCTGCTGTTCCCAGGGATACGCGGTCACTCCATAATTGGCGCCGGCATCGGTCGGGCCGGTTCCATTATAGAAGTTGTTGACATAGTTCCCGTTGGAGTAGTATCCGCAGTTGTATTGGCTAGGCGGATTCGCCGTCGTCCAGGGCTCCTTGGTACCGCCAAAGCACGTGTGCCACAGGTCCGACGCCGTCAATTGCAGCGTAACCTTGGGCGACACATCATATGACAGTGAAGGTTGAGCATCGCGATACTGGGCTCGTTGAATTGCCCAGGGGTCGCGAATTTTCCTGTTTGCGGGTTGGGAACGTACAGGTAACCGTACACCGGCGCGCTGCCGACGTTGGTTTCCTGCGTGAAGTCGCAGTTCAGCGCCGTCGCTGAGCCTGCGGCTACCACGCCGCTGATTCCCTGATTCTCCGCGCAGTTCCGCGGATCTTCACCGACGACGTCATACGGGCTGCCGTATTGCGCCCCGGCCTCGATTTGCAGGCTGGGCGTAATGGCGAGCTTCGCATGCCGGTAGTTCAGCACCAAGTTCGTTACGAACGGTGAATTGAACCACGAACTGTTGGACGGGTTCAAGCCGCCGCCCGCCAACGCCGTGATACCTTGCGGGTACCAGCCGTTAAGCGGAAGTAAGGCGTTTGCGTTGACCGGCGACATGTTGTAGTACGGATTGGCAATTGCCGTTCCGCCGCATGCCGCAGGAGTCGCCGAGTTGGGTGCGTAGCACGCTGCTCCGCCCCCGGCCGAGGTCAACGCGTTGAAGTTGTTGATGGCGATCTGTTCCTGTTGGATTTGGCTTGAGCCGAGCAGCGGTTGGAACTGAACCTCAGACTTCGTATACGTGAACGACACAAGACCGGAGAGACCGTCCTTGTTGAAGTCGCCGTAATTGAGTTGAGATTCAACGCCGTCAGCTGCGGGCTTTACCGACCGGAATTTGCGTTACAAAACCATGCTCCGATAAACGACTGCTCTTCCCAGTTGGAAGTCGTGCCGTAGAACGGAGTGATCTTGAAGCCGATCGCCGTGTCATGGAGGCGTTTCTCGAGCGAGAAATCGTACTGCGCCGACGTTTGACCCGGGATCGGGTGGAACGGCGAGAACGTCCCCAAGTTCAAGAAGTTGCCCCACAGGTTGGCTCCGCTTCCGCCGCGGTAGAGATACTCCACGGCAGCCGAGAGCGGGGGTTCCGCGTACCGGCCGGCCGAGAAGCGCCAGACCGTATCGGGATTCTGCGTGTACGTTGCCGAGACGCGCGGCTCCCAGTACTTCATGGAATAGACGCTCGGCGTGTTCAGCGTAAACGCCGGTACGCCCGGGGTCGCTCCGTTGGGATGCGCATAGCCGGCGGCGCAGGTCGTCGAAAGGACGATCGGAGCCGGCGGATAGACGCCCGGGCCAAGCGGTGTGGTCTGAACTGTACCGTTCGTCGGGTTGTAGCACGCGTAGTTCTGAATGATCTGTGCGTAGAACGGGTTCTGGCCCGTATTCGCATTGGCCAATCCGTAGTTGAATTGGTCGTAACGAATGCTGGCGTTAACCGTAAGTTTCTCCGAGGGGCGCCACTGATCTTCAAGTGAGGCCGCGTAGAAGTTTGGCACGACGTTGTTGAACGTGCCGTTCGCGTTGCCGTTGTACAGCGTGGCCCAGTACGCACCGGCGGCAGTCGCTGCCGCAGGAGCCGGCGGTGGGGCTCCATTTGCCGCCACGTATCCTGCGCTGCTCTTGAAGTTGCTGGAGTAGCACGGGATCGGCGCACCGGAGGCGTACGTTACGCCGCTGATGATGACCGGCGTGGGCTTGGAGTTGTAGCACGTGTAGACGCCGTTACTTTCGGAGATTAAACCGATTGGCGTCGTCGCGCCGCCAAGGAAGCCGGTATTATTGAACCGGTTAACATTGGCATGCGTGTAGTTGCCGGTGAACTGCAGCAAGTTCTTGTCGTTGATCTGATTGAAATACTGCAGAATGCCGCCGGCCGTATGCGTGATGAGGTCGTAGTTCGGCGATACGGGCGCGAAACCCGAGAGGTACGTCGAAGCAGCAAGGTTGCCGTTCTCGGTCCAATCGCTAAAGTACGTGTAACCCATCAGGCGCAAAAACGACTGACTATTAAACGGGTGCGTCAGTTGCACTTTGAACGCGCCCGTATCGTTGTTTGTCAGGTTATTCTGATCGAACGGGATTGCTGAGTTTGGGGCGCGGTTCTGTGGGCTGTTCGGCTGGTAGTAGATCGACGGCATGATGCCGGAGACATTCGTGCCGAATGGCAGGTTGTAGGTATACGGGTCCGTGTAGGCCGGGTAGTTCGGCCCGCCGGCTGCAGCGCAGCCGGAGCCAACGCCGCTGGGCGGGCAGTACGGGAACCCGGTCATCGCGACCTGATAGCCGTTGATGCCGCCAGGACCCGCCTGGTCTGCCAGAGCGCTGTCGAAATACTCTTTAAGAGCAGAACTGCTTCCGAGTATCTGAATATCGTCCTTTTGACCATCATGACGCGGAATACCGAAGTGCAAGTTAACAACGGTCTCACGATCGGTATTGAACGTGCCTGATCCATAGAGGTTCCAAGACTGCGGCAGGCAGCCTTGGGGCGGTAAACTTGGATCGGCTAATCCAAGATTTGGATTACAGGCGTTCAGCACGCCCTGTCCAGTGAACGTGAAGTTCGTGGCGTACCCATATGTGCCGTACGCCGATCCCAGTTGATCGAAGTTAGCGCCGTCATTGTTATCAATGTAGCGGAACGCCTGGTCGTAGCCGCTGATTCCAACGTAGTAACTGAAATTGCGGTTCGGCGACGCGCCGCCCGCTTCAGCGCGGGCCTCGTGGTAGAATGCCTCGGTGGCCAGACCGCCCGAAAGCGTTCCATACCCGGGATACGTTCCGGTCTTGATGACCTGGTTGATGAATCCCGATGTACCCGTCGATGAAATACTGGCCGGTCCGCCGCCGGTATAGACTTGCAGTTCCTGCAACCCTAAGTTGGACGCCGTCGAGGCCGTGTAATTATCGAACGCGCGGTTAACGGGAATTCCATCGTACTCGAAACCCGTGAACCACGGGTTGTTTCCGCGTACAACGACGGCCTGATTCCAGCCAGAGCCGCCGGTGCCGACCACTAGGCCGGGAACCGATGAAATGGCCGAGTATGCGGAATCAAGGTTACCGCCGCCGCCGAGCGCAGCCGTCTTTTGGATCTGCGAGGGGTCGACGTTGTAGATGTCGCCCCCGACACCCGACTTGACCAAGCTGCTTGCAGTGGTACGGACCGAAACGATCGTCTTGAGTTGTTTCGGCAACACCACCGCATAGGATTGGACCTGGTCGGCGAACACCGTCACGCCCGAGAGCGAGGTGTCTTGGTAGCCGGCCTTCGTTACGCTAAGCGTATACGTGTCGGGTGAGAGTGAGAGGAAATTGAAATGGCCAGTGTTGTCCGTCGATGTGGAAGCACTGCCCGAGGGCGCGGTGACGGTAATTCGAGCGTCACTAACCGCAACCCCATCCGTATCGCGTACGTACCCGGTGATACCGCCCGTCGTGCCAGCCAGTGCCCATGTTCCCTGGGCAAGCAACGATACGAGTAGTAACACCGCGACGAACGCATGCCGGATTCTCAGTTTTGGCATGGTTCCTCCTTTAGAGGTGAGACCAATGTGTGTTATGGCCGATAAGCCCACGGGGCCGTAAACCCGCGCAGTCCACCGGCTGCTTCATCGTTCTTTTCATAAATTCTTAATCCTCTGGGAAATGGCTGAGGGACCACAGGTTTTTGACCTGGGTCCCTCTTTTTATGCCGCCTGATGTCGGCTCGGCCCCTCGGTACCTCGGGTCCTTCGACAGGCTCAGGATGACGAAGGGCGGGTCCTACAACTTGATTTTGGCTTCCAGGTAGAAGTTGAAGGGGGTCTTGATCGAGGTGCCGTCCACGTTGACCGGGCCCAGGGAACCCTCGTAGGGGTACTGCTCGAATGGCTGGATGGCCGCGCCCGGGTTGTAGACATTACCCGTGGGTACCACCAGGCCGGCGCCGTTCAGGATGCCGTAGCTGCAGATGTTGGAGTCGGTCCGGGTCCAGGCTTCCTTGGAGCCGCCGAAGCACCGGTTCACGATGTTCGCAAACGTACCCACCAGCGTGATCTTGGGCGAGACATCGTAGCTGACTTGCAGGTTCATCAGCAATTGGGAGGGGTTCACGAACGCGCCCGGCTGATCGAACGTGTGCGTGTAGGGGTCGGGAATGGTCAGAATGCCCGCGCAGTTCATGGCGTCGTATCCCGCGCCACCCGCCGCGCCACCGTACGGATAGCGGCCTGAATCAACCGCAGTCGGATTGGTTGCGCATCCGGAGGAGGCCGGATCGATGCCGGGCGTGCTCTCCGGCGCGCCGTAGCGGTTACCCGCCAGGAACTGCACGCTGGGCGTAATCGCCCATTTGTCGTGCTTGAAGTTGAGCACCAGCGTTGCCGCATACGGAACTTCGAACGAATCAGCCGTACTGCTCAGGCCGCCGGGGAAAATGTCGTACACCGGGTAGCTCGCGCTCGGCGAGAGCAAACCCTGAACCGGGGCATTCCAGTACGGATTTGCGATGGTCGTACCCGAGCACGCAGCGGGCGCGCCGGTGTTGTCGTAGCATGGAGATGCGGCAACGCCGGTAGTTGTGCTTCCGCAGCGCGCATCGGATGGATGGCCTGCGCAATACGACGTGTACGCATTGTACGTTTGAATGTCGTTGTTGATCTGCGAAACGATCGTGGTGCCGTTCGAGAGCGTTCCATAATTGATATAGTATGCGTGTACGTCAGCGAGAGCAGCCCCGACAAACCGTTGGCGTTAAAGTCGCCTTTGGTCAGTTGAAACTCCAGCCCTTCGCTGGTTTGTTTGCCGACGTTCAAGCCGGAGATAAAGCCGGTCGCTTGATCCAGGAAGAAGTTCTGGATTTGATTATCGGTGTGCCGGTAGAACGGCGTGAGTTTGAATGACACGTCCGTTCCGCGAAGACGCTGCTCCCACGAAAAGTCGAAGTTATCGGACGTAGGCGGATAGACGTGATGGCCCGGCGTCGTGAAACCGTACTTGTAGAAGTTCGATCCCAAGTAGTCGGCCAGATCTTCCTGGAGCGTGTTGTACTGCTCGTAGGCAGTATTCGGCGCTTCCACATATTTGCCGGCACTAAAGCGGAAGACCGTGTCGGGATTCATGGTAAACGTTCCCGAGAGCCGCGGCTCGACGACATTGTAGTTTAGAACTTGAGCGGACGCGTTGGTAAGATGCGCCGGCGTGTCGCCTGCCGGGCACGTTCCGGGCGTCGTTGCCGAAACGAGTGTGAATCCGTCCGGACCTACGCAATTATCCATGTTGAATGCGTTGAACCAGAACTGGCGCGCCGGACCCTCGTTGGTATTCGAGCCGTCGAACTCGTAGCGGTCGTCGCGCAGACCTATGTTGAACAGCCACTTGCTGCTTGGGCGCCATTCATCTTGAATGGAAAGCGATGAGAACTTGGGCACGACGGTGTTATAAGTAGCCCACTGGCTGTTTTCGTCCACCAGGTACGCGCACGGTGCGCCGCCGCACGAAAGCGCGCCCACGGCCGCGGGCTGATCGCCGGGCGCGTTGTCGTTACATTCGCCCGCTTGCACGCCGGGCGCGAAAGCCGACGGGTTGCCTAAGCACGCCCAGTTGAGATAGGTGGCGCTACCGCGGTTGCAGGCGACCGGCGTTGCAGTGTTTGCGGTATTATAGCAAAGACCGGAGGTCGGGTTCGCCGAGCTGACAAGAACGGTTGCCATGCTGCGCGAGCCGCCGGTATTGTACATCTGGGTGTTGTTGTCGCGAATCGAGTTCGCCGTCGTGTAGTTGCCCTCGAGGGTAATTAAGTGCTGCGAACTGATCTGATCGGCGAATGAGAGCGAAGCGCCGCGCGTGTGCGAGGTCAGTTCGTAATCGGGCGAGACAAAGCAGCCGAAACTCAGATACGCGCACACCGGTCCGGTCTGCTCCCAATTCGAGTAATAGGTGTACCCGTATGCGCGCAGATACGCGTTGCTGCCGAAGTTCTTCTGATATTGAAGTTTTACGATCTCCTGATTGTTGAAGATCGCGTCACGCTGGGCGGGATTGACCAGGGTGCCGTTGCCCGTGAAACTAGCAGCCGGGTGCGAGGGCGAATCGGGGAAGAGATACGGCTGCAGATACTGCGTATAGTTCGCCGGCAGCAGCGTACCAACCGGGCCCGTCCACTGGAACGAATCCGTATACGTCACCGGGCCGCCCAAAGCAGCGGCACCACCGGCATCGTTGGCCGATTCATAAAACCCGTTGAGCAGCATGCCGCTGTCCCAAAGCACCTGAATGTCGTCGCGCCCGCTATCGTTGTGATGCGGCAGTCCGAAGTGCAAGTTCACCACGACGTCGCGATCGAATATGCTGGATGGAAGCGTGAAATTGTAGGGGCCAAGGCCATATCCACCGGGACCGGCGACCCCATTCGCGTAGCAGGACGTGTAATTAACAGCGGTCGGATCAACGCTGGGGTCGCAGCTGGTAGCGGGGCCACCCTCGCTTATGACGGTTCCTAAACCGCTATACGGGTTGCTGTAGCCGGCCGCGTTCTTTTGGTCGACGTAGCGGAAGTCCTGATTGTAGCCGCCGACGCCGACATAATACGAGAAGTTGCGATCCGGTGACGCGCCGCCGGCTTCGATCGAGGCCTTGTGGTAGAACGCCGGCGAGCCGATGCCCAGCGTCGCATCGCCGAAGCCCGGGTACGTGCCGGTCTTGATGACCTGATTGATGTAGCCGGCAAGGCCTTCGCCTTCCGCATTCGCGGGCGTTGCGCCGGTATATACTTGGAGCTCCGACATGCCAAGCGAGGAGAGCTGGCCCGAGGGATAATTATCGAACGACCGGTTCACCGGAACGCCGTCGAACTCGTAGCCGACCTGATCGTAGTCGCCGCCGCGAATGTGCACAGTTTGGAAGTAGCCGGCCTGGTTGAGCGGCATCACCGCACCGGGCACCGATGCAACCGACGCATACGCGCTATTCAAATTGCCGCCGCCGCCGAGCGCACTGATCTTATCTTGCGTTGCAGCGTTCACCGAATACACATCGGACGTCGTGCCCGACTTGACCAAACTGCTGGACGCCGCCGAACGCACGCTGGCAATAACGGTCAGCGATTTTCGTAGCGTCACCGTGAGCGTTTCCACGCTGTCGGCAAACACGTTGATACCCGAGACCGACGCTTCGTCGTAGCCGCTCTTCACCGCGCCGACGGTATACGTATCAGGCGCGAGCGAGAGGAAGTTAAAGCGCCCTTGCGCGTCGGTGGTTGCCGTTGCGGTTTGGGACGGCGCCGACGCCTTTACCAGGACGCCGCTAACGGGGGCATTCGTGAGCGTGTCGACAACGACGCCGCTCAAACCGCCGGTCGTGCCGGCTATCGCCCAAGTCCCGGAGCTAAGCATCGAAATCGTAAGGATAAGTGCGCCGAATACGTTACGTAGTCTGCTCGTCTTTGACATCATGTCTCCACTTTGGCAATGCGATATTTAGGTAAAGCGTTTCTTCGGGGCGGAAAGTGACTCCCGCGAGGTGGCTACACGCCGACGGGCATCCGCTGGGCGAGCAAGCCCGGGATTGCGGAGGGGCGATCGGCGACCGGAACCCCGGCCGCTTCGAACGCCGCGATCTTACTTTCCGGCGTGCCGAATTTGCCCGAGATGATCGCGCCGGCGTGACCGAGCGATTTGCCCGGCGGGGCATTGCGGCCGCCGATGAAGGCCACGATGGGCATGCCGGGCATGTGCTCTTTAATGAAGGCCGCGGCGTCTTCTTCATCCGAGCCGCCAATCTCGCCGCAGAGCACGAGCGCCTGCGTCTGCGAGTCGTTCTTGAACTCGCGCAGGCAATCCACGAAGGTCGAGCCGATGATCGGGTCGCCGCCGATACCCACCGCTGTCGATTGGCCGTAGCCGGCGCGCGTGAGCAGATCGACCACTTCGTACGTCAAGGTTCCCGAGCGCGAGATGAGTCCGACGTTGCCCTCTTTGAAGACGTGACCCGGCATGATGCCGATCGACGATTTCCCCGGCGAGATGAGGCCCGGGCAGTTCGGGCCGATGATGCGCATGCCGGGCGTTGCTCCGACTACTTTGAGCACGTCGTGCACGGGGACGCCTTCGGTGATGCAGACGGCGAGCGCGATGCCGGCATCGTGCGCTTCAAAGAGCGCATCGGCGGCAAATGGCGGCGGGACGAAGATGCACGTGTGGGTTGCACCGGTTGCGTCGACGGCGTCTTTGACCGTGTCGAAGACCGGCAGGCCGTGCTCGCTCTTTTGGCCGCCTTTGCCGGGCGTGACGCCGCCGACGATGTTGGTTCCGTAGGCGATCATGCGCGCGGTGTGATACGAGCCCTCGGAGCCCGTGATGCCCTGCACGATGATCTTGCTGTTCTTATCCAGGAAAATTGCCACGGTTAGTTCGCTCCTGCAATGCGCACGGCTTCGGCCGCGCCTTCGTCCATCGTCTGCACCGGCGTCATGTTGTTTTCGGCGAGAATGCGCCGCCCTTCGTCCTCGTTGGTTCCGGTTAAGCGGATGACGAGCGGCACTTTGCGCGAGCTCGTGGTGTTCAGCGCCTCGACGATACCTTTGGCAACTTCGTCGCAGCGCGTGATGCCGCCGAAGATGTTGATGAAGAACACGTTGGCGTTCGTGTGGTTCATCACCAGTTCGTAGCATTTGCGCACGCGCTCGGCATTTGCGCCGCCGCCGACATCAAGAAAGTTTGCGAACGAGCCGCCCGCGTTTTTCACCGCGTCCATCGTTCCCATCGCCAGGCCCGCGCCGTTGGCCATCGTGCCGACGTTGCCGTCGAAGCGGCGAAAGTTACGAATGCCCAAGCCCGCTTGCGTGGCAAGCGTTTCATCTTCATCGAGCGGCAGCGTGGTTTGCCATTGTTTGAATTCCGGCGTTTTATAGAGCGCATCGTCGTCGAGGCCGACTTTGGAGTCGGCGGCAATGACGCGCCCGTCTTGCGTGAGCACGAGCGGGTTGATCTCAACCAGTTTCGCGCCGTACTTGAAAAACAAGTCGTAGAGGCCGGAGAGAATGCCGGGGAGTGCCTTACGGTAGCCTGGATCGAGGTTTGCGCTAAAGGCGAGCTCGCGTCCGACATGCGGCCAGTAGCCGGCCGCGGTTTCGACAAAGGCTTTAGCGATTGAGTCTGGATGATTCTCGGCAACCTCTTCAATGTCCATGCCGCCGAAGGCGCTCACCATGATCACCGGTTTCTTGGTGGTGCGATCGATTGCAATTGCGGCGTATGCTTCTTTGGCAACCGAGAGCGTCTCTTCGATCAGCAGCGAGTTGACGGGCTCGCCCTTGGGGTTCTGACGGTTGGGCGGCATCGGCGTAGCCATAATTGCGGCGGCCTTTTCGCGTGCTTCGCCGGCGTTTTTCGCGAACTGAATCTTGCCCGCTTTACCACGCCCGCCCATCAGCACTTGCGCCTTCACAACCCACTCGCCGGGGTTCTCGGCAACGAACCCGCCCGCTTGCTCCGCAGTTGTTACGTGCTGCCCGCGCGGCACCGGAATGCCGACGCGCTTGAAGAGCCCCTTGCCCTGGTATTCCATCAAATTCATAGCCGGGGATGCTTCGCCCAGCCGCCCCGCCCGCCTTTACGCCAAAAGTCGAAGGCCGCGCTCGCTTTTGTCATCCTGAGGTATCGAAGGACCCTGAGCCCGTCGAAGGGCCCCACGTTCGCAAAGCGGTTTGGTCGTGAATGAATCGCGCTGGGGTGTATCGGCGTTACCGACAACACGCCTGACAAACGCTGCTGCTACGGGTTCGACTCCGTACGCTCCAGCGCGGTCTTGTGACCGCAGAGCCCGTGTGGTAGAGTTTCGATGTCAGGCGTGCTGTAAACACCGAAAAGAGGCGTTCGCGAAAGCGAGCGCCTCTTGCTGTTTTTTGTTCCACACCTGTCGGTGGGGCTGTTACTCCAAGCGCCCCAGCAAAGATCTTGCAATAATAAGTTGCTGGATCTCCGAGGTGCCTTCGTAGATTTCGGTGATTTTTGCGTCGCGGTAGTAGCGTTCGACGGGGAATTCGGTCGTGTAGCCGTAGCCGCCGTGGATTTGGACGGCTTCCGCGGCGTGTTTGCGCGCGGCGGTTGAGGCGAAGTACTTGGCTTTGCTCGCTTCGGTTGCGAATGGTTTGCCGGCGTCGTAAAGTGCGGCTGCGCGGTACGTTAGCAGGCGCGCGGCGTCCAGGTCGGTCGCCATCTGCGCGATCTTGAACGAGATGCCTTCGTATGCGCCGATCGGTTTGCCGAACGCCTGACGCTCTTTGGCAAATTTCACCGAGTCGTCGAGACATGCCGCAAGAATGCCGCATGCCTGCGCGGCGATGCCGATGCGCCCGCCGGTAAGCGCAGTGAGCGCGTGGCTAAAGCCGCTGCCTTCTTCGCCAAGGCGCGCATCTTCGCTAACTTCCACGTTGTCGAACGCGATGTCGCATGTGTTGCTGGTATGAATGCCCATCTTCTCGGTGATCTTCTCAACCACCAAACCCGGGCGGTCGTTGTCGACCAGAAATGCGCTCACGCCTTTGGAGCCCTGGCCGCCGGTGCGGAACATCGCCATGATGACGCTGGAATACTTGCCGTTCGTGCACCACTGCTTGCGACCGTTGAGCACGTAGCCGTCGCCGGTGCGTTTAGCACTTGCGCGGATATTAGCGGCATCCGAGCCGGCATCGGGTTCGGTCAGCGCAAAACCCGCGATGCAGTCCCCCTGCGCGAGTTTGGGCAAATACCTCTGCTTCTGCGCTTCGTTGCCCAGTTTGAGAATCGCCATGCAGATCATCGAGTGCACGGACACGGTAACGGCCGAGCCTGCATCCACGCGCGCAAGTCTCTTCAATAGCCCGCGCATACGAAACATAATCGGCGCTCGCGCCGCCGTACGGCTCGGGAACCAGCAGCCCCATGATGCCCGCTGCCGAGAGTTTCGTGAACAGATCGCGCGGAAAGTGATGCTCGCGATCCCATTGCGCGATGAACGGAGCGATCTCGCGCTGCGCAATTTGCGCTGCGAGGTCGCCGATCTCTCGCTGGTCCCCGGTAAGCTCGAAGTTAGTCAACGCGTACGAGCACAGCGTCGCCTTGTCCGCCGCCGCTGCAGATCGCCGCAATTCCTAAGCCGCCTCCACGGGCGCGCAGTTGCGCAACCACCGTGCCGATAAGGCGCGCGCCCGATGCACCGATGGGATGCCCCATCGCCACCGCGCCGCCGAGTTTGTTGAGTTTCGCGAGGTCGACGCCCAAGCGCCGCGCGGAGGTAATGGCCACCGCTGAAAACGCCTCGTTGATCTCCCAGACGTCGATCTGATCTTTGCCGATGCCGTGTTTGTTCAGCAGCTTCTGCGCCGCCATCGCGGGCGTGAGCGCAATATACGGGGAATCCCAGGCCACCGTCTCGTGACCGGCGATCGTCGCAAGTGCCGTGTAGCCGTGCGATTTGGCGTAATCGGCGCTGGAGAGAATGAGCGCCGCTGCGCCGTCGTTCACGCCCGGCGCGTTGCCCGCCGTAATCGTCCCGTCTTTTTCAAGCGGCTTGAGTTTGGCCATGGCTTCCAAACTTGCATCGGTGCGCACGGCTTCGTCGTTCTCAACAAGCGTGCTTGGAACATCGCCGGTAACGAACGGAGCCCAGCTCGCGTAATCCATCGTGAATTCTTTGGAGGGCTCGTGCGTCCAAATATCATCGGCGTTGCCGTTCGAGGAACCCGCAGAGACCGGAACGCGCGCGCGCGCCGGTTCGGGAAGTTTCTCAAGAACGATCTTGCCCTTCGCTTTGGTCGCGACGCGCACCGGCGCCATCTCGGCTGCATACGCCCCGCTCTGCTGCGCTTGCGTTGCGCGGCGGTGCGACTCCAGCGCAAAGGCGTCTTGCTCTTCGCGGCCGATGCGCAGCTCGTTTGCGACCTTCGAACCTTGCGTGGCCATCGTCATCGGAAAATAGTAGTCCCACAAACCATCGTGGATCATCGCATCGATCAGCCGGCCGTCGCCGAACCGGTAGCCCGAACGCGCGTCCTTTAGAAGGTAGGGCGCATTCGACATCGACTCCATGCCGCCGGCGATCACGACCTCGTTGCTGCCGTCGTTCAACAGGCGCGCCGCGTTCACCACGGCCAGCAGCCCCGAAGCGCACACCTTGTTCAGCGTCTCCGCCGTCACGGTTTTGGCAAGGCCGCTCTTAAAGACGACCTGGCGCGCGGGGTTCTGCCCGGCACCCGCCTGCAGAACTTGCCCCATGAGCACGTGCTCGATCTCGGCGGGGTCGATTCCCGACCGCTGAAGGGCGGCAAGGACGGCGGCGGCGCCTAAGGTCGTGGCCTCCAGCGAGGAAAGGCCGCCGCCAAGCCGGCCGAATGGCGTGCGGGCGGTTGCCAGCACGACGGCTTTGGAACTGTTCGAATTCATAGCCGGGCTGGCTTCTGCGTGCAAACGACCCGTTCATCTTCCGAACAGCGCTCGCACTCGAACTGCAAGGTCACATGCGTGATGCCGAAGCGCTCGCGCACCAGCGCGTCCACCGCGCGGGCGATGGCGGTTGCCTCGCTCACGCTGCGGTCTTCTACTAAGATGTGCGCCGAGAGCGCAGAGAGCTCCGCTGCCGATCGTCCACACGTGCAAATCGTGCACGGCGACCGCGCCTTCGAGCGATGCCATCGCCTCGCGCACATGGGCCACATGCAAACCGCGCGGTACGCCTTCGAGCAGCACGTCGGCCGCGTCGCGCAGCACGCGCGCGATGCCCACAAGAATGATCGCCGCAACAAACAGCGCAAGCACCGGATCGATCCACGTCGCTCCCGTCAACGAAATCGCCGCGCCGCCGACGATCACCGCAAACGCGCCGATCGCGTCGCCCGCAACGTGAAAGAGCGCGGCCTGCAGGTTCAAATTGTGCTCGCCGGCATGTCGAAGCAACAATGCGACGGCGACATTGACGAACAAACCGATGCCGGCAATGGTACTCATAAGCGCGCCTTGCGAATGATGCGCGACAAAAAGCCGCACCACGGATTCGTAGACGATGAAGCCGGTTACCGCCAGCAGCACGCTGCCGTTGAGCAGCGCCGCCAAAATTTCAAGCCGGCCGTAGCCGAAGGTCTTGCGGGGGCTCGGCGCGCGGCGCGCAGCGAGCAGCGCAAACAGCGCAACGGCAAGTGCGAAGGCGTCCATGCACACATGCGCGGCATCGGTGAGCAGCGCAAGCGAACCCGCGCGCAGGCCTCCCCAGAACTCCAGCACGGCAACGCCGGCGACCAGCGCGAGCGAGAGAATCAGCCTCGCGGTGGAAGACATTAGCCCTTGAGGGCTTTGAGCGCCAAGACCGCGAGCATTGCGCCGAAGACCAGGAACGTATTCTTTTCCGCCGCCGCGATAACGCCGGCTTTCCACTCGCCGCGCTCGTCGCTCTTGGGTTCGAGCGCCGGAACGATCTGCGGTACGTCGTTGCAATACTGCTCGTACGGCGCGCCGAACTGCGATCGCAAGAACTGCTCCTCGTGCGGAATGATCGTTGCATATACGGCGATCATGGTTCCGAGCGAGGCGGCGATCAATGCCGATCGCGATGAAAGCGCATTTGCACCGGTAAAGGCGATTGCAAAACCCGCCGCCGTTACAAAATTGCCCACGTAGAGCGGATTGCGCACGTACGCATATGGGCCTGCCGTCACGAGCTCCGGCGCCGTCACATGATTCTCGCGCGTCGTCACGCCCGAATAGCCGACCGCCCAGCAGCGCACGAGCTCGCCCGCAAGGGCAAGCGGCAGCCCCAAAGTCACGCTGAATGCGCTCGGCTTGCCGAAAACGGCCAGCAGCACGGCCGGCACCGCCAGTAGCGCTCCGCGGTTTTTGAAGACGAAGGCCTTGAACTCATCGCTGCGCGGATCGGTCATAGACGGCAGCTCGATTTGTGCATCGGCATACACATCCTGCAACGAACGCCGCAGCGAAATGCGCGGCTCCCACGCACAGACCCCGCGAAGCTTGGCATTCGAACCGTACGACAGCGGAACGTCCGACGGACGCATCCGTGCGGGGTCCTCGCGCACTTCCACCGGCACGCGGGCGATGCGTATGAGCTCGCCCAGCACCTCACGCATGCTCACCGCCGTGGCGCTGCAAACATTGTAGATCTCGCCGCGCACTCCGCTGCTCGCGAGCAACACGTAGGCCTCCACGACGTCGCGCACGTCCAGCAAGTCGCGTTTCGACTCCAAATTCCCAACGAGCAGCACCGGCGGCGCGCCCGCCGCAATGCGGGCGAGCTGCGCGGCAAACGACGCCGCAGCGAACCGGTCGCTTTGTCCCGGCCCGATGTGCGTGAACGCGCGCGTGAGGACTGCGTCAAGACCGAAGCTGCGCACTTCACCGGCAATGAGCGCCTCGGCGGCAAGTTTACTTGCAGCGTACGGATTGCTCGGATTCGGCAGCAGCGATTCGATCAGCGGATACGCATCCTGCGGCTGCGGCCCGTACACGTCTGCGGAGCTCGCGAACATCAACCGCGCCGGCCGGCCGCCGTCCCGGAGCGCGCGCATCGCGGCCAACACGGTGGCCGTTCCCCGCACGTTGACGGTGTACGTTTCCATCGGATCGGCCAGTGACTCCGGAACGAACGCTTGCGCCGCAAGATGGAACACGACATCGGGCCGCGCTTCTTGAAACGTCTCGATCACCGCCTGCGCATCGCGCACGTCGATCTGCGACTCCACGACGACGTGGCCGTCTTGGCGCAAGCGGCGCACGAGATGCGTACCGGCAAAGCCGTTCGCACCGGTAACCAGTGCGCGCATGTTAAACGCCGGTCAGCGCAGCGAGGCGGTCGATGTCGGTTCGCACCATCATCGCGACGAGCTCTTCAAATGAGACGGTTGGTTCCCAACCCAGTCTCGCGTTTGGCTTTTGAGGGATCGCCGATGAGCAGATCCACCTCGGCGGGCCGCACGAAACGCGGATCCACGTGCACGTACGGCTCGTACGACCCAAGGCCGGCCTCTTCAAACGCGATGCGAACGAAGTCCCGCACCGTGTGCGTGCGCCCCGTCGCGATCACATAATCTTCGGGTGTTTCCTGGCCAAGCATGAGCCACATCGCGCGCACGTAATCGCCGGCAAATCCCCAATCGCGCTGCGCATCCAAATTGCCCAGCAGGAGTTCTTTTTGCAAGCCAAGTTTGATCCGGGCCGCGCCATCGGTGATCTTGCGCGTGACGAACTCTTTGCCGCGGCGGCTGGATTCGTGGTTGAAACAAATCCCGCTGCAGGCGAACATGTCGTACGACTCGCGATAGTTCACGGTAATCCAATGCCCGTACACTTTGGCAACGCCGTATGGGCTGCGCGGGTAGAACGGCGTGTTCTCGCTCTGCGGCACTTCCTGCACCTTGCCGAACATCTCGGAGCTGGATGCCTGATAGACTTTGATGCGCGGGTTGACGGCGCGCACCGCTTCGAGCACGCGCGTTACGCCCAGCGCGGTGAACTCGCCGGTCAAGACCGGCTGTGTCCACGATGCCGGTACGAACGACTGCGCGGCGAGGTTGTAGATTTCGTCGGGCTGCGTCGCCGCAACGATATTCGTGATAGAAGTTTGATCCAGCAAATCGCCCGAAATGAACTCAATCCGATCCATAATGTGCGCGATGCGTTCGTGCACGTCGGTGCTGGTGCGGCGCGTCATGCCGATAACGCGATAGCCCTCTTCGAGCAGCAGTTCGGCAAGGTAAGAGCCGTCTTGTCCGGTGATGCCGGTGACGAGCGCGGTTTTTGCCATTACGATAAAATGAGGATGGTCTCACCGGAATCGTCGAAGACGAACCGCGTTTCGAACATCTCATCGCCTTCGGTGCCGACGACTTTGGATTGAATGGTCAAGCGGTGCATCAACCGCCCCTCGTGGCGCACGACGCCGGAGTAAAAGTACTGTACGAGCGGTGTCTGCGTGCCCTTAAGCGGCGCAAGCCGCCGGCGTTCGACGAGCATGTGCAGCAGGCGCTGCTGCAAGCGGCTGGGCAGCAGCCGATCGGCATCGTCCGGGGTCATGCGGACCGTTGTGAGCTCTTCTTGGGCTTTGTTGGTCTCGGCGACGGACTTATCGGTGGTGTAGCGGATAATCGCATCCCAATCGTCGGCCGAAATACCCGTGAAGCGCATGCCGTAGCGCCAGACGGATTTGCCCTGGTGCGCCACCGTATCTTGCCAAACCGATTTGGCCCGAACGCGCACCGTGCGCGCATCCAGCGTCGCACGGACTTCAAATTCGTCGCGTCCCACCGGCTCCTGGGTCAGCACGCACAGGCCGCCGCCGCTGATGTCCAGCCCGATGGCCGGCTTTTGCGTCGTGCCCCCGTCAACGGAAAACGTCGCGCGGTACGGCTTGCGCTTTCGCGGAAACTTACGGCGGTTGGGCTCCTTGCCCGTGAACCACGCCAACAACTCCGGGAGCATAAAAGGCCGATTCGCCTTATTTTAAACGCGTTCCGCCTGCGAGAGCCGCGTTGCAATAAAAGCCGCGACCTCGCTGGGAAGCGTTCCGCGCCCGAAGCCCGCATCGTAGCCCAGTTCCAGCGCCAGCAGATTGGTCACGCGCGGTCCGCCGCAGCACAGAACGACGCGGTCGCGCAGACCTTCGGCCTCCAGCAGCTCGGCAAGCGCCGTGAAGTTCTTCACGTCGCTGCCTTTCTGCGTGACAACCTGCGATGCAAGCAATGCGTCGATCCGGTTCTGTTTGGCAAAGCGCACGAATTCTTCGACCGAGACTTGACTGCCCAGGTTAAATGTCTCGAACATTTTATACCGTTCCAGACCGTAGTCGCCTTTGTAGCCCTTCATGTTCAGAATCGCATCGATCCCCACGGTGTGGGCGTCGGTCCCGATGCAAGCGCCGGCGATGCGAATCTTCCGCCCGATGCGCTGCGCGATGAGGGCGTCGATCTCTTCCATCGACATGGCGTGCGTTCGCGAGGACGCCGTGGAGATTGTAGAGATGTCGATGGCCTGCGGCGTGCTCGCGTAAACCACGAAGAACGAGAAACCCTCGGCAATCGGGCGTCCTTCGGCAACGGCCACGTCGCTAAAACCCATCTTCACGACGAGTTGCCGCGCCGCTTCATCGGCCGCTTCGCTCCACGAAACGGGCAGCGTGAACGAGAGCTGCACCTTGCCGTCGTTAAGCGTATCGCCGTAGGGCTTGATCACCAGCAGTTCCTCGAAAGGATTCCAATAATCCGGCGAGCGTTCGAAGACGCCGTCAAAACCGCGGCCCCCTTCGGATGGACGCTTGACGTCCGCGAACACGCCGTGTTCGATCGCATTCATCAACCCTTGACGGCTCACGCGTTCGAGCAAATCCAGACAGCCGCCGAGCACGTCCTGGGCGCGCGTCTCAATGCGGCCGCCCGGTTTGAAGGCAATCTCGTCACCAAAATGCCGCGCCGTGTTCATAACGTACTGCGCATTTTCGAGCGCAAGCGCCCGATCGCCCAGAAAGGGCGTGTGGATGGCCTCCGTAAGCATACCGCACAAGTGAATGGTCTGCCCGGTCATCACGGACGTCAGATTGAAGAGCGCGTCGATCAGGTGCCCTTTGAAGATGTCGCCCGTCATGTGCTTGGTGGGCGGCATATATTTGAGCGGCGCATCGGGAAAGATCTGCCGCGCGAGCTGTGCCTGCGCGACTTGGAACAAAAAGCCGTCTTGCAAATCCGGACTGATCTCGTACGCATCGCCAAGACCGATCTGCCGGTCCGGCATGCCGGCACGGTGCGCGAACTCCTCGTTGATGAACTGCGAGGCCAGCACGGCGGGCGCCTGCTCCACCGCGTCGGCCGTCGTCAAATAGTTGTCTTCGCCGGTATTGATGATGATGCCGGAATAGGCGTTGAGCATTCGGCTGAAGTGCTGATCCACAAACGTGCGCTTCATGTTGATGTCGCGAAAGAGGATGCCGTACATGGAATCGTTGAGCAACATGTCCAGCCGTTCGATTGCGGCCATCGTGGCGATCTCCGGCATGCACAAGCCGCTTGCGTAGTTGGTGAGCATGACGTAGCGGCCCAACCGTTCGGAGACTTCGTCCAGCGCCTCGCGCATGATGTTGAAGTTCGCCTGCGTTGCGTACGTGCCGCCGAAGCCCTCGGTGGTTGCGCCGAACGGAACGAAGTCCAGTAACGACTGGCCGGTCGACCGGATCACGGCCACGATTTGCGCGCCCGCCTGCGCGGCGGCAACGGCCGCGGTACGATCTTCGTAGATGTTGCCGCTGGCAACGATCACGTACAGCAGCGGCGGCTCGGTCTGCGGCAAACGCTGCAGCCGTTCGGCGCGCTCGTCGCGCCGCCGCGCGATGACCTCAAGCGCCGCGCGCGCCGCTCGCGTGACCACTTCAACGGCCGCGGCGTCCGGCACGTCATCGAACTGCGAAAGGGTGAGGTCGGCCGCCGCCAAGCGGCGCCCCGCATCGGCGGCCGAAAGTCCGGTTTGCGCGAGGACACGGCCGAATGCGGTTGCCACCCCGGCGGAGCGCTGCTCGGCGGAGAGCGCGTCCACGATCAGGTTCGGGACCGGCGCCTCTTCCTCGCCCACCCCGTCCACGCCGAGCAAGCGCAGCACCGAACGCTCCACCGAGACGGTGGAGTGACGCGCGATAAATTCGCTCACCGGCGCGGCAATGGCCGCCGCCCGGTTGCGGCACTGCGCCACTACCGTGGGATTCGATCCGCAATTCCATCGTTCCTATGTTAAGGGCGCCGGGGGCTTTTTCCTCAAGCGCCAATTTGTGAGCCATGCTGCGCACCCGCATTCTGCTTCTTTTGGCGGCCGCTGCCGTCATCGCCGCGCAGGCGGGTACGTTTTGCGCGCCAGCGAGCCCTCGCGCGAATCCTGGCCGCACCGCTGGCTGCAATACCAAGCCGGCCCCGCGCATAATGCCGTCTTTCCCGGAACATTGCGCGCGAATTGGGCACGGCCGCTGGGCGATAAGATCAACGGCGGCCTCGCATTGGTGGATGGAACGCTCTACGCGGTGAGTTCGACCGCAAACTCTATGCGATCGATCCGGCAACCGGTTCCGTGCGCTGGAGTGTCGCGGCGGATAATATTCTCATGTCAACGCCGATCGTTGCGAACGATCTGGTGATTGCCGGAAGCGGTAAAGACGGCTTTTTGAAACCCACGGATGCCGGCTCGCAGGTGTGGGGGCGCGATGAAGGCGACGACATCATCGCGTTCTCGCCGGGCGGCAGGCGCTTGTGGAACGTACACACGGTGGGTGACGACATGCCCAGCGGCGCTATAGACGGCGGAACGCTATTCTTTGCCAACGGCGATGCGCATGCGTATGCTTACGATCTGCAATCGGTCAAGCAGCGCTGGCAAACGGACCTCCCCGGCATTCCGACGATGGCCTCAGTGACGCTCGCGCACGGGCTCGTTCTTTACCAGTGTGTGCCACAACGCGCCGTACTTCTGCCGGACGATCGCGATGAACGAACGCGACGGGCGCATTCAATGGAGCAGCACCGTCGGCGGAAGCGACTGCACGCCCACGGTGGACGGCGGGCTGGTGTTCGTGGAGAGCAGCGGCATCAACGTCGCGCCGTACAATACCGGCGGCTCCGTAACAGTTGCGGCGCTCGACGAGCGTTCGGGCAAGACGCGCTGGAGCAAAACGTTTCCCGCAGCGCCGTATACCTACGTCGCTTCGTCCGAACGGCAGATCGCTGCGACCGCGTCGGGCGGGGTGTTGTATCAAGCGATCGGCAATCTTGCCCGCGTCGTTGCGTTTGAGGAGCGCAGCGGGCGTCTGTTATGGACGGCGCATACGTCCGGCAACGTGAAGATGAGCCCGGTTATTAAAGGCAACCGCGTTTATTTCGGCGATACGGCCGGCATTCTGTATTCCGTCGATCGCAGCAGCGGACGAATCGTACACACGGCTTCATTCCTGCAGCCCTTCTCCGTCGCACCGCCGATCGTCTTCGGCAAGACCATCTTCGTTGCCAGCGGCTCGATCGTTCTCAGTCATTCCACTGGACACGCTTTGATCTGACCACACCCCTCGTCATCCTGAGCACCCCCCTCGTCATCCTGACCACACCCTTCGTCATCCGAGCCTGTCGAAGGACCCCGAGGCCGATTCCCGCGGAATCGGATTGAGGGGGCTAGGTGATCGAGCTTACCCTTCGACAGGCTTAGGGTCCTTCGACAGGCTCAGGATGACCAAGATAGATACGATTGCAAACCCGAGCGCCAGTCGGGGATTGTGATGCCGATTGATGCGAGGCGGATGTTGGCGAGAGCGGAGTAGGCGGGGCGGCGAACCGTTGTCTTCCAATCTTTGTACGACACCGCTTCAATCGCATCGTCCAGGCCCGCGCCGCGTAGCGCTTCACGCGCGTAGTCGTACCACGTCACCGCGCCTTCGTTCACCGCGTGATACAAACCCGGTCGCGCATCCGCTTGCAGCAGCTGCAGCAGCGCGCGCGCAAGGTCGCCCGCAAAGGTCGGCGAGACGGTCTGATCCGCAACCACCCGTACGGGTTCGCCCGCGCGTTTCTGCGCGATGATGCGGTCCACGAACGTGTGGCCCTTCGCAGCGCTCGGACGCACGCCGTAAACGCCGCAGGTGCGCACGACGAACGCCTGCGACTGCAGGCGCAATGCCAGCAGCTCGCCCGCCAGTTTTGAAACCCCGTATGCGCTAAGCGGGTGCGGAGCATCGTCTTCGGTATACGGCCGCCCCAGCGCGCCGTCGAAGACGTAGTCCGTGCTGAGCGTCACAAACCGCACTACCTCCTCCGCACAAACGCGCGCTAGTTCCCCTACCGCCAGGGCATTCGCGGCGAACGCCAGGTCGGGCCGCTCCTCGCAGCGCTCCACGTTGTGGAACGCCGCGCAGTTCACCAGCGTGTCCGCTTTAAAGGCTCGCAGCGCCGCCCGAACCTCCTGGGCGGCGGCAATATCCAGCTCGGCGTGAGGCGGCGCATGGACATCGGCTCCGGTCCAAAGGCGGCGGATTCTCGGTGCCGAGCTGGCCCGAGCCGCCTAAGAGGAGAACGCGATGAGGTCCGGCCACGCTGTAACAAATGCGCCCGTGAACGGTAGAATCCCCCATCAACCCGAACTCTAAAGGAGTATGGCGATCGAGGAGCAGAGCGACGAAGTCTCTGGTGCGTCGGGTCCGTAACGGCGAGCGCGAGCTCTTCTCCGTCTTGGTCGACCGCTATAAGCGTGGTATTGCAAGTTTCATCAGTGCGGGCGTGCGCAGCCCTTCCGACGTCGCAGATTCTCGCAGGAAACGCTCCTGCGCGCCTATGCGCACCTGGGCACCTTCAACCCCACGCTCGGCAAGTTCTCGACATGGATCTATCAGATCGCTCGCAACGTGGTTCGAACGCACCTGGCCAAATCGCAGCGCCGCGTTCCCACGCAAGAACTCCCCGAAGATCAGTCGCTCGAAAACGTACTCCCCGATCGCTCGGAGCACAGCGACCCCGGCGGCGGCATCTTGCGCGAAGAGGCGGAGCGCGAGCTGCGAGCCGCCATGGAGCAACTTCCCGAACGCACGCGCACCGTTCTCGCGCTGCGCTACTACAACAACATGGAGTATCACACCATTGCAAGCACGCTCGGGCTCTCGCTCGGAAACGTCAAGACGTTGATTCACCGCGGCAAAATCGCGCTGGCGCAAAAGATGCGCGAGCGGAAGCGCAGACGCAGCATTCGGTCCATGCTCCGGCCCGCCAAGGAGGTTCGCATGCATTGCTCGTCTTGTGAACCCGTCCTGGACCGCTACCTGGAAGGAACGCTTGCGCCCGCGCGCATGGCGCAGGTGGCCGCGCACTTGAAGACGTGTGAGCCTTGCACTGCGTTGCTGAGCGAGGTCAAAGTCGTCGACGCGCTGCTCTTTACCACGGCCGTGCCCGAGCTTCCGCAGAACTTCACGTTCGCCGTCATGGCCGAGTTGCAGTCAATGCCGGCGCCGCGCACGGGCGGCACGCGCATTTGGAGATCTTCTTGCAATTTATTCCGCGGCCGCGTGGGTCGCGGCCATCATTTGGATGGCAATTACGGGAAGCAGTCCTGGGTCCGTGACCGCGAATCTGCTCGCAGCCATTGAGCGCGGCGGCGCGGCATGGACGGTCATGAGTTCCGGGCTTGCACAATCGTTCTCGCATAACGCCCCGACGCTCGCAGCGATCGGTTTCGGCGTCCTAACACTCGATGCCATTCTCGCCGGCAGCGTTGCCGCATTGTATTTCGGCGTTCGCCCGCGGCTCGCCGCGGCAATGGCCCATTCCCGGGAGGTTTCGTCATGACGAAAAACCGCATCGGCTTACTTGCCGTTCTCATCGCCGCGGGGTTCGCGTTCGCACTCACGCCCGCATCGGCGCGCACCGAATCGATAACCCACGGCGGAACGTATTACGGCACGAACGTCATTGTCGGACCGAACGAAGAGATCGACGGCATGTCACCGTGTACGGCGGCGATGCAACCGTAGACGGCGGCCACGTGACGGGCGACGTCACCTCTTACGGCGGGTCGGTTGAAACCGAAAACGGCGGCGCTATCGACGGCAATGTGAACCAATACGGCGGCAGTTGGATGTCATGGATGCCGTTCGTACCCGGCTCAACGCTCGCGGCGCAAAACCAAAAATTGATGACGCGCCTGACGTACAGCTTACTCGTCGTCTTCGCGTTCCTCATCTTTCCGGTGCGCGTGCGCAAAGCGCTCGACCGCATCGAACACCACCCCGGCCTCTCGGCTGCAACCGGCGTCATGGTGCTCATCGCCGTGATTCCGCTGGCGTTCATTCTGCTGGTAAGCGTCGTCGGCTGGCCGCTCATTCCGGTGGAATTCATCGCCATCTTTGCCGGACTGCTGCTGGGCCAAGCCGCCCTGGGCATCCTGCTCGGCCGGCGCGTCTACGAACTGGTCCGCCCGCACTCGACACCCTCTCCCTGGCCGCGCTGATTATCGGCCTGGTGCTTCTGAGCGCGGCCGAGATTTTGCCCGTCGTCGGCTGGCTGGTCACAGGCCTGGTGTGCCTGGTAGGCCTGGGTGCCGCCGTGCTTGCCTTCATCCGCGAGACGACCTTCATGACCCCGGCGACGCCGGGCGCCGCACCCCGCCCACCCATCGGTGGGCCGCCGATGGCTAGTGGACTTTAGGTTTAGACCGGGGAATAACCAAGCGTGGCTATTCTTCCACGCACCGCCCGCTTCGCGGCGCGAACCGCTCGTATGCGCGTTTCGACGATCCGCGAGATGCTCAAGGTAACGCAGCAGCCCGACGTCATTTCGTTCGGCGGCGGCTTGCCCGCGCCCGAACTCTTCCCAACCGAGGCAATCGCCGACTGCACGCGCGAGGTGATGCGCGACGTCGGCCCCTTGGCGCTGCAGTACAGCGTTACCGACGGCATTCCCGAGTCGTGCGTGGGTCGCGCACCGCCTCACGAACGTCGTGGGCGCCGCGTACGAGCCCGACAACATTCTGATCGTCAACGGCTCGCAGCAAGGCCTGGATCTGATCGCCAAGATCTTCATCGATCCGGGCGATCACATCGTGCTGGAGAATCCGTCGTACCTTGGCGCCATTCAAGCCTTCGATGCCTATCAAGCCCGCTATCTCGTCGCGCAGACGGACGAGGACGGCATCATTCCCGAATCGCTCGAACACGTCTTGGCGCACGCCGAGCCGCTGCCCAAATTTGTCTACCTTGTGCCGAACTTCCAAAACCCGACGGGCCGCACGCTCTCGGCCGAGCGCCGCGAGCGCATCGTGCGCATCTGCGAGCATTTCGGCGTTCCGATCGTAGAAGATGATCCGTACGGCGAACTGCGTTTCTCGGGCCCGCGCTCCCGGCGCTTGCCTCGTACAAAACCGAGGGCACGATCATCTACAGCGGAACGGGCAGTAAGATCATGGCGCCGGGCATGCGCATCGCTTGGCTCGCTACGACCGACCCGGATGTGCACGAAAGCTGGTCCTCGCCAAACAAGGCGCCGACCTGCAGAGCGGAACGCTCACCCAGTACA
>CAVPCC010000015.1:0-9482 GCA_963702335.1 Vulcanimicrobiota bacterium | reverse complement strand
CGAAGCGGAGATTGCGCGGGAAGTCGCCGGAATTGCGCGCAGCGATCCGTATCTTCGCGGAAGCAAACGGCAACAAGCGCTTTCGCGATGGGACGGTTTCTTCGTGCCGCACTCGACATCGGCAACGCTCGAGCATCACGTCCGGATGTATCTGCAGCACGACGATCCCTCACTTGGATATTTGCTTGCGAAGCTGCGCAGCAGCGATCGATCGAACGAATTCGGGCAAGAACTCGTCGCCGCGCTGTGGCCGCCGCAAGAACTCTCGAACCCCTGGGGCGAGGAAGGCCGCCTTGACGTGGAGCACCCGCTCTCGCCGATGTGGTACGGGCTCCTGCGCGGCGTAAGTTTTCCGGGCGAGGGCGACGAGTATACGATCCATTTGGAAGAGCCGGGATTTGCGCAGGGCTTTCGCGCGGTGTGGGAGGTGGGCGATTGGAATGCCGGCGGTATCGTTATTCCGAGCGGGGAGTCCGGGGAGCCCGGTTCCCCTCATTACGATGACCTTGCGGCAACATGGATGGCGGGAACCATGATCCCGCTGCCGTTTTCGCGCAGCGCGGTCGAGCGCGCTACAGTAGAGTCGCTAACGCTCCGGCCGTAGAATGACGCACGGATGGCGGATGGATTCGATACGTTAGGACTTGACCCGGCGCTGGTTAGCGCGACGGCCGCGCTCGGCTACGAAGAAGCAACCGCGATTCAGCGCGAGGCGATCCCGCCGCTCCTTGCAGGCCGCGACGTGCTGGGGCAGGCAGCGACCGGAACGGGTAAGACCGCAGCTTTCGCGCTGCCGATGCTGCACCGCATCGGCAAACCCGACGGCTCTGCGCGGCGCGTTCGCGGATTGATTCTGGTGCCCACGCGCGAACTTGCCATGCAAGTCGCCGAGGCCGTCCATAAGTACGGGCGGCTGTTGGAGACCAGCGTCCTGCCGATTTACGGCGGACAATCGGTCTTGCAGCAGTTCCGCGCGCTCAAACGCGGCGTGGACGTGATCGTTGCGACGCCGGGCCGCGCGATCGATCATATCGGCCGCGGCACGCTGAATCTTTCGACGGTCGAGTTTTTAGTATTGGACGAAGCGGACGAGATGCTGGACATGGGCTTCGCAGACGAACTGGAAGAGGTCGTGTCCGCGCTTCCGAAGGACCGGCAGACGGCGCTTTTTTCGGCGACGCTGGCACCGCGCATCCGTTCGATTGCCAAACGGTATCTTCGCGACCCGGTGCTGGTTACGATCGCAAACGAGACAACCGCCGCCGGCGAGAAGCCGCGCGTGCGGGAAGTGGCGTACGTGGTGCAGCGGGCGCATAAAGCCGCAGCGCTCGCGCGCGTTATCGATATGGAGTCGCCCGACTCGGCGATCGTGTTCTGCCGCACGCGCACGGAGGTGGACGAGCTTACGCAGACGCTGGGAGCGCGCGGCTATCAAGCCGAGGCCATTCACGGCGGACTATCGCAGGATCAGCGCGACCGCGTGCTGCGGCGCTTCCGCGAGGGCAAGAGCGAGATCTTAGTCGCGACGGATGTGGCGGCGCGAGGGCTCGACATTGAGAACCTCTCGCATGTGGTGAATTACGATGTCCCCTCGTCACCCGATGCGTACGTGCACCGCATCGGGCGCACGGGGCGCGCCGGAAAAGAAGGCGTTGCGATTACCTTAGCAGAGGCGCGCGAGCACCGGCTGCTTCGTAACATCGAGGCGCATACGAAGCGGAATATCTCGATCGAGGCCGTTCCGAGCGCGCACGACCTTCGCGCGCGCCGCTTGGAACTGATGAGCGTCGCGGTTGAGGAAGCCGTCGAGGCGGGCGGCTTAGAGAAGTACCGCACGCTGATCGAATCGCTCGGCGCAACGCACGATATTGTGGACTTGGCGGCGGCGGCGGTGAAGCTTGCCGACGAGGCGCGCGGCGGCGCACCCAAAGACGAGGCGGATATTCCGGCCATTGCGGCGCTGCCGCCCGTACTCACGCTGCGCAAGGGCGGCGCGAAGCCGGCAAAGGGTGCGCCGGAGCGTTTACGTGCGGGTACGGGTGATATGACGCGCATCTGGATCGGCGCAGGGCGCAGCTCGCGCATCGGTCCGGGCGATTTGGTCGGCGCAATTGCCAACGAGGCGCGCATCAACTCGCGCGAGATCGGCGCTATCGATATTGCGGACAACTTTTCGATCGTCGAAGTGAGCACGCCACTCTCGGCGGGCGTCATCAAGGCGCTGCGCGGGAAGAAGATCCGCGGCGCGAAGATCAGCGTTCGGTTGGATCGGCGGGACTAATAAGCGTCTGCTAATGCTTGGTTTGCTGCAATACGATCCGGGCGAATGCGCGCGAGCCGGTTCTTTCCACCGTGACGTTCATCGGCACCAACTGCGCCCAGTTCTCGATAATTGCACGCTCGGCTTCGCGGTGCGCGTCGTCCACTAAGAGCAGCGAGCCCGGCACGAGCCTGGCGGAAAGCACCGGGACTAGACCGTACCGGCCCCCGCGAGTCGTTCCAGGGGGGCCGTCGCAGATCACCAGACCGAAGCGTGCAGGCATTCGGCCAATAGGCGCATCGTACCAGTCGAACTCTCCGTAGCTTCGAAGGGGGGTGGCCAGCAGATGCAGACTCCCGGGAGCGATTCTTGCGGTTGCCTTGCGAACGCGTGCGAGCCAAGCGCAGTTGTGCTCCAGTGTCCACATTTCAACCCCGCGGCGCGCGGCAATTGCCGCACATACGACCGTTGTCAGTCCGCTGCCGCATTCTAGGATCGGAAGCGTAGCACCGGCACAAGATTCCGCGACGGCACGCAAATATTGTGGGGTGGCGACAAAATTGTCGTTATTCCAACCCCTGACGAGCGCATTGAGCAGTTCATCCGATGGCATTTCGTTCGGCGGCAACTTCACCAGCTCGTTAAGAGCGCGACGAAAAATCCAGGCCGCGCGTAACGCGACAACCAGCGCGACAACGCGGCGCGGAAGCAATTTTCGCAGAAGTCCCCGCATATTCGCTTGCATACCCAGGGGGAGAGGGCCGAAACCAAAGGCGCGGCGAAACCGGGCAGGCGTGAAAGGAGAGGAAAGCCGCGTAGAATCCGTACTGGTTTCCGCCATAGTTCGCGCGGCCGGTAATCCTGCGCGGAACGCTGCATTCAAGCGCGCCGTGCGCTCGATTCTCTCGCAAGCCGGCGTGAGCGTGGAGTGCATCGTTGTCTTCAATGGTTTCTCCGTCGATGCGGACGCGCTCAATTGGGCCAAGGCGCAGCCCGGCACCCGGTGCGCCGTGCTTGAGGAGCCGAATAAGGCTCGCGCCACGCTCCTTGGCCGTGAATTGGCAAAGGGAACATTTTTTTGCTTTCTGGATGACGACGATGAGTTTTTGCCGGGAGCCTTCGCCTACGCTACGAAAATATTGCTGGCCAATCCCGAGCTGGATTGCCTTGCGACGAATGGCTTTTACGTAACGCCGAACGGCACGCGCTGCGTTTTTAATCAAACGCGCGAGTTTGAAATTAACGGCTATGCGAACTCGCTCTTGCGTTCGCGCAATTGGCTGGCCTCGTGCGGCGGTATGTTCCGGCAAAGGACGGTCAGCACCAAATATTTCGAGAATCTCCCGCCTCACCGGGAGTGGACGGTCATCGCGTTCCGCATTGCAACCGATTTGAAAGTGCGGTTCGTTAACCGGCTTTCGTACCGCGTTTTCAGTTCGCCCGAGTCGCAATCGAAGACGGCTTCATACGTGGAAGCGGGGACGACCGCGTTGGAGGCGATGTTGCAATGGGCGAAAAAGCCCGCGCATGCGCGCGCCATACGGAGGCGAATGAGCGAGGCCTATCACGACACCACATCGTACTACCGGCTTCGTTCCGACTTTCCGCGTGCATGGAAGGCGTACTGGTCCTCGATCCGCGTTGGGGGTCTGAAGTACGACCTTATGCAGCGCTCTTGATTGGCCGCGAAACTCGCCCCGTTGAGGACGTACTCAGAGTACATTCCCGGCAGCGTCGGGCGGCAAATAAGGTCGATCGCGTCGAGGGCTTCTGAGGGACGTTCCGGAGTAGCAGTCTCGCGCGTCGCCGTTTCCGGGCTACCGCTCTTTTGCTCGCGGTTAGTTCGGCAATTTGCTCGGGGCGAGACAAAGTGGAAGCCTCACTTCATTCAAACCAGCAGGCGATGGGAGGTGTTGTCGGCGCTCTTCGTCATCTTCAAGTCCGATTTGTGGTATTCCATTGGCGAACCCATTAGCGATCGCCGGGTCGAATGGTTTGCGCGCGTTCTCAACAAGCGTCGAGTGATCCATTGGGTTGGCTCCGATTTGGGGGTTCTTGAAAAACCGGGCGCGCGTAAAATTTTGGCCGGCCCGCGGTTTCAGCATTTGGTGGAAGTTCATTGGATGGCGGATGAGCTCCGGAAGAACGGCTTGACAGCGCAAATCGTGCCGCTTCCGGCGAACTGGATTCCCGCAGTCGTACCGGCGTTACCCCAGACCTTTACCGTGCTGCTCTATGTCCCTCGAACGCGACGCGACTTTTACGGCCTGGCAGTTTTCGAGGAAACGATGAAAGCCCTCGCGCACTTGCCGATTGAATATATCGTTGTGGGCGGCGGCGCGATAAACGTACCGGCGAACGTGCGGGCCGAAAATCTCGGCTGGCGTGAAGACCTAAGCGACGTGTACCGCCGCAGCTCCGTTTTGGTTCGGTTCACGCGGCACGACGGTCTCTCGCTGATGGTTTTGGAGGCTTTAGCCGCAGGCCGGCACGTTTTGTGGACGCAGTCTTTTCCTTATTGCCGCTATGTTCAGACGCCGCAGGATGTAGAACGCGAGCTGCGCGCTCTTGCGGAGATGTTCATGCGAGGCGATCTACGCGCGCAACAGGATGCAGCAAAGATGATCCGTGCACGCTATTCGGAGTCTGCGTGCGCAAAAAGACTGCACCTGCCGCGTGGGATTCGAAGCCTGAACGGCACGCGCCGTACGGGGTCAGCAGGCGGCTCGATCGGAGGGAATGATGAACGCGCGGTTCGCGATGGTGCTGCTGCTGGCGTCGTGCGCCGGCGGAGGAGGCAGCGCTTCTTCCGCAAGTACGCAGGCGCCGGTGAGCGCAAGCATCGTTCACGTCGGCCACGATCAATGCATCGGTTTGGGTGTCGTCGCCTTGGCGCCGCTTCCGTTGTATCAGGCGCCGCAGGTTGGAGACGTGCTCTTGTTTATCGACTTTGCTCCCGGCCTTCCGCAGACGACGCTGCCGAACCCGCCGTGGATAACCGCGGGGAGGTCCGACAACTATTCGATATACGCTCACGTCGTGGAGTCTTCCGATGTGACAACGCCGCTTGCTCCCTACACGTCATTTGGAACCGTGCAATACGGCTCCGCGGTAATGCACGGCTTCTGCATTTCGGAGTGGAGCGGCGTAAACCGCTCAGATCCGATTGCAACGGTGGCAACGAATAGCGTGAGCCCTGCGACGCTTACACAAAGTATCAGCTCGCCGGTTATCGTGCAAGGCGGCGTCGCGTACGCGATGTTTGCAACGACCGATAACCGACGCGCGGAGCCCGCGCTCGGCGCCGGCTGGACGCAGGGGGACTATTCCAATGTGTGCAGCGCTGCGTTATGCGGGCCGCTTCCGCACACGACCGACATCAGCGAGTACGCACAAACAAACGGTGCGGTAACTGCAACCGTCATCTGGCCTTCACCGGGAGAAAGCAACGCGTACAGCGCTTTGGTTCTCCTCAACCCGCAGCAGTAACCCTAGCGATGCCCTAGAACGCATTTTGGGTACGTAGGCGGCATGCAGGACATCGATGTGGAAAACTGCCCCGGGTGCGGTCATGCTATGGAACGACATACGGCGCGGCATTGCCGGGCATGCGAGGAACAGGGTACCGCATGTTCGGCACTGGAGCCCGGCGTAGAAAGCCCGGGGGGCTAGCCCGCCGCGAATAGCCGCCTGCGTTAAGGTGCGGGTTCCCTGGTGAAACCCGCGGGGATGTCGAACAGACCCTTATCTGCCGCGCCCAGCGTTCGCACGTTGCCCCGCTCGATGAGGGTTGTAAACCCGCCGTTCATCTGACCCTGCGCTGTCGGTGCGCCCGCGTTGACCGTTACGAGCGTCCAAATCGCAAGGCGTCCGGACGGCGCGTGTGCTCCGCCGCTTGCATGCATCGATATCGTTGGTGCGCAACCGGGTTTGAACGCCATCAACTCCGGGCGCGCGGCCATTGGACGCGCCGCTGCAGAACGGGAAGCGGTAGTGCCGGGTTGGGCATAGCGGGAAAAATACTCAACCATCGTTGTTTGAAAGTGCCCGTCGGTGCATGAGCCCGTCGACTGGCTCTCGGTAAGATCGAATGTGAACCGGTAGCCGTCCGCGGCAAGACCATCGATTACGCGCGATCCTAGTGCGGTGCTCGACACCGTGATATTGAGTTTTCCCGAGCCGGGTTGCGGCGGGCCGGCCGCGTTGCGCGCTCGTTCCATCGCGACGGGTGGCGGCGTTCCTCCCGAAGCCGGGACATTGGTGTCGAGGACGCGGTACGTTTTCTTTGCGATGTTCAAGTAAACGATTTGATGTTGCTGCGGTTTGTTGACTATAGCCGTTTGGGCGCCTACGTCGTCGGTGCGCTCCCAACCGCCCAGAAAATAGTCCGAAGACGCCGAGCCATTCTTTAGAACGCTCATCGCATTCTTCGCAGTATCCATCGCGTTCATGATCGATCCGAACAGTCCACGATGCGTACCCGAACTTGCGGCGGATCGTTGCGCGTTTACCGCTGCATCGAAATCGGCTGAAAACGTACCCGGATCGGGTGCAGCGGTGCCGAGTATGACTTTCGTTACCTCATCGTAGGCCAATCCCGCCGGTTGGGCTCCGCTTGCCGGAAGCGGCGAGAACAGGTAGCCGGCCGTGAGTATTGCGCTAAGGGCGGAGCATGCTTTGTGAAAGATGCACAGGTTCATGCGGTCCTCCAAAAAAGAGCGGCCAAGCGCGCCGCGCCCGACCGGGCGTCTGCTCCCCCAGAAGTGCAATTTGCCTGTTTAGCGGCGGCTTCTCCTTCCGATAGGAGGCCCGGGCAGGAGCACGGCCGCGACGCCGAAGAGCGTTACGATCGCCGCTTCCCGTTCGATGCCGGAGATATTGACGTGACGATGCCAAGCGTTCCGGATCGAGTCTCTTGCGGGAGCCCAAGGGAGAAGTCCATGCGGCGGGACCCAGCCGCGCGAATGGTACGCAATGTTCGTATGAATGCCGTTTGCCAGTGTTGCGGCCAATAAAAAAGCGAGCGCCGCCCAATGCGGGCGCGACTGCGTTTTGCGAACGCTTGACGGTATCAGCAGCAGCGCAACACTAACCAGCAAGATGATTGCTTCATGTTCAAGTCCGGCACGATAGACTGCGGCGTACCTCTTGCGGGCGTCGGGAGCACGGTATCCGTACGAATATGCTCCGCGCCGGGGCATCCAGCCCAGAGAAGCATGATCCTTGTATGCGCCGACTGCGTTCGTGAGCGTCGCGCCCAAGATGAAAACGATCGCTGCCCAACGCGATCGCGTCATCGGGCGCCCAATTCTAAAAGACAACGATGTGGAACTCCGGTATGTATCGCGTCATCCGGCGAACTTCATGGACGCAAACGCATCGAATGTCCTGCGCGGCCGAAAGCCGGCGTGGCCTGGGTAGGATAAGCTGGCAGGCCCCATCTCGGCTTACTGCGAAGGCAACGTCCAAACTGAATACCGCTGTGGCCTGTCACGATGATGGTTTTTGAATTGTGCCGGAGGTGCTCTTGTGAGAACATTCACTTTGGCTTTTATGGCGCTAACAATCGCGGCGCTCTTCGTTGGACCGGTTCGCGCGACAACGGTTCCAGGCGCGTCGCTCGTAGCGCAGGCGCGACGAACCTTTTCAACAAAGACAACGGCGCAACGGGTGGCTTGTACTTGGGCGGCTATACGTATCCGGGGCTCGGCGGCACCGTCGGTCCGACGGATTGGGAATATGCCACGCCGCGAACGGTATACTTGCAGATCAGTAGAGCGTTTGGCCCATAGCGTAAGGGCGCGATTAACGATAGGCCGCCAAATTCGCGTTCGATAAGGGGATGCGGTGCTCGACCCGGGTGTTGCGCCCCGGCAATTGACAAGAAATCCCGCGATGTGAATACGCGGGATTCGCTTTGTGGTGCTGCTTACTTGGCTCCAACGGGATTCGAAAGCTTTCACAACGGTCGCAGCCGCTCCCAGCAGTTAGTGAGTGCGCCTTTGGGCGCAAGGCTTGGCGCTGTAGAGCTTGAGCCGGCAGGTTCCGCGCGACATCTTTGATGCCGCATGCACTTACGTGGATCGCTAGCGCCTGAGAGTCGCCGCCGACAGGCTTTCAACCAGGCGTATAGGGTTCGCCGTTATGAACTCGAAAAGATAGGATATTATGACTGGGCGCACGGCCGCAGTGCTCCTAACGCTGCTCGGGATTGCGTATGCGTTAACTTCGATATGGGGCATGTACCACCGCGGCAGCAACGGGATCACGGCGGATCCCGGTACGGGGCGCATCAGCATCGTTACGCCGGGCAGCTCCGCTGCGCGCGCCGGGATCGTTGTCGGGGACGTTGTCACCGCTCGGACGCCGCTAGCCACACTGTTCAATGGCGGCACTGCCGATACGCAGCAGATGTACGTTATCGAGCACGCGGGCAAAAACAAAACGTTCGTTTTGCGCCAAACCGAGATGCCGATTGATGCGGTAAGCCCATGGAAGCGTCCGATCAGCATGGTGCTATTGCTTCTCGCGGGTACCCTGGTCGTATTGCGTCAGCAACGCGCAACCTGGGCGTTCATGGCGTTTGCGTGGTTGCTCACGCTCCAGCTCGATAACCAATATTGGCCTTTTCCCTTTAGCGTTTTTGCGGCATGGCTGGTCGGGGCGTCCGGACCGTTCGAATCGGCAGCGCTGCTTTACTTTGCAGTCGCGTTCTTGCAACACGAGCATCGAGCGTGGCACCGCACGTTCTTGCTCAGCGCGTTCGGCGGCGCAGCCCTGCTGGGCTTATCGCGCACGTTTTCACTGGTGCAGGATGTCGTGCAAAAGCGCGTCTTCGACACCTACACCCAGTTCGGAGCAATCGAAGTTTTGTACAATGTCATCGTGTCAGCGATGACGCTTGCGGTGCTGATCGAGGCATACTACACAGGACGGCGTGCAAACCGAGAGCGGATCGCGTGGGTTGTCTGCGGCATTGCCTTCGCCGTCGTCTTCCGGGTCCTCGTGCCTCTCTTTGTTCAACTTGATGCTTACCACGCGACGAGATATCCGTTGAACCGGGTCGCGTACGTTCTTTGGGTGATCGCTCCGGTCGTTCTCGGCGGAGCCCTGCTCTATGCAATGACGCAATACCGAGTCATCGATCTGCGTTTTGCGGTAAGTCGCACGCTCGTGTATGCGGTGACGACCGCACTTATCGTGGCGTTCTTCGCTCTCGTAG
>CAVPCC010000014.1:0-272850 GCA_963702335.1 Vulcanimicrobiota bacterium | reverse complement strand
GTGCCGCCGACGATCTCCAGGCCGACCGACTTAGATACATCTTTTAAGTGTGAGAGGGCGGGGTCGCCGTGCCGGATGGCCTGCCCGCGCACGGCAATGCTGTCGGTCCACAGCTTGCGCGGTGCCGGTGCGATTGTCGATCCACAGCGGATGGAAGTTTCCCGCCGCATCGGCGGCAAGGCCTTGCGTATCCTGTCCGAAGACGTGGTAGCGAAGATCGTTGATGAAATGGGTTTCGCCCACCGCGGCGGTGCCGATTTCGAGCGTCACGTGCCCCGCGTCCGGTGCGAGGAGCGCGGGCGCCGCTGCGACCTCGAAGCTGGGCGCAAACGTTTCGCCGCCGTCATTCGAGGTGGCCATACGCAGGGTGCCGCCGCTTCCGTCGGGGAGTTTGCGCGCATCGAACCAGGTTACCGCCACGATTCCGCGGGTGTTTACGGCAATCTCGGGCGCGAACACCTCGGGATACTTGCGCGCCGGCCAGCTCTGGCGAATCATCGGCCTCGATGGGTGCGGACCACGTTTTACCTTCGTCGTCGGAGTGCGCAACCAAGACCGCAGCTTGGGGCGCCGGGTAGGTTGCCGTGCCGTCTCGCGTTGCTGAAATCTTGCCATGCGACATAAATGCGATTGGCGAACGGTCCGCTTGAACGGTCGCTCGCGATCAGCGGCAGCACGGAGGCGCCTTCTTCTTTGAAGTCCTCCGAACCGATAAGCGGGCTACCGGCGCGCGTCACGACTTGCCGCGGCGGGGAAAACGAAGCGCCGCCGTCGTTCGAAACGAAGACCGCGATCTTTTTCGGTTTCGCAGAATCGGGCCAATTGTAGCCGACTTCAACGATGGTTCCGTTGCGCAAAATGGTAAGCGGGCCGCTGTAGTATTCGACCGGCTCGTTTTCGTCGTGCGTCTGCGGGTTGTGAAAGACGGTGACTGCGCTGCGAAAGGACGCGCCATTGTCGAAGGATCGAATCTCGCCGAGATCCGCCGACCCCAGGGCGCCGTTTTTGCCGCGCGTGGCGTTGAGCGAGACATCGTAGAGGCGTCCGCGATACGCGGAATGCGAGGTGTCGACGGCGATAAAATCGCGGTCTCCCCATGGGAAGATCGACGGTTTCGCCCACGTGCGGCCGCCGTTGTTCGAACGCGAGAGCCAATCGTGACCGGGTGAGGGATCGAATGCGGACGCGCCGCCGAAGTACGCTGTGCCGTTCAGGCCGATGTCGCAGACCGGATCGAGATCGAAGGCGCCGACGCTCGTGAGTTTGGTTTGCTTCCACGATGCGCCGCCGTCAAACGACGTATAGGCGACCTCGCGAATGCCGTTGTGCGGGAAGGCGCGGGCACGCAGCAGCCAGATGCTGGAGCACGCGATGAGATGCCGCGGATTAACGGGGTCGGCGGCGATCAATTCTTCTCCGTGGGCCAGATTCGCATTCTGCAGACTGACTTGCACGTTGGGGCCGAGCGTAATAGATGGAGGCACGGTCGACGTCGCGAGGGGTGTGCGACCATTACACGCTGCCAGCAGACAAACCAACATTGCCGTGACCAATGATGCGCGCATCGTGGAGTGCTGCTCCCTTAAATCGTTGCCTGGACGTACGAAAAGTGATTCTCCTGTAGCGCATGCAGCGCCCATACACCCGTCGGGACCATCGACGCGCCGTTCACTAAGCTGATTTGAAAACGTTGCAAAGAGGTCTTGGGGGTTTTTGTGCACGGCCGGCCCAATTTGCAGCGCAAGCCGCATGGTTGCATTCGCGCATACGAAGAAACTTGCGCCTCGGCCGACTAGACTTTCGACCGAGGCGTCCTCGCCGTTGCTGCCCGGCGGTTTGTAGAGAAACGGATTTCCGGAATCGATGTGGACGCTCTGAAGATTGGAACGCAGCGCGGCACTTACTTTGGGCAGCGCCGGAATGATAATCGAGTTCCACACGTCATCGTTGAAGGCAATCGTGACCGGTTCGACGCGGTAGAGGACGCCGACCATATTCACCTGATCCAACGGAACGTTGAGCGAATGCGCGTACGTTCCGAAGAGATTGTTCATGGCGTAGAGGCCCTCGCCGGCGTCGATTCCGGCGATGCCGAAGCAGTGCTTATGCGAGGCCGGCTTCGCGACGATCTTGTTGAAATTTGCATCGCTTGTTTGCGCGGACGGGGCTTGAGAATCGCCGTTGGTGGAGCTGCATGCGACCAGGGTAGCCGCAAGCGCTCCACCGACGACGAAATTCTTACGAGTCGTCATCCTAGGTTTTGACGTTAAGCGTCACGATGACGGATCGCGGCCCGTATGGAATGCCCCACAGCGGGAAGGGATAGCCGATGGCCGCGGGCGCCGTGAGGTTGGGAACACCGATCGTTGCGAAACTTTGACCGTAGATGTTTCCGACGTTACGCATGGTGGCGTAGAGCGTCACGTATTGGCCTATCGGGTAGCCGGTGTGAATGTCGAAGGCGAAGAACGCCGGTTCGAAATATCCGTTGCCGTTTCCGTAATATGTCGGCGCAAGGTCGATAAACGTACGCGGTCCCCAGCGGTAGCCGATGGTTGCCGAACCTTGGGCGTAGGGTAC
The DNA here is from genome assembly GCA_963702335.1 of Vulcanimicrobiota bacterium. Lineage (GTDB taxonomy): Bacteria > Vulcanimicrobiota > Vulcanimicrobiia > Vulcanimicrobiales > Vulcanimicrobiaceae > DASSRQ01. Next base: position 270,270 of record CAVPCC010000014.1, on the reverse strand, counting down.
GGGTGGGATACCGGATTGCGTTGCGCCGTCGAAGTTGGGGCCTGCGATCAGCTCCGTATTGGTGCATTCATTGGGATTGTTCGTCGGGCAGTTCTGCAAAGGCAGTTGGGCCCGTATAAAATCCGGCGGGCACCTTGACCAAGAACGCGCGGATGAATCCCACCGAGGCATTCCAATACATGCCCTTCGCCGGGTTGTGATTGATGCTCAGGTTGAGTCCCTCATACCGGCTCTCGCCCAAATTCTTCGTCTGCGAAATATATAACGGGCACGGGGGCGCCGCGCACCCTAGCACCGGCGCGCCGGTGTACTGCGAGATTGTATTCGAGGTGAAGAACTGGCCGTAGAGATTGGCGTGATACAAATCGACCGAGAGCACCGTGTCGCGATGGACCCTGATGTCCGCTCCTATGTCGAACGCAAACGACTTTTCGGGCTGCAGCGCGAGGTTTGCGATGGACGTCTGACAGATGTTACCGCCGCAGTTGTCCGCCGCCGCCGGCGATTGGCTGGCCAGTTGACCCAGCGATGGAACGGCAAAACCTCCTCCGGCGCCGAGGTGATAGGACGTGTTGATATTGGGGTGCCACGTTATGCCTAGTCGAGGAGCGCTATAGTTGAAGATATCGTCCTGCCAGGGAGAACTTGCCACCTGTTCCAGTTTCTGCGTATGAAAATCGTCGCGCGCAAAGTACCAGGAACCATTGACGATGAGATGTTCGCCGACGTCTTCGCTGGCGTTGAAGCGGTATTCGGTGAGCGTAGACGAGTTCGCCGGGTTGACGTTGCACGCGGCGGTGATGGGACTACCGAAAAAACTGAGCGGAACGTAATTAAACGTATCGTAGTAGGATTTCGTATAAGAGGCGCCCACGTTCGTTCTGGGCCCGATCGGAGTGTCGTAGCTAACGAGTTGGTCGCGATTGTCGCTTCCGAACTGCTCGGTAAGGTAGATTGACGGGAAGGTGAGGTTTGCCGTCTGCCCATTGAACGTTTGCGATCCGCCGGCGGCGTTTTGCGCCGTTCCATAGACGGTGTAGTTGCCGTTCGGCAGACACGAGCCGTACATGTGGTTGGCAAATGTGCCGGAGTTGTTCTGCACGGCCTCCAGGCGTAAGACGCCTTTGCCGATGAACGCCGTCAACTTCTCCTCCAACAAACTCGAGTGTTGGTAGAGCTGATACGGATTCATCTCAATGAGGTTGTAAAAGCCGGGTGCAAACGGCCCTGTATACGCCGCGCCGGGCGTAAACTGCGTGAGATGCAGTCCGAAGGGATCGCCGTTGAGCCTGGCTGGTGGTTCCCACGTAAAAGACTTGCGCTTTAACGTTGGGCGAGACGTCGTATCCCAGCGAAACGGCGCCGTTGTGCTGGCTCCAGTTCGTGGAGTAGTGGGCGCAGCAATACACCAGGGAGTTCGTCAGACCGCAGTAGTTGTAAAAGTACGTCGTGTGGCCTGTGTTCGGTCCCGAATTGCAAAACAGCGAGCCCTCTGTAGGAATAATCGGGGTGCCGTTGATTGCGTACGGCGAACTATTGCCCGGCATAAATGCTTGCGTGCCGTATGCGCCGGGACTATCGTTCACGCCGTAGATGACCATCGTGGAAAAGCGGCCGAACCGGCCTTGGAGTTTGATGTTCGAGACGATGCCGCCCCACGGGTCGTTGCTGATGGAGAATTCGGTGGACGGTTTTTGAATATCGCCGGGCGCGTGCAGCACAAGGCTGCCGCCGATTGAATCGACGATGCTGGGAGATTCTGCTCCGGGGCCGCGCACGACGTCGGCCGCGTCGAATGCCGACGGTGGCAAACCTGCCATGTCGAAACCGGCGCCAGGGTTACCGACGGTGGTTTGCGATTCGAGCGGCATGCCGTCGAGCGTTACCGAGGTTTCGTAGGGCATGGCGCCGTTAATGCTGGGCACCTGCGGCGTGATGGGGCTGCCGACGAGCCAATCGCTGATTTGTTCGCCGCCGTCCAAGTCGCCGTTGACCACAACGCCCGGAACCTGATTGAGCAATTGCGTCCAATTCGGGTCGCCGTGGAAGGCGTTATCGCTGGGCGTTATCGAGGCGATGCTGGCCGCCGACACGTTGATATGCGCGCCTGAGCTCGTGGTGGTGACGTTCGCAATGGTTTTCAAACTGGTGGCGGGCGTGTACTGAATCGCCACATGGATGTCGCCGTTGACGTTGATGTTGTTGCGCGACACCGAGCCAAGAGTCGAGGTCACGGTGATTTGATACGTGCCCCAGGAACGGTCGTAAAGGTGAAGCTGCCCGAAAGGTCGGTTGTCGTCGTCAAGATCGCCGGTCCGGTGAGCCTGACTGCTGCTTGCGTTACCGGTGAGCCATCACTTTTGGCTACGCTGCCGATCACGGTCGCGGTGTGCGCCTCGGATTGCGTCACGCCGGGCGAGACTTGCGCGGATAGGGGTGCCGAAAGAAGCAACGCGAGCCCCAATAGCAGCGCGGATGCGGTGAATGTTCTCTTCAACAAGCGAACCTCCAAACAAAAAAGACGGCTCCAGTACTAGCCACGCTCATACTCGGCGATCAAATTCCCTAGTGTTGACCCCAAAGCGGATGCCGCGGCCTCCAAATCCTCGACCGTTACGCTTGCCTTTCCGGACTCGTAGGCGCGCACGTACGTCCTAGAGCGTTGGATTGCCAACGCCATATCGCGTTCCGTCATGCCGGCCTGCAAGCGACGTTCCTTGAGAATGTCACCTAGCCGGCGAGTTCTAACGCCATCCCGCACGCTGTCTCTCCTCCGAAGTCCGCTCGGCTATGCTCGTTTTAGCATGACGAGAAAAGGAATTAAACTGTCTCTTGGTCTAGTTTTATCCATGGCTGCTTTGGCGCGACGGCAGTCCCCGACCGGCGCACGCACGCTCTATGAGCGCGCCGAGCGCCTTGGCATGCACAGCGACGCCGAACGCGCATTCAAAGACTTCGCTCGAAGCATATCGCGAAGCGCAGCGCGGCAAGAATCCCGACATTGTTCCAATGGTTCTCGAGCAGGTGATACGCCACGCGTGGGCGGCGGCGCGTTACCCGGAAGTTCTTTCGGTTGCGAAAGCGTATGTCAAAAAAGCGGGCCGCCGTATGGGTCCGTACGATCTTTCGGTGCGGTTGTTGTATGCGCACATGCTGACGACCACCGGAAACATGAACGAAGCCATTGAGGTACTGGATCGAGCCGAGAGTCTCGACTTCGCCGCGTCGCTCGACGATTTCGTGCGTCTTCTTCACGAGCGTGCTTTTGCGATGATGCAGCTGGGCTTAGAGGAACCGGCATCCGTACTGTTCGAGCAGGCCGTCGAACTGGCACGCAGACGCGCAAATGCGCATTTGACGACGCAAGCCCTGAGCAATTATGCCGTCCTCAAGCGCTATTCGGGGCGGATGGACGAGGCGCTCGAATTGCACGCCGAAGTTACGCAATTCGCGCGGCGGATGCACATTAACTGGCGCGCGCAGTATTACATCGTAAACCACGGCTTGACGCACTTTTATGCGGGCCACTTGGATCGCGCGCACGACCTTCTGCTTGAGGCATCGCAAGACGCGCCGCTAAGCCGCCAAGTGGAGATGGGGAAGGCGGCGCTCGGATTGCTCTTAGGCGTGATGATGGGCAGGCACGAGCTGGTGCAGCGCTACAGTGACTCGTCACACTTAGCAGCGGCGTTTGCCTCGGGGGAGCCCGTGAGAATTGCCAATACGATCGCGGCGCTGCACCGGTACTATGTGAGTACCGGGCGGGTTGCGGAGGCGCGGGCATTGCTCAACCAAGCCGACAGCGTGCTGCGCAATCCGTTTTGCTGCTCGCTGCTGTACCTTGAAGTGGCTGCAAGCGGGGACGCCGCGGTGCTGAACAAAGCGCTTGAGTACAACGCTACGATGAATTACCAGTCGCACCGGCGCCACGCCTTCGACCAACTGTTGCGTGCGGGGTTGTCGCGGCTCATCCTGAGCGAAGGCGGACCGCACGAGGCCGACCTAGCGGCGCTGGCGTTCGATAAACTCAAGTGGCCGCTGCACCATGCCACGGCGCTGGAACTTGCCAGCCGGTACAAAGAAGCGGCCACGCTCTACGCGTCATCGCACGCGCATGCCGAAGCGCGCCGCGTTCGAACGATACGGCTTCGCGCGGGCCGGCCGCGGCGCGTGGGCGGTCAACTTACGACGCGCGAGTGGGAGATTGCGAAACTGTGCGTTAACGGGCTTCGGAATCAGGAGATCGCGCAACGGCTGGGGGTGACGGTGGGTACCGTGAAGTTTCACATCAGGAATATTTTACACGACTGCAATTGACGTCGCGCTATGAGCTGCGTGATGTGCTGCTGGAGTTTGGCTAGGCGCGCTTTAGAGAACGGTTACGCGTCCGGTCTTGCCTTCGATGACAGCCTTCGGCGACGGCGTTGAAGAACATTGCGGTGTGCAGGTGCACCGAACCGTCTGCGCCCCAGGAGGAGACCACGCCGTTGGTTTGCACGTACCATGCGTCTCCGGGCTGATTCATGAACACCGGGTGGCTGGTCCGGCTGAGGCCCGCGTAGTTGTCGGCAGTGAAGAATGACTGCGCGGGTTGGCCGGTGCGCGCGTTTAGAAAATAGTCGCACAACTCCATCGGGATTTTTGTGTGGCTGAACTCTAAGGAGGAGCTTTGCAAATGAATGCAAGAACTTTTACAAAGCAACAAAAGGCTTTGCTGTATTTAGCGTTAGCGCATCAATCAAGTGAACTACTGAGTATAGTGAAAGCTTCCGATCCATTTGCCCTACCGTTGTCGCAACGGAATGAGATCCGTGAGGCGATTGGATCGGAAATTGGCTATGGCTTCGACGGCGATGAACCGAACGAGCTCTGCGTTTGCATTAGAGGAACTAATCGATCTTCTTGGGCCGCGTGGCGACGATCCGTAATTTGAGCGCGATAAGATAGAGAAGAAATCAGACTGATTCCCGCATTCCAGCGAGAAAATACACACTTTGTCACTCAGCCGCCGCCGGCGGCGGGACGCGGAAACACGGCGAATTAACGTTGGAACACACCGAAACTACTAGCGGCGATATAAATGCCCTTTGCGGGCTGTTCGACACGATCGAAGAGTTTGCGGACAGCGAATACGAGCAGCGCGTGTGGGTAGAGGCACGAGGTCCTGAGGACTCATCCTACTGGGAGGCCTTTGAAAGCCTGCACGATTTCAGGCTTTTTGATTTTAGCGCATTGCCGGCTGGTACGTACGATCTTACGGAGCCTCAATTGGCGGCATTGCATGACTTTGCTTTGGCGATAGACAGATTTTCAGACAAGTATAATCCGTCGAAAACCCTAGACGCGATAGTGATCAACGCGCCCGAATGGGCAAATATTCAGTTCCTGGCGAAGGAGGTATTGCAAATATCGAAACATTGGATAACGGAAAACTGCAATATCCAAAGAATTCGATGAAAAGATCGAGCCGTAGTCGGTTGACGATGTGGAGGATGGCGCTATGGCGTGCCCGGTTCACGAGGAACTGCGAGCAAACAAACCTAAATGCGCCTGCCAGATCGTCCGGCGGAGATTCATCCAACCCCTAATGTGGTACGAAGCATGAGCACAACCTACAATTTGGCGTTCAGGATTCTTCATGGGCTATATAAACGGGGACTCGCGATCGAGGAACTGGCGATGCTGCTCGGAGCGATGGCGTTGACTGATGAAGGTACTTCGATGGATCCCGCTATGATTGCCGACTGGAATAGAGCTGAAAAGGCAGCCGGCAATGATGATATCTTCGCCGCGCTCAAGATATTCATCGAAGATTACAACTCTCGAACGACGCCTCCCGCTGAAGATCTGAGTGACCTCGCTGCCGATCTTATGCAGAGCCACAGCGCTACACTAGACGCCGCCCTTGAAGTGCTGAGTGAAACAGCGTGAAAAGCGTATTGGTCTGCCCTCACGAGCGGTTGGCCGTCCAGTTGTTCAATGCCCGGTACGACGGTAAACTCTTTGAATGTTACGATCATCTGTTATTAGAGAGAATTAGTGAGAGCGGACGTTACCTGGTGGCGTGATGCTTGACAACCTCTTAGGCCGATTTAACAACCCGTAACGTTAACAGCGCGTGTTGAGTGAAATAGGGTAGGGGATTGTGATTGAACATTCAAATCCAAGTAATGGATCAATGAGCGAGCTGCTTAGAATCCGTTTCCCGCTGATTCCGGATATTGGTGATTCCGACTGGCCGCCGTCGTCTGCCGAAACGATGTGGGCTGCGGCCGTCGACAAGTCCAGCGCAGTGCTTCGGAATATTTCGTATTATGCTCGCGGCCTAGCGTACGACGATGTAGTCGCGTACCGCACTATATCGGATTCCGACGTAGGGAAGTTCGAACGCGTAGAGTTCAGAGGCAGGCACTCCACAGTACCGGGTCATCTTGGACGAAAGAAAGGACGTTTCTGTTTTCACGCGCTGGTGGAGCAAATTGGAATCGCTCGGTTGTTGGTACTAACGAGCGGATGACTTGTTGGTCGCGATTGATCTGCCTTCATCCGTTCATGTCGAAGAAGTCTATAAAGTCTTATCGCAGGCCGAAAAAGCGAATGTCTGGGGATTCGAGGAGGGGTTCTTCTATAAAAGCAATCTCCAGCGGCATGATGATGGGTCGTAAGGGCGGCAGAGGCGCTTAAGGAGAGCATGGCGATGAGGCGGCTGTAGTGGTAGTAGTTATTTTAATCGGTCTTATCGGAGGGTTCTTTTTTTGCAGAATGGGATATACCAGTTCTACGAAGCTCCCCTTTTTGGCGGCGGGTAGCATACACGTCACTATATGGCTTGACCGTCCTGGGATTCCTAGCCGCAGCATACTTTCATACCGGCCCGATAGCGATCGCGATGTTCGTGGGTAGCATGTTGGCGCTATTAACGATAGGCGTCGTCACGGCGTGGCTTAAGATCGAGATCATTTAGTACACTATTCGAGAAACCGCCAACCTCGGTTATGCAGAGCCGGCGAATGCGGGGTCTTCGATTTTTATCTCGCCCTTCGACAGGCTCAGGGTCCTTCGACAGGCTCAGGATGACGATGTGGGAGTCAGGATGACGATGTGGAGCTCAGGATGACGATGTGGGAGCTCAGGATGACGATGTGGGAGCTCAGGATGACGATGTGGGAGCTCAGGATGACGATGTGGGAGGTCAGGACGACAAGGTTGGGCTCGCCATGACGAGTTGGGCTAGGGAATCGTGCGGGAGCTCGCGTAGTTCGCGAGATGAGACACAGACTTTTCGGCGCGTTGTTCGTCGTTGGAGTTGTGGTACAAGTTCTTACTGCAACGGCCGCATCGGCGGTATATACCAGTTTTTCCGATACGGCGTTTCGCATTGAGCATGTGAGCGTTATCGATGGGCTGGGGACGCCCGTGAAGCGCGATTGGACCGTCGTTGTGAAAGGGGGGCGCATTGCGGCGGCCGGGCCGGCGTCGAGCGTTGCGCAAAGCAGTGGCGTGCGCGTGATTGATGGGCGCGGGAAGACGCTCATTCCGGGGATTGTCGGGCTGCACGAGCATCTGTATTACGAAGTGAGCGATGCGATGGAGAGCGCGCCGACGATGGTGTTCAGTGCGCCGAAGTTGTATTTGGCGGGGGGCGTGACGACCGCGCGAACCACGGGTTCGTTTGAAACGTATGCGGAGTTGAATTTGAAAAACCGCATCGATTCCGGTGCGGAGCCCGGGCCGGCGTTAGATGTTTCCGGGCCGTATCTGAGCGGGCCGGGCGAGCCGCTGCTCACGCAGTATGCCTCGCTTTCCTCGCCGCAGGATGCGCGCGAAACGGTCGACTTTTGGAGCGCGCGCGGCGTGACGTCGTTTAAGGCGTTTTTGGCGATCACGCGCGATGAGTTGAAGGCGACGATTGACGAAGCGCATGCGCGCGGGGCGTTGGTCGAGGGGCATTTGTGTTCCGTGACGATGGGCGAAGCGGCGGACATGGGAATCGACGAGCTCGAGCATGGGATCGTTCAGTCGAGTGATTTCGTGGCGGATAAGAAACCGGATCAGTGTCCGCTTGATGAGCTTTTTGCGACTACCGCACTCTGCAGTCCGGGGATCCGCGCATTGCTGCGCTGATTGCCAAGCTTGTGGCGCATCACGTTGCCGTGACGTCCACGCTTGCCGTTATGGAGTCGGGAGTTGGGCTGGCGCCGCCCATTAGCGCGCGGCAACTTGCGTTGCTCAATACCGATGCGCGCAAGGGATACGCGGATTCGCGGGTTTTGGGTCCTCGGTTCTCGGCTGCGAGGAGCCGGCACGTTCTTGATTTGGAGATGGCGTTCGAGCGCGCGTTCGTTGCTGCGGGCGGTTTGTTGACCGAAGGGGCGGATGCCGGCGTGGGCGTGCTTCCGGGGTTTTCGGACCAGCGGAACGTTGAGTTGCTGGCAGCGGCGGGATTTACACCAGTGCAAGCGATTCAGATTGCGACGTCCAACGGCGCACGCGCGATGCGCCGCTTTGATCGAACCGGGAGCATCGAGATCGGCAAGGATGCGGATCTGGTTTTGCTTGACGGCGATCTTGCGAGCGATGTGCGGTGTATCGAGCGACCCGTTATGGTGGTGCGCAGCGGCGTTGCTTACGATCCGCAGAAGTTGATCGCTGCGGTTAAGGGGCGGCTGGGGGACGAGTGATGAAACCTTAGGCGGCGCGCGATTGCGCGGCGCTACCGACGCCCCTCGACGGGCTCAGGGTCCTTCGACGGACTCAGGATGACGAAATCGCCGCAACATTTGTTGCTGCGGTTCGATTGTTGCGCCCTTCGACGGGCTCAGGGTCCTTCGACCGGCTCAGGATGACAAAGGGGGGGTCAGGGTGATGAGGATGGCTCTGGGTGACGACGTGCAAAATGCATAATAAGGTAGAGAGGAAATCAGCTGAATCCCACATTCGAGCGAGAACGTACAAATTTGTCACTCACCCACCGCCGGCCGCGGGACACGGAAACATGGCAAATTAACGTTGAAACACACAGAAATTACTAGCGGCGATATAAATGCCCTTTGCGGGCTGTTCGACACGATCGAGGAGTTTGCGGACAGCGAATACGAGCAGCGAGTGTGGGTAGCCGGACGCGGTCCTGAGGACTCATCCTACTGGGAGGCCTTTGAAAGCCTGCACGATTTCAGGCTTTTTGATTTTAGCGCATTGCCGGCTGGTACGTACGATCTTACGGAGCCTCAATTGGCGGCATTGCATGACTTTGCTTTGGCGATTGACGGATTTGCAGACAAGTATAGCCCGTCGAAAACGTTAGACGCGACAGTGATCAACGCGCCCGAATGGGCAAATATTCAGTCCCTGGCGAAAGAGGTATTGCAAACATCGGAACGTTGGATAACGGAAAACTGCAATATTCAAAGAATTGGCCGTGAAAAAATCGAGCCGTAGTCCCGCGTTTACGGTGTATTGAAGGAGGCGGCCTCTAGCACTCAATGGTGAGTAGAAGTATTGAACAGTGCGATCCAAAATAGGGATTGAACAAGCCATGAGCGACGCTGGCCTAACTGACACCGGGGCTGTAATTTCTGGGCTCGACGCGTACCGAGCCGTTATTTATATTGTCAACAAGATATCATGGGGTCTTGAACCGCCATCGATTCACCTGAGCACACTCCCAAGCGAAATGGAACTCAACGCCTATAATGAGTCGGGAGATCGGGCGGTTTACGAGGAGTGGAACGAGCTTGGGGTGCCGAACCTCACAAATCGACAGGCGATGCGTTTCAAGTTGCGCGTGAATTCCTTTTTAAAGAAAGGGGATGGTCAGACGAGCTCCAGGTTCGACGGTTCTTGCGCGACCTTACCAAAACATTAAAGCACATCGAAGACGCTCAAGCGCTTTCTAAGGATGAAACGTGGCAACTATGGCTTCGCGCGCTTGCCAGAACGGCCCGCTCAGCGCCGCCTGACAACGGCACCTAAAGTCTGTACTCTCATAAATCGGCCCCCCGCATAATCGCTCGGCGGATGCTGGGTCAACCCTGCTGCAGCGCTTCGATTGTTGCGCCCTTCGACGGGCTCAGTCCGATTCCGGGAATCGTAGTCCTTCGACAGGCTCAGGATGACAATGTGGGAGCTCAGGACGACAATGAGAGTGGGGAGCGCAGCGGGGTTTAAAGTGGCGGCGCGCGGAGCGCGGCGCTACCGACGCCCCTTCGACGGGCTCAGTCCGATTCCGGGAATCGTAGTCCTTCGACAGGCTCAGGATGACAATGCCATATTGTAAAACGGAAGACCCCGGCGAATGCCGGGTCAACATTTTTGTTTTGCTCGGTCCCTTCGATTCCTCAGGGTCCTTCGACAGGCTCAGGATGACAGTGGGAGGGCTCAGGATGACAGTGTGGTTAGGTGCGTTGCAAAAATATGTCTCAGCTCTTCTGTGAAGCGGTCGAAGGAGGTGCGGTGGAGGTTGTGGCCTTCGTGTTCGAAGACGCGGATGGTGATGTTGGGGCCGCCGTGGTCGCGGACGGATTTTAGATCTTCGAGCGTGACGATGCTTTGGGATGATTCGGCCATTGCTAGGAGTAGGGGTTTGGGATAGGCCTCGAGGTCGCCGCGTAGGTCCCAGGATTCGGGTGGGTTTTCGTCGCGTAGGCGTTCGATGGGCGCGATGGTCATGTTGCGCACGGCGTGTTTTTTGCGCTCGACGTCGATGGGGCCCCAGCCGAGTTTTGTGTATTCGGCTTCAATGACGTTGTCGCGCTCGGCGCCTTTGGCGGCGAATTGGATTTCGAGATCGGCTAAAAACTCGTCGTACCAGGCGTTGCTGACTTGGCGGATCATGGGATCGACTGCGGCGACGCGTTTTACGTCGAAGCGGCGGCCGCCCAGGATTGCAACGGCGCCGCCCCAGGAGTGGCCGATGAGCAGATCGATCGGTTCGCTGATGCGCTGCATGACGTGATAGAGATCGAGCAGCGAGCGGTGCAGAGTCATGGGGCCGGGATTGCCGGCGGAGTCGCCGTGGCCGCGTTGATCGTAGGCGTAGACGCGCGCGTTGCCGGCGTAGTGCTGCGCGAAGCGTTCCCAAGATTTGCGCGAGCTGGTCATGCCGTGCACGCAAAGGATGGCCGGGCCGCGGTTTCCCCAGCGCTCGAGCGTGGTTTGCGTGCCGTCGTCGAGATCGATGCGCTCTTCCAGTTGCATCATGCGCTGCGGCCTGCGAAGGTAAGTTCGGCGATGCCGGATTTGTCGAGCTCGCCGAGGCCGGCGGTTTTCATGCGTTCGTATTGTTCGTAGGTGGCTTGCGCGAGTGGGAGCTGCAGGCCGTGCGTGCGCGCGAGGTTTAGGGCGATGCCGGAGTCTTTTGCGGCGTGCGCGGCGGAGAAGTAGCAGGCGTGATCGCGCGCTTGCATGTCGGCGCCGTCGGTTTCGAGCACGCGCGAATTTGCGCCGGTTTGGGCGAAGACTTCGCGGACCATGGTGAGATCGAGGCCGAGCGCGTCGGCGAGTCCCAGGCCTTCGGCCAGGCCCGCGGTGTTGATGTTCATTACCATGTTGACTAGGGCTTTGAGTTGTGCGGCGGTGCCGGCTTGGCCGATGTAGCGTAGGTTCGAGCTCGAGGGATTCGAGCAGCGGGCGTTGTTGTTCGAAGATCTGTTCGCGGCCGGCGCACATGAGGTAGAGGGTGCCTTCGCGCGCTTGGGTGATGGAACTGGCCATGCAGGCTTCGATTGAATGCGCGCCGCGTTGTTCGGCTTCGCGTTCGATGTCGATGTGCACGGAGGGCGTGACCGTTGCGCAGTTGATGAACGTGCGGCCGGCGCAGTTCGCGAGCAGGGAGTCGCCGCGCGTTCCGAAGATGGCGCGCATGGCGGCGTCGTCGCTGACAACGGTGATGATGACGTCGGCGGCGGCGGTGACTTCGGCGAGGGAATCGGTTGCGGTGGCTTGGAGCTCGGTGGCGAGCTGCTCGGCGCTTGCGTGGTGGAGATCATAGCAAGCGGCTACACGGTAGTGCCGATCGTGCAAGCGTTTGGCCATGTTCGCACCCATGCGTCCGGTGCCGACGATTCCGACGGTTGGCTTCATGCGGTGGGGTTGGCCCCTCGGTGCCTCGGGGTCCTTCGACAGGCTCAGGATGACAAGGGTGCAGGCTCGGGATGGCGAGGGTGGGGGGTGGGAACAAGGGGGGTGTGGGGTGCGTTAGCGGGTAGGAGGACCATATGTTCAAAAAAATGATGTTCGGCGCCGCGCTGGTTGCGGCGATTGGCGTGAGTGTGCCGGCTGCTCCGGCTCTGGCCGATGGTGCGGCGAGTACGCGGAATATTATTCTGGGCGTGGGTGCGGCATCGTATCTCATTATTCAGCATAACCGTAAGGTTCACGAAAAATACGCCGAGGATGCGCGCCGTCAAGCGGCGTTGCAATCGGAGAACAACGATGCTTGGGCTGCCTACAGCAGCGAGAAGAATGCCTACGCGAATTCGCAGGCCGAGGTTGTGGATTTGAAGCGCGAGGTTGCGTACCAGCATAACGTGATCGTGCAGCAGCGTTCGGAGCTGGCGATGGCGCAGCGCAGCGGCTACGTGCAGCAGACGGCGTACGTGCCGCCGCCGCAGCCGCGTTCGTCAACGCATCGACGTGCCGTGAAGGCGAGCCGTCACGTTGCGGCGCGGTCGTCGCAGGCGCATAACGACGTAGCGATGGTGTCGTATGGTTGGGGACAACTCTAGCATCGGCTTGCGAAGTGGGGCGCTGGCGGTTGCAGCGCTCCTTCTTGCGTCGTGCGGCGGGCACGGTTCCGGTACGCAAGGGGCGGCTGAGAATGCGACGCGCGCGGTTTACAACGACGACGTGGGCTCGGTGACGCAGAACTTTGACGACAACTTGAAGACGCAGGTGACGCGTTCGGAGGTCGGCATTCTTTCCGATCAGATGCACAAGTACGGCGATTATCAGGGGCTGACGTACGTGTCGAACGATCCGGGCAAGAACGAGTACACGTATCGCGCCGGGTTCTCGAAGGGCACGATGAACGTTGTCGTGCGTTTGGATCCGGATGGGAAGTTTGCGGCGTACCGGGTGTTTGCACCGGCGCAGTAGGCGCTTGTAACGATAATCTTGCGGCGATAATGGCGATAATAAGGTAGACTCCGGCGGGTGCCGGGGTCTTTTTTGTTTGCCCTTCGACGGGTCAGGATGACGAAGTAAGTGAGGGAGCGCAGCGGGGTTCAACAAGTGACGGCGCGCGAGCGCGCGGCGCTACGTTGGCCCTTCGACGGGCTCAGGGTCCTTCGACAGGCTCAGGATGACGGGGGGTGGGGTAGTCGATACTTGCGCTGGGCGTGATGGGCGGGTATGGATTCGTTTTTTGTTTATATGGTTGAGTGCAGCGATGGGCACTATTATGTGGGGGTTACGAATAACGCGGATGTGCGCGTGGCGCAGCATAACGAGGGGATTGATAGGCATTGCTACACGTTTACGCGGCGGCCGGTTCGGCTGGTGTTTAGCTCCGTGTTTCGCGATCCGAACGATGCGATACGGTTTGAGAAGCAACTTAAAGGTTGGAACCGCCGCAAGAAGCAGGCGTTGATCGCCGGGGATTGGGATGCGCTCGTTGCGATTGCTGCGGAGAAAGGGCCGCGTAAGGGGTGAGTCTTGTTTGTCATCGTGAGGCTGTCGAAGGACTTTGAGGAATCGAAGGGCGCGGGGCATTGCGTTGTATTGTAAAGCGGAAGACGACGGCGAATGCCGGGGGCTTCATTTTTGTTGGGCCCTTCGACGGGCTCAGGGTCCTTCGACAGGCTCAGGATGACGAAGGGGGGGCTCGGGATGACGAGCGTGGGGTCCTTCGACAGGCTCAGGATGACGAAGGGGGGGCTCGGGATGACAGGTGGTGACGGCGGGGTTGGATAGGGTTTGGGCGGGGGGTGGGAGGGCGCGGTAGGCGGCGGAGACTAGGATTATTTCGCCGGCGGCGTTTGTTACGGCGAGTGGGATGGGGAGGTTGGAGAGGGCGTTTTGGAAGAGGGTGCGCTGCTCTTCGGATTTTTGGAGCCAGGTTTCGAGTTCGGCTGAGGATTTTTCGAGATCGATACTGCGCGAACGGAGCTCTTCGTTGGTCGTGTTGAGCTCTTCGACGGTTGCTTGCAGCTCTTCGTTGAGGGTTTCGAGCTCTTCGCTGCCGGCTTGCATCTCTTCGTTGAGGGTTTCTACTTCTTCCGCCGAGGCTTCGGCTTCTTCGGCGGCGATCAGCAAGTGTTCGTTGGTGCCGCGCAGTTCGTTGTTGGCTACGGTGAGCTCGCGGTTGGCTTCCATGAGCGCGCGTTGGCGTTCGTGCAAGGAGGCGGTGAGCGCGGTGAGGCGCTCTATTTCTTCTTGCTGGCCGGTGGTCTGCGTGCGCAGACTTAAGCGTTCGGTGGCGGACGGTGTTTCGTCCACGATGATGACGAAAGCGGGTCCTGCGCTGCCGTCGGCGTTCGGAGAGGCGTCGGGGTAGCAGCCGATTTGCAGGTGGCGTGTCTCGCCGGTGGTTTCATCGCGGATGCTGATGGGTTGCGATCCCGTTGCGCGTTCGTTGCGGAATGCGGCATCGAGCGCGTTTTTGATGAGCGCTCCGGACGGGCCGCCGGTGAGGTGGATGATGTCATCGCCGATTCCGGGACCGTGAATGGCCAGCATCATGCGCGCGGCTTGATTGATGGTTTGAATGTCGTAGTTTCGATCGACGACGATGACGCCGATAGGCGAGTCGAAGAGGAACGAACCTAAGCGTTCGGTGAGCGACCAGCGCAGGCCGGGCTCGGCCGCGCGCTCGGCCGCGGAGGCGCGGCGTATGCCGCGGCGCGGCGTGAACGCTCCGCGCACCGCTCCCGTGCCGGCGAACGAGGGCGCGGGGATGAGCAGACGATCGCCTTGGCGGCGGAAGACTTTGAGCGCCGGATCGTAGGCGGCGAAAAACTCCGAGAGCGGGCTTGTGGTTTCGGCTTTGCCCAGCACGAGATATCCGGCCGGGCGAAGCGAGAATGCAAAGAGTTGGAGCGTGCGCTGCTGCAGTTCTTTGGTGAAATAGATCAGCACGTTGCGGCACAAGATGAGATCGATGCGCGGGAACGGTGCGCGCTGGCCCAGATCGTATTCGCCGAAAACGGTGAGGTTGCGGATGCGTTTGCGCACTTGGTAGGAATCATCGACTTTGACGAAATGTTTGTCGCGCAGATCGGCGGGCAGGCCATCGAGTGCGGCGGCGGCGTAGAGGCCGCGGCGCGCGAAGACGATGGAGTCGGGATCGAGATCGGTTGCGAAGATGCGCACGGCGACGTCTTCGAGTTCATCGCCCAGCAGTTCGGCCAGCAGGATGGCGATGGAATACGGTTCCTCGCCGGTGGCGCAGCCCGCGGACCAAATGCGAATCTCCGAGCGCTCTTGCTTGGCCTGCGCGATGATGTCGGGAAGCACTTGTTCGCGCAGGTACGTGAAGAGTTCGGGATCGCGGAAAAAACCGGTGACTTTGATGAGGAACGATCCGATGAGGTGCTGGTAGGCGCTGGGATTTGCAGTGAGGTAGCGCATGTAGTCGGGAAGCGTGGTGCAGCGCGCGGCGGCGATGAGGCGGCTCAAGCGGCGCACGATGGTGGGCATTTTGTATTGCGTGAAATCGATGCCGCTGCGTCCGCGCAGCTGCGTGAGGAACGCGCGCAGCATTTCGTCGTCGGCAAGGACGGCGGGCGTTTCGTTTTGCGCAGTGATCGACGTAAGCAGCGCACCCATAGTTTTGAGCGGCGTCACCAAATCGATTTGACTGGGCGGAATGGCGTTGGGAAGCGCGGGGTAGGCGGCGGTTGCGGGATCTTGCACGACGACGGTGCCGCCGGCTTCTTTAACGGTGCGCACGCCGGCGGCGCCGTCGGTTCCGGTTCCGCTAAGAATAACTGCTACCAAGCGCTCGCCGAACTCTTCGGCCGCGGTTTGAAAAAGCAGATTGATGGAGGGTTTGGGACGGCTGCTCTTCATTTTAGAAGAGAGAAAAACGTGGCCGCCGCCGATTTCGGCGTGTTGTCCGGAGGGTACGACATAGATCGTTCCGCGTTCAAGCGCAGCCCGGCCGGCGAGCAAGTGCACTTTGAGCGGCGTGAGCGGTTCCAAAATTTCCTTTAGCCGGCTAGGGTGCGCCGGATCGAGGTGCTGCGCGATGACGATCGGAGCGGCGAAATCCGCCGGAAGAACCGAGACCAAATATTCGAGTGCGTCGACTCCCCCCGCAGAGGAACCGATGACAAACAGCGAGCTCTCGGCGGGGGCGGTTTCGTGCATGAGGGCACCCTTTGACGCCCGGGCGAAGAGTCTTTGATGGCCGCTCAAAATGGGCTAAAGACGGGTGTTATCTGCATTGGGGGCTCGGCGGGCGCGCTGGAGCCGCTGCAGCGAATCGTCGCGCAGCTGCCGGAAACTCTGGCCGCGCCGGTCTTTGTGACCGTGCATACGCCCGCGCACTCGGTGAGCGCGCTGCCGCACATTCTCTCGCGGGCCGGACCGCTGTTTGCAACGCACGCCATTGACGGCGCGCCGTTTGCGGCGGGGCGGATTTATGTTGCGCCGCCGGATTGCCATTTAGTTGTTGCGCACGGCACGATGGGCGTGGTTGCGGGCGCGAAAGAGAACGGGTACCGGCCGTCGATCGACGTGTTGTTCCGCAGTGCGGCGCAGGCCTATGGGCGCGCGACGTGCGGCGTGTTGCTTTCGGGGGCTTTGAATGACGGCGTTGCGGGATTGGGATCCATTCGCGCGGCGGGCGGGCTGACGATGGCGCAAGATCCGGAGGAGGCGCTGTTCGGCGACATGCCCTCGAATGCGATTCAGTCGGAGTCGGTCGACGTGGTGCGCCCGGCGGATCGGATTGCGCAGGAGCTGATGCGGTTTGCGACGGCTGCCGCGTCGCTGGGTGCGCAGCCGGCGGATGTTGCCCCGGATGAGCGCGCGCACGGGCAGCCCTCGGTGTTCACGTGTCCGGATTGCGGGGGGACGTTGTGGGAGCTGGACGCGGAGGGCGCGCTGCATTTCCGCTGCCGCACCGGGCATTCGTACAACACTGGCTCGATGGCGGCGCTGCAGCGCGAGAACATTGAGAAGTCGCTGTATACTGCGAATCGCGCATTGAAGGAACGGGCGGATCTGCTGCGGCGCGTTGCGAATCGCGCGGCGGAGAACGGCGATGACCGCACGGTGATGCGAATGGAGCGGCAAATTGAAGCGGCGCGCGACGATCAGCTCGAGTATCGATCGGGTGTTGGAGCACTTATTGAACCAGCGCTAGGGGCGCTTGCGTAGTGGAGGTTGCGTGCGATGTGGGCAATTCTGGGATTTGTCATCACGTCGATCATCGGTTTGGCGGCAGTGCCGTATGCCAGGCGCCCCCGCACCGTTCGGCACGACGATTATCCGTGGCTTCTGGACCAGACTGCGAGCTTGCACGTGACGATCATCGGCAACCTGGCGGGCTTTGCATTCACGGGCATCGTGCTGGTCGTAACGCTCTCGCGTGAAAGAACCGGCGGTGCGCAAATACCGGTGGATACCGTCGTCGTCATGTTCTTAGTCGCTTATCTGTACTGGATCGGCGCTTCGTTTCTGATTTCGTTCTTGCCGCATGCTCGCACGAGCGGCGACTTGGTACAGCGGCTGCATTTCGGCTTGGCCTCGACCATCGAATATCGAACCGTGTTTCTGTCGTGGTTTGCGTTGTTGCCGTTGCTGCAGGCAAACGGGTTTAGCAGGGTGATACCGGTTCTGTATTTTCTGCTGCCGGTATCACTGCTCATCGGCTCGGTGCTGCTGGCGATGGTGACGGACGGGCTCGGGCTCGCGGACGTGGCCGAGACGTACGTTTCCGCAGCGATCGCCACGGGACCGGCGCTCGTATATGCTGCACTCGTTGCGTTTGTGATTCCGGCGGCGCGCTCGCCCTATTCCGCAATCTATTTCGCGCTGGTGATCTTTTGCCTGAACGGTGCCGGGTTCATAGTCTCCGCCGTCACACCGCTTGCGCCACGCTATGCGGGCGTCGGGCGCTTTCTGGAACGGCACGGCAGAACGCTAGTGGCCGCCGACCTGCACCTGACGGCGGCCTCACTTTCTTTTCTTTGGCTTGCCGTTGTTGGGGTCATTTGAACGATTGGCCGCCGGTTTGGCGAGAGCGTTGTGACGTCGGTGTAGGGCGCGAAGTGAGTGTCCGATGGCGTGTTGGCGCCCCTCGGGTGCCTCGGGGTCCTTCGACAGGCTCAGGATGACGAGGGGGTAAAGGGGCGGGCATGAAGCGAGTGCGGTTTTGTTTGTTTCTTTTGGTCGCCGTGGGTGTTGGATTTTGTTCGGCGGCCTCTGCGGCTGTGCCGAAGGCGCAGTTGATGATTCTTGGCGTTGCGCATTTGGAGGCGCGGCGTGACGTGCATAATGCGGTGTTTACGGATAGTCCGCTCTCCCCGAAACGGCAGGCGCAAGTGGAGGCGGTTATCGCTCGCCTTGTGCGTTATCATCCGACGAAGGTTCTTATTGAGGCCACGTACGGCGATCCGGTTTGGAATAAGCGGTACCGGGCGTATCTTGCCCACGGGTTCACGTTGGGGGCGAGTGAGGTTTATCAGTTCGGTTTTAAGCTGGCTGCGCGCGCCGGTGATTCGGCGATTTATCCGATTGACACGTGGGGTCCGACGATTGTGGATGATAACAGCGCAGCCGGTAAGCGGATCGATGCGTATCTAGCTGCGCATTTTAATTCGGTTCAGGACCCGGTTGACGACGCGTTTCGGGCGCGTTCGGACGCGTTGGAGCGCAATGGGACGTACTTGGATCTGCTGCGGTTGTTGAATACCGATGCGGGGGTTCGAGCGAACGCGTCGTGGTATCCGGCGTTTGCGGGAATGGGGCGCGACGCGGACGATGCGGGCGCGTCTTATGTGGCGCAATGGTATACGCGGAACGTGTACATCTTCTCGAACATTTTGAGCGTCATACGTCCCGGCGACCGCGTTGTGCTTATCATGGGGCAGGGGCACAAATACTTGCTGAGCGAGATGGCTAAACTCCATCCGGATATTGAGTACGTGGACGTTCAGCGGTACTTGCGGTGACGCAAATACGGCGCGGACGAGGCGGCTTTGAATGCAAGACTCCGGCGGATGCCGGGGTCTTGCATTTTGTTGGGCCCTTCGGCGGGCTCAGGGTCCTTCGACAGGCTCAGGATGACGAAGTGTGGGGTCGTTCGACGGGCTCAGGATGACACGAGTGAGTGAGGGAGCGCAGCGGGGTTGAAAAGTGGCGGCGCGCGTTAGCGCGGCGCTGCATTGGCGCGTGGAGCGCGGCGGTGACGACGCCCTTCGACGGGCTCAGGATGACGGAGACTGGGGGTCAGGATGACGGAGACTGGGGGTCAGGATGACAGGCTACATTGACGTTATGATTGCGAAGCTTGTGCGTTGTTTGGAGAGGGCTCGGGCTAGTTCGGCGGCGGGTTGAACGTCGCGATCGTCGGCGAGGGCGCGGGTGATCATTGGGGCGATGTCGGGTCGTTCGATGCGCTCGGAGAGCGATTGCGCGAAGATGATGGTGATGGAACGCGAGGGTAACGGCATGCGCTGTTCGCCGCCGGCAACGTGCAGGGATCGTGGGGGGCCGTCGGCGCGCACGTGAAAGGGATGCGGCACGTTTGCCGAGTTAAAGCGCAGCACGCCCTCGCGCGCGTCGAGCGTTCCGGTGAAGCGCTGGTGGTCCGGTCCGCGCAAGTCGATGGCTACGGCGTTGCCGCCGGGCGTGAGCGAGGCGGTGATGCCCGTGGAACCGGCGGCGGAAAATGCTTCGATATCGTAGGAACCGCAGGTGAGCCGCGTCCACGATCCGCGGACCGGGCCTTCTTGCGTTTGCAGTGCGGCAAAGCCGCGTGAGGCGAGCGCGGCTAATTTGGAAAACGCGCCGGCTTGCGGTTCGTCGAACGTGCGCTGGGTTGCGAGTGCGACGATGGACCCCACCAGGCGGCCCTCGTGCGCTATGGGCAGCAAGGCGCCCGAGAGCGGCGCGAGCGCTTC
Source organism: Vulcanimicrobiota bacterium (assembly GCA_963702335.1). GTDB lineage: Bacteria > Vulcanimicrobiota > Vulcanimicrobiia > Vulcanimicrobiales > Vulcanimicrobiaceae > DASSRQ01. Next base: position 250,201 of record CAVPCC010000014.1, on the reverse strand, counting down.
GAGTTGTTCGCGCGTGTGCGGATCGCTCGAGATGCCGGCAAAGAATGCATCGTCGATGCGCGAGGTGACGATGGCGTAACCGCTTAGGAACGAGTCGGGTAAATCGGCGAGGATGCGCTGCGGGCGCGGGGGCAGTTCGGATGCAAACACGGTGCCTTCGTCATCGAGGATGTGCACGCAGGCATAGTCGCAGAGCACCTCGATTGCGGTGGCGGCCACGCGTTCTGCAAGTTCCAAGAGCGTGCGCGATGCCAGCACCACGGGGGCGGCATCGTCGATTGCGCTTTGCAGTTGCTGCCAGCGCCGCGGCGGAAGCTCGCGCGCGATGCGTTTGAGAATGCGTACAACTTCGACATCGGCAATATCGGCCGGGATGCACGCATCGGCGAGCAATTCGCTCTCGTCGGTTGCGGGGCCGATGTACAGCAGCGCGATGTCGGGCGCGTAACGCCGCAGCGCGTGCAGCGAGGTCATGCGATAGCCCACTGCACCGCCGTCGAAAACGGCAAGATCGAAACGGCGGTCGAGCATTTCGAGCGCGCCGGTAAACGTTGTGGCGCGTTCGAAGCGCCAGCTCCACGGTTCGACGATTGCGGCTAGGCGTTCGGCGAAATCGGAACGGCCGAAATAGAGCACGCGAAGATCGGCCGCCGAGCCCGACACGTCGACGCGATCGCGCGCATCCAGGCCGGCGTGGGCCGGAGCGTTGAGCGGAACGGCGCCCGCGATGCATTGCACGGCCGCTAAGAAATCGCTGTCGGAACGGCTGAGGTGTTCGGTGCGCAGCGGCGCGAGCACGACGTAGCGTTCTTGCGGCGGAACCAAAAACGGAATTGCAAGCGCCTGCGTGCCGGTCACGGGATTGGTGATCACGGCGGCGCGGCGTTTGACGAAGAGGCGTTCGCACGGCCAGCGCATCCAGGTGCGTTCGTCGGCGCCGTCGCCGCTGATGGTGTGCAGCGGCAGAAATGCGCCGCCGCCGCGTGATGCGAAGAGGACGGCGCCGCCAAAGAGCGCGGGATCGGCGCCGACCAAGCGTTCCATGAAGCGGTGGAGGTTGGCAGCGTTGGGTGCGAGCGTGCCGGTGAAGCGCAGGAGGCCCGGAAGGGCGTGCATGCGGGGGTCGGGCGCGCGTTCGAGCGGGGTTCCGGTGAGCAGAATGCCTTGTCCGGGTTGCAGTGCAACGGGCGTTGCAGTGAAGCGGAAGTCGCCGCTATCGCAGTAGGGTGGGGCGGGTTCGCGGGTTGCCGCTAGGCGGGCCCATTCCAGGAGGCGGGTGCGGTTGTCGCGCGCGGCCGCGAGGAAGGGCGGATTTTCGTACACGCCGTGGGGCGTCCAAAGGCATCGAGGAAGTGCGCCGGCAAGCAGCGGGGCCGAGGCGGTTTGGAGCCGGTCGTGGGCGGTGTCCACGCGGGGCGTCTGGACCTGTTAGGAACGCCTACGTAAGCAAGCGCCGTTTTGTCGCAAAAAGACGCCGAGGCGCTCCTTGGTGACTTTGCCGAAGAGTTGACGTAGCGAGATTTCGATGACCGAACTTTCGCTTACGCGGTTTTCAAACGCGATGCGTTTGAGCTCGGTGCCGATGTCGTTTGCAATGTTCACCGAGAATTTGACGGCGTTTGCCGAGCTGCCGATGCGCGATTCCGTCTGGCGCTGGGTTGAAGTTTGTCGAGTTGCCATAACGGCTCATTGTACGCTTTAAACGTAGTAACTGCAAACTACGACGACTTTGCGTCGCCCCCGTAGAAGCATTTGCCGCACATTTGGACGTAAAGGGTGGCGCCTTCGATGGCGATTTGCTCGCCCTGGGTGACCCGCCGGCCTGAGGGCAGGACCCGCACGTTCATGGTGGCTTTTTTGCCGCAGGCGCAGATGTTTTTGACCTCTTCCAAGCTGTCGGCGAGGGTGAGCAGGTAAGCGGCGCCCGGGAAGGGCTCGCCCCGGAAGTCGCTGCGGATGCCGTAGCAGATGGCCGGGATGTCTAGAACGTGCGCAACGCGGTGGAGGCTGGCGCACTTGCTGCGGCTGCAAGAATTGCGCTTCGTCGACCAGGACGCAGCTGAGGTCTGTTTCGTTTTGGAGGGCTGCGAAGAAGTCGGTGTGTTCGTTGAACGTTTCCACTTTGCGGCGCGGGCCGAGGCGCGAGGTGACGAAGCCGATGCCGGCGCGCTGATCGATCTCGGCGGTGAAGATGCGCACGCGCCGGCCGTTCTCTTCGTAGTTATGCGCGACTTGCAGCAGCGCGGTGGATTTGCCGGCGTTCATTGCGGAGTAACGGAAGTAGAGTTTGGCCACGCGGGGACATTTTGCGGGCGGCGGGAGATTTCTTGCGGGCCCAGTTACGAAGAAAGGCCCTTCGACGCGCTCAGGGTCCTTCGACAGGCTCAGGATGACTGCGGCGACTGGCTCAGGATGACTGCGGCGACGCTGCACACGCGGTCAGCAACGCAAGCGCTGCAGCAAAATATCATGCGGTCCTCTTACGGGGGAACGCGATATTTTCCCGCAGTTTGCAGTATTTCGGCGTCCGTTTTTCCAATGGGCGGTAGATGAACAAGACAGTCTTTGCCGGTGCAACGGTTCTGGACGGCACCGGCGGCCCGGCGGGCGCTTACGATGTGTTCGTTGACGGCGAGCGCATTGAAGATCTGCGTCCGCACGCGGATACGCATCCCGGTTGGAACACTATCGACGCCGGCGGGCTGGTAATTACACCGGGCTTCATCGACGTCCACTCGCATGGCGACAACGCGCCGCTGCTCTCCGACGACGACACGATGAAGATTCTGCAAGGGGTGACGACCGAAGTCGTCGGCAACTGCGGCATAAGCCTTGCGCCGACGTCGGCGCAACACCGCGCGGCACTGATGGCGTCGCTCGAAGCACTGATGCCGGCGCACGAAGACATCGGTTCCGATTTTGCGGATTTACTGCGCGCCACGGATGCGCACGGGTACGTTACCAACTATGTGCCGCTGGTCGGCCACGGCACGTTGCGGTTGGCGACGATGGGGATGGAGCGCCGCGCCGCAACGCCGCGAGAGCAGGCGCAGATGCGCTCGTCGCTGGAAGAAGCGATCGAGGCCGGAGCGTTCGGTCTCTCGTCCGGGCTGATTTATCCGCCCGGCGTCTTTTCCGATGTGGACGAACTCGTCGATTTGGCGAAATGCCTGCCCTCGGGGACGATCTATACCTCGCACATCCGCGGTGAAGGAGACAGCCTGCTGGATGCGGTCGCGGAGGCGTTAACGATTGGGGAAAAGGCGCGCGTTCCGGTACAAATATCGCATCACAAGGCCAGCGGTAAGAAAAACTGGGGGAAAACGCGTGACTCGCTGGAGTTGATCCGTCAAGCGCGCGCGCGCGGTGCCGTCGTGCATCAAGACGTCTATCCGTACACCGCAGGCGGCACGTATTTGAAAGCGGTCTTGCCTCCTGAGTTTCACGAAGGTGGGAATGAAGCCACGCTCGAGCGCTTGCGGGATCCGGACAGTCGCGTGCACTGCGAACGAGGCTTGAGAGCGATACGGCGGACTTTCAGAATTTCGTTGCGGAGGCCGGGTATGACGGGATCTTGATCGCGTTTACGCCCAGTCACCGGTTCGAAGGGCGCACGATCGCGGAAATAGCCACGGAATTGGATGCCCGGCGTTCGACGCGCTGATTTATGTGTTGGTGAACGAGCAGCTTACCGCGATGATGACGATATTCTTGATGCACGAAGACGACATCGCGCGCGTTCTTCGTGACGAGCATACCGTCATCGGTTCCGACGGGGCCGCGCCCGGGGCGCAAGGACGCCATCATCCACGCTCGTACGGTACGTTTCCGCGCGTCATCGCTCAGCACGTACGCGCACTGGGGACGCTCACTCTGGAATCGGCGGTTCACAAGATGACCGGGCTTCCTGCGCGGATCTTCAACATCCCGGACCGCGGCACGATCGCTCCGCGGGAACTTTGCCGACCTCGTTGCATTCGATCCCGAAACGTTTGCCGACGATCTGGACTATCGCGATCCGGTTCGTAATCCTAAGGGTTTGGCGTGGGTCATGCTGCGCGGCATCGAAGTCGTTCGGGGCACGCAGTACCTGGGGCGCCGGTGCGGGGCTAGGTTGCAGCGCTAGGGCAGGGGCCCTTCGACGGGCTCAGGGTCCTTCGACGGGCTCAGGATGACGATTTGGGGCTCGGGATGACGAGGGCGCGGGAGAATTGTTGGGGGCGGGCTAATTAGCGGCATTGACATGAATCTTCCGCTTGTTTATATCGTGTGCATCGGCTTCATGCTGGTGATGGCGTTCTTCTTCTTTGCCGGCGCCGCGGAGTCGAACCGCTCGCACTGAGAGGGGCGCCCGGGCGATGCTCTTTGCACCGGTCGGTGCATGTACAGCAATTAAAGTCGCTACCGCGCGCAATGCGTTGGGCATACGCTGCATGGACGCCCGAATCAGTTCTTCTTATCACCGTTCGCATTGGTGCTCTGACATTCGTCGTCCTGGGCCTTGCTATGCTGGGCTTTTTCATCTGAGGTCCGCGGCATACAGTTGCGCACAATGGCGACTTCTGACGCGCGTGGGGCCTGTTATGCAGACTCATCCTGATCGCCACAAATTTTGAAACGTTCGCTCAGGAATGATATCCATGATTTCACCGCGATCGCGGTGCGCGCGAAACGCCGGAATGCTGATGCGGCTAATTAGTGGTGAACGCCCCTATTGTCACCGTTGCCGGTGTGTACTAGGCTACAAAGCCATGTGGTGGCAGCCGAAACCCCGCGGTTCGTGGTCGAAGATCGGCGATCATCTCCACGTCCGGCGTGCGATTTGCAGAGAGATATTCGTCCGCACGACGTCGCTGCGGTAGAAGATCGGATCCAGCCGCGGCTACTGGTCCCTTCGAAAGACATTACGGCGGCGGCATCGAGAAGATTGACAGAGTGGATGTCTCGCCGTCTGATGCGACGGCGTTTGCGGTACACTGTCCCGTGGCAGTCGCCGTAACGTTTTGTTGAACTGACGATGTCGAGGGCGGATATTGTGACGATGCCGACGCAAGCGGCCCCTGGAGTCAGGGAAAACGACACTTGTTCGCTGCCTTCGTACGCCGTAATGGTTCCGACGTTTCCGAGACTCGGTAGATTCAATGCATGCGGCTGCGTCACGTCGGTGAGCTGCTTCCGTTCACGGAAGCTCGAAGGCTTAACGGCAAGCGCGAAGTCGGCGAAGGCGCGCCACCGCACCCTTCCAGAAGAACGATAAAACTCAGGGCGAAGAAGCAGCCTTCACGCATGTGGCCTACCCTCCAGTATGACATTCGCCTGGCTCCAGCATCGTTATTTCCTGACGTTCCTAACATTGACGAACCGGTCCTATCTGCGCATGGGTCGTCTTGAAGTGCTTCCACGCTTTTCCCGGCCTCGAATCCCGCAGGACACCCAAACGCGCACTATCGATACGCATTTGCTGGGAGATTTGCTGCATCCAGGGCGTCGCAGGAGTTCACATTTATCAGTTCGAGAAATCTACTCTCCGGCAAGACCAGGCTGCCCCGCTTTGGATCGAAGTATGGATTGCGGGTTCCGCGGCGTACGCCAGTGAACACCTCGCATCGCGCGCCACGCCGGACGACGCTCTTAGTGCGCCGCTTGCAGCCGACGCCGTCACACATTCGCGGCTTGCGTTCACGGTTCTTCGATCATGGTCCTCGACGAGCGCCGCACAAGCAAATCCGCTCGACGCCTCGGCACACGCGGGCCTTCCGCCGATGGGCGGCTACCTTGTCCCTGGCGCAATCGGGCAAGCAACGAACATCCCGCGCTTTGCCGCCGCCGTAAGGACATCGTATCTCAATGTGCGCCCAGACAACGCCACCTTGAGGAAGCATCGAGCCGCAATGCCGCCGAGGGTTTTCTTATACGCCCCGACAGTGGCACCAGGAGTTGGTAATTCCGCCGAAAGCACATGGGTCACTTGTGCCGGGTAGATATACGCTCGTTGCGGGGCCTAAGCAGATCACCTTTTACGTAGGGAGTGCGGGCACACGTTCGACGGCAATTCTCACAGTAACGCAGTTGATATTGTGGTGACCTCAAAGTAAAGTGACGCGGCGAGCCAAAGAGGGGCGATGTCCTGGTGCTTATGGGATTTTTTTTTACAGAAAACTGCGTCGTCCAACGTTAACGTCCTCGACTCTTAAATTATCGAGGTATGCTATGAGCCGGCGGGCGGTGAAGAGAGCTGAATGGATCTGGTGAAGCCCGCGCAGGTGTATCTTGCGAGTTATGTTGATGCGTTGAAACGCGGCTGGTCGCCGGACGGCACGCCCGAGAGTGCGGCGGAGCGCCTGAAGCGTATCGATGCCGATCCGCAGGGGTTTCTTGCTTCCGAGAGCGATCCGCATGGGAGCGGCGCGAGCGTGAGGTTGCCCAACGGTGCGCTTATTCCAAGTCCGCCCGGTGTTGCGCGCTGGATATGGGACGGCGGCTTTTGCGGCAGAATATGGTTGCGATGGTCCGGCACGGGCGTCGAGTTGCCGCCGGGATGGTTGGGACATATCGCCTATGAGATTGTGCCGTGGAAGCGAGGGCGCGGCTACGCTACGCGTGCGTTAGAACGGATGCTCGCGGAGGCGCGCAAGTCTGGGTTTGCCGTACATCGATGTGGTAGCGGGGGTTGAGAACATCGCATCGCAGCGCGTGATTTTATCGAACGGTGGCGTTCTGGCGGAGCGCTTAGAGAAATCGAGCACAAATGGGGGTGGCGAAGCGCTGCGATTTCGGATCGCGTTGTAGCGGTGGGGCGGCGGCGTCGCGGCAGCCGGTGTTAACGTTTTTGTGGGGCCCCTCGATACCTCGGGGTCCTTCGACGGGCTCAGGATGACGAATCGGGCTCAGGATGACGAATCGGGCTCAGATACTGTGTCGGCGGTCAAGCATTGAAGGCCGGGTCGAAGCGCTGGCCGCCGGCGCCGATCGCGTGGGCAAGGACCAGCAGTTTGCGCATGAGAGCGGTGATGATGACTTTGGGCCGTTTGCCGGCGGCTTTGAGCCGCTCGACAAATGGGCGGAAGTACGCGCTATGATTCTTCGCCGAGAGCGCGGCGTAGTACAGAGATTTACGCAGTGCCGCGTTCCCTACTTTCGAGATGGCTCCGCGCCGGGTAATCGAGCCGGATTGGTACAGCCGTGGATTCAAACCGGCATACGCCACCAGCGTCGTCGGCATTCGTGCAGACCGAGAAGCCGTTGGTTTCGGCCATCACCTTCATCGCCGTAAGAGCGCCGAAGCCAGGGATCTCGTCCAATCGCTCAATCGTTGCTCGCATTCCTGGGTGCGAATCCAGATGGTCGTTTATCTGTTCTTCGAGCGTCTTGAGCCTGCTGCTTCAAGAACGCTACGTGCTCGGTAATCGAACGGCGAACGGTGGTCGACGTTGCAGACTCAAGGCGATTGGTTTCTGCGGTAATCATCGTGCAAAGCGTCTCGCGCCGGCGCAGAAACGCTCGAAATTCACGGATTTCCTTGGGCGGGGGCTGCCACGCCGGTGGCTTATGCGCCTTGCAAAATCGCGCAATAAGCAAGGCATCAACTTCGTCGGTTCGGACCATCGCGCTGCGGCCGAATGCTTTAATTTGTCCGGGGTTCACCACGCTGACCGTATAGTTCAACTCATGCAGGTACTCTGCCACCGCTTCGCCATAGCCACCGGTCGCTTCCAGGCATACATGCAGCGATTGCGCTTTGCGGTTCTTCAACCACGCGCTTATTTGTTCAAGACCGCGCCGCGTGTTGTCGACGGTCTTGCGCGCCAACTTCTCATCGGCCTGAAACAGCGCCAAATGCAAATGAAACTTACCGACGTCGATTCCGAGAATGTCACCCGTGCCAACTTCTCCCTAACGATCACTCTGATTAATGCAGGCTCGCCCAGCGGGCGGCCTCGTATACTGTTCGACCTCAAAGGGACTCGGGATGGGCGCCCATCTGAGCGCGGACTCGAGCAGGGCTCGGTCACAGGATGACGCGGCGTACCATCCCGAGGGAGCCTTCAACGGCGGCCCCCTTTAAACATATCAGGATGACAGAGTGAGGCCGAGGATGACCGAGTGGGGCTCAGGATGACGAAGCGGGACTTAGGATGACAATGCGTTGCGATCGCCCCTCGGTTCCTCGGGGTCCTTCGACGGGCTCAGGATGACAATTGGGGCTCAGGATGACAATTGAGGCTCGGGATGACAATTGCAATTGGGGCTCAGGATGGCGATTTGGTTACGCGTGTGTTGTGGAAGAGCAGTATTTCCCAGCCGCCACTTCCTTTGCGCAGTACTAGGGAGCCAATGGTGCGAAGCTCGCCTTGCAGGGGTCCTTGGGGAATCGTGACGACCGACGAGACCCGCACCAACACAACTCCCGGGGCGGCCGCACGTGCGTCGAGAAACTCGAGAACGTTGGTGCTTCCGCGAAATATCGTCCTGAAGATGTGATTGTGACGCTCGGCGATTTCGCGGCGTCCGAAGAGTGGGCGCCGAAGATATTTACCTGCTGGCCGTCTATCGCAAAGGGTGCGGCAAAGCGCTCCCCATCGCCGGCGTTCCAAGCGTGCGCGAGTTCCGCGACTATTCGCTCCAGCGCAAGCCGGTCGGCGGGCGGAATTGCGCTCACGGTTCTGCGAGCGCTGCTTTGAGGAGTTCGCGTGCGGACGCGCGGAGAATTTCTGCCGCTTCTTTGCGTTCCACGCGCGCGATGTCGATCAGCCACATGAGCGGCTCGATACCCAGCGTCGCACCGATCTGCAAAACCAGGCGGTGGAAACGCTTCTTCTTGAGTTTGGTGCGAACCGGTTGCAGCGCGTCCTGGATCCAGCGAATTCGCCTGCCGGATCGCAAGGCGAGCGGCGGCCGCAACTCCGGCGGTATGTCGGCGGAAATGCGAAACATCGCGCGCAGCGCCGTCTCATGTGTGAGCAGTAAGCGCATCAGTTCGTTGGAAGCGACGTCCAATCGCGCAACCGGATCCGTTGGCGGGGCGTGCGGCAATAGCGATTCGATGGCGAGTTCCGGATGCGCTGCGACCAGCAAGTCGTGGCGGGTGCGAAAGTAGCGATAGGCCGTTGGCCGCGAGACACGCGCACCTTCAGCCGCTTGCTCGACTGTGGGCGTGACGCCCTGATCCAACAGCGCGCGTGCTGCGTCGATCAGCGATTGGCGCGTGCGTTCTTTTTGAACTATCCGCGCGCCCTTCCCGAGACTACTTGACATTGCTCTCGCGATACTCTAGTATCACGAATAACCCTTCATGAGACAGCAGTCTCGCCAAGGGCCGGAGGACACCATGAAGTCACTCGGTCTTGTTTTCGTGTTGGCTCTGACCGCATGCGGCGGCGGAGGCACCGTTGAGCGCTCCCAGGATCCGCCGCAAGTCTGGAACGTGGGCACCGGCGCTTCGGAATCATCCGAAGCGGTTCAGGCGCTCGATTTTTATCCCAACAGCATCACCATTCACTCGGGGGACACCGTCACGTGGAGTAATTCGACCACTATTCCGCATACGGTTTCGATTCCACAGGCTGGACAGACGCCTCCAACCGGGCCGCCGAATCCGGCGCAAGTGGGCGGAAATGTCTTCGACAACAGCGCGTACATCAGTTCGGGCTTCATCACCAATGGCAAAACGTATTCGGTCAAGTTCACACGCCCGGGCACATACGCGTATTACTGTACGGTGCACCCGCCGGAAATGGTGGGAACGGTAATTGTTCTTCCGCCGGGAGAATCGCTTCCGATGTCCGCCTCGCAGTATGCAGCGGCGGCAAACGTGGATCGAACTGCCGATTTGCAGGCGGGTCTTCAATCGATGCAACTCTTTGCGTACACGCCCGGCGGCACGCATTTGGCTGCCGGCATTGCGCCCGGGCTCCCCGGCACCCAGCCGTCGCAATCCACAGTGCTACGTTTTCTCGACGACACGAACGGTACCTCAAACAACATTACTGTAGCAACCGGCACGACGGTGACGTGGACGAACGAGTCAAACAATGTACCGCACACCGTCACATTTCCGGTGGCCGGCCAAGCGCCGCCGATCGGCTCGCCCGGTCAAATCCCACCTTCGGGCGGGTCCACATACGACGGCAGCACGCTGACGAACTCGGGCGTCATGCCGCCCGGAACGAGCTACTCGCTGACGTTTACAAAAGCCGGAACATATACGTATTATTGTTTGTTCCACGACGGGCCTACGGGAATGATCGGCACGGTAACGGTGCAGTAGAAGTGGATGGCCGCGGTAACGCGAATAGGGCGCCATTATTGCAACGATCGTCAGGAAACTTCGGGGAATTCCTGGATATGCGCCGGCGCTCTTAGCCGCGTTCCTTGCGGCCGTCTATTTCATCGACCGGCGCAGTTTGTGGCTGGACGAGGCCAATACTGGTATTTTTCCTCCCTGCGGTTAAGCGGGATGTTCGAGGCGGAAAAGCGGCAGGACAGCGTTTTTGCCGTTTATTACCTGGCGCTGCATGTTTGGCAGGTGTTCGGACATAGCGCGATCGTGCTGCGTTCGCTTTCGGTGCTCTTTGCGCTGGGGGCAATTCCGCTGGTGTTTGTGCTTGCGCGGCGGCTGTTCGGTACGGCGGTTGCCGTTACGGCTGCGTTTGTGCTGGCGTTGAATGTGGCGTATCTGTACTATGCGACCGAGGCGAGGCCGTACGGCATCGTTTTCTTTTTTGCGGCGTGCGCCATGTATTTGTTCGTTTGCATGGCGTATGATGGGCGGTATCGCCTTGCGCCGTGGTATGCGGCGGTATCGGTTGTGGCGCTGTATTTGCATCCGCTGGCGATTTTGCTGCCGGTTGCGCACGGGCTTTCGCTACTGGTCGTACGGTCGGCACGCGCAATGGTAATGGTTTTTGCCGCGTGCTTTGCAGCAATTACGGTGGTTGCGGTGCCGATGTTTTGGCTGGCGGCGCGCGACGGGACGGCGCAGATTGCGTGGATTCCCGGGCTCTCGCGCGCTACGCTTGGCGCATTTGCCGAGAATTTGGCGGGCACGGCGCCGCTGGCGGTGGTGCTAGGCGCGCTGGTTGTTGTTGCGGTGTGGAACGGGCGGAGCGATGCGTCGCGGCGCACGGCGGCGTTGTTTGTGTGGGCAGTGGTGCCGATCGTGCTGGGCGCGGCGATTTCGGTGGTTCAGCATGTGTTTATTGCGCGATATTTCCTGTACACGCTCATTCCGGTGGTTATTTTGGCGGCGTATGGGTTGTTGGCGCTGCGCAATTCGGTGGCGCGGGTTGTTGCGGTTATAGCGGTGACTGCGGTGATTGGTCAGGGTTTGTGGTATCTGGCGGGGTATCAAGTGGAGGACTGGCGCGGCGCGGTCGCTTTCATTGAGGCGCGGGCACTGCGTGGTGATGCGCGGCTGGTGTATGTGCCGTTTCAAACCGTGCCGTATCATTACGCGTACGCGGAATTAACAGGGCGCGATGATACCGCTGTTGTGTATCCTACGGAAATGCTCGGCGGCGGCTCGCGGACGGCTCCGTTGCCGGCGAGCGTGGTTCAAACGTTTGCGCATCGACGCGTGTGGGTGGTGTTTTCGCGCGCCCATGCGATTGAGCAGACGCCACTGCGCGCCGTTTACCGGTACGCACATCCGGGTTTGCAGCGCGCGTTTACCGGGGTTGAGGTCTTCTTGTTTGAGCCGGGCGAGGCACCGCGGTGATTGGAACTGAGGGCGCTGCGATTTTCGTCGCAATAAACTTCGCGATAGCGTGTCTATTCGGCTTGATTGCAAGCATGTTCGCCTCGCTCGTTTTGTATCGCCGGTGGAAGGTGGCGGATGCAGCTATTGATGGGTGCCTTGCGTTGGTGGCGGCGGCGTCATGCCGAATGCCGGACGAGGTACCGCTTTTGTTTATAAGCGCCCCGGCGGCAGTAATCGTGAGGCATCTGGTGATTCACTTCCGCTCTGAGCGACCGTATCGTTTCGTTACCGGCGTCGGCATTTTGGTATTGTACTGATCGTAACCATTGTGTCGCTCCGATTGTTGTCCTGGTCGCTTGTGGAGTGAATTCTTTTGGCGCTTCGTTTATTGAAAGCTGCAGATGCAGAAGCAGGCCCCTCGGTGCCTCGGGGTCCTTCGACAGGCTCAGGATGACGAAGGGTGCGTCCTTCGACGGGCTCAGGATGACGAAGGGTGGGTCAGGATGACGAGGGTGGGTCCTTCGACAGGCTCAGGATGACGAAGGGTGGGTCCTTCGACAGGCTCAGGATGACGAAGGGTGGGTCAGGATGACGAATGGTTAGGGGGCGAAGGTGTAGAGGTGGTGGTCCCAGGATGCTATGAAGAGATGGCCGTCGATCGTGGGGGCGGCGAAGATGGGGCCGGTGATCGTGGTGCCGCTGTTCCATAAGGCGGTTCCCGCGGCGGCGTTAAACGCGAAGCTTTCGTTGCGGAGTCCATCGTTGTAGTAGACGACGCCGTTTGCGACGCTGGGCGGATCGTTGTTGTCGACGGTGTTGTAGGCGCCTACGTTCTGCTGCCATGCCAGCGCCCAGGTGCAGTCGGGTTGTTCGCGCAGGGCGACAAGACCGAAGTTGAACGAACCGCTTCCTGAAGGGTCGCCGACGTAAAGTAGATTAGTTGCCGCAGAGTAGGCGGGCTCCCCAACGAACGAACCGGCTTGCGTGCTGTAGGCCATTTGCAATTGCTGCACGGCGCCGCTGCCGATTGCATCGCGGTTCCAAGTCATGAGCTGTCCGTTTTTGTTCTTGAGGATCACTTGTGCCGCGCATCCGGGCGTTTGCACGAGCAGCGGCGTGGATCCGAAATCGTAGTCGCCGCTGATGATTGCCGGGCGGTTTGAAACGCTCACCGCGAGCGAGGACGAGAGCCGCACCAGACTTTCACCGTATTGCGAGGGCGGGTTTCCCGTGGCGACAAAAACGTCGTTGTCGGTGGTGTTGATAGAGACGCCGCCCATGCCCCACATGCCGCCGCCGCTGGTGGACGTTACGGGCATGAACGTTGCCGCAACGGTTCCGCTTGCGGCGTCAATGGCAACGAGCCGGCCGTCGTAGGGCGTGTCGTCGCAGTAGGAGGCCGTGGCGGCGTACAGGATGTCGTTGGCTGCGTTGTAGGTGAGCGCGCTGTAGATGTGCTCTTGCGCGACATTGCCCAGTGCAACGGGATAGCCGGGCGCTTCTTGCCCCGTCGACATATCGAATGCGTGGATTTGGTTTTGTCCGTCGGCAACGTAGACGCGGTTGCGCGCGCGGTCGATTGCGGCGGTTCCCGTTATGCCGAAAAGGCCGCCTTGAATATCCCCGCAGGTGCTCGTTTCCGAGCCGAGCTGCGCCTGCCACACCGGGCGCCCGGTTTCGGTGTTGAGCGCGTAGAACATTCCGTTCTCGGCGCCGACATACAAGAGATTCAGCACGCCGTGGGTTACGTTCACGGCCGTTGCAAGGACCGGTTGCGCGTCGATGGCGCCGCCGAGATCGGTTTTCCAGAGCAGGCGTAGTTGCGCGGCGTTAGACGTGCCGAGCGTTGTTTCGGCGGGGTTGTTTCCGGTGCGGGCGAGATCGTAACCGAACGTTGTCCAATCGGTGTACGCCGTAGCGCCGGCTTCGAAGTGCGCTTGCACCGTTGCTGCGGGCAGGGCGCTTGCGTAGACGGCGGTTTCTTGCAGCGACCCGGCGCCGGGGCGAGTTGCAGCGGGTCGTTGAAAAACGTCAGGCCGGCGTTTGCGGTTGGAGCGGCATAGGTGATCGGGCCGAGAGCGATTGGGATGCGGCGAGCACGCCGTTGACGTAGAGATTTGCCGTTGTGCCATCGTAGGTGCCCGCGAGATAGTACGTTTTGCCGGCGAGGGGATGGTAGCCGGGGCCCGACGTAGGTTCGACGATTGCGAATGCGTGTTGACCGCCGGCGACGGCGAGTTTGAATGCGAAGGCTTGATTGTGCGCATCGTATTTGAGGCCGTAGCCGGTAAACGTTGCGGCGGTGTTATCGCCATATTCGGCAATTGACTGATAGGCCGAGAGGTTTGCCGGCGCATACCACGCTTCGATTGAAACGGTTGGGTTTTCCAGCGATGGGAGTCGCGCGCTTGCAACGTATCCCGCGCCGGCGTTCGCGGTAGAGAAATGCGCGTTGTTCACGAGCAGACCGGACGAGCGCGTGAGCGTAGTTCCTTGCGTGTGATATACGGCGGAAAGGCCGTTGCCCGAACTGTCGGCGGCGGTGGTTCCCTGTTCGCCTAAGCGGAAGTAGGCCGCGGGGGTGTCGGCGATGACGATGGTGTCGTAGGGGGCGCTGCCGTTCATTGGCGCGGGGCTGGGCGCCGCGGGTGAGGGAAAGACGATCGGCACGGCCGTTTTGCCGGGCTGCGCGTGGTCGAGATCGAAGGGATCGGGCGATTGCGTGGGCGAGGGTCTGGGCTGTGGGACGCTGCCGCCGCCGCCCGAACCGCCGCAACCGGCGAGAATGACCAACCCGGCCAAGAGTAAACCCGCCAGAACGCGCTGCATGGCGCGCAATTCGGCGGTGCGGCGTCTTCGACCCGTGTCTGTTATAGGCGCTTTACCAGCGCGGTGTATTCGGGTGCGTAGCCTTGCTTTTCGTAGAAGCGGCGCGCGTAGGTGTTGCCTTCGAGGGCGTTGAGCTGCATGAGCTGCGCGCCGCGTTCGCGGGCCCAGGTTTCGGCGGCGGCCATGAGCGCTTGACCGATGCCGTTTCCGCTTTGCACGGCTGCTATTTCGGAGATCTTGGCGGTTGGCGGGCCGCCGTAGAAGTCGGCGATCATCAGGACCCATGCGAAGCCCGCGGGTTTGTGGTCTTCCATTGCGATGAGGATTGCGGAGTCGTTGGTGTTGCCGCGGGCGATTGCGGCGCGCAGTTGTGCGGCGGTTCCTTGCGCGATCTCATCGCGCGTGCGCCACGGCGGGAGTTCGGATTCGGCGAAACGAGGAGAGAGGCCGATGATAAACGGCTCATCGGCGGGAGTTGCGAGGCGCATGGCGGGAGGGTCAGCGTTCATAGTACGCGGCTATAGTAGCATTTTTTTCGTACGCGTGGCATCGGCTACCGGCGCGTTCGGGACCGGACTTCAACTACGAAGATACCAGGGATTGAAAAAAAGCAGAGTACGGCTGCGGCCATGGTTAGAGCGGATATAATCGCTGGAATATCCGAACGACCTATGAATACGCAATTCGTGGCACCGAACCAGCAGCAACGAAAATTGTACGTCGCGGTAGTTGGTCAAGGTGGTAGGCGAGCTGTTGGGCGGCCGGCCGTCGATCGGATATCTGCGCACGACGGTGAGGAACAATGTCAGGGCGATCGCCCATCCGCATAGCGCGAAGATCAGAAACCATATCAACACTTTCGTCACATCGGCGTCGTTGCGGAACGAAACGATTGCCCACAAGAGTGAGGCGAGCGGGAGCGATATGCCGGCGTTGTAACCGGCCTGGGCGAAACATACCCGGCCCCACGCGGTGGTTTCATCCATGCCGCGATGCGTGAGGCGTTCGGCTTGTCGCTGCAACGTTTGGCCGCCGACGCCAGGCATATAGACCATCGGCACGAGCGGTAGTAACAAGAGCATCCACCAACCGTGATAGCATTGAATCTTCGGTGAAGGTTGCAACTAGCCCCTCGGTGGGAATATGAATCCTATGCGCATCTTGCGTTTTGCGGCGGTTTGCGCGTTGCTTGTTCCCGTAGCGTGCGGGGCCGGCTCGAACGCACCCGCAAACCCGG
This sequence comes from Vulcanimicrobiota bacterium, assembly GCA_963702335.1. Taxonomy (GTDB): domain Bacteria; phylum Vulcanimicrobiota; class Vulcanimicrobiia; order Vulcanimicrobiales; family Vulcanimicrobiaceae; genus DASSRQ01. The sequence goes on along the minus strand of CAVPCC010000014.1, from coordinate 234,437 downwards.
CGCCGCGCATCTCAAGCGGCCCGTTAACCTCGGCGTCTGAGAGCATTGCTCCGGCCGCGACCACTACGACCGCCCCGTTGCCGAGCATCGGCGGACTCTACGGCGGCGAAATCGTTCTGCCGCCCGGAAGCGGCACCGCGACCCTGACGTTCTCGCTAAACTCGCCGCCCGGCGTAACTGCGCTGACGGAGCTGACGCCGTCGCCGCAAATCGCCTATATCTCCATAACCGCGCAGTCGCCGTTCACGCTTGCCGCGTTCCCCGGACTGAACCTAACCGTTCCAACGGCTCATATGGGCATCGATGTGTGGCTAAATTACTATGGCAGCACGTCGTGGTCGGGCAATCCGCAGCAGTTGGGCTGGGCGAGTACCGTGGCCGGCACCTCGGCAGTGTGCTTCAGGGCACAGGGTGCACCGATTTCGCTTCAGCAGGGCCAATCCGTGTATTTGGGCATCAACGGCGACAACGTTTTGCCTACGCCAGTGTCCACCGGAGCGCCCTCGCCTTGTCCGCAATCAGGGTGAACGCACGGCGTCGCGCGGGCATGGTTCTTAGTCGTTATCGGCCTAGCATGGGTACTGGCTGTCTGGCTCGAGCGCGATAATCATTTGCAATATCTCCCGAGCGTTGGATGATTTTACGATGCATTGGGGTCGCCCCTCGGTACCTCGGGGTCCTTCGACAGGCTCAGGATGACACAATTAGGCTCGGGATGACGAAACGGGCTCGGGATGACGAAACGGGCTCGGGATGACGAAACGGGCTCGGGGTGGCGATGTGGTAGCCGTTCGGGCGGGGTTTGAAACATAGAACGCATTCCGGCGTAGCTGGGGTATGCTGACACAAGCCGTATTGGCGCTTGCCGTGGTGCTCAATGCTCCGGCTATGGGCCTGTACCGCATTGGCGCAGATGCTGTTTACGTTGGCGTTGACGCCGAGCCGCCGAACGAGCCATCGATACAGTTCTACGACGCGGCAACGCATCGCGTAGGGACCCTCGACCACGTATCGGACAACAAGTACCGGACAGACGACTCGCCTACGTTGACGTTCGCGCTGCGATCGCCGGCGGTGAGCGTTCTGGAAAGACCGTTTATCATTACCAATGATTACGGCCGTATCGGCGCCTCGCTATGGTATGCCGAGGGAGCAAAGCGGCGCACAACGATGGTGCTGATTCAGGGCGCAGACGACTCGACACGTCAGATGGATTTCTCATTCCGTTTTTCGTTTCGCAAGGGCTGAACGTGATCACCTACGATCAGCGCGGCACCGGCGACTCGGCGGGAAACTGGCGATATGCAAGTCCGCGATCCAAGGCGGCCGACATTGTTTCGTTGCTGCTCCACGTGCAGAGCGATCCCGCCGTGGACCCGCATCGCATCGGCGCTTGGGCGGCCAGTAACGGCGGCTGGGTCGCGCCTATCGTCGCCACCCGCTTTCCGCTGGCGTTCATGATTCTGAAGAGCACGCCGAGCGGGACGATTGCCGACAACGTCCTTTACGAGATCGAACAAGACCTACGTGAAGGAAATCACTTCAGCCCGCGCCAGATCTCGGATGCGATGGCCTTCGAGCGCAAGATGTTCGCAGCGCTGCAGAACAATTCCAACTGGGACGAGGTCGGTAAAGCCCTCGAAACTGCGCGCAGGCAGCCGTGGTTCTCACGGATGCGCATTCCGCCCGGAATGACGGCTCCGCCGAGCGCACCGATGCTCGCCGCATTGCAAGGCGCGCTCATTTACGATCCGACACAGACGCTGCAGCGCGTGCGCACACCTACACTCGCAATCTTTGGAGCGCTCGACCGTAACGTTGACGCGCACGCGAGCGCTGCGGGCTTACGTGTTGCTTTCGGGCGAGCCGGAATGACCGACCTGACGATCGTCACGCTCCCGGGAGCAAATCACTTCCTGGTGCGCTCGTCGACCGGATACGAAGACGACGCCTTGTCGCCAGTGCGCTTCGCAGATGCCTATCCACAAGACATGATCGCGTGGCTCGCTGAACGCGGCTTCTTGTCACCCTAGAACGGAAACGGGCGCAGCCATAAGCCGCGCTATGGCCCGGTATACTTGATGTCGAGTATGCGAAATATTTGGCCGCCCGGTGCGCGGAAGTACCGGTGCGGGCTTGCGGGATGGGCCAGGTGCATGAACGCTTGACGATCGGCGGGGCGCATGAGCAGATGCACGCGCGCCCCGAGATCTTTTTGCAGAATGCGTGCGAGCGCAACCCGCGGGCGGCGGGGGCAAGAATTGCGCCGGCCGTGCGTAGGCCCCTCGATCCGATTCCGCGGGAATCGGTCTCGGGGTCCTTCGACAGGCTCAGGATGACAAAAGTGTGGGCTCGGGATGACAAAAGTGTGGGCTCGGGATGACAAAAGTGTGGGCTCGGGATGACAAAAGTGTGGGCTCGGGATGACAAAAGTGTGGGCTCGGGGGAGTAGGGCCTCAAGGTCCGCGTGCGTGGATAGAGGAATTTTGCTTCGTATGAGATTCGGCCGGGTGTTTGCCGTCTTCGCGCTCGTTGTGCTGTCCGCGCTGGTTCGGGCCGGTGCGCTGGCACAGTCTCAGGAAAGCGCCACCATCATCGTTCGCGTGACGTCAGCGACAAACGATGCCCCGATCGACAATGCGCACGTGTTTTTACTTGGCGGCGACATGCCGCAAAGCTCGCTGACAAACGCGCAGGGAATACTGGTCTTTAGTGTCGCGCCTGCGCTTTACCGCGTTCAAGTGAAGGCCGACGGGTATGCCGACAGCGCGAGCACGGAAGTGGATGTCGCCGAAGGTCAACGCTTGGACGTTTCGGTTACAATGCAGCTGGCGCACGATCGCCAGCGTTGTTTCCCGGCCGAGCGGCGGGGTCTCGACGGTTACCATCGATGAAAGCAGCGCGCAGCGAAAGGTCTCGCAATCACTGTCGGACTCGCTTAATAAGATCGCCGGCGTTACGGTAGACGATCAAATGTACGGAGCGAATTCGGCCTTCAACATCTCCCTGCACGGTGCCGATTCATCGCAAACGGGATACTCGATCAACGGCGTCCCGGTAGCCGGTGCCGCGGGTCAGGCGATGAGCGGTCTTCAAGACCTTTTCAGCGGCAGTACCGTCGATTTTTCGCCCAGCGCGATGAGTTCCGGCGGCATGGTGAATTTCTATACCGCTCAACCGACGAAACTGTGGGCGTATCAATTTACCGGTACCGTCGGCAATTACGGTAATACGCTTGGAACTTGGCTCGCCACCGGAGGCAAAGGAAAGTACGCGTTCGCATTCGAGCGCACCGCCGGCGGAGCCGATTCTCCGCTCAACGGCGCAATTTACGCGGACACGTCCGGTCCGGCCTACGAGCACTTAGGCGGATATTCGCGGGTCGCCAACATGGTGAAGACGTCGGTGACACTGTCCTCGGTATCGAGCCTGAAGTACACGATCATGGGCGGTTCGAGCAGCGATTCCTACATTTGCTCGAGTTGGACAACGCTGCTGCCTTGCGGGCAAGGTCCGAACAGCAGCGACCGCGGTTCCAACCTGATGCAAACCCTTTCCTTTTCATCGCTTGCCGGGCATCTGCAGTACAATCTTTTCGGCAACGAAGGGAATTACAAATACACGGATCTCGAGCCTGACCGCGCAGTTAACGGCGTGCGCAGCCCGTATAGCGGTTATGGAATGTACCCATGGTCGAATTTTGGCGCGTACGTGAGCTCGTCATCGCGACGTCATACGCTCTCAGGCGGAGCGTACGATTCCCTGACGACCAGCACGTACAACAGCTCGTACGGTGGGACGCAAACCTTGAGCGGGGCGCGCACGGCGCGCACCGAGAGCATTTGGCTGAGCGACAAAGTTAAAGCCAACGATAAGATCGCGCTCACGCACAATATTTCGCGAGCGACCGCTTCGGGCGTGGGCACCTCGATGGAAATATCGGAGGACGTGACTTGGCAACCGCGCAAGGCGGACGTGTTTGGCGCGAGCATCGGCACCGGGAGCACGCAGCCGGTATCCGCGAATACCTCTCCAATCGGCGACCCTCTGAGCGCCGACTTCGACTGCTACAACCGGTCGGTATTCGTGGAAGGGCCCTCGGACCAAGCCACGCATCAAAGTCTCGACGACCTACGATCTGAGCTGGAGGCACACCTGGAAAGGCGGATTCGTCAGCGTCGACATCTATCGCAACGACTATCTTGGCGAGAGCATGCGTGCGGCAATTCCGTTTGCAGGCGAGCCCGCCGGAATCTTTCCGGGCGGTCCGGGCGCGTATCTTTCGCAGATCGAACAGCTATGGTCCGCAACCCGGCGAGTGCGGCGCGACACCCTTCGATCCGTCACGCGTCTACGTGAACCAGTATTCGAGCGGCCTGGGGCGATTGAACCAGGGATTCACCATCAGCGGGCAGATTCCGATTGGCCGGAGCGTCCTGCTGTTCCCCAGCTACGCGACAACCAACACGTATCTTTCAACGCTCGACCCCCGGCTAGCGTTTCCGGGAAGTCTTTACGCTGCGGGGCAGCAGCCTGCCGCACCATCCGTTACATACGGCCGGGCTTATCATCGACGGGATTTTTGCCAACTCTTCGATTGAATGGCTTGCCGATGCCCAGTTCACCTCGGCGAATAATGGGCAGAACCTGCCGGGTTACACGATTTACAATGCAGGACTCATCGTGCATGCGCAGCGCGGTTCGCTGCAATTACTCGTCAGCAACATCTTCGGCTCTCACACCGGACTGTTCACGACGTATCAGGGCGTGAATCCGCAACCCGTTTTCGGCGGAGGGACCTTCGCCTTCGCGACAACACCGCTCGCGCCGCGTACTATCATGCTGCAGTACGACGTCCGTTGGCGCCAGCATACGGCACCACCCAAAAGCGCGAAGTGAAAGGGTGATACTTAATCAAGAATAAGCTGTGCGGCTCGTTTCGCCCGCGGTAAAGTGGACGATTTGCCCGATAACATGATCTGGGCAGCCAGAGCGCAACGCCATGCCTTCTGTGGGCCCTTGCAGAGGTCTTGACGCCGATGATCGTCGGCCACCACGGACCCGCGTTCGGGAGGCCGGCACCTTAGACTGCCGGCCTCCCCTTCTTTCTGCCGTAACTATCGGCACGTAGCGGAACCTTCGCCTTTGCGTACTTCTATCCGATCTTATCGGGAATGACGCCCGGGCAGCTTTTTGCGCCCCTCGATTCCTCGGGGTCGTTCGACGGGCTCAGGATGACAATGGGGGCTCAGGATGACAAGTGGGGGTCCTTCGACGGGCTCAGGATGACAAGTGGGGGGCTCAGCACGCAATGCAGTGCAGTGCTTTTGAGGTTTTCGCGTAGCGCAAGATTGCTTGATCGCGCGTCATGAGATCGGCTCCATAGGCGATAGCTGTCGCGACGATGAAGCGATCGGCGGGGTCGCGCGGAACGGTGGATGGCAGCGCAGCCGCTGCCGCGGCGATGGATGGGGTTAATGCGGCGGTGATAAGGCCCGGCGATCTGAAAAGGCGATTCACGTACTCGGTAACGGACATCGTTAAAAGAATTCGGCCTTTGGTCGCGAGGTAACCGATCTCCCACGCGGTGATGGGCGAGAGCAGGAGTTGTGAGATCTCGGCGGCTGCGGTGATTGCGCGTGCGGGTTTTGAACTAAGGTGCCATCTGCGCTCCATAAAGCGGCGTGCGTATCAAGTAAGATTGGCTTCATCACCGGTCCAGTCTTCAGGCCCGGTGGTGGGAGAGACAACATCGCCCTGCCACAATAACGCGCCTTTAAGCGAGCCGTAAAATGTTTGCGAGGCCGCTTTTGCCGGCACCAGGCGCGCGACCGGCTTGCGATGTTTCGTAATCGTCACTTCGTTACCCGTGCGTTGGACCTCGTCCATAATTTCAAGGCAGCGCGCCTTGAACGTGGCGGCGGGTATCTCGCGGTTCTGCGCGAGCAGAAATGACAGCGAAGGGGTTTGCTTACTGGTCATATTATATGACTAGTATAGCACGCGTTCCAACGCGCGAGCAAGATGTGTGCGGTTTGGCGTCAGAGTGCGAAGACTGCGCTCACGCAGGTGCCTAGTCTGCTGCTCATTTCGACTTTTAGTTCCGAACAGAATTCATGCGCTAGGCACAGTCCGCGCCCGCTTTCGGCGAACAAGTCGGCCGGCACGGCGAGGTGCATTAGGAAGCCGGGGCCGCGATCGTATACGCGCAGAAACGCCTGATGTGTTCCGACTTCGTACTTCACGGCGATCGGTCCGGGCGCGTGCTTGACGACATTGGAGACGAGCTCGCTGAAGACGATTTCTGCGGCGGTTTCGCCGCACGGCACGGGTGCGGTGCGAAGCGCGTCGACGAACGCCGGGCGCTCCTTGAGTGCCTGAGCCGCGTCCTGGGCGGCATATTCCCACACGACCACGAGCGGATGTTCGCATGCGGTCGAACCTCGCCTGCCGGCGAGGCGGGTGTCGAGGGCCACGTCACCCCAGTCCACTCGAACGTTCAGTTCGGACGAGGCGGGCATATGTTCGCGCATTCGTGATTCTCCAACCAAGGCTCGACTTCCAACATATCGGCCATTGTATGGAATCAATAAACCTTTGCAACCGCCTGCTCGGCCGCTTGGAGACTCGTTTCCGACCTAATGAGGGTTACTCGGTCTCTTGCGGAGGATTGAACCGGAGGCGACGCCGCTTGATTTTGCGGCATTGGATGATATTGTGCGTAGCGCCGGCGTAAGCGATACACGCCGAATGCAGATTGACGGGATGTTTTTACGCGCTAGAACGGAAAACGGCTGGCGCGTTCACCGGCTGCTCTTCCAGTGATTTGCTGGGCATAGGACCATGAAGTGATCAGTTGGCAACAAGTCATGTTGTCGGCGCCGTTCTGTGCGCTGGCTTTCAACCTGCAAGCGCCAGCCTGGCATGTGCCTGATGTCGCCAAAACGCACTTGATTTTTTGCGCCTACGGATCGTATTCTTTTGTATCACCGCAGTACCATCCAGAAGTTGCCGTTGCGGTTGTCGAGGTCGACAGCCCGAAAAAGATTGAGAATGCCGTCATTTCGGATGTGGCATTGATCGCGTCGAACGGGGAAGCAACGACGATGACTCGCTTAGCCAAAGTCGAGATCTTCGAGGAACCGTTTTTTGCAGGCGAGGGTTATGGCGAATACTACCTCGACACGGATCCGGCCAGCAAGAGTAGACGGTGGAATGGCATTTTGCCGGCTGAAAAGATCCGCTTAGGGTTCAAGCGGAGCTAACGAATCTGCATTCAAGCCCCGACCGCTGTCGCGTCAGAGTTGGTCCTTATGTTATCGAAGGTCCGGTAAATATGGCTTGGGCAAACTGACTCTAAGTCATTAACGCTTCACAATCGTGCTTTCTATTATATCTTCCGCTATCGATTTTTCGTTTAGCGCAAGTTTGGTGTAAATGAAAACTCACTGGCGGTCGGGGTCTTTCTTAGGCAAAGTGAAGATGACCGTTTTTGACGCTCTGGAAGTAGAAGTTATAACGCGCACGCCGATGCCATGGATCGTATGTCTTACGATAGGTCCGAGGCCTTGCAATGAAAACTTTGATCCTAGGTAAATGAGCATGATGAGGGTCCGAGCCCTTCCGACCTTGATAATCTTGTAGGTTTCAGACTCGAAGCCTATAGATTTTTCCAACGTTACATTAGTTGGCAACCTTATCGAAACGTTACCGACCCCCAACGTGGTTCTTTCCTTTACACTGCCGTGTCCCGTGAGGGCGAATATCATCAAGAAGTACATGATGGCCTTAGTCATGGCTTGCTGACCTCAATAACTTGAGTAATGTGGCTCGCGTTAGCGCCTTTCTCATCACGTTATGGTTGTATTCTGGAACGAACGACGGGCGCGGCCTTTCTGCAAGGCTTTTCTGAAGTGGCGTTTGGCCCTCTTCGATTACCTCAGGGTCCTTCGACGGGCTCAGGATGACAAGGTTAGCCAGTGCGCGAGCATCTCCAACGGTTTTGTAGATTGCGTAGGAATCAGAAACACATTTGTTCCTGTTGAATCGTGTTGCCACCATATAATAAGGCAAACGTCATCACTTGGGCGGCACCCGGCTTCTTCGCGACGCTAATTCGAAAAGGGAAGTGAACGTCTGCGGCGGCCAGGTAGTATGTGCTGGCGTCATCGACATGAAAGACGAAGGTCAGACTGCCTGAGGTCTTCAGCGGACAGGGTCGCGACAGGGGACTCCGAGTAAACCTGAATTGTAAACACTTCACGAGTTGAGGTGCTCTTTGCCGATATCGCTAGGGTCACCGTGTGAGACGTGTAGAGCGTATGTGTTACGCATGGTTTCGTGTGCGTTGCTACGTGAGAGACGGGCTGCGTCAGCATCAGCGACGCCAAAAGGATGTTTAGCATCAGGAGCGCTCAATCATCGGTTCTAATACGTTCGCGGTTGCCCGGTCGTGACATTGTCGCATCGGTCAGCGCTCGCCTCGCATATGGCCGGATAAAGTACGGTGGCCCTTCGACGGGCTCAGGGTCCTTCGACGGGCTCAGGATGACAAATGTGGGTTCAGGATGACAAATGTGGGGCTCAGGATGACGAGGGAGGGTGCTTATGTTTCTCGCAACCGACTCGCGGGGTCGTCCCAAATCGCAATAGCGAATCGAGTCGCAGCTTTAATAGGGTCCTCCATGCCGGCGGAAAATATCTCGACTTCAACACCTCCGTAACTTCCCAAAATAAAGGCGGTGCTTAGAGTTTTTAAGCGTTCTCCGAGAGCGATAAACCCAAGATCGCGGGCGCGATCCACTAGATCGGCTCGCGGCACCGCTTCAGGAATAACAAAGATGCCATTGCCGAAAGCGCATCGGGCTGCTTGCTCCAGCGCTTCTCGACAATTGGGAAAGATCATACGGCCCAGCCCGATCGTTACGACCGCGTTGCGCCCCTGCAGGTGAGTCGGATGCGAATTCCATTCCCAACCTAGGTCTGTATAGTGCACAAGTTCTTGTTGCAGGCCGTCGTTCCACGTGGCTTCAAAGAGTACGATGTAGTGATCTGTCACTGCATCCAGGATGGTAGCGGTAATGTTCGATGCCAACATCCAAGGTCGTAGCGCTGAGTAACGCCACGGCCGAATGGGCTCGTTTGAATAATCATACGATAAGAGGCCGTCAGAATCTTCAATGAGCAACATTTCGTGTTTTCCCTAAACGATCGCTGAAGCAATCGACAAATAGCCTTAAGACCGTAGCGGTTGGCGTCGAAAGGATGTCATGAAGTTATGCTTCGTTGCCGCCGACTGGATACCTCAGGATGACGACAACCCTTCGACGGGCTCAGGGTCCTTCGATACCTCAGGATGACATTAGGCGAGGTCTTCGAGGGTGATGCGTTCGGTGCGTTCGTGTTGGTCTGGGGATAGGGCCTCGGCGAAATCTTCGGGGGTGAAGAATTCGCGAATCTCGATCGTTTCGCCACCTTCGAACGGCATGCGAGTGAAGCGGTCGACGACTTCTTTGTGCGAGTTGCCTTCGACGATCCAGAATCCGGCGATGAGTTCTTTTGTTTCCGCGAAGGGGCCGTCAGTGACCGTTGGGCGCTTACCGTCGAATCGTACGCGCGTGCCTTTTGACGAGGCTCGCAAACCTTCGGCTGCCAGGAGCACGCCGTCGTTGGCGAGCTGCTCGTTGAACGCGATCATCGATTCGATCTGGGAGCTGGACGGAATGCGGCCGGCCTCGGAGTCGGCGGTGGACTTGAGGATGATCATGAATTTCATTTTGGCTCCTCGTGCGGGGGGTTCTACTAGAGCGACGAACGGCGGGCGACGTTTTCGACAAGGGTGCGCGATTGTTTTTTCGCGGCGTTGTGCGTTTGGTGCGCCCCTCGACGGGCTGGGGTCCTTCGACGGGCTCAGGATGACAATTGGGGCTCAGGATGACAATTGGGGGCTCGGATGTCGGAGCGTGGCGGGGTTTAGAGGGAGCGGCGCGCGTTAGCGCGGTGCTGCCTTGTGGCGCGCGTTAGCGCGGCGCTGCGTTGTGGCGGCGCGCGTTAGCGCGGCGCTGCCTTGTGGCGCGCGTTAGCGCAGCGCTGCGGTTGTGGCGGCGCGCGTTAGCGCGGCGCTGCCTTGTGGCGCGCGTTAGCGCAGCGCTGCGGTTGTGGCGGCGCGCGTTAGCGCGGCGCTGCGTTAGCGCGTTGCTGCGTTGGCCCCTCGACGGCTCGGGGTCCTTCGACGGGCTCAGGATGACATGTGGTAAGCCGATAAGACGGAAGGCCCGGCGAATGCCGGGGCAACCTTTTTTGCGGGGGCCCCTCGATACCTCGGGGTCCTTCGACAAGCCTCAGGATGACAATGGCTCGTCGTTGTCGGTTAGGGTGTTGTCGGCGCGGGTTAGGGCTTCGCGCATGGCGTTGGCTTTGTTGGCAATGGCTCCGTCGGGGTCGTTTGTTGAATCGCCGACGCCGTCGATTTTATAGGCGGTGGCGCCGCCTTGCTGATCCCAGGTAATGTGCAGCGTTTGTAAGCCCTGTTGGATGGTTATCGGGTTGTTGTTCTCGTCGTAGGTTGCGCTTAGGGATGGGCCCGAAGCTGGGGTCACCGAAAGCAGGTTGCCGTACCCGTCGTATGCGCCGCGCATGACGGTTTGGCCGTTCTTCTTTCGCAGCACAACCGTGCCGGATGTGATGTTGCCGGACTTGTCGGTTTCGAATGCGTACCTGAGCGTCGATCCGTCGAGTTTGGTCACTTGCTGGATCGTTCCGTCTTGCGCGCTGAAGATCATGGAGCGGGTTCCGCGGTGTTTGGTTTTGCCTGAATAGCGAATCTTCGTGAGATAGTGATTGGTATCGTAGGTGTAGTCGATGATCTCGCCGTCGGGCTGGATGCTTTGCGTCAGATCGCCCGTTGCGGAGTGCTTGTATCGTACCGCCGAGCTGCCGGTTGCAATTCTTGCCAGGTGAGCAGCGCTGTAAACGAACCGCAGGCGATGGCCTTTGCCGTCGTTCATTGCGGTGAGCTGGCCGTTGGCATCGCGCGAGAGCGCGATGTAGGCGCCGTCGGGCGTCCAGACGCGGCGCAAGTTTCCGCTTAGGTCGAAGAATTCATCGAACGTCTGCAGGTTGCGCTGATAGCCGTCGGCATACCGCGTAACGGTTCGCAGGCCGAACTGATCGCTTACGAACGTCGATCCGATTGGCGGCGGTGCCGCGTTGAGATTGAAGCCCATGCGGCGCAGGCGATCGGCTTCGATGTAGCGCCGCGCCGAGGTGAGTGCGTTTGCGGCGGCTTGCTGCTCGCTCTTGCTGGCAAAGTTTCCCATGTATTGCTCGCCGGCGAGCAGCACGTCGGGACCGGTGGTGCTGCCGGTTTGCGTATCGGCCTTGAATACGTTCGCGGCGCCGCCGCCGAATTCGAAGACGACGACCTGCCCGTCATACGCTTGAAGATACTCCTCGTACCGGGATTCCCAGCCGACGCCGAACATGCCGGCAAACAGACTGTTCGAGTTGTAGATGCGCATGATGGTCATGGACAGGTTTGGACCGGCCGCAAACCAGACATCGGTCTGTTCCTCGCGCGTGCTGCCCGAACTCATGAGCACGAGCGCGGGCGCGGGCGCGGGGAGCGCGCACCACAACGCAGCGGTCAACAAACACGCTCGCACGGCGCTGCGCGCGTTCACCGGACCGGGCTTTCCAGATCGCGCAACGCATGCTGCATTGCGGCCGTGCGTTCCATGTTGGTGGATTGCACGCGTGAGAGGACAACGGCGGCCATCTGCCCGGGTGAACCCAGCAGATGGCGGGCGCGGAACAGGTAGAGCGCGCCGCTGCTGGTGCCCACCAGAATGCGCGCTGGGTCGGCAGTAAACTGCGCGGCGGTAACGCTTTGCGGAGCGACGATTGCCGCAACCAGATCGCCGGTGGAACGATCCCAGACGTGCGCAATGCCGTCGGCCGACGTCGCCAAAACGAATTGACCGTCACCGGGCGAGAAACTGATCGATTGAATTTCGCCGCTCGCGCCTTCGAGGCGGCTGGCAGCGCCGGCATCGACGGAGAATCCGCCGCTTGCCCAGAGGCGGCGGATTTCAACGGCGTTGCTGCCGCTGGTGGACCAGGCGACGATGTTTCCATCGGCGGAGGTTGCAATGAGGTTGATGCGCGGACCCGCCGTTCCCGTGCGGTGGAGAATTGCGCCGCTTGCGGCCGAGCGCGAGGTGAGAATCCCCGTTTCGCTGCCGAACAGATAGAACGCGCGATGCGGAACGAGCGATGCGCTTGCGACACCGGGAAGCACTTGTTCGGGATGGCGCTTACCGAACCAGAACAAGGTCAAATACCCGTTATCGGGACTCACGCCCAGCACGTACTGGGCGCCGGTATCGACTTGCACTTGCCCGAGTTCTTCTTGGTAACCGCCTTGCGCCGCGAGATAGCGGCCGTTCAAGCCGTACTCGTACCACTTGTCGGTGAGCGAACTGGCCGGAACGCCGTAGATGTTGCGCTGCGCGACGATCACGCCGCGGTCGTTCGGAAGAAATGCGCCCGCGCTGGTGCGCCCGCCCCGCCTGGCCTTTCCTAAACGCTGCAAGAGCTTGCCCGACTGTGCTCCAAAGATCGCCGCTGCCGGCGCCAAGACTGAGCAGCTGCGTTCCGGATGCATCGTAGTGCAGATCGCTGACCCACGCGCCGGGCGTCGTTTGATAGAGCACGTGCAACCGTTGCGGAACATCGCCGAGTTGCCAGAGTCCAACGGTTCCATCGCGCGAGCCCGTTGCGAAGCTGCGGCCATCGGGACTGAGCACGATCTTGTCGATCTGCGCTTGGTGCGATGCGCCCGCGCGAACCAGGCGGCTGGGCAGCGTCCAAATTGCGAGCGTACCGTCGAGCGCGGTGGTTGCAAAGCGCGCGCTTGCGGGCGCGAACGCTAGTGCGGTGATGGCGGAGTGATGGCCCGGATAGGTTGCAAGGCGCGCGCCGTCGGGCGACCAGACGGCGATGTGTCCGTCGGCGTAGCCCGCTGCGATGCTGCTGCCGTCGGGTGCATACTGCGCGCAGATGGCCGCGGGCGAAACGCCGCTGAGCGTGCCGGCGGTAAGCACGAGCTGCTGGCTTGCAGCGGCGTCGCCGTCGCTCAAGCCGACCGACAAGATGCGTACGGTTCCGTCGGCGCCGGCCGCTGCGACATGCGTGCCGGATCCGTCGAAGGCGAGCGAATTGAATTGTACGCCGTAGCGGTTGTCGGCCGCGTCGTCAGTTTGCTTGGGGCCGCGCACCAGGATGCTGCCGTCGCTCAGTTCGGCTGCTGCGATTCCGCCGCGGCCGACGGCAACCAGGCGCACCGCGCGCGGAGCGGCGGATTGTTTCCAAAGCGTTGCGCCGGTGCGCGCGTTCCACGCATGCAGAGCGCCGTTGCTGCCCGCGGCAACCAGTACCGCGCCGTCGGGTGAGAATGCTGCGTCGGTCGCTGCCAGCACATCGCCGGCATTGTCGCGAAGCGATAACTGCAGGGAGAGTGGCGCTGCCTGCATATTCCATGCGGTGACCGATCCGTCGCTGACGGCACCGACGAGCATGGTACCGCGCGGTTGAAATGCGAGCTTTTGAATGCGTCCCGCGCTGCGGCGCGCGGCTTGGCGCATGCGGTTTGCTTTGAGATCGTATACTGCAAGCGAACCGTCGGCGCCGCCGACGGCCAGATAGCGTCCCGATGCATCGAAGGCCATCGCGCTCACCAGGGTGTGGCGCGAGCCCAAAACGCGGATCAGACTTCCGGCGGTGTTCCAGAGCCTGATCGTGCCATCGACATCGGCCGTGGCAAGCGCCTGCGAGGCGCTCTGCGGATCGAATGTGAGCGCGGCGATGGCGTCGGACGAGGCGGCGATGGTGGGTTGCATGCGGATGTCGAGATTATCGAGCGCTTGCGGCAAGAGCATGCGCACCGATTCGTTTTGCGGATCGTATTTGTAGGCGGCGGCAAGGGCCACCGCGGCGTCGTCGATGTCGCCGTTGAAGAACGCTTGGCGGCCGGCGGCGAGGTAGGTGAGCGCGGTCGTTTTGTCGGCGCGGCTGGTTTGCGAGCTGCGACTGCGTTTCGGTTTGCGCTTTGCCGTTTGCGATGGCGGCGGCGGCAATTGCCGAGCCGGCTTGCACCTGTTCGGCGTGGGCCTGCGCTTGTGCTCGCCTTGCGCGCATGAGCATCATGGCGACTCGCATGTTTGCCTGCTCGATGAGCCGGTTGGATTGCTGTTGGCTGCGTTTGACCGTTGCGTTGGCGGCGGCTAGGGCAGAGTTCGCGCCGGCTAACTTCTTGTCGGCTTGGGCCTTCGTGTTGCGCGCCATGGCAGCCATGACGCCGCTGAAGAGCAAGGCAATGAGAATGGCAACGGCGCTTGCGCGCGTGATGAAGGCGATGCGGCGGTTCTGTTCGTGGCGCTCGCGTTCGATCTCGGCGTTGCGTTGGAGCTGCCGGTCGCGTTCGGCCACGCGGTCTTTGAGGTAGCCCTGCACTTGCTGCGCATCGACGTCGTAACGGCGGGCCCATTCGGGCGAGCGGGGGCGCTTCTTCCAGCGCTCCTCCATGCGGCCCACTTCGTCGGGGCGAACGGTTTCGTCCATTACCGCGATCCCGCCAGCGCCGCAAGACCGCGCAGCCAGCGTCCGTCGTTCTCTTCTTCATCGAGCCAGCCGATGGCGGTGGGCGTTCCGCTGATGCGTTCCCAACGCCGCAAGAGCGCTTCGTGACCGACGTCGATGCGATCGCCCTCGTGCAGCTCGGGTTTTTCCGAACGGCTGGGCGTGATGAACGAGCAGTCGTCCTCGCGGAAACGATCGACAACGGCGCGCACGTCGGGCTCGGGGAGACCCGTTTCGCCGACGAGTTGCTTGAAGGGGATGGCGCGTCGCGTTGCGCGGCCTTCGCGATCGCGCTCGGAGAGTGCGCGGAAGACCATTTCGACCGCGAGATCGTTGTTGAGCTCCGCCATGATGCGATCGGCGTGATTCGAGAGCGCGTGTTCGAGCTCGCCGATCTGTTCGTAGTCGGCCGGTTCGATCTGCGCGGGCGTGGAGCCGATGCGTTTGGCGGAGACTTCCCACAACCGCGCGAGTGCGTGTTGGAGAACGGGGAGGTCGTCCATTTCGGCGCCGGCGGCGTTGAGCAGGCGCTGCACGAGCTGCGGGTCGATGCGCCCGCCTGCGTATTCGATCGGGTTGACGATGGCGGCCTCGCGCTGATCGCGCGTGAGCGAGGGCACGAGAAACTGCGCGTTGCTGACGGCTTCGGGCAGGAGATAGAATTTGGCGCAGTCGCCGATGAAATCCGAGCGCATGGTGACGAGCACGTGCACTTGCTGCGCTTTGGATCGCGATGCTTCGAGCAGGAGCTGCACGAATTTATTGGCTTCGCGCTGGCCGGTTGTGGCGCCGGCGTAACGGAAGAGTTCTTCGAATTGATCGACGACGAGCAGGAGGCGGCGATCGTCGAACGAGAGCGTTTCCTGCAAGACCTGTTCGATGCCGGCGCTTGAGAAGTTCAGCGCGAAATCGATACGCGCGCGCAGGACGTCGGTGTTGGTTTGTTCTTTGGTTTCGCTTTTTACCAGATCGCACAGGCCGGTTGTGAACTCGCCGATGGGCGAATCGCCGGGGTGGATGGTGACGATGCGCCACTGCCGTCCGTTTTCGTCGGCGGCTTCGTCGTGCACCATGGGCTGCAAACCGGCGCGCACGAGCGAGGATTTTCCGCTGCCCGAGCTGCCGACCACGGCGATGAAGCGGCTGAATCGAGCATGCGGTAGAGCGCGAAGATCTGCTTTTCGCGGCCGAAGAAATATTTGCGATCTTCGAAGCGGAACGGGCGAAGGCCCGGGAACGGGCGCTGCGCGGTGAGTGCGCTCATGCGGCGGGTTCCGGGCCGACGAGCGGGCCGAGCGATTTTGGCGTGGGTTCGCTCTCGCCGGTTAGATCGAGCACCATGTCCACTTCGGTGCGCGGCGGTTTGCGCACGTAGAACTTCTTGCGCGATTGATCGGGCGGGGCGGCGATCATGACGCGGCGCGGGCGCTCGCCTTCGCGCTGAAGTTCGGGCCATTCGAGGTAGCGGTAGAGCGCAGCGAAGACGCGCGCCTCGGTGACTTTGCCCCAGCAGCCGATGAGCGCATCGCATTGCGCGAGGCGCTTGCGGTTGAGATCGTCGTTGGTGAGGCGATCGCCCTCGTCGTTTGCCGCGAGCAATGCTTCGATCTTCATTTCGTCGAGCGCGGCGGCAACGAACTGCGCGTATTCTTCGTCTTCGGTGCAATAATAGACGAAGACGCGCGAGCTGGGATGGAGCAGCGCCGCGCGTTCGGGGATCGCCGCCGGTGCTTTGCTTGTTTGCAGATGTTGAATGAGGAAATCGATGAAGCGGCTCTCTTCGCTGTCGTCCACTTTATCTTCGGGTTGGTAGCCGCCGAATTTCGTGAGCACGTTCATGGAGTCGCGCTCTTCGAGGGGCGCGCCGTCTTGACGGATGAGCAGTTTGGGCGCCCAGATGACGCGGTGGAACGGCGGGGGACGCAACGCTGCGCGCGCGAGCCTGCATGCGCACGATGCGATCGGAGTCGGCGGGAGCGGAACCTTCGTCTTCGCCGAGCAGATGGATGGAGACTTCGGCTTGTTGCAGGGCGGCGTCGATAAACGCGTGCGCGCCGCCGTCGTAGGGAATTTGTTCGGCCGGATCGGGCACGACGCGGTACCCCTTGCAGCCGAGCTCTTCGGCGATGCGCGAATAGGAGGGCTTCATGTCGGGCGCGGGTTTGGCCAGGAACACGGCGGTGCGCGCTTCGGCCGGCGCAGGCGGCTCGCTGCCGCTGGGCTGCGGCTGCGGCGCGCGCTGTTTCTCTTTGCGTTCTGCGCGCGAACGCAGGTCTTCGGCGGACTCGATCACGCGTTCTAAAAAGCCGCCGCTTCTTCGCCGCGGGGATCGAAGAAGTTTTTGAAGTGTCCGGGGCCGCGCAGGTTGTCGGGCGCGAAGAACTTGTAGGTGTCTTGGCCTTGGAGCAGATCGAGGCGGTCGTCGGGATCGATGTGATGCTTGAGCGCGATGACGATGCGGTTGCGCGCGTCGTTTCCCCAGCGCTTTTTGAAGAGATCGGCCTCTTTGCGGCAGTTGGGGCGTTCGAGCCAGTTTGAGGAAAGCACGACGAGCAGCGCATCGGAGGCGTCGATCTCTTTTTCGAAGCGCGGTTCGAATTGTTCGCTTTTGCTTACGGCGTTGTCGAAGAAGAGCGTGGGACGCGGACGCATGTGCAGAAACGTCTGTTCGAGCGCGAGTTTGAGGTTGCTGGCAAAGCCCAGCGCTTCTTCTCCGGCACGGTGAACCTGACCGGGTAGTGTAACCACCGTGTCATCATCGCGGGCGTAGGAGATAAAAACCTGAAACGACACTACGGTATACTCCGAAGGGTACGTTTCAATAGTTTGCCGCCTGCGGGGGAGACCCTACCGGAACGGGGCGAACACTCTTTCATGAACCGCTCTGTTTTACCGGGTCTTTGCGTTCTTGCCGCCTGCGCGGTGCTGGGCCCGGCTGCGGCCGGCCCTACCGCTTCGGAAGCGCAGCTGGACGAACAGGCATACCAGGATCAGCGCCCGCATCTGCTGACCGGCACGCCGCAAGCCGCGATTCTTGCGAGCATCTCCGCGCGCATCGGCCGGGCGGCGGAGAAGATCTACGGCGAGCCGTTTCACTACTACCTGACCGCGGAGCGCGACCCCGACGCGTATTCGTACTACGGGCCGCGCGTGTACGTGAGCCGCGGGATGGTGGACTTCGCCGATTCGCGCGAAGAGCTGGCCGGCGTGCTTTGCCACGAATCCAGCCACGTGCTGCATCACGACGGCACCCGCACCGACCGGATCAGCGGCGCCTACGATTCGAAGATCAAGCGAATTCTGCACATGCGGCTGCTCGGCAAAGTTGCCGGCGCCGGGGAGAAGCTGGCGGAGCTGCGGTATTCGCGCGGCGAGGAAGAGGCGGCGGACCTTTCGGGCGCGACGATCTGTTCGAATGCGGGCTCGAACCCGTGGGGCATCGTGTGGATGCTGCGCAAGTTGCAACGGCTTGCACCATCGAGCGGCATTTCTTGGCTTTCCGATCATCCGAGTAACAAAGCGCGCATTGCGCGGTTGAGTAAATATTTGCGGGCGAATGCGGTGTTTGCGGGGTGGAGTGACGATCCGTCGCTCGGTTCTACTTCGCTTCGGCGTTAGGGGGGTTTATCCGTGGGGCCGGCACTGCCGCGTGCCTTGCCGGGGGGAGCGTTCGAAAATCGACATCGTGTCGATTTTCTACTTAACTGCTTTTTCGGGAGAACAAAGTTTTGAAACGGCCCTCCGGGCCGGCCCGAAAAAGTCAGAAATCCCCCCGGCAAGGCACGCGGCAATGCCGGCCCCACGGATAAACGGGTGAGGGTTTCGTGGATTAGCCTCAGGCGATGTGCGGCTATAGCGCGCGATAGCGGAGGTTTTCGATTCGCAGGTATGCTTGCGCGGCGGTTTCGCAGAGCATTTCGAGCGCGGCAATTTCGTCCGGATCGAGACTCGTTCCATCGCGGTGAAGGCCGTATACCGCAAACGCGATGAGCTCCGTCGCCTTCGAAAAGGGGCATGGCTTGCGCAGCATGCGCGCCGGCTTCGATGAATTGCGCGGTGACGTGAGCGCGCAGATCCGCGATGTGTAAGGGGTTGCGCTCGGTCTGTAAGAAGCGAACGATATCGTGATCGCGTTCAAAAACAAGCGCTTCTGCGGCGCCGCAGCCCTCGCCGCGGACGAACCGGTATGAGTCTGCACTTTGCCGAAAGAGGGCCGACATGGAGAGCCGGAACTTGTCGTAAGGGTCCGCGATAAGCGCGTGGTCGACGGTCTCTTCGTGCTGCGCACGCATCAACGAACGCGCAAGGCGGTGCAAGTACGCCTCGGCCTCGTGCTTGCGGCGATAGACGAGAAAATCGACGAGACTTTCGGTGACGCCGTACAAACGATGCAGGACAAAGCCGAGCGCGATTGTGACCAGCGCATCGATCACCAGCGCGACGCGGTATTGCGAAAGAAAGGCGCTCGTTGCCCAATCCACGGCACCAATCACGCCAATCACCAGCGTTGTGAGCACACCGTAAACAACGGTCCGGCTGATGACGAAGCGCACGTCAAGCACGTGCCGCCGCAAAATCGCATAAAACACGGATACCGGCATGATCACCGTGGCGAAACCGGCAACGTTCGTCACGACATCGTTGCCCGTTTTCGTCCTGAGATCGTTCGCGATGACTCCCACGACGACACCGAAGGCAACCCATGCAAAGCGCGCCCGCTCGGCCGGACGCATTGCAAAAAGCCTGCCGATCGTCATGAGGACCACTGCATAAGTCGATCCGCGAATAATTCCTAAAGAAATGGGATCGTCCAGCACGTCGATCATCGTTGACGCCGCGACTACGACGTACAGGCGGTACCCCGCAGCACGGATCACTATCGCGCAGCCGGCAAGGAAGGCGGTGCGGCGCCATCCGTGCGGGGGTTTCGCATCCGGAAACGCGATGACGAACAGCAGGAGAAACAGGGAACCCAGAACGATGGGCTCTGCCATCAAGGCTTCCGAAATTGCATACCAGGTTGCGCCCCACGGCACCGTCACGGCACTAGTGACGGCAAACGGCGCTGTGCAGAGACACGCGATAAACAGCAGCCATGTCGTGAGGTTTGGGCGCGCAAGAACCAGCCACGATCCAATCAGCAGAAATAACGCGTACACCAGTACGCGTATGAATGCTAAGAAGGCGATCCATACAGACTCTTGCCGGGTGGGCCGATTAGCGGAGAAAAAACCACCCGCAGCAAGGCAGAGCCGCAACGAACGCATCCATGAACGGGCTGAGCGGTGTACGCGGCCGCTTGAAACGGCGGATACAACACTGCGGAGTCGCGCAGCGACATGCAGCCGACGAGGTCTCCGGAGCGAAGGCCGGCGCGATATGCAGGTGAACCGGAATCAACGACGGCGTGCGCCGTTGCCGGCTTTGCTGCAAGCGGCACATGGAAGCCGGTGTACGCCGTCGCGTACGGTTCGAGCATACCGGGCGCGCAGACCAGAAAGAACAGCGAGGCGACGCCCACTACGATAAGGACGCGCATCAGAGGGTTCATATCACCTCCCGCCTAGGTTTTCGGGCAAAAGAGCCAGACGCCGGGGTACTTTTGCGATCGCCGAATGCAGGGCCGTTGCGCGCGGCGCTGCGGTCGCGCCAGTAGGCCAGCGCTTTGCCTGGCGATCCCCAATCGGTGCAGATGACCCGTTCGCGCAGCGACGATCTGGGCCACGCGCACGGCTAGCCAGAAAAACATGATAATCGACGGTTTCGACGTGAGCGAACTGTTTGCTTTTCGGCAGAGCGAACCCGGACATGTCGGGATTTGCATGACGAACGGATGTATCAGAAATGATTTCTAATTCCAGTACGCCGGGAACGTTATCCTCGTACGATACACCACAGAATGAAAATGCCGAATCTGTCATAAGTAGGGGATTGCGAAATGCCATCTGAAGTACGCAAAGTCGTAAAATACGCGGTTGTAGCAGTCGCTTGGACGGGGCAGGGGTCGTAGGCACCCCGTCAAGTTCCGATCTGTCGCAACTTGAAGCGCTTTTACATGGGCAACCGATTACGAATGTTGCGGTCGTCGGGGACTACGCAACCGCCTATTGGGCGCGAAGCTACGTTGGAGGGTTTGTGCTTGCAACAAACAGTTCAGGTTCATGGGTCGCAATATGCGCCGACCATGGCGCCGCCGCCGTGGTTGACATGCTCGGATGCGCTCCTTCGATAGGGCTCCCAACGGCAGAGGTTTTGTTCAACCAAGTGCAGGTGGAAACACCGTAGGCATGTGGCCGCTTCGAGCGTTACGGCTATTCCTTTCAATCGTATTGCTGAACTGCGCGCAGCCATACATCGACTCGCACGAACAGCACTCTTACTTACGTCCCAACCATTTGACAATGCACCGGAATCAATTATGCGTGTCGTCTCGGTAAGGGCACTTCGAGGTGACCGCGTGCGTGCTGTCCTCGAATACGGCGGATGTCGATTGCTGAAATTAATAACGCCGACGTCAGAAGGAATATTCATCGTAAGAAACGCTTCTTCACACCCGTTGCGGCTTGGAGAATTTGTACTGACAGGCGCCATGCCGGTTAACGGCTCGATAACGAGTGTTGTTCGCCACCTTCGCCCGGGCGAGTTTCGGCGCAAGTGCGGCTCTTAGCCTTGTGGTCGCGTCACCGTGATTATGGGCAAAAGAGCCAAACTCCGGGGTACTTTTGGGATCGGCACCAGACGCGGTGGGGTGAGGTTTCGCCTTGGACGACGGCGTAGATGTCGCGCAGAATCGAGGGGTTTTGCAACGCGTAGCCGTGGCCGAACTGCGAGTGGTCTTGGCTTGTGACGTCGATGATGTCGGTGCGCGGGAGCGTTAGGCGTTCGACGGAGACTTGACCCAAGCGGTGATGCAAGTGGATGAGCGCGGATGCGAGCAGCGCTTTGTCGTGGCGCGAAACGTAGATCGTTCCGTGCGAGACGGCGCCGATTTGATTCATCGCGAGAATGTAATCTTTCACGTTGAGGTCGGGGGCGGCGAGCACGACGTTTTGCAGCGCGAGGCGGTGGTGTGCTTTGGCGGCGGAGGCGATGCCTTCGACCGCGACGCGCGAGCCCATGCTGTGCGCGAAGACGTCGAGCGCTTCGGTTGGTGCGTTCGCTTTCATGAAGGCGAGGAGATCGCCGAATGCGGGGCCGTTGCGCGCGGCGCTGCGGCCGTCGCGCCGGTAGGCGAGCGCTTTGCCTTGCGATCCCCAATCGGTGTAGATGACCAGCGTTCGCGCATCGACGATCTGCGCGACACGCACCGCGTCTGCCGCGCCGTGCGCGTAGCTGGTGTTAAACCCGGCGATAAAAAACAGTACGCGGCGCGCGCCGCTCTTCTTGATTCGTTCGATCAGTGCGCGCGGATCGATGGGCGCGCTTTGCTGGACCGTTTCCGTCTCCGCTATGCGCAGTCGGATGTCTTCGAAGCGAAAGTCGGGGCGGGCGCCGCCGTCCAAGACGGCGGCAATGACGTGCGGGTTGGTTACGGTCGCGGGGCGGACATGGGGTTTTGGCGGCGGAGGGGCATGGTTGCGCACGCTGCCAGCGTGAAGAGAACGATGCGCTTAGGCGGCGCATCCGGGCGGAGCTTTTGCTTTGTTGCGCAGCACCTTTTGATAGGAGGCGATGGCGCGCTGCATGCGGGCGCGTTTGGCGGCGTAGTGCGGATCGTTCAGGTGCGCGCGGATTGCTTCGATCGCAGAGCGCGCGTGCGCTTGGCGCGCGGCGATGCGTCCGTACCGCATGCACGCTTTGCTGCGTGGTGCGAAGTGTTCGCTCGTTGCGGTGGCGACATCGGTGGGGCTGAGTGTGACGGGCGATTGCGCGATGAATTGCCAGCCCTCGCGGATCGAAATAGCGAGGTTGTTGTGAATGCTTGAGGGCAGATCGCGATCTTCGGGCGCGCCGTCAACGGACGCTTGGACGATACCGTAGACTTCGCCCGTCTGCGGATCGAAGAGCGGGCCGCCGCTGTTGCCGTTGTCGGTAAGCGCGTCGTATTGAATGTAGTAGTCGCCGCCGTGCAATGCGCTGACGGCGCCTTTGTGTTCGGAGGGTGTGAGATCGGGCGGAAAGGGGCGATCCATGCGAAACGCTTTGCCGCCGAAGAGCCGGCCCCAGAGCACCGATTCGTTATACGGAAATCCGGCGATTGCAATGTCGTCCCCGACGTGCGGCAGCGTGGCCGAGATGTGCACGGGCGTAATGTTTGGAACTTGCACGGAGACGACGGCGAGATCGGGGTCGCCGCTGCGGCGCACGATCGTTGCGTGATAGCGCGGCGCTTGCGCATCGCCCATGTCGCGCGCGAGAATTGCAACCAGGTTCGTTTCCGGCTGACCGTTGTCGTCGGTGACGACGTGGTTGTTCGTGAGGAAGTAGGATTGCTTTCCGTCGGAGCTGATGCAAAAAGCGGTGCCGACCGTGTCGAGCGTTCCATCGGCGGCCACGGCTCCGATGAGGGCCAGCGAGGGTTCGATTTGCGGAAATGCGTTGGCTGCGCGCGTTTGAAGGGGGGCGCACGCGAAAGGCGAGCGCGAGGGCGGCCGCGGCGAGCCGGTTGGGTTTGGGCATGGGAGCCATTACCGTGAAACTTAGGCGCTTGTTTCGCAGTACCTAGCAGCCGGCAAAGGTTGCGCGGTCTCGCGCTCGAAGATTCGCCCCACGAGGAGGAATTCCATGAAATACCGCCTGGGTTCCATCTGGTTAACGCTTGCGCTTACGCTGGGCCTTCTTACGGCCGGCGGCGCTGCGGCATCGGCCGCGTCGTTCGTTATGGTAAACGACGGCAGCACGACCATCTACCACGTGTACGTTTCGCGCGCATCCTCGAACCGATGGGAATATCCCGACGTGCTCGGACAAAACGTCCTCTCGCCGGGCTATCAAACCACCATCTCTTTCCCCGAAGGAACCTTCGATACGTGTTACTGGGACATTGCAGTCGTCTACAGCGACGGTCATACGGCGTATGATTGGAACGAGGATCTCTGCACCTACGGCACGGTTCGATCGAACTATTGATTTGAGGTATACCGAATGAAACGACTTCTTTCCGCGGCTTTCGCCGCAACGTTAGCGCTCGGCGCGGTCGCACCGGCGTTCGCTTCCGACATCACCAATGCAGCGCGTCCAGTGAAGCTGACCGCGTCGCACATGACCAGTCATCATAAAGCGGCAGCGCACGCATCGCAATTCGCCGCCGTTCCGGGTAAAAAGCACTTCGGCATGGCAATTATGACCAAGGCGCAAGCCGGACATCATTTCGCCGTGTCGCGTATCGCCAATCTCCAGGGCCAAGCCAAAGCCAAACCCTAGGTGCAATGACTCGGACTGCTTCGTGGAGCGTTCGCCTTAGGGCGGCGCTCCATGCTGTTTGCCGAACGCGGCGGAGATAACAACCGCATGCTCTTCTTAGATTCGGCGCCGCCGAACGATCTGGCCATTCTGGTAACCGACGTTTTTGCGCACATCAAACAGATTCCGACACCGGTCGTCGGCGTTCTTTCGAGCGTCGCAACGCTTATTGCGAACCGCTGGTGGCGGCTGTATCAAGCGCGCAAGCGCTGGCGTGAGAGCGATTCGGTGACCCGCGTGAACATCGGGTTCAACATTTTTAGCGAAGGCAAACTGAAGATCCGCACGATCATGGAGCGATCGATCGACGAGATCATTTACAACGATCATCTGAAGGAGCATTTGCTGGCTGCGGCGGCACGCTGCACGCACGAGGAGCCGCTGATCACCGGCATTCCGGCGCGGGAGCATAGCTTCATTCTGCAGTGTTTTGTTAATGAAACGGCGGAGCATTTCAGCGCGGGATTTGCAAGCGAGGATTCCGGCGTTCCGGGGCGCAGTACGATGTATTTGATGTTTTTGACATCGGAGCCGGCGAAGGGCGAGCGACACCGGAAGATTCGCGCGATGCTTATTAAACGCGAGCTGCTGGTGGATTTTCCGTTTACGAAAAAGATGCCGCAGTTGGAGGCACCCGGGCATGCGGATCGCGTGCGCACGCTGCAACACGCTGCCGAGCTTTACCATAAGTCCCCCGATCATTTCGCGCCGTTTGAGATATTCACGCCGCTGGCGGGTGAGGGGGTCGATTCGGCGAGCGTGCTGTCGGGGTGAGTGTCATGCGGTTGACGGGGGGCCCTCGGGAACCTCGGGGTCCTTCGACGGAGCTCAGGATGACAATGGGAAACTGAAAGGCCCGTGCGATTTGCACGGGCCTTTTGTTTTTAGAACTCTTCTTCGGGGGTTTCCCGGAAGGGTTCGGCTTCTTCTTCGTCCTCGCCGTATGGTGAGGTTTCCTCGGCCGGTTCGTCCTCTTCTTCCTCGAGTACGTAACCTTGCTCTTCTTCCTCGTCTTCCTCAACGGCCGGTTCTTCTTCGATTTCCAGTTCGTCGATTGAGTCGATGGTGCCGCGAAGCGCAGCGCCCGGAACCTGCAGTTCCGCATCGGCTGCGCCGCCGACCGGCCCGGCTACAATCGGCTTGGAGTCGTCGATCTCTTCTTCTTCCTCTTCGTCATCGGAAGCTTCGATCTCGCCGGCCTCGCCGTCGACCGCGCCAACGATGGCGCGTTGTGCTTCGGCTTCGCGCTGCGCGGCAGCGGTCTGCGTCATGCGTGCATCTTCATCGCCCATAAGCAGGCCGATCTCTTGCGCGCGATCGCCCATGTCGTCGTCCTGAATGCGGATCTCGATCTCTTCGCGGTTCTCGGTCAACACTTTGACGTCGAGCGCGAGCGACTGCAGTTCCTTAATGAGGACCTTGAACGATTCCGGAACGCCCGGTTCCATGACGTTCTCGCCTTTGACGATCGCTTCGTAGGTTTTCACGCGGCCGACAACGTCGTCGGATTTCACGGTGAGCAGCTCTTGCAGCGTGTAGGCAGCGCCGTACGCTTCGAGTGCCCAGACTTCCATCTCACCGAAACGCTGTCCGCCGAATTGCGCTTTACCGCCCAGCGGCTGCTGCGTGATCATCGAGTACGGACCGGTCGAACGCGCGTGGATCTTATCGTCGACCAAATGCGCGAGTTTGAGCATGTAGATCATGCCCACGGTGATCGGGCGTGAGAAACGATCGCCCGAGCGGCCATCGCGCAGCCATGTCTTGCCGTCCGGCGGAAGACCCGCGTCTTGCAGCCATTCGGCAATGTCTTCGGAATGCGCGCCGTCGAACACCGGCGTCGCAACGTACATGCCGAGCATGCGCGCCGCCCATCCCAAGTGCGTTTCCATGATCTGGCCCAGGTTCATGCGCGAAGGCACGCCCAGCGGATTCAGAACGATGTCGACCGGCGAGCCGTCTTCCATGTACGGCATGTCTTCTTCCGGCAGCACTTTGGCGATAACGCCTTTGTTGCCATGGCGTCCGGCCATTTTGTCGCCTTGCAGAATCTTACGCTTCTGCGCGACGTAAACACGCACAAGATGATTCACACCGGGCGAGAGTTCGTCGCCGTTCTCGCGCGAGAACACTTTGACGTCGATGATCTTACCCTTTTCGCCGTGCGGAACTTTGAGCGAGGTGTCGCGCACTTCGCGCGATTTCTCGCCGAAGATTGCGCGCAGCAGGCGCTCTTCCGCCGTCAGTTCGGTCTCGCCCTTCGGCGTGACTTTACCAACGAGGATATCTTCCGGACGCACTTCCGCGCCGATGCGAATGATGCCGCGCTCGTCGAGATCCTTGAGCGAATCCTCGCCGACATTGGGAATGTCGCGCGTGATCTCTTCGGGTCCCAGCTTCGTGTCGCGCGCTTCGCACTCGTACTCTTCGATGTGAATCGACGTGAAGCGATCTTCCTTAACCATGCGTTCGCTGATCAGGATGGCGTCTTCGTAGTTGTAGCCTTCCCACGGCATGAACGCAACCAGCACGTTTTGCCCCAGCGCGAGCTCGCCGACATCGGATGAGGGGCCATCGGCCAGAATCTGACCGGCAACGACCTTCTCGCCCATCACGACGATGGGACGCTGATTAATGCACGTGCCCGCGTTGCTTCGCGTAAACTTGAGCAGTTCGAATACGCGCTCGCTGCCGTCCGCCAAGCGCAGCGTGATCGACTTCGAGTCCACGCCGACGACCGTACCACCCACGTCGGTGACGATGAGCGATCCGGAGTCTTTCGCGGAGCGGTACTCCATGCCGGTGCCGACGATCGGCGCCTGCGGGCGCAGAAGCGGCACGGCTTGACGCTGCATGTTCGCGCCCATGAGCGCGCGGTTCGCATCGTCGTGCTCGAGGAACGGAATGAGCGCCGTCGCGACCGAGACGATCTGTTTGGGGGAGACGTCCATCAACTGCACGCGCGAGGCGGGCTCTTCAATGTACGACTCGATGTAGCGGCAGACGACCGATTCTGAAGTGATCTTGCCCGACGCGTCCACGGCCGTGTTCGCCTGCGCGACAATATACTCGTCTTCTCGATCGGCCGTGAGATAGACGATCTCGTCTGTTACGATGCCTTCAGTCACGACGCGATAGGGTGTTTCGATGAAGCCGAAGCGGTTCACACGCGCGTACGTCGCAAGTGAACCGATGAGACCGATATTCGGGCCTTCCGGCGTTTCAATCGGGCAGATGCGGCCGTAGTGCGAGTGATGGACGTCGCGAACTTCGAAGCCCGCGCGTTCGCGTGAAAGGCCGCCCGGCCCGAGGGCCGAGAGACGCCGCTTGTGCGTAAGCTCCGCCAGCGAGTTGGTTTGATCCATGAACTGTGAGAGCTGCGATGAACCAAAGAACTCTTTGATGGCGGCAACCACGGGCCGGATGTTGATCAGCGCCTGCGGCGTGACGGTTTCAATGTCTTGCACCGTCATGCGCTCGCGCACGACGCGCTCCAAACGAAGCAAGCCGACGCGGAACTGGTTCTGCAGCAGTTCTCCGACGCTGCGGATGCGGCGGTTGCCCAGATGGTCGATGTCGTCTTTGGCAATGACGCCCGTCGCAACTTTGATGAGACGCCGGATGACCGCGATCATATCCTCGCGCGTCAGGCAGCGTTTTTCGATCGGCGGCCGGTCGAGTTTCGCATCGCTGTATTCGTCGATCAGCACCGTGGGCATCGTATTACGCGCTTCGGCATCCGGATTCTCGATGCGGTAACGGAACTTGCCGTTGAGTTTGTAGCGACCCACGCCTGCCAGATCGTAACGCTTGTCATCGAAGAACAGCGACTCTAGCAACTTCTCGGCGTTCTCGGCATTTTCGGGTTCGCCAGGACGCAGCTTTCTTATAGATCTCTTTGAGCGCGTCTTCCCGCGTCTTGATGTCTTTGTCTTTGTCGATCGAGTTGCGCACGAGCGGCGAATCGTCGAAAAGGGCCAGGATGGCTTCGTCACTTTCCCAGTTGTAGCCCATGTCGGGGCGCGAGAGGGCGCGGACGAAGGTCGAGACGTAAATCTTGCGATTCTTGTCGATCCGCACGCCGATAGTGCCTTCAGTCTCGTCGTTCTTCGTGCCGTTGTCGGTTTCGAACTCGATCCAAGCACCACGATTAGGAATAATCGTCGCGTTGTAGACCGGCCTGTTGTTCGTGTCGGCGTCCTGATTGTAATACACGCCAGGCGAGCGCACGAGCTGCGATACAATGACGCGCTCGGCGCCATTGATCATAAAAGTACCTTTGTCGGTCATTAGAGGGAAATCGCCCATGAAGATTTCCTGGTCGGGAATACCCTTGATTTCGCCCGACTCCGCGGTAATCAAACGAACGCGCACGCGAAGCGGCGCGCTGTAGGTCATGTCGCGTTCGCGGCACTCTTCAACGGAGTACTTCGGCTCGCCCAAACTATGATCGCCGAATTCCAGCACCAAATTGCCGGTGAAATCTTTAATTGGCGAAATGGACGCAAAGGCTTCGCCCAAGCCTTCGGTTTTAAACCAATCGAAACTGGCTTTCTGCAGTTCGATCAGATTGGGTACTTCCAGCACGTGCGGAATCTTGCCGAAGCTGTGACGCTCGCGCTTGGAACCGGGATCCGGGGGCTGCTCGATCGTGAACGCGCCGGCCGGCATCGGGAACGAGTTCGCCATAAACGACGTACCGTTGCCTGGTGTCTGCCCGCTAGCGCGTTTCGACTTGCTCTTCGTACCTGCGGAGCTCTTCGCAGGGGACTTAGGAGCCGTCGTTTTCGCCATTACTTCTCTTTCTCAACCCAATGAATGTCCGCCCAGAACCCGCAAAAATTGATGCGCACGATAAAAAGAACGAGGGCGTCCTTTGCCCGCCAAGCAAAGGGACTCGTTCTTCTTTTTATGTATGCCTTATCGGGCGCTGGGCATAGGAAGGTATTGTAGCACCACCCGCGGGGCCGTGCAAGTCTGCCGGGTGGCCCTTATTCAGGCACCTTGATGTGGGCCAGCCGAGCCCGGCCGCGGTCCCCCCGGAGGAGGGCGGCAAGCATCAGACCCGCCACACCGGCGACGGGCAGGAGGGAGATCCAAAAAGCGACGACCTGCGTCATGTAGGGATGCGCGAACGTATTGACCACCATAGCAACGACCATAACGCGTTGCAGGCGCGCTTGGATGCGGTTTTATTCGGGCGCTGTGTAAAGATCTACGCAGGGTTTGCGCGATCGCTTAAATGCATCCGCGAATCCAACGCCCGCCATGAGCACGAGCAGGGTCACCGGGAACAGCAGGGCAACGAGAAACGAGGCGCTCTGTAAAGCGTAGGGGTGGCCGTGGTGGGCGTGCATCCGCCGAAGTCTACCATAGGCCCTGGGCGCCCGCAACGGGCTTTGGCCCCTCCCAAACCGCATCTTAAGGTTGGACCGGGGGTACCCGGCGCGTCGTTTAGGGCAAATCGGCGACGGGCATACGAGCATATATATTTGGAGGGCTCCCCCGCAGGTGCGTTGGTCTATCGACGCTGCGGATGCCTACTCGGTCGCTAAGGTGCGCCGGGCAGTCGTCGAGCAGCTGAAAAACCTCACCGGACAGGGCGCCGACCTCTACGCGGTCGAGACAGTCTTGGGGGAGCTGCTCGGCGCCGAGATGGAACGCGGGCATTTGGCTGTCGCGATCATCATCGAACGCGCGGTCGGTGGTCCGGCCGTGCATATCTACACCCAGGGCGAACCGGCCGTTAGCGGCTCGCCCGGAGAGATTGCGTGGCGCGATCTTGACCGGCACGGGCCTCCCGATGGTCATGGAATCCACCAGTCAAGGTACGCACATCAGTTTGCATGTGCCGGCGATACGCGACGAAGTCAGGAAATAACCGGGCGCCCGATACCTATTGTTCCTATTCGGTAGACTCGTGCTACCGATGCTGCGAATAACGACCGAGCCCGCCGAGATTGACGTGGATGCCGTGGAGGCGTTTCTAAGGCGCAGCGTATTGGGCGGCCGGCCGAAGCCGCTCACGCATCGAACTTTTTATTCGCAGCTCGTTGTGCTTCGGGTTATTCGACGATGCGCGGCAAATCGGGTTTGGCGCGCGTGGTTACCGACTATGCGGATTTTGCGTGGCTCTGCGATGTCTTCGTCGACGAGGCGTACCGCGGCCAGGGTTTAGGAAAACGGCTCGTGCAGAGTGCCTTGGCGCAGCGCGCACGGCTTGTACGCCGGGTTCGGCTTTCACGCGTGCCGGAGCCGACGATGTGGATGGAACTGCGAGAAGACCGCGTTTAGGTCCTAAAGTGGAGGCCGTTCAGAACGAACTGAACCGCCAACGCCGCAAGGATGATGCCCAAAACGCGCGTCACGACGTGGATGCCCGTCACGCCGATAAGATGTTGAAAGCGCGTTGCACCGCGCATGAACAGCCACGTTACGAACAACGTCGCCGCGCACGCGGCGATGACGGTAACAATGCGCATGGGTTCGCCGTGGGCGAGATTTATCAGCAGCATTACGGTTGCAATAGTTCCGGGGCCGGCGATCATCGGAATGGCTAGCGGAAAGACCGCCGGGTTTTCCGTCTGCGCGGCTTCACGCTCTTCTTCGGCGGTGCGCTTTGCGCCGGTAGGGCGCGCGAAAAGCATATCGATCGCAATGAGAAACAACAGGATGCCGCCCGCAATCAGAAACGCGGAGAGCGTGATCCCTAAGTAGTGCAGCAGTGGCCCCCCGACGGCGCCCATCACCGCCATGACCACCGCCGCTACGATCACGGCCTGGTCCACAACCTTGGTCCGCCGCACTGCCGGCAGAGCGACAGTAGCCGCGAGCGTGAGCGGAATCATGCCGATGGGGTCGATGATCGTGAAAGCCGACGCAAACGCCGTAAACGCGAATTTCCAATCCACGCCGCTCAGCGTTCGTCGCGGCCGTGCGGGGAGCCTGAGATCGAGCAGCGGGCCGATCGGAACGATGCGCGTGGGATTGATATCGTCGTGCGTATAGTAATAGTGGCGTTTAATATGATCGAAATTTACCGTGGCCGCGATACCGGGGATCTGGTAAAGATCGCGCAGATACCCCCACAGATTGGGATAGTCGACGATGCGGCGTAGATTGCATTTGAAATGCCCCACATAGACGGCATCGAAGCGGATGAGGGTCACGAACGTGCGCCAGTCGGTTTCCACA
This sequence comes from Vulcanimicrobiota bacterium, assembly GCA_963702335.1. Lineage (GTDB taxonomy): Bacteria > Vulcanimicrobiota > Vulcanimicrobiia > Vulcanimicrobiales > Vulcanimicrobiaceae > DASSRQ01. Next base: position 203,204 of record CAVPCC010000014.1, on the reverse strand, counting down.
GGCTCGGGGCCCAAAAGATAGCGGCGCGACGTCAGCCGTTCCTCGAGCGCGTCCAAGGTTTCAAAGACCTCGCGCGCCGCATGCTCGTAGGCGTGCTGCGAGGTGGCAAACCCCGCCTTATAAACACCGTTGTTGAGCGTACGGTAAATCCACTCGTTGAGTTTTTCAATCTCATCGCGGTGCTCTTGCGGAAACAGATCGAGCTCCGGATGGAACGCCACATCGTCGAACACGGTTTCGAACATCCGCATGATGTCGTCATCGGAGTTGCTTACGATCGCCTTTGTGCATTTGTCCCATAGCACCGGCACCGTCACGCGTCCGCGAAACTGCGGATCCGTTGCCGCGTAGGTCTGGCTAAGAAACGTGAAACCGTTCACGGGGTCGTCCTCAAGCCGCCAGCCGCGCTCGTCGCGGATGGGGTCCACAATAGTCATGCCGACGGCCTCTTGCAGTCCTTTAAGTTCGCGCACGATGATCGTCCGGTGCGCCCACGGGCACGCCAGCGAGACGTAGAGGTGGTATCGGTTCGCCTCCCCGCGCGCCCAGCCGCGGAACGCGTCGTCCTGGCGGACGAACGCGCCGTCTTCAGTTTGCTCTTCGGGAAACTGCGCGGTCACTGCTAGTTTCGGATTGGCGAATCCAGATCGATCTCCCCCATGGTCGTATTCCGCGATTCTTGCGCATCCGGCTGCTGCTCCACCTGACTGCGCGTAAGCTCTTTGAGAAACCGGTCCGTGCCGGGTTGCTGGTTCTTGCCTTCAACCAACGGGCCCACGTCGAACGGCTCGAACCCCGCATCCACGATAAGTTGCGCAACGGTGCTCTTGGCAACCGCGTCATCGCCCGCAAGAAAAACCACAAGCCCGTCACCACTGCGCGTGTTTAGCGTGTCCGCTTTAAGCGTGTTGAATGCCTTAACCAGTTTCACATCGCCCAGTTTTCGTTCTATCGCTTGACTGGACGAGTCGCCTTCATCGAATTGCTCGACGTTCATTTCATCGTCTATGAACGGATTCGTGGTGTCGATCACCATTTGGCCCTCAAAACGGCCGATTCTGTTTTACGGCCTCATCGACGGCGCGCCAGGGTGGTGCAAAGAGCACGATGTCCGAACAGCGCACCGCATCGTACGGCGTCACCGCTTTCGAGTCGTTGCCGCTCTCTTGTGCGAGGCGTTCGCGCTCCGCCTCATCGTGCGAGAGCTGTAATAGATTTTGTGCCCGGCCTTCGCCCAAAGGCGGCCGAGGGCTTGGCCGATGTGGCCGGAGCCGACGATTCCGATATTCATGCATACAGTGTTCCCGTTCGCGGCCGCGCTCTATCCGCCGTTCAAATCGATAATCATCTCCGTGCCGAGCGCAATCAGAAAACCGCACGCAAGCATCGTCGTCATCAGCGCAGTCACTCCGGGACTGCGGCGAAGCACGCTCCAGAGTTCGCCGATGACATAGACCAATGCACCGATGGCAGTTGCCAAAAACAGCACCGAAACGATCGTCGAATGAAACGTGTATCCCACGATCGTTCCAAGGAACGTGGGCCCGCCTGCAACCAGTCCTGCCAAGAACAGGCTCACGCAGCCGCGGATGCACGCGGCCCATGAGCGGAGCGGCAATGCCGAAACCTTCGGTTGCATTGTGCAGCGCAAAACCGACGATCAGCCCGACCGCAATCGCCGTCGCGCCGGATGCTGCGGACGCGCCGATAGCCAGCCCTTCTGCAAAGTTGTGCGCCCCGATCCCGCATGCGATGATCGATGCGAGCAGATAAGGGTCGTGCACCTCCGAAGCGGCGCGTTTCGTCATGCTCGCGGCCATCGCACCAAGTCCCGCAAGCCCGACGAACAGGCCCCCCGCGTATGCGAGCGCGAGCCAAAGAACATCGCCCGGCGCCCCGTGTGAAAAACGCCAGCGCTGCAGGGCCTGCGCCAGCGGAGCCGTTGCATTACCGGCAATTTCAACGACCAGAAAGACCAGAATGCCGATAGCAAGCGCGTTCAGCGCGCCGACGAACTGCGGTGAGACGTTTCTCATGCGCGCGATGGGCAGGCCCAAGAAGATCGTCAAGCCCGAGATGGCACCCAGTAGAACCGTCCACCAAAACGAGAGCGGTTTGCTTTTCGTCCCCGCGAAGCTGGGCAGCATGCCGCGCATCGCGCTGTTCATCATCGGCAGCCGGTTCGGCGTGCCCGCATAGTGGATGGCGGTGATGAGTCCGTCGGGCAGGCCTGCATCGTCTTCGATGTGGTCGAGCACGTGGCAGTGTACGAGCCACGTGCCCGGCTGTGCGTTGGCCAGTACTATCACGTCGGCGCGTTGCCCGGGCCCCAGCATAATCGTGTCTTCGATGTCGTTCCAAGGAATGGGCTGCGCGTCGCGCGCGATGACGCGTTGATCGTGCCCGTGCGTGTGCATGGTGTGAAAGTTCTCGCCGGACATATTGATCCAGCGGATCCGCACGCGCTGCCCTTTCTTCACTTCAATAGGCACCGTGTCCGGATACTCTTTACCGTTGAGGGTGAAATGATTCTCGCTCAAACTTTGAATGGTCCAGGACGAGATCATTTCGACGTCGTCGCGGTCGGAGCGTTCGGCAGCGCTCGGATGCACGGGCAGCACGACGATGGCGCCGTAAAGTCCGCTGTTGACCATCTCTTCGTTATCGTGCGAGTGGTAGATGAACGTTCCGGATTGCGAGGCCGTGAATTCGTAACGGAAGCTCTGCCCGCTCATCACCATCGGCTGCGAGATGCCGCCCACGCCATCCATCTCCAGCGGCGCGCCGTGGATGCCGTGCAAGTGAATGGTGTCGGGAACGCTTTGCGAGTTGCGGTAATCGATGACGACCCGCTCTCCTTGCCGCACGACCAGCGTGGGGCCCGGAACCACGCCATTGTACGTTTTGGCCATCACGGTCAAACCGGCTTGGAGCGTCCAGGGTGCGTCGCGCTCGACCAGATTAAAAACGACGGTTCCGGCCCGTCTATGCGGGACGGCGGCAAAGGTGCCGTCCTGGCGCCGCACCAGGTGCGATTCCCCCGGAGCCGGCGTCGCGGCTGGGATCGGACCCGAAAGGGGCTGCATCCCGATGGTGGCCGGGTTGACACCCTGCGTGGTCTCATCCGTGTCGGCAAGGGCAGGGCCGCCTGCTAGAGCCTGTGAATGCCAGGAGGGCGCTCAGGAGATAGGCAAGGCGAAGACAGTATTTCGGCACGCCTAACTATTAGCCGCGCCAGGCCCCCGTTCTTTTTTGTCCGTATACCGACCGCCAATTATGCAAGCTCTGCGTGAGCGCCCTAATGCGCCCGTCGCGCTTATTACTGTCACGGTTATGCTCGGCCTCATTATGGCGATTATCGATGCAACGATCGTCAACGTGGCCTTGAACGACATCGGCGGAAATCTGGGCGCATCGATCGATGAAGTCTCGTGGGTAGCAACGGGCTACATTCTAGCCAGCGTCATCGTCATGCCGCTCAACGGCTGGCTTACGGCGTACTTAGGGCGAAAAAATTTTTACGCGGGCTGTCTTGCGATCTTCACCATCGCCTCGTTTTTGTGCGGTACCGCGCGCAGCATTTGGGTGCTCGTCTTTTACCGCGTGCTCCAAGGTTTCGGCGGCGGCGCGCTGCAGCCGACAGCGCAGGCGATCCTCTTCGAAACGTATCCGCCGGCCAAACGCGGGGCGGCGATGGCCATCTTCGGTCTCGGCGCCATGGTCGGCCCGGCCGTTGGTCCCACGCTGGGCGGCTGGATCGTCGACAACTTCAGTTGGCCGCTGATTTTTTATATCAATTTGCCGATTGGCATCATTGCGTTCGTCATGACACTGATGTTCATTCCCAATCCGCACTTCTTGGCCAAGCCCAAAGGCGGCATCGATTGGTTCGGTTTGGGGCTGCTTACGGCGGGACTGGCCAGTCTGCAGTACGTTCTCGAGCGCGGCCAGCACGACGATTGGTACCAATCGAATACGATTTGGACGCTGACGATCGTTGCCGTCGTGAGTTTGACCTGGTTCATCTGGAAGACGCTGCGCGATAAACATCCGCTGGTCAGTTTGGCCGTGTTCCGTTTCCGCACGTTCATGATCGGCAATATCATCGGCATTATCACCGGCTTCGGCCTTTTCGGTACGGCGCTAATTCTGCCGCTGTTTTTTCAATCGATCTTGGGCTTTACGGCTTTCGACACCGGGATGGCGCTGCTGCCCGGCGCCATTGCAACCGCGGTGAGCATGATGATCGTGGGGCGGCTCGTAGGCAAGGTCGATCCGCGTCTGTTAGTAGGCGCCGGCATGATCGTCTTCGGCGTCTCCACCTGGTGGATGGGCGGTTTGAACGAGACCGCCGGATACTGGGACGTCTTTTATCCGCGCGTCGTGCAGGGCTTAGCGCTCGGGTTTCTCTTCGTGCCGCTCTCCACGGTCATGCTGGGCGCGGTTCCGCGCGAAGAGCTTGCCGGTGCGACCGGCGTTTCGACACTTATTCGCCAACTCGGCGGCAGTTTCGGTATCGCGATCCTGACCACGTTGCTCGCCCGCGAAGCGGCCGTCGCGCAAACGACGCTGGCGGCAGGCGTCACCCAAACGCACGGATATCCGCTCGCGGTGCTCAGCCAGCTCGTCGGAACGTCCGCGCAAGTGATCAGCTACGATTATTTGTTCCGCCTATGCGCTATCGTATTTTTCGTGAGCACGCCGCTGGTCTTTTTCATGCGCCCTTCGCGGAGCGCAGCCAACGAGCCGCCGCTCATGGCGGCAGATTAGCGCGCAAGCGTAGAGCGTATCTTTACCAGCTCGCGATCGGTGGTCTTGCGAATTACGTCATAACACTCGCACGACGTTGCCGCGAGCGCTTGCCGGTCGGCGATCTCGATGCGCCGGCGGTCCAGCACAATCGCGCCGCCGGTTGCAATCGCCTGCAGCGCGTAGGTGACCGACGGCCGGTGAACGCCCAGGAAATCCGCGAGCGTATCATGCGTGATGCGTAGGCGAGTGCTTCCCGCGTGGTCTTGCAAGGTTAACAGAATCCGGCATAGCCGCTGATCGATGCGGTGCAAACAGTGGCATGCCGTCAATTGGCTTAAAACGGCGATATACAGGTGCGCGTACATCGTCAGGCCTTTGAGCAGAACGTTTCCGGGCTGACGCGCGTGCTCTTCCAAGTCCGCGGCGCTCAGCGCGAGTGCACTTCCCTCAATTTGCATCAGGCACTGGCCTACGCCGGTGCGCCCTCCCAGCGCAAGCGGCAGGCCGGCGACGCCGTCGCTGCCGACAATACCGGCCTCGACGGTCTGCCCCGTCGGCAGCTGCACTAAGCGCGAAGCGGCGCCGGTTTCAAAAAACCACACGTGCGTAAGCGGCTCGCCGACGGTCACGACCCTTTCGCCGGCAGAGAAGGTGACCCGCTGCAGGCGAGGCTGCAAACGAACGAACTCATCGTGGGGGAGCGCACGGAGCAGTGCGTTACCTTTTGGAGCCATTGCGGTCTATCGTACGGCGGCAGATGGCCACCGACAGTCATGCGGAATACCGACGGCGCTCAGGCGGCCATCGCCCGTATCTGATCCAGCGTCTCCATCGTGCGGGCTTGGATGGCGCGGTGACAGTCGCAGGCCTGCGCAGCCAATGCGGCTTCGTCCAAAACGCTAATCTGGCCGCGCCCGATGCGAAGGATGCCGCGATCTTCCATTGAGGCAAGCGCGTTGGTCACCGAGGGCCGGTAGGCGCCGACCATGAGCGCCAGGAGTTCGTGCGTGATCGGCAGCACCGGGCCCTCCGAGCGCACCAGCATGTCCAAAATCCAGCGAGCCAGCCGGTTCTCAATGCGGTGCAGCCGGTTACACGCCGCCGTCTGAGCGACCGTGGAAAGAAAGAGATTCGCGTACTTGAGCAGCGCGCCGCACAGCATGTGGGACGAGTCCAGAACGTCGTGGACGAACGGCTCGCGCGCGATACGGGTTGCGGTGCCCGGCGCTTGAACGATCACGTGGAACGGATTTGCAAATCCGCCCAGGACCAGCGGAATCCCCGTCATTCCGTCGCGGCCGACAAGGCCGACCTCCACGGCCTCACCGCTGGCCACATGCACTAAACTCGAGCAGATCCCGGAGTGGGGAAACCACACGTAATCGATCGCCGTCTCGGGATCGGAGAGCGTCGCACGCGGCTTGAGCGTAACCGTCTCGCAGTACGGTGCGATCCGCCGGCGTTCGGTCTCGGGCAGGACGCTGAGCAGCAGGTTTTCAGTCATAGAGTATGCGTACAGGTGTACCCCAAATGCGTACCTTTGCCAGTGACAACAACGCGCCGGCTGCCGCGGCTATCATCGACGCGCTCGTCCAGGCCAATCAGGACGACGCCATCTCATATGGGCACGACGAGTGGACCGCCCGGGCGCAGGCGCGGTTCGCGCAGATCTTCGGCAACGATTCGAGCGTCTTTTTCACCTTCAACGGCACCGGCGCGAACGTGGTGGCGCTTAGTTGTCTTACGAAGCCCTACGAGGCCGTCATGACGCCGGCCACCTCACACGTGCAAACCGACGAGTGCGGCGCATTCGAACGCTTCACCGGGTGCAAAGTGCTGCCTGTACCGTGCGCGCCGCACGGCAAGCTCACCCCGGCCGATCTCTCGCCGTTTACCGGCCCGACACGCGACGAGCACCATGTGGTGCCGCGCGTTATCTCCGTCTCGCAATCCACCGAATACGGGACCCTTTATGCGCCCGCCGAGCTAGCGCGAATTGTGCGATTTCGCTCATGCCAATGGTTGGTACGTGCACGTCGACGGCGCCCGAATTGCGAACGCCGCGGCCGCTTTAGGGTTGGGACTGCGCGAATGCACGCGCGATCTCGGTGTGGACGTCTTGACCTTCGGCGGCACCAAGAACGGCCTAGTTTTCGGTGAGGCGATCGTGTTTCTCAATCCGGACATCTCGACCGATGCCGCACCGTTCGCGCGCAAGCAGGCCATGCAGCTCGCCTCAAAGATGCGCTTTGTAGCGGCGCAGTTTCTCGCTCTTCTTGAAGACGACCGGTGGCGCTCGTATGCGTTGCACGCAAACGCGATGACCAGGCGTCTGGAAGCCGCGCTTGCCGCCTCGGGGCTAGTCCGCATCACCCGGCCCGTGGAATGCAATGCTATTTTTGCGGTCTTGCCGCCCGGGAGCATCGAGCGTCTGCAGAAGCAGTACTTCTTTTACTGCTTCGACGAAGAGGTCAACGAAGTACGTTGGATGACGCATCATGCCACGCGCGAGCAAGACGTCGATGCATTCGCGCAGGCGGTTATTCGAGAAGCCGGCGCGCTAGCGGATTGACGGCGCGCCCGCGCCAGCGCAGTTCGTAGTTCCAATGCATAAGCAGGTTGCGTGCGCGCACCGGCGCCGATTGATGTTCGCGTATCAACGCGTTGACCTGCTCGAACTCCGGCCCGCGCTGTTTGCGAATGCGATCGATGATCGGCATGGCGGATTTCGCATGGCGCCCCGTGTAACGCAGCGCAGTGCTCCAGCGCTTGGCGAACGGATCGTAGGAGCCGGTGCGAACGCGGTCCAGCGCGCTCTCGTGCGTTTCGTCCGGGGCGCCCAGGCGCAGATATTGCCGCAACTTCTCGGCGTGAAGTTGCGCGGGCACAACCCATCCGTAATGCGCGTACACGTACGGAAGCGCGAGCCGGCTGCCCGCGAGTCCGCAGAGTGTTCGTGAACGCTGCGTTCCCAGCGCACCTGGGGCGTGAAGCGGAAAAACGAGCGGTGGCGATCGACCGACATATACCAGTCGAACGATTGAAAAAAGTGCCGGATGTAACCGTCTACGAAATCGATGCCCGTAGGCACGCTGCTCAGGTTGCGCGCGATGTGCGTGACTTGTTCGCCGTGAACGTCGTCGGCGTCGACCGCCGCGACCCAATCGCCGGCATCGTGCTCCCGGTGCACTCTGAGGCAGACGTTGCGCGCGCCCGCAAAATCCGAGAACGGCGTGCGGTCCACGATGAGTGCGCCGCGCCTCCCGAACGCGCTTTGCTGCAAAATCGCGCTGTGGGGTGAATCCCCGGGAGAATTGTCGTTCACGATCAACACATCGCAGGCGTCCTTAAGCGATTCGCACATTGCCGCGAGAAACGGCTCTTCACGCGGGCCGACGATGAGGTGGGCTGCGACCCGGTTGCAAAAGGCGGGGGACTTGGGGAAGGTCTGCGCCAACGTGGCTCCTCGTGAGGGACGTGTTACGCTTGGCAGTGGATGCGCGCGATCTCGCATCGGATACGCGCGGTATCGGCCGCTACACGCGTGCAATCCTCCCCCGCATTGCCCAGCGCGAGGATATCGAAGTCACCTTGCTGGTTTATGGGCCGTTCCATTCGCTGCGCCGAAGCGCATTGAGCCTTGTGCTCGGCACCGATCGCTTTCGCATCTCCTCGCGCGCGTTCGGATGCGATGTGATCTGGCACCCCGGAAACGGAACATTCTTCTCGCCCACGGCGGCCAACGTCGTGACGATTCACGACGCCGGCCCCTTCCGCTTTCCGGAAAAAAACGCTCGCAAGCGTAAGAACCAGCAAGAGCCTTTCCTGCGTTCGGCGCGCCAAGCGCAACGAGTTATCGCGGTATCGCACTTCGCACGTAACGAATTGTTGGACGTCTTTGACATTCAGCCCGAGCGCATCGAGGTGATCTATCACGGCGTAGACGCCATTTTCTCGCCGGGCGAGCCGGAGCAGCAGCTTCCGGAGGAGCTGGGCCAGCCGTACTTCATCTTCGTGGGCGATCCGCTCGCGGAGCCGCGCAAAAATTTTGCAATGCTCTACGAAGCGTACCGCGATGCATTTCCCGATCCGCGCGAACGGCCGCCGCTGGTCGTGCTTCGTCCCGTCCGCCCGCATCACGACGGCGTTGTGTACGCGGGTCCTCCCTCGGGCGGCGGACCCGACGACGCTCATCTGCGCGATCTGTACCGCGGCGCGATGGCGCTCTGCATTCCCTCGTATTATGAGGGCTTCGGCATGCCGCTTCTGGAGGCGATGGCGTGCGGAACGCCGGTCATCTCCTCGCAAGCCAGCTGCCTGCCCGAGATCGGCGGCGATGCCGCCCTTTACGCACCCGCGCACGACGTTGCCGCCTGGAGCCTGGCCCTGCGCCGTCTTGCGGGTGATGCCGCGCTGCGCGAGCGGCTGCGCGAGGCGGGCCTGGAACACGTCAAAGGGTTCGACTGGAACCGCAGCGCGCAGCGCCACGCCGACGTCTTTCATTCACTATGACCCGCATTCACTTGGCCACGGCACTGGTGCGCCGGGGCGGGGAGATCTTGCTGGTGGCCTCGCGCTATCCCAATCATGCGGCCGCACTATGGAATATGCCGGGCGGGCGCCAGCAGGACGGTGAGTTGCTCACGCACACCGCACTGCGTGAATTGCGCGAAGAGACCGGCCTTGAAGGCACGCTGCAAGGGCTGTGCTACGTAAGCGAGTCGTACGACGGGCAGACGCACTTTACGAACTTCACGTTTGCGGTGCACGCAACGGGTGAGCCGCGCACCGCTGCCGCGAACGATCACATCGAGGACGTTGCGTGGACGCCCGTTGAGGAACTGGCCGGGCGGATCTCGGTCAAAGTCGTTCGCGAGCCGTTGCTGGCGTATCTAAGCGGGACGCCTGCGCGTTATGCCGGGTATGCCGAGGCGGGGATAACGGTCGAGTTCCCCGACTGAAGCCACTTCTGGCGATCGTAGCGGTGGGTGAGCACGTCCACGGCGTGACCGCCGACCGTAGCGCCATGCGTTAAGACGCCGTCCTCGCGAAATCCTAACCGTTTGAGCACGCGCCGCGACGTAGCGTTTTGTGGCACGCAAAATGCATTCAACCGCACGAGCGCCGCCTGCGAGAACGCCTCATCCATCAGCGCCGCGACCGCCTCGGTGGCAATGCCGCGGTTGCGGAAATCGCGCACAATGCTATAACCGATTTCCCCGGCAGTGCAGTCCCGTTCCGCAATGCGCAGCGAGACCCAGCCCGCCGGCTTACGCACGCGCGAGAGGAAGATTAACCACTCGAACCGCCCGACAGCCCCGGCATGCAGATGCTTGGGCCGCTTTGCCACCATCTCCGAGAACGCCGATGCACCCACGCTGGGGAGATCTTGGTAGGCCCGAAGATCGGGCTGCTGCAAAACATTCCACAGCGTCCCCGCATTTTCGGTGGTGACCGGGACTAGTCGCAGGCGCTCCGTCCGAAGTATTCTCATGCGAGGGCTTTATAGTACCACGGCTTGTCGTGAACGACCCGTGCAATGAATCTCTTTGATGCGTACACCGCAACCCGTCCCGCCGAGGTCACGTTCGATGCCCAGGTAACCGGGCGTGCGCAATTCTTTTACGGCACTCATACGCACTGTGAACACGAAGCGTTCGACGTACGCAGCGCCGCGGGTCCAATTCGCGTCATCGACAACGTGGCGCTTGCTCCCCGCGTTCCGGTCCAGCCCGGCGACCAGGTACGCATACGCGGTGTGATGGTGCACGATGCCGGCAAGCCGCCCGTCGTACATTGGACGCATCACGATCCCGCGGGCCGCCATCCGGACGGTTTTATCGACTTGCACGGGCGCGTGTACGCGTAACCGGTTTATTCAACGCGATCAGTTGCGGAATCGTGACGAACCGGAAGCCGCGCCCCTTGAGCGTGCGCACGATCGTGCTCGTGGCTGCTACGGCGCCGCGGCGGTCGCAGACAGCCGCACTCCAGGCAGCGTGCGCGCACAGCCGCCCCTGATTGCCGTCGTGGAGCACGATGATGGAACCGTCTTTCGTGCGATCCAAAATGCGCTGCGCAATAATCTGCGCCGAGGGGTTTTCCCAATCGCGCGCCAATGGAACCGACCACATGACCACGGTGTACCCAAGTTTGCGCGCGGTCTGCATGACTTCCCAATCGCGCGCGCCGAACGGGGGACGCATCAGACGCGTGTGAAGTTTGGTCGCCGCATAGATGGCGCGATCGGTTCGCGCAAGGGTCGCTTTAAGCTGCGAGGGCGTTAGCACGAGCAGATGATCGTGTTCCCAGGTATGATTGCCGATAGCATCACCATCGCGGACTTCGCGGCGCACGACGGCGGGATAGGCAGCAACGGCGCGCCCGACCAAGAAGAACGTCGCATGCACGTGCTCGCGTTCGAGCACCTGCAGGATTTCGGTAGTGTACGGGGGATTGGGTCCGTCATCGAAGGTCAAAGCAACGACGCGCTGCGTCGCCGGGCCCGCGGTGAGCGCTTTGCCGAAGACCTGATTGGTCGGCTGCTCGACAATTTCGTACGCGGCGTATGCAGCGGTAGCGAGCAGCAGCAAGCATACTACGCCCGCGGCGGCGCGAAGGAGGACCTTGCGGCTCAGTGCGAGGCGCTCACGAGCGCGCGGGCTTGCTGCACCTTCGCGCGGAAACCCGGCGAGCCGAACGCGCGGAACTCATTAACGATCTTCTCGTAGCGTGGGTCGGCAAGCGTCGTGCTCTGCAACTTGGTCAAATCGGGCGTCGGCCCATTGCGCGAGAGCACGATATGGTATTGCCGGCCGGCGGCCACCGCCCAATAGTGCGGATCCGTAAACGTAACGGTCCGGGATCCATGCCGGTTGTCCGCAACTTGGTGAATGTACAAGGTGTAATGCGCATTGGTATCGCCGGCGTCGGGCTTATTCATCAGATCCCAAATGCCGTCCAGCACGAGTTGTTGAAAGAAAAACGTCACCGCGTACGTCTTGTCGGGTGGCAGTGTGATAGTCACGACCTTGCCCGAATACCCTTGAATGCGGTACTGCGCGGTCGAGAGGCCGTTGTCGTTGTGCATCGTGTACGTTTCCAGGTAGACCGGCGGCTTCTCGTACTTGATGGTCATCGAAACGTCCAGCACGCTGCGTGCAGTTAAAACACGCTGAACGGCCGCTTTGTTCTCGAAATCGTGCCAGCGGAAAAAAACCAAGCCGGAGATCACGAAAACGACCGCAAAGACGAAGATGGCCGTACCGAACCAATTATCCCGCCGCATCGAGCACCTTGTTCACGACCGCATCCGCCAGTGCGTTGTCCTTGCGCCGCACGTGCCGTACGTCAACCGATTCGAACTTGCCCAGCAGCGCGCGAACCCGCCGGTACAGAGGCTGCAGCGAGGGATGCTTCACGCGATATTCTCCCGAGAGTTGCTTGACGACCAGTTCACTGTCCATTCTCACGTCCAAGCGCGCGATTCCCCGCTCGAGCGCGGCGCGCAAGCCGATCTCCAGCGCGGTCCATTCTGCCACGTTGTTGGTGGCCGTTCCCAGAAATTCCCCGACCTCTTCCACGACCTCCCCTTCCGGCGAAACGATCACGGCGCCGGACGCCGCCGGCCCCGGGTTTCCGCGCGAACCGCCATCGGCAAAAAGCGTGGCCTGTGCGGGCTGGGCTGCGAACAAGGTCTGCTCCATTGCCGGTATGCTTCCACGAAAAGGCGCGTGCCCATCTTGACCCTAACCCTACGTCACAGTGTAGTTTGAGCAATGTGAGAGCAAGAACGATGGAAGCGCCGGAGCACGAGCAGCTCTACCGGGCCAAGGAATTTGCGCAGAAGGCGGGTGTTACCGTACGCACGTTGCACTTCTACGATCGCCTCGGCTTGCTGGTTCCGTCTGCGCGAACGCCTTCGGGATACCGGCTGTACACCCAAGCCGATCTCGATCGCCTCGAGCAGATCTTGGCCCTGCGCTTCATCCGTTTCGGGCTCGATCGCATCAAAGCACTCTTGAGCGGATCGCCGCAGCCATTGGCGGCGGCACTGGAAATGCAGCGGGAGATCGTCGCGGAAGAACGCCGCCGGATCGATCAAGCATTGCAGGCCATCGAACGCGCGCAAGACGCCTTGCGCTCGAACGACGACGAAAAACGTTGGAAGGCGGTCCATCATGTCATCGAGGCATTCAAAATGAAAGACGACCACAGTTGGACGGAAAAATACTACTCGCCGGAAGATTTGGATAAACTGGCTGCCACTCGCGAGAAGCTCGGACCGCAAGGCATGCAGAAAGCGCAGCAAGACTGGGCAGACCTCATCGCCGAGGTTGAAGCAGCGGCGAAAAACGGGGAAGACCCCGCCGGCGAACGGGCACAGTCGCTCTCGCGCCGCTGGAGCGATCTCATCGCACAGTTCACGCAAAACGATCCCGGCGTGAGCGAAGGGCTGAACAAGGTTTACAAAGATCAGCAGAATTGGCCGCAGACGTTCAAGCGGCCCTGGAGCGACGACGCTCAGGCGTTCCTGGAAAAAGCGAGAACCGCACGGCAGTAGCAAACAGATCCGTCTGCCCCAGGGCTCTCTAGGGTAGACGCACACGCCAACCTGGAGGGCCGAATGCCAAAGCCGGTACCCATTGAACTCGTTGAAGCCGCCAGAGCCGGCGGCCGCGACGGCATCGAGCTGCTCTTGGCCGCCGTATGGCCGGATGCATACCGGTTGGCTCGCGCGGTGCTCGGCGACGAGGCCACAGCGCAGGATGCCGCGCAGGAAGCCTGCATCGTTCTCGTCCGCACCATCGCCTCACTGCGCAGCAGCACCTCATTCCGTTCTTGGTTCTACCGGATCGTCGTACGAGAATCCGCCGAACTCAAGTGGAAACGATCGCGAATTGACCCCGTCCGGGAAGAACCGGTCGACAGCGGCGATCGAGCTGCTTCACTCGACATCTGGCGCGCGCTCGGCGCGCTTGCACCGAAGCTGCGTGAGGTCGTCGTGCTGCGGTACTTCGAGGATCTCTCGAGCCGCGAGATCGCGGCGGTGCTCGGTATCCCCGCGGGCACCGTTCGCTTCCGTTTGATGATCGCCACACGACGCTTGCGAGCGCTGCTGGATGACGACACGGAACTCTTCCCGCAATCCCCCCCGGAGGTACGGACCAATGCAATCTAATTTCACGCTACGCGCTCAGAACGCGCGCGAAGCCATCGAGGTGCCCGCTCTCCCGCTTGCCACTATTCTTCAGCAAGCGCAAATCAGACCGGAAAAGAGCACTGCCCGCAGGGGGCGCGCCGTCCTTGCAGCCTTTGGCGTTAGCATCTCGATCGTTGCGGCAGCGGCCGCGGCGCAGATCTTCGGCCATGTGCAAGTCGTGCTCCGCCCGTCAGGCACGATCAATCTTTATCTCGACAGTGCAGACGGGTCGTGGGGGCCCATCCAGAATCCGGCTCCGTCAGACTTCGCTAAGGCGGTGCGCTCGGTGAACTTTCCCGTCATCTTGCCGGCGGGTTTGCCGCGCGGGACGCAGGCTGGAAGAGCTTGCCGTCATTGGTTCGGGAGTCATACAGATTGCGTATAACCTTCCGGGAGCGTGGCGCAGATCGAACCACTTGTTGTTCGTGATGCTTGTAAATCCTAAATCGATCGCAAGCGGAAACATAAAGCCCGTGCACCGTAAATACTCACTCAGTTTCGTCGGTCCCAAGGTTGCAGGTCGATGGATGGCCGGGCGCGAGGAGGTCATCGTCCAGAAGAGTACGCTGACCGCGGCAGAGCTCGCACACTTTAAAGCGGTGATGACGGCCCACTAAGCACGGCGCGGCGATTGGGCGAAAAAAAGCCGGAGTAAAAACTCCGGTTTTTTTGTCGTGGTCGGGCTGACTGGATTCGAACCAGCGATCTCTACACCCCCAGTGTAGCGCGATAACCAAGCTTCGCTACAGCCCGCGACCGGGCCGCTATGCTTTGGCCGCCTACTGCTTGCGTCCTCCATTCTTACCGTTCTTTTTCGCACTGCGATTGCCGCTGACGGCCTCTTTGAGCGTCTTGCCCGCGACGAACGCGGGGACTTTGCGGGCCGGGATGTTGATGCTGGCTCCGGTCTTGGGGTTGCGCCCTTCGCGCGCTTTGCGCGCGCGCACGACAAAACTGCCAAATGGCGTGAGCGCAACGCGCTCGCCCTTTTGCAGCGCCGCCTTGATCTCGTCGAGCACGAGATCGACGATGCGTGCGGCTTGACGTTTCGAGAGCTCGGCGTGCGATGCAACAGAATCGGCGATATCGGCTTTTGTCAACGATCGCTCCTTGTGAGGGGAGGAGACATATACGCACGAGCCGGGACGGCTCCTGCGTTATTTCGGACTATTTAATGTGGCCGCGGCGCGCAGCGCAAGCAGGTAGGAGTGCGCTCCGAAACCGCCCACGCTTCCCGCACATACCGGCGCAACGACGCTCGTGCGGCGAAATGCTTCACGTGCGTGCACGTTGGAAAGGTGCACTTCGATCACCGGTATGCCGATTGCCGCGATCGCGTCGGTGATGGCATATGCGTAATGCGTATAGGCTCCGGGATTTAACAGCACGGCATCGGCGCTCGTGCGGGCGCCGTGCAGCGCGCTGATAATTTCACCCTCGCCGTTGTACTGAGCGGTCGTCACGGTGATGCCCAGCTCACGGCCCAACGCAACGATACGCTCGTCGATGCCGGCTAATGTTTCGTGTCCATACACCGCGGGCTCGCGCTCGCCCAGCAAGTTTAGGTTCGGACCGTGAATGACCAGCACGCGCATGCCGGAGCGGTTTCGCAGGTGCTAAGCAGACGACCTGGGTATGAAGGAGCGCCATATGCCCGACCTTCTGATCACCGCTTCCGCTCCCGCCGCAGGCTTTGCAATCGCCGCCGCCGTGAGCACGGAACTGGTGCGCGAGACGCAGCAGCGCCACGCGCTGAGCCCCACCGCTACCGCCGCCGTCGGGCGGTTGATAACGGGAGCAGCGCTGATGGCCAGCGGTCTTAAGGGCGCCGAACGCATCTCGCTGCAGATAAGCGGCGATGGGCCGCTGCGCAGCATCGTTGCCGATGCCTGGCTGCTCGAAGCGGAACGTATCGGCGTGCGCGGCTACGCCAAGGTGCCGCAGGCAGATATTCCCTTGAACGAACGTGGCAAGTTCGATGTCGCCGGCGCCGTCGGCAGCGGTTCGCTGCAGGTTACGAAGTCGTACGAGATCGGCCAGCCTTACGCCGGCGTGGTTCCCCTGTACAGCGGCGAGATTGCCGAAGATATCGCCGCGTATCTTGCGGACTCCGAGCAGATTCCCAGTGTCGTCGCACTCGGCGTGCTCGCCGACGCGAACGGAATCAAAGCAGCGGGCGGCCTGATCGCGCAAGTGCTCCCCGGCGCCGACGAACGCTCGCTGGCCGCGCTTGAGAAACGCGCCCTCGCCATGCCGGCCGTTACCAAACTCATCGCCGGCGGCGCCGATGCGCACGCTTTACTGCACGAACTCGCAGGCGATGCGGAGCTGCGCTCGCACCGCACGATGGATCTGCAATTTGCTTGCAAATGCACGCGTGAAAAAGTGCAGACGGCGCTCTCGGGTTTAGGGGCCGACGAACTGCGCAACATCGCGCAGGAGCGCGAGGAAACCGAAGCCACGTGCGAGTTCTGTAAGAAGGTCTATGTCTTTACCGCGCACGAGGTCAGCGACCTGGCCAAGCGCGTATCGCGCGACTAAAGCAATCCGCGCGGAGGCTCGCGGTAGCTGCCGATGCGCTCCCAAAACGCTTCTCTAATCGAACCGTGTTCGTTCTCATACCACCAGCCGCACTCGCAGCGGATCGGCCGGGCGCCGGGCTGCGGGTAATCGTATTCACGTTTGCAGCGTTTGCAGACGAATTTTTTGGTCATGGCCGTCCTTACTTGGGAATGACTTTCACGAACCGGCGCGAGCCGACCGAGAGCACTGCGGGCTCCCTGGACGTCCAGGGAGCGCGCGGATCGCTCACAATGGTACCATCGATTTTCACGCCGTTCCCCGAGATCAGTCGCTCGGCTGCGCGTTTGCTCTCCGCCAGGCCGGCCGCCACCAGCACATCGGCTACCCGGCGCGCGTCGCCGAGGGAAACGACCGGCAGGTCTCCCTGCGGCAGTTCCTTGCGCTGAACCGTGCGTTCGAAGAACTCCCGCGCTTGCTGCGCCGCCTGCGCACCGTGATAGCGCGCGACCACCGCATAGGCGAGCCGTTTCTTCTCTTCCATCGGATGCAGCGCCCCGCCGCTCAGCCCTTGCTGCAGCCGGTTTACCGCCTCGGCCGAATCGAATGCGGTCAGGCGCGCATACCGGGGAATCATCGCGTCGGTGATGCGCATCATCTTTCCGAACTGCTGTTCGGGCGCCTCGGTTAATCCGATGTAGTTGTTCTTCGACTTCGACATCTTCTCGATGCCGTCCAAACCCTCGAGCAGCGGAACGGTCATACAAACCTGCTCGGGATCGCCGGCTTCACGCTGGTAGTGGCGCCCCATCAGCAGGTTGAACAATTGATCGTTTCCGCCCAGTTCCACGTCGGCCTTAAGCGCGACGCTGTCGTATGCTTGCGCGATGGGATACAAGAACTCGTGAAAGTAGATTGGCGTGCCGCTGCTGTAGCGGTTGCGGAAATCCTCGCGTTCGAGCATCTGCGCGACCGTGATTTTCGAGAACAGGCGCAACAGCTCGGCCATCGAGAGCGGCGAGAGCCACTGCGAGTTGTAAGCCAGCCGGATGCGGTCCATTTCGAGAATCTTGCCGGCCTGCTCGGCGTACGTGCGCATGTTGGCTTCGATCTGTTCCGTGGTAAGCGGCGGACGCAGATCGTTGCGCCCGGACGGATCGCCGATGCGCGAGGTAAAGTCGCCGATCACCAGCACCACGTTGTGCCCCGCGTTCACGAACTGCTGCAGTTTGCGCAGCACGACGGCATGGCCGATGTGCAAATCGGCGCTGGTGGGATCCAAGCCGAGCTTAACGGTTAGCGGCTTGCCCTCGCGCAACCGCGCTTCAAATTCCGCACGTGTTTCGACGTGATCGAAGCCATCGAGAAGTTCTTCGGCACTGATCTGCGGCATAAGCGCCAGCAGGTTCGCTTAGGTTTCCGAGCCGACCTTCGCAGTGAGACTTACCGTAATTCGAAGACCGTTACGCCGCCGCCGCCCTCGTTCTCGTCCCCATAGCGCACGTTTTTGACCTGGGCATGAGCACGCAAGAATTCCTGGAGTCCGCGGCCCAGCATTCCGGTGCCCTTCCCGTGGATGAGCCGCAGCGGCGAGTTTCCCGCGAGTATGGCCTGGTCTATCCACTGCTCCACGAGCGGCTCGGCTTCGATATAGCGCTTCCCGCGAACGTCGAGTTCGCTCATCGTGCGCGCGGCCGCCTCCAGTTTAGCCGATCCGGCGCATTGGGCCCTCGGGCGTGCGGCGGGCGCAGTGCGTTGCAGATCGCTCTTCTCCACAACGGTTTTCATGGCGCCCATGCTCACCAGAACCGTATCGCCGTTATCCGCAACGACCGTGGCATCTTGGCCGAACGAGAGCACGCGCACGGCATCGCCCTGCTCGAAGCGCGTATCGGCCGGCGCGCCCGAACGCGCGGGCTTCACGCCTAGGTCCCTGCGCATCGCCTCCAGCGTTTGATCCAGAAGCGCGCTTTGCGCGGGGCTCACCTTCGCGCGTGACGATTGCGCGGCGGCGCGGCGCGCAAGTTCCTCGCTAAACTCGCGCAGCGCCTGCTGCATGCGCGCCTCGGCCGAGTCGACGAAGGCGCGGCGTTCCCGCTCGAGCGCTTCCGAGCGTGAGCGCAGATTGTTCTGCAGGCGATCGACGTGCAGGCGCTCGCGATCGAGTTCATCCCGCCGCACCTGCAGCTGCGTGCTCAGCGATGAGAGCTCGGAAAGTGCGGATTCGTAGTCGCGTTCGCGCGAGCCCAGCAGTTCTTCGGCGCGTGCGATAATCTCGCGCGGGATGCCCATTGCGCGCGCGAGTGGAAATGCAAGCGATTGCCCGGGCATCCCGACGTCCAAATGATAAGTCGGCGCGAATGAGTCCGGATCGAAGCGTACGCTCGCGTTGGCAACACCCGGACGCTCGTGTGCGAAGAGTTTCAGTTCCGTTGCGTGGGTGGTCACGATGCCGCAAGCGCGCACCGAGAGCAAACGTTCGAGCATGGCGATTGCAAGCGCCGCGCCGCTTGCGGGTTCGGTGCCGCCGCCAATCTCGTCCACGAGCACTAGCGAACGCTCGTCGGCATTCTCAAAGATCTCACGCATGCGCGCCAGGTGAGCCGAAAACGTCGATGCGTTTTCCGCGATGGACTGCTCGTCGCCGATGTCGGTGAAGATGCGCGAGAACGCGCCGATGCGCGAACCGGCGCCCGCGGGAACCTGCATGCCGGCGTACGTCATCGCAACGAACAGCCCGACCATTTTGAGCGCAACGGTCTTGCCGCCCATATTCGGGCCGCTGATGACTATCAGGCGCGTCTGGGCGCTCAGTTCGAGCGACTGCGGAACCGCGCGCTCGCCCAGGAGCGGATGGCGGCCGTTGATGACCGATAGTACCGGTTCGTCCACGAGTTCGGCCGGATTCGCGTCCATCGCCTGGGCAATGCGTGCTTTGGCGACAAGAACGTCCATCTGCGCGAGCATTTCGGCATTGGCGCGCGCAGCCGGCGAGTGGGAACCCACCAGGCGCGAGAGCTCGGCAAGAATGCGGGCGATCTCGCGCTCTTCGTCGGCGCGCAGGGTGCGCACGCGATTATTGGCTTCCAGCGCAGCGAGCGGTTCGATAAAGAGCGTCTGTCCGCTCGAGCTGGTGTCGTGAACGATTCCGGGCACCTCGCCGCTGAACTCCGCTTTGATCGGCACGACGAAGCGCCCCTCGCGAATCGTCACCACCGAATCTTGCACCGCGTTCGCGTACTTCGCCGAACGCAAAAGTGCGGTGACGCGGTCGCGCGCATCCGCCTGCGACTGTTGCAGATGCCGACGGATGCGTCCCAGAGCCGGCGAGGCACGTTCAAGAACGACGCCGCGCTCGTCAATGGCATCCAGCAGCGTGTGCTGCAACTCTTTGAGCGGCGTGTACAGCGAGAGCACGTGGGCGATCGCAACGGTTTGCTGCTCGCGCGTTTTATTGTAGCACGCGGCCGCGGCGGCGAGCGCATCGCCGATGGCCCGCAGTTCGGGAGCACTCAATGCCGTGCCGATAGCCGCCCGCTCGAGCGCTTCATCGACATCCTCGGCGCGCGTGACGAACAAATCGGCGCCGGCCGCGAGATCGCGAACGCATGCGGTCGCCGCTTGCTCGCGCCGGACCAGAGCAAAATCAACCAGCGGCGTGAGCTGCGCGGCGTATCCTCGCCCGCGCGCCGTTTGCGTTGCGCCGACGACCCGATCGCGCACGCCGGCGAAATCGAGCGTTTCGAGGGTGCGCGGGTCGGCTAAACTTTGCGCTTGTGAAGAATGAATTGGTTGCCCTCGGGATCGAACGCGAACATCATCGTGCAAAAGGGTGTTTCAGTTGCTTGGTCATCACCCTCCATGCGCGCGCCGGCTTCGCGAGCCAATTTCGCTGCGGCCGCCATATCGTCCACCGCAAACATAATCGAGCCACTGCGCCCGGGCGTCTTGGTGCCTGCAGCGTACAGCCCGAACGCCGTGTCGTCGGGGAACGCCCATTCCGAGATGCGCTCCATCCGCACGCTCGGCGATGCACCTAGGACCTTACTGTAGAATTCGGTGAGTTTCTCGAGATCGACGGCCGTGTAATACATCGCGTCGGTGCCGGTGATTGCCATAGTGGTTTCCTCGCTACGAAAGTTTCGCTTTGAGCATCTCCTGAACAAGTTCCGGATTGGCCTTGCCGCGCGACTGCTTCATCACCTGGCCGGTCAAGAAGCCCAAGATGTTGGTCTTCCCGCCGCGGTAGTCTTCCACGGCCTTCGCGTTGGCAGCAAGCACGTCATCAACGAATTTCTCAATCTCCCCGGTGTCGCTGCTCTGCGCCAGCCCCTCGCGCTCCACGATCGCCTTTGGCGAACCCGCGCCGGTCCACATTCGGCCGAGCAGTTCTTTGGCGATTTTCGAGTTGATCGTCTTGGCATCCACGAGCGCAATGCAGCTCCGCTACCTGCTCGGCGCTTACCGGCGAGCGGTCCACGGGCGTCCCGCTCTCGTTCGCCAAGCGCGAGAGATCGCCCAGTACGAAGTTCAAGCTTTGCTGCGCGTTGCCGCTGACCTGAACGCACCGGTCGAAGTAATCGGCGAGGGGCGCGTTATCGATCAGCTGCGTTGCCTGTTTGACATCAATGCCGTACGTTTTGGTGTAACGCTCGAAGCGCTCCGGCGGCAGCTGCGGAAGTTGCCGTCCAATGCGTTCAACCAAACCGCGATCGACTTCGAGCGGGACCAGATCGGGATCGGGGAAGTAGCGGTAGTCGTGGGCCTGCTCTTTGTTGCGCATCGAGTGGGTCACGCCCGCGCCCTCGTCCCAGCCGCGCGTCTCCTGAACGACGCGTTCGCCCGATTCCACCAGGGCAATCTGCCGCGCAATCTCGCTCTCGATCGCGCGGTGAACCGAGCGGAACGAGTTCATGTTTTTAATTTCGGTCTTGGTCCCCAGGTCCGTGCTTCCGGCAGGCCGGATGGAAACGTTGGCATCGCAGCGCAGCGAGCCTTCTTCCATCTTAACATCGCTCACGCCAAGCTGCACAAACGTCCGCTTCAGCGCTTCCAGATAGCCGACGGCTTCATCTGCACTGCGGATGTCCGGCTCGGAGACGCACTCCATGAGCGGCACGCCGGCGCGATTGAAATCGATCAGCGAATAGCTGCTACCCGCGATGCGCCCGTCGCCGCTTCCGGCATGCGTGGATTTACCCGTGTCTTCTTCCAAGTGAATGCGCGTGAGGCGGCATTCTTTAATCGTGCCGTCCTCGAGCCAATAGCGCACAACGCCGCCCTGCGTAAGCGGCATATCGAACTGCGAGATCTGGTAATCCTTTGGCATGTCGGGATAGAAGTAGTTCTTGCGATCGAACTTGGAGAACTCCGGGATCTGGGCATCGAACGCCAGCCCGGCGGCAATCATGTGCGCGACGGCCTCTTTGTTGACGACCGGCAAGGCCCCGGGCAACGCCAAACACACCGGACACACCTTCGTATTCGGTTCCCCGCCAAACTCATTCGGGCACGAGCAAAACATCTTTGTCTTCGTCTTTAACTCGACGTGACACTCAATCCCGATCACCGCTTCGTAGCTCATACGGCCGCCGCCACCTTTCCCGCCCACCGCGTCGCCTGTTCGTAAACGTGCGCGGCGCGCAGCAGCGGGGCTTCGGCGAAGAGCGGGGCTGCAAGCTGCAGACCCATCGGCATGTTCTCGATCCAGCCGCACGGCACGGAGAGGGCGGGCAAGCCTGCGAGCGACATCGGTATGGTGTAGTAGTCCATCATGTACATGCTGTACGGATCGCTCTTGGAGTTGAAGGCGAACGCAGGAGAACTCGCCGCGGGCGAAGCGATCAGATCGCACGATGCGAACGCCCGCTTGAAATCATCGGCAAACATCGTGCGCGCCTTCTGCGCCTTCACGTAGTACGCGTCGTAGTACCCGCTCGAAAGTGCGTACGTCCCAATCAGAATGCGCCGCTTGACCTCGGGCCCAAAACCCGCGGCACGCGTTTTTTCATACATCTGTCCGACGTCCGCGCCGTCCACGCGCAGACCGTAGCGCACGCCGTCGAAGCGCGCAAGGTTGCTGCTGCATTCGGCGGGCGCAATGAGGTAATACGTCGCAAGTCCGTAGTCGGCGGTCGGCAGCGAAACGTCAACCAGCGTTGCACCCAGCTCTTCCAGCTCCGCGTACGCGCGCCGATAGAGCGCGTGAATCTGCGGGCCGAGTTTCTCGGTGACGAACTCCTTGACGATGCCCACGCGCACGCCTTTGAGATCGCCGCCTAACGTCGCGCTTGCATTCTCCACGGGTCGATCGATGCTGGTCGAATCACGCGGATCGTGCCCGGCCATCGCTTCGTATGCGAGCGCTGCATCTTCCACCGTTCGCGTGAGCGGGCCGATCTGGTCCAAACTCGATGCAAACGCGATGAGTCCGTAACGTGAAACGCGGCCGTACGTGGGCTTAAAGCCTACAAGATTGCAAAACGCCCCCGGTTCGCGGATCGAACCGCCCGTATCGCTGCCTAATCCGATCGCCGCCTCGTATGCGGCTACGGCCGCAGCCGAGCCGCCCGAACTGCCGCCGGGAACGCGGTCCAAGTCGTAGGGGTTGCGTGTCGTTCCAAGGGCGCTGTTCTCGCACGAGCTGCCCATGGCGAACTCATCCATGTTGCTCTTGCCCACCGGAATGCCGCCTGCGTCGATGATGCGCTGTACGGCGGTCGACGTATACGGGGCGATCCAGTTTTCTAAAATCTTCGAACCGCAGGTGGTGCGTGTGCCGGTCAGACACATGTTGTCCTTGACAGCCACAGCGACCCCCGCCAGCGGCAACTGCTCGCCTTTGGCGATGCGCTCGTCAACGCGCTGCGCGTAGGCGCGCGCATCATCGTGCAGTCTCGTAAGGTACGCCCCGATGCGATCGTCGGTCGCATCGATGTGGGCCAGCATGGCCTCCGTGGCTTCCCGCGCGCTGATAGTGCCGGTATTGACGGCCTTGGCAACTGCGGCTGCGCTCTCTTTAACCACCGAACTAGTCTTCCTGCGCGATGATTCGCGGTACGCGGAAAAAAGCGCCCTGGCGCTGCGGCGCTTGCCCGAGGACGACTTCGCGATCCAAACATCCGCCCGGAACATCTTCACGCTGCACGTTTCGCGATTCGACAACTTGCGCCGTCGCAGCCACCGACTGCGTATCCAACTCCGAGAGCACGTTCACATGCCCGAGCAAATCGCCCAGCTGCGCGCCGAACTTCTCGACCTCGTCATCGGTCAATTCCAATCGCGCCAACTTCGCCACGTACCGAATGTCTATACTATCGCTCATACTCTCTCTGTATCCGGTTCCTGTTCCCGAATGACAAAATCCGGGTACTCCTGGTTCGTCCTTGGAAGGTCTTCGTCCGACCATTTCGGCGTGGGCGCATCTTTGAACGCCTGCTCGATGATCTGTTGTTCCATTGCACTCTGACGGTACATTGTGGCCAGTGTCTCTACGTGCCCGGTCTGCGGAAACATGTCGAACGGCTGCACAACGCCCAGCCGGTACCCTTTGGCCGCTAGAAACTTGGAATCCCGGGCAAGCGTGGCCGGATCGCAAGAAAGGTACCAGATGTTCGGCACGCCCGCCTGTGCGATTGCGCCGAGCGTGACCTCGTCGCTTCCCTTGCGCGGTGGATCGAGGAAGACGATCTGCGCATCTTCCATTGCCTTGCGGATGTCGGCGCGCGAGACGATGCTCTCCACGCGCCCGCAGACGAACTTGGCCGCCTCGCTCGAATCGTTAAGCGAGGCATTCTCGCGCGCCTCGGCGATGGCTTGACTGCTCTCCTCCACCCCGAGCACCTCGCTGCCGCATTTGGCGAAAAAAAGCGAGAACGTCCCCGCACCGCAATACAGGTCGACAATTTTGCGCGGAACGTCAAGACCGGGGCGCATGAATTCGAATATCCGGGCGACGATCTCGACGTTGACCTGAAAAAACGAGCCCGGCGAGACGCGATAGCGAACGCCTGCGATCGCTTCTTCAATCTGTGCCGCGCCGGCAATCACCGTATGCTTGCGCCCCATGATGGCATTCTCGCTGGAGAGGTCGAACGAGTTCGTCACGCCCGCCGTTCCCGGCAGACGGCGCATAATCGCCGCACCTTGCGCGCCGAGTTCCTGCGATGGCTGCGGGGTTGTAAACGTGATAACCGTCTGATCCGTAGCGCGGGCGGTGCGCGCCACGATGTGCCGCGTGCTCGCAAGCGCGCCCGCCGTCTCGGGCGATTGAAGCATCTCCGTCACCCGTGGAATCTGCGCGGAAAGCGGCGCCGCAACGATGGGACACGCCGAGATCGGCACGACATCGTGGGAGCGCTGCTGATAAAATCCCACTTGCGGCGCGGCCCTGCGGCGATCCACGACCAGCGACATCTTGTTCCGGTAGGCGCGCGGATTGATCATGCCGATCGGATCGCGCACCTCGACATCCGTAAACCCGCCGATGCGCGAGAGCGCGTTCTTGACCACTTGCTGCTTCCAGGCCAGCTGCGCGGGATAACTCAAATGCTGCACCTGACAACCGCCGCACGTTCCGAAAACCGGGCAGAACGGCTGCGCCCGCAGCGGGGAGCGGGCCGTAAGCGTCAGCAGCTCGGCAACGGCGTACTTCGGCTTCACGCTGCGGATGCGCACGCGCGCGCGTTCCTGCGGAAGCGGCCCAAAGCAAAAAACAACCATGCCGCCGGTTCGTCCGACGGCCTGTCCGTTGGAAAGCAGATCGTTGAATCCGAGCTCGACTTCCGCACCCGGCAGAAGCGGGGCGCCCGAGCCAGCCGGAGTGTCTTTGGTCGTCAAGTGTTTTGAGGAGCTGGTTCGCCTCGTCGATGAGCTGCTGAATGCGCTGGCTCGTCGGGTCGTTGGGCTTGCGCGCGATCATCGAGCGCACGACGGTAAACGCAAGCGCTGCGGACAAACCGGCAATGCCGATCCACACAAGCGTGCGCGTAATGGTCGCATCGCCGCGCTCTTGCGATTCCTGCGAATCGGGCGCCGGTTGCGTTACGTGCGGATCGGTGTGCGCTTGCGTCAATCGTTCTCTCCTATATCCTGAGGTTTTGCTGTATTCGCCCAGAGCCGCAGGGGACCCGCCCGGCGTGGCCAACGGCTCGGGCATGCCCATCCTTGCCTTCGTCTTAGCTCTGCTTGCGGCAACCGCGCCCATGCCCCATGCGGGCATTTCCGTCGCGTATGCCGGCTCGCTAGTTCGCGTGATGGAAGGG
This sequence comes from Vulcanimicrobiota bacterium, assembly GCA_963702335.1. Taxonomy (GTDB): domain Bacteria; phylum Vulcanimicrobiota; class Vulcanimicrobiia; order Vulcanimicrobiales; family Vulcanimicrobiaceae; genus DASSRQ01. The sequence continues at coordinate 177,467 of CAVPCC010000014.1, read as the reverse complement.
CCGTTCGCCCGAGGGCTCGGGCGTGAAACGGGGCTGACCTTCAGCGGCGAGCCCAAAGGCAGTAAGGAGATCGCGCGGTTGATCGCTGCGGGCCTGCGGACACCGGATGTGTTCATCTCGGCCGACACGAAGCTGCTGGACGGCCTGCGGCGCGGGCCGCATGCAGCTTTGCGCGGTTACGTTGTCTTCGGCTCGGCGCGCATGGTTATTGCGTATTCGCGCCGTTCGCCGTTTGCGCGCGAGTTTGCGGCCGCAGCGCGCACCCCGCGTGCGCTTCTTACGCTGCTCGCCGATCCCCGTACGCGCCTCGGCCGTACCGACCCGCGACTGGATCCCAAAGGTACGCGCACGATCGCTTCGGTCACCTCGTTCGCGACCCATCAAGGCGTTCGCAGTCTGGGTGCACGCATTCTGGCAAAAGCGGGCATGTTTCCCGAGGAAAACCTCGCCGTGCGCGTCGAGACCGGCGACCTGGATGCGGGCTTCTTCTATTCAACTGAAGTACCGGGACGCGCGATGAACGTTATCGAGCTGCCCGCATACGCAAATCTTTCGAACACCATTACCTACGCCGTGGCGGTGCTTACGGCCGCGCACAACCCGCAAGCGGCACGCACGTTCGTGAGGTACCTGGTGCGGGGAGGCGGCCGCGCCATTCTGCAGGCAGCCGGCGTGCGGTATTTCGCACCGGCGGAGGTTGTCGGCTCCCCATAACCGTGCGCTTTCGCCTCTCACGCCGTCTGGCGGCGGCGGTTGTTCTCTCGCTCCTGCTCCACGCGTTGATAAGCGTGTTCTTTCGCACGCGAACGGACGTGCCGAAGCCCGAGTTCGTCGTAACCTCAAGCGCTATCCGCATCGAGCACCGGCCAAAGCCCCAGCCGCATCCCAAACCGCAGGTCGAGCGTCAAGTGCGCACCAATCCCACGCAGCCCAAACCGCGCAGCGAGCAGCAGCAAACCCGTACGGAGATCGCACGCATCACGCCGCGCGCGCTGGTCTTTCAGCCGAAGGTCTCGCATTCCAAGCGGCTCACGCAGTCGCAGGCCGTGCTGCCGCAAGTGGACTACCAGAAGACGATCTCGGAGCTGCGCAAGCAGAACAATCCGCTGCTCTTGCCCGCCCAGCCGCAAGGAACGCCGGCAGCAACGAAGCGCTACGCATTCGATTTCTCCGGCGCATTCGGCAACGGGCCAAGCTCGGAGGGCATTCTCACGCCCGAGACCTCGTGGCACGATGACGGCTACGACTATTACTACGTGCGCTACTGGGTGCAGTATCAAGACGGCAGCACGGAAACCGGGCTTGTTCCATGGCCTTTGCGCTACCGTCCACAGCTCGATCCGTTCCGGTTAGGCATCCAGCATTTTCCGCTGCCGGTTCCGTTAGGCGACTATACCTTGCCGCCCGGAACGGTGCTGCACCCACTTGTTGCGTACTGCTTTGCGCACCGGGCTGAACTTACTTCGTGTCCCATTTATCACGGGTAGGAATGGGCAGTTCCGTATTCTAGAGAAATGAGCGCTGACGAGAGGAGGCGGCCGTGAATCAGAAACAGTCGAGCACCAGGTTCGCCCATCCCACGCCGGAGCTTCCGGTTGAGGACGTAGAACGGAGCTCAGCAGCATTACCGCGATGCGCTCGGCTTTGAGATTGGGTGGTTAATCCCGGAAGGGGACCTCGGTGCCGTCTCGCGCGACAACTTCGCGATCTTCTTCCGCAAAAGAGCGCGGCCGTTCGAACCTGCAGTGCATTGGATTTTTGCTGCGAACATTGAGGGGACGTACGAGGAACTACGCTCGCTCGGCGCGCGAATCGTCGAACCTTTAGAGAAAAAGCCCTGGGGTTTGCGCCAGTTCACCGTGGAAGATATCGACGGGAACGTTTTCTACTTTCACTGCGATTGACGTTACTGAAAATTGCGCGATCGGACGCCGCCGGTAAGATCGTGAGCGTCGAATGACCAGACTTTGCGCGCGAGGACATCGATGCAGCCGCTCTCCTTCTGCAGTTGGCCTTCGACGATAACGTTCATCGACTGGCGGATCGTGCGGCGGTACTTCTCGTAAATATCGGGGCGCACGATGACGTTGACCAGGCCCGTCTCGTCCTCGAGGGTTAAGAACACAAAGCCCTTGGCCGTGCCGGGGCGCTGGCGCGTAATGACCATGCCGCCGACGCGGCAGATCAAATGATTCGGCATCTGCGCAAGTTTCTGCGCGCTGAGCACCTTCTGCGCATCGAGCTGCGCCGCACGTGCGCGATGGGCTGCTCTTTGGGCGTCACGCCCGTGGACCACAGGTCGAAGCCCGTTTCTTGGCGCGCGGAGATCGGTTTGAAGCTCGCGGCCGGTTCGTGGATGTCCATCATGCGGCCGAGCTCCCCGCGTGTTTCGCGCTCGTCCAGACCGCGCAACGCCCACATCGCTTCGCGCCGCGTTTTGAACCACGGCGTGAACGCGCCGGCGACAGCCAGATTCTCCATCGCTTCCTTTTCGAGCTGCGTGCGCTGCGCGAACTCCAGCAGTCCGCAAAGGGGCCTTGCGCGAGCGCCGCCTGCAGGCGTTCGCGCTGCCCCTCGCCCAGGCCGCGCAGCAGATGGAAGCCCAAACGCAGCGCACCTTCTTCGTCAACGAAACTCCAGTACTCGCTCGCATTCACCGTCATGGCTTTGACGTTGACGCCGTGGCGGCGCGCGTCGTTCACCAACACTTCGGTGGAGTAGAAGCCCATCGGCTGCACGTTCAGAATCGCCGCGGCAAAGATGGCCGGATAATGACATTTCAAGTATGCCGATTCGTAGGCGAGCAGTGCGAAACTGGCGGCGTGCGATTCGGGGAAACCGTAGTCGGCAAATCCTTCGAGCATGTGAAAGAGTCTGCTCGGCGGCTTCGCGCTCGATGCCGTTGTCCACCATGCCTTGCACCAGTTTGGGATAGATCTCCAGCATGCGCTCATGCGAGCGCTTGTGCCCCATCGCGCGCCGCAGCTTGTCGGCTTCGGCCGGCGAGAAGCCCGCGGCCTCGATGGCCATGCGCATGCCTTGCTCTTGGAAGAGCGGCACGCCCATCGTGCGCTCGAGTACCGGTTTGAGCTTGGGATGCGGGTAGGTCACGGGTTCGAGCCCCGCACGGCGGCGCAGAAACGGATGGATCATCTGCCCTTGGATGGGGCCGGGGCGGATGATCGCCACCTGCATAACGATGTCGTAAAAACAGGTGGGCTTCATGCGCGGCAGCATCGACTGCTGCGCGCGCGATTCGATTTGGAAGACGCCGATCGTGTCGGCTCGGGCGATCATCTCGTAGGTTTGTTTGTCGTCTTGGGGGATCGTGTGCAACTTCAGGATTGGTTGCCGGGGTTGGGAGATGTCCGTCCGGCGACCGCTGATGAAATTCCCATCCATGGGAATTTCATCGCTACGCTGCATTTTTGCTGAATACGACATCCTGTCTGACGCAAAAATGTCAGAGTTCGCCGGACGGACATCTCCCAACCCCGGCAACCAGGTATCGTTGCGATAAAAGCAGCGAGCATGAATTGAGAAAGCTTCGCGGAGTAGGGAGAGCATGCCGAGGCCCAGGAGATCGATTTTGATGAGGCCGAGTTCTTGGAGGTCGTCTTTGTCCCACTGGATGATCGTGCGGTCGCGCATCGTCGCCCATTCTACCGGGGCAACGCGCACCAGTGGATCGCGCGTGATCACCATGCCGCCTGAGTGAATTCCCATGTGGCGCGGGAAGCCGTCGATGCGCTTGCAGAGCGCGAAAAGACGCGCGCCAACCTCGCCGTCCACCGGCGATTTTAAATGCGGATCGGGGTTGTCGCCGTAGTCGCGATCGTAGAAGCCGTGATAATCGTGCGCGTGGCCGAGGGCGGGGGCGCGGGGTTGGCCTCTTGGTGGGGGCCTCGGCGGGCTCGGCCGTCCTTCGACAGGCTCAGGATGACTAGTTGATAGCTCAGGATGACACGCCAAAGGCTCAGGATGACACGCATCGAGCTACGCCCATCGAGCCGGCTAGGGATTCGCGGGCGTCGAAGTCTTTGGCGACGGCGTCGACTTGCGCGAGCGTGAGGCCGATGGCTTTGCCGATGTCGCGGATGGCCGATCGCGCGTGATACGTCACCACTTCGGCGGCCATTGCGGCATGCGTACGCCCGTAGCGCTCGTACACGTATTGGATGACTTTTTCGCGATCTTGATGCGCAAAGTCGATGTCGATATCGGGAATCTCCTCGCGCCCCTCCGACATGAAGCGTTCGAAGAGCAGGTTCATGCCGACCGGATCGACGGCGGTAATGCCGAGCGCGTAACACACGGCGCTGTTTGCTGCCGAACCGCGGCCTTGGCAGAGCACCTGCCAGCTCTTCGGACGCGCGCACGATGTCCCAGACGATCAGGAAATAGCCCGCCAGGTCCATGCGGGCGATCATGCCCAGCTCGTATTCCAACTGGCGTTCAACGTTGTTCGCAAGCGGCGTGCCGTAGCGTTGCGCCGCACCGCGGTAGGTTAGCTCGCGCAGATAGCTTTGACGCGTGAATCCTTCGGGCACCGCAAACACCGGAAATTGCCCCGCGAGTTTTTCCAGGCGGAACGCGCACTCTCCGCGATGACCAGCGTGTTGCGGATGGCCTGCGGGTAGCCGGCGAAGATCTGCGCCATCATACGCGCGGATTTCAAATAATACTCGGCATTGGGGCGCAGCAGTGCATCTTCGCGTGCCTGCGTCAAATTCGTTTTGTTCTTGATGCAGAACAGCACGTCGGCCAGGCGCGCGTGTTCTTTGCGCGCGTACATGACGCCGTTGGTGGCCACCAGCGGCAATTGCAGCTCGCGGGCGCAGTCGATAAGGTCGCGGCAGCGGCGCGCGTCCTGTGCGTGCAGATGATGCTGCACCTCAACATAGAGCCGGTCACCGAAACGTTCGCGCCACTCGCGCAGCAGCGCCGGGTCCGGATCGTTGCAGAGCGCGATGAGCCCCCCGGTGCGCCCATCCAGATCGCCGCGCTGCAACTGCGGCTCGTTTTTACTGCCGCGCAACTGTCCGGCCGAGACGATCTCGCAGAGATTGGCATAGCCGGCCGCATCTTGCACCAGCAGCACCAGCGGCGATGCATCGGCAAAGCGGACCTCGCTGCCGATGATGCCGGGCAGTTTGGCATCGGCTGCCGCGCGCGCAAACCGCACGGCGCCGTAGAGCCCGTCACGATCGGTTAGCGCAAGGGCATCCAACCCGAGCGACGCGGCCACCTCTACCAGTTCTTCCGGATGCGAGCCGCCTTCCAGGAACGTAAAGTTGGAGCACGCGTGCAGTTCGGCGTAGCCGCCTAGCGGGAGAGCCAAGAGCCCAGGATGCGCAGATCCATGCGTGGGCGCAGTTGCGTGCAGGCGGGAGCTGCAGATGTGGACGCTACGGATTTTCTCGCGCATCTGTTCGCGTGAGGTGCGGAAGTACTCGTCGATGATCGGGTGCGCGTAGAAGAGTTCGTTTTTGATGCGCAGATTGGCGAAGCGGCGGTGCGCGAAGCGTTCGGCCGGCGGATCGCCCACGAAACACGCCCGTAGTTTCAAGCGCTCGTCGTACTGCGGCTGCAGTTCGCGGATGCGGCGCATCGGGTGCTCCGAGTAGCCCACTTTTACGCACTGCTCGTTGACTTGCAGCAGATACACGAAGCCGAAGTTAAACCCCGCCAGTTCTTCCAGCGGCGAGAGCAGGTGCGCGGTGCGCGTGATCTCGCCGCTTTGCAGCCAGTTCCAGGCCACGCTTTGAAAGCGCTCGCAGCCGTCAAGCGCCGTTGCATCGCTAATCATAGGCACCTTGCAGATACCACTGCTCGCCCCGCCGGTAGATGCGGCACAGCACGCCGTCCTCGAGCAGCACGTCGTATTCATCGCGCGCGATGGCTTCTTCAAACCAGCCGTCGTCGATGCGCCACGGTCCCGCGCAGTTGAGCACGCGCTTGTGCTGTACGCGCGTGGGTTCGTTTCCTTGCATGGTGACGGCGATTTCTTTTGCGGTGAGGAGTTTTAATTGGGGGAGAGTGGGGCCCTTCGATACCTCAGGTCCTTCGATACCTCAGGATGACGAAAGGGGGCCTTCGATACCTCAGGATGACGGAGAGAGAACGGTTCGTAGCCGAAGCGTTGTTCGAGGAGCGGGGCGGGGCGGGTGCGGGCGCGTTGGGGGAGGGCGCCGGTTGCGGCTTGCAGACGTGCGAGTGCGACGGCTAATGCTTGCGGGTCGGCGCCGTTTTGGCCGAACAGCGTTGCGGGCGCGCCGCATTCTTCTAGACGCATGACTTGCATGCGCAGTCCGGTAACGGGAGCATCGAACGTCAGTCCTTCGAGTTTGGCGCGAATGACGTCCAGCATGACGCGCGCATCGCCGGTGGATTGTGCGAACGCCGCTTCTACCTCGCGCAAGTCGCCGTTCTCGCATTCGAAGGTGATGCAGACCGCATTGGTCGCCTTGCCCGCGCGCTCCAAATCGGCGCAGACGCGGTCGGCCAGCACGCGCAGTGCGAAGAGCACTTGCTCTTGCGCCTGCGCGCTGCCCTCGCCGAAGACCGCCGCATCGATCTGCAGTTCGTGCGCGCGCGGGCGCAGCGGAGTGGGGTCGATGCCGCGCGCCCGCTCGTGCCAGGCCGCGGCTTCTTTGCCGAAGCGCCGCACGAACGGTCCGTGCGGAAGCGCTGCCAGTTCGCTCAATGTATAAACGCCGAGCAGATGCAGGCGTTCCACCGCCCGCGGATCCATGCGCAGCACCTCGAGCGGCAGCGCGCCGATCTCGCCGTTCGCCGCATACGTGCGCGCGAAGGCCGTGAACTTATTTGCGCCCACCGCCGCGCGTACCGGAAGATCGAACCCGCGCAGCGCGTGCAGTGCGCGGCGCATCCAGCGCAGCGCATCGCCCTCGATGCCGCGCATGTCGGCATACGCCGTCCCCTCGCCGCTATCGTCGATGAGCGGGGAGAGCACGTCGAGCGCATCGAGCATGTCGTGCCAGACCGCGTGCGCGTGCGCCGCGTCGTGGACCAGCACGTGCACGCCGTCGGCGGCCGCGCGCGCTTGCAGCACCGTGTGGCCGATGCGCGCACCGCAGCCGTGCGCGGCCAGGGTCGAGTTCGATCACCCGTCCGCGATCGGGCTTGTCCGTCAGAACCGCGGGTTCGTCCGCGGGAACTTCCGGGTGTTCGCGCCGCGCAAGCGCAAGACCGAACGCCGGGACGTGCACGCATAAGACGTTCATTTTTCAAGCCGCTCCGATGTGCAGATGCGCGGTGGCTCCCGGAGCCGCGCGCCGGTGTTTGAGCACGTGCGCGTGCATGTCGTAGCCGGTCAGTTCACCCAGCACGCCGCGCTGCGCCCAGATGACGCGTTCGATCGCGCAGCGCACGCGCGTGGAGGCAAAGTACGTTAGTTCGCTGCTGGGATGCAGCGCGATGGCCACCAGCAGCGTTCCGCTTTTTTGCGCAAGGCCGCACAAGCGCGACCACACTGTTGCGCGCAAAATCACCGCCGGCATAGCCACCAGCGTGAATGCGCGCGCACGCAGTACGATGTCGGCGCAGCGCGCAATCTGCAGCGGCTTCTGGGCGCTTGCAATCAGCACGCGTTCCAAATCGACCCCCGCGCGCTCCAAATCGGGCGGGTAGAGCGAGCCGTCGTCGATGATTGCTGCCAGACCCTCGCGCGTGGCGCCGGCCAGCATGCGCGCCAGCACCGCCATGCGGCCCGCGCTGGGCGGCCCTTCGAGCGTGGCCAGGGTGCCGCGGGGAAAACCGCCCGCAAGGGCTTGGTCCAGTGGTGGAAAACCGCTCGAAAAAGCATTGGGAACGGCCGCCACGATGCGGCCGCCCGCGCGGATGTCCAGCCCGGCTTTGAGGGTTTCGAAGGTCGGCAACAGGTGAGGTGCAGCGGTCATGGGAGAACGATCCTAATCGAACATATGTTCGATTGTCAATTAAGGATTGGGGTCGATGTGGGCGGGACGTTCACGGACTTGGTCGCCGTCGAGGCCGCCACGGGCCGCCGGCATTTGGTCAAGCGCCCGTCCACGCCCCGCGCCCCCGAAGAGGGCGTGCTCGCCGCCCTGGACGAGCTCTTTGCCCGTTTCCCCCAAGCCCCGCAGATCGAGTATCTCGCCCACTCCACCACCATCGCCACCAACGCGCTGCTCGGACAGATGCATCTGGAGCTGCTGCGGGTCGTCTTCTTGACCACCCACGGTTTTCGCGATGTCGTGGAGATCGGGCGGCAGAACCGCAGCGAGGTCTACCACCTGAACGTCACCCGCCCGCGGCCGCTGGCCGCGCGCGAAGATCGCATCGGCGTGCGCGAGCGCATGGATTACCGCGGCGAGGTGCTGCAGCCGCTGGAAGATGCGGAGATCGAACGCGTGCTCGACGAAGTGCGCGCGCGCAAACCCGATGCCCTCGCAATCGGGTTTTTACATTCGTATGCCAATGATGCGCACGAGCAAGCGATGGCGCGCGCGCTCGAACGCGCGCTGCCGGACGTTCCGCTCACGTGTTCGGCGCAGATCGATCCCGAGTACCGTGAGTACGAACGTTTTTCCACCGCGCTGGTGAATGCCGCGCTGCTGCCCATCGTGCAGCGCTACATCGATCGCCTGCGCACCGCATTGCACGACCGCGGCATCCGCGCCCCGCTGTACGTCATGCAGAGCAACGGCGGCATGACCCTTGCGCAGCGCGCGGCGCTACAGCCCGCGGCGATCATCGAGAGCGGCCCGGCAAGCGGCGTGATTGCAGCGGCAGATCTTGCGCGCGAGGCGCAAGCGCCGCGCGTCCTCTCCTTCGATATGGGCGGCACGACCGCGAAAGCGGGGACGATCGTCGATGGCGCCGTGCAAGTTGCCAATGAATTTGAAGCCGCGGGCACGACGCACAGCGGACGCTCGGTGAAGGGCAGCGGCTACCCCGTGCGTTTTCCGTTTGTCGATCTCGCCGAGATCAGTGCGGGCGGCGGAACGATTGCGTTTGTGGACGAAGCCGGCGCGCTTCGCGTTGGGCCGATCTCCGCCGGCGCCGATCCGGGCCCGGCATGTTACGGGCGCGGCGGCGCGGCGACGGTAACCGATGCCAACGTAGTGCTCGGGCGTTTGAACGGCACCGCGCTTGCCGGCGGCACATTCCCCATCGACGCGCAGCGATCGTACGATGCAATTGCGGTGCTTGCGGCGCGCATCGGGCTCTCCGTGCAGGAAACGGCAGCGGGCATCATTCGCATCGTCGATGCGCAGATGGCGAAGGTGCTGCGCATCGTTACCGTGGAGCGCGGCCTGGATCCCCGCGATTTTACGATGGTTGCTTTCGGCGGCAACGGCCCGCTGCATTGCTGCGCGCTGGCCGAGGAGCTCGGCATCCGGCACGTGCTGGTACCGCGCGATCCCGGTGTCTTCTCCGCGTTGGGGCTGCTGGTCGCCCCGCTGCGCGCCAGTTTCGTGCATCCGGTCTTGCGCGAAACGCACACCTTGAGCGCTCAGGAGATGGAGCAAACGGCGCACATGCTGCAAGAGCGCGGTGGGCAGGCCTTGCGCGATCAGGGCGCCGACGAACGCAGCGTTGCGTTCACGTTCGAGTACGATGCACGCTACCGCGGACGAGTTCGGCCTCGACGTGGCGCACGAGCGTGTCCCCGAGCACATTGCAGCCCGCTTCCACGAAAAACACGAGCAGCGGTACGGCTATGCGGTACGCGATGAGAGCGTTGAAGTTGTGAACGCACGCCTAACCGCCGTTGCACCGATGCCGCCCATTCGGCAAGCGCTCGAGATGCAAGGCGCCGGACGTGCCGAATGCACCGGCATGCGCGAGGTCTGGGAAGGGGGCAAAGCGGTGCCGACGCCGGTGTACGAACGCGCTAACCTTTGCTCCGGCGAGCGGATTACGGGACCGGCGCTCGTGGAGCAGTACGATACGTGCACGTACGTTTCGCCCGGATGGCTTTTGCGTGCAAGCGGCGCGATGATGCATCTGGAGCGTGGCGATGGCTGACCTTGCGCTGCAATCGTGGGCTCACGAAGCGATTGCGCAGGCCATCGACCGTGCTGCGCAAACGCTGGCGGCGTACTGCGCCAAGCCCCGCTCGGAAAAGCGGCTGCATCGCGCGCGCAAGGCCCTCGCGCGTCTGCGCGCCGCGCTGGTGGATCTGGGTGCGCCGGCGGGTGCGGCACCGGAATTTCTCACGCGCATCGAGCAGTTGCACAGCCGCGCGGGAAAGCTTCGCGATGCCGACGTGCTCATAGCGCGTATAAAAGCGTACCGGGAGCACGCTTCGCAGAGCGAGCGCGGGGAGCTGCGCGCCCTTCGTATCCAGCTGCGTGACCGCCGCAAACGGGCGCGCCGCAAACTCCGGCGGTTGCTGCTCAAGTTCCGGAGTTGCACCGGTGATGCAGCCGCGGACTTTCTCTTTCACCGGTGTCCAGACGCCGGCAGATGCGCAGCGCATGCTCGTGCGGATACGTTTTGCCGAATGCCTGGAGCGTCAGAGCGCGCTGGAGGGAGACGATCCGGAAGCGCTTCACGACTTCCGCCTTGCCTGCAAACGCCTGCGCTTCGCCATCGAGCGATATCCGCAACTTGAGCCCTCGCTGCATCTCGCGGCAGCGCTGCTTTCAAACATCACCGATGAGGTCGGAGCGGCGCACGACTGCGTGGTCTTAGCGAAGCGGGCGCAAACGTGCGGGGCGCAGGCAGTTCGCCGGCTCGCATTGGTTGAGAGCATCCGCCAGGCAAACCGGGCGCGGGATATCTGGCGCGGGGGATTCATGAGCGGAAACGCCTTCGAACCGCTTGCGCGCTTTGCCCAATTTCGATGGGATTTGCCGTGAGCATCGATCCGGTTACCGCCGAAGTCATCAAGCAGCTCGCTCATGTACGCAAGCGAAGAGATGGGCATTGCCGTGCGCAACAGCGCTTATTCGCCCAACATCAAAGAGCGGCTGGACCACTCGTGCGCGCTCTTCGATAGCCGCGCGCGCTTGATAGCGCAGGCCGAACACATTCCGGTGCATCTGGGCTCGCTGCCCTGGGGGCTGCGCGCGACCTTGAACGCCATCGGGGAACGCTTCGGCGGCGTGCGCGAGGGGCAGATGTGGGTGGTCAACGATCCCTATCTCTCCGGAACCCATCTTAACGACGTTACCGTTATCCGCCCGATCTTCTTTCGCGGCGAACTCGTGGGCTACGCCGCGAATAAAGCGCATCACACCGATGTCGGCGGCTCGGTTCCAGGCTCCATGTCCGCCGACGCGGGCGATCTCTTCGCCGAAGGACTGGTCGTGACGCCGACGCTTTTGGTAAGCGGCGATCGCGCCGTGGATGCAACGATTGAGTTTTTCCGCGCGAACTCACGTACGCCGCAGGCGCGCAGCGGCGATCTGCGCGCGCAAACGGCCGGCAATCACACGGGCGAGCGCCGCTTGCTCGAACTCTACGAACGATACGGCTCGCGTACCGTTGGCGCCGCGATCGATCGGATATTGGACGAGAGCGAAGTGCGCATGCGAGCCGCGTTGCGCGCACTCGGCGACGGCGTGTTCCGCAGCCGCGACGTGCTGGAAGACCCCTCGGGCGAGCCGTCGATTGCAATCGAGCTTCGCTTGGAACTGAAGGACGGCGCCGCGCACTTCGACTATGCGGGCACCTCGCCGCAGTTGAGTTTTCCCATGAATGCCGTCTACGGAGTTACGCTCTCAGGCGTATACTACGCGCTGCGCGCCGTTACCGACCCGTCCATTCCGATGAACGAGGGCTGTTTTCGCCCAGTTACCGTGGACGTGCCTGAAGGAACGCTGCTCAACCCACGCCGGCCCGCGCCCGTCGCCGGCGGGAATGTGGAAACCAGCACGCGCAATGCCGACGTCGTATTCGCAGCGCTTGCGCTCGCCGCTCCCGATCGCGTTCCCGCGCAAAGCGGCGGCACGATGAGCAACGTCATGATCGGCGGCACGCGCGCGGACGGCACGTCGTGGGCCTTTTACGAAACCAACGGCTGCGGCATGGGCGCGCGCCCGCTGCTCGCGGGCATTTCCGGGATTCAATGCCACATGACGAACACGCTTAATACGCCGATCGAAGCGATCGAGCGCGACTACCCGCTGCGCGTCACGCAGTACGAATTCGCCGAAGGCACCGGCGGAGACGGATTTCTTCGCGGAGGCGACGGTTTAGTGCGCGCGCTGGAATTGACGGATGGAACGGCGCAGTCTCGCTGCTTGCCGAACGGCATACGGTCGCCCCGAAAGGTGCGTGCGGCGGAAGCGAAGCGGCCCGCGGATCGCATACGCTGATAAAAAGCAACGGCACTCGCGAACGAGTGCCGGCGAAAACCACGCGCGCCTTTTTGCCCGGAGAATGCATCGTGGTGCAGACGCCGGGCGGCGGAGGTTATGGCGTTGCGGTCGGTAGCGGCAACGGGGCGATCGGTGAGGGAGCCGGCGAGGGCGCGCTCAGATGACCGCCGCAGATTGGAATGGCTTTCATCAGCGAGAGCGTCGCTAGGCTCTCGCTCTGCGCTATCTGCGCTTGATAGTCGAACATCTGTTGATCGAACGCATTGAGCGGATTGTAGCCCAACTGATTGCCGGTGCTTTGTAGACGCGGATCGTTTTTCGTCGCGGGATCCGAGTTCGGATCTTGCGGATGAATGCCCGCGTTGAGAATCGGATCGGGGGCCGTCGTGGGGCTCGTCGAGGGCTTGGTTTGATTCTGCGTTGTGCCGGTTCCCGTGATGGCGGAATCGTACTGGTGCCCTTCGGATTGCAGTTGCCCCAACTGCTCGGTGTCCACAAAGCCGCTGACGAGATCGAGCGCGCGTTTCTGTTCGGCTAAGATTTGCTCCAGATGCGCACGCAGCAACAGCAACTGTTTGTCGTTGTCGTTGGCGGGTTTGCGCGCAAAGATCGGATCGTTCAGGAGCTGCTCGATGGCCTGCGTGTTATTGACGAGCGGAGAGATCAGGCCTTCGAGGCGCTCCACGTCCATCTGCTTGCCGCCCTCACTTGAAGTTGCAGAATTTTTGACGAAATCCTGAAACAGCGGACGGCTCGTGGCAATCGTCTTATCATTCTGAAGAACGCGACCGACGGCCGGCCCCACCGAACGCCGCAGGCCCGTGCACAGGCGCGAGGTTGAGTAGACGTGTTTGATCGTCTTGAGCGGCGTCGGTTTGGGCGAGGGCTTAGCGGTTGCCCCCACGGCCGGGCCGGAACCGGCAAGCAAGGCGAGCGCCGCGCAGAGCGCGGGCGCTGATAAACGTACAAGCATTATGTCTATTATACGCTCCAGCGCCCGAATTGTGCCTGCTACCTTTGCCTCAGCTGCCTTTATCCGCCCCGATGTAGTGGATCCATTTGACGATAAATTGGGGCGCTGTCGAGAAGGCGCTGGCATCGCCGTAGACGGCGTAAATCTCGTTGCTTCCTGCGAACATCCGGTGGTATGCCGCCGAGACGTTCCAGCCGCTTTGGAAGACCGGCAGTTGGTCGAGCATCGGAGGCGTGCCGATGATCCGCCGCACTCCAAAGGCAAACGATGCATCCGGGCCGGCTTGATAGCTGTACCAGACGCGCTCGAGCCACTGGCGGAAAAAGCCGCCGCGATCCAACACTTGCGTGTTCGCGTCAACCTCGAACGAAAGCAACCCGCTTCCGGACGCCTTCGCCGTCGAAGTAAAGGTCAGCGAATTCAAACGGCCCGGGCCGAACCGGCCGGTGGAATACCCAATCGTCGTCGGCGTTGCGCTCGAACCGTGCTGCGCGCCGTTGTTGACGCTTGAGTTTTCAGCGCCGCTGCCGAACGTAAGCGAGATGCCGTTCTGCGTTGTCGGATAGAACGTCCCGTTCGGCGTAAGCCGCACGTAGCTCGAGCCCGTCCCTACGTTCACGTCGATCAAGCCGCGCGTAAGCACGTCAACGTTGATCCCGTCATTGGTGTCGTCAAGCGCGCCCGTGCGATCGTGGTAGAGTGCCATGCCGCTTTGGAAGGTGACGCTGCGGATCGGCGCGCCGGTGCCGTAAAGCCACGCGTGCGAGAAGAATCCGCCCCAGCCGGCCGTGTCCGGATGCCAGACGAAACCATCGGCCGGGTTGTAGTATTCGCCTTCCTTGCGGTACGCAAAGCCGAACGCCGTCGTCGGGCTGAACCAGCCGCTGCCGAAATCGTAGTACTGACCCAAGCGCCCGTCCGGCACATTCGTGCCTTTATCGTCGCCATAGTTGAAATAGCTGAAGATATGCTTGCCGTCGTTGAGCGTTGCGCCCAGTTGCAGCGCGTCGTCGGAAAAGCCGGGCGCATTCACGCTCACACGCTGAACGCTCAGACCGAACGTGCGCGCCGCGTTGCGAAACGTTACGGCTTGCGCGCTGTCGCTGCGGTCGTCGCCGATGGCATCGAAAGCACCGTACGTGATCGGCCCTTGCTTGCCCTCGACGGCGTAGCCGCGGCGCGGTGTCGGAATAGCGGGCGTGTAGAGGTTGGAGATGCCGTTGCACATGTCGCAGTCAAAATTATCGTACGCTGCTACGCCTTGCGTAAAGAATGGACGCACCTCGCTGTAATAACGCCGGAATGCGGTCGGGGAGATCGATTGTTGGTCTTTCTCCACGTTGGAGTAGTCGGGGTGCACCGTTCCATACAGCGAGGACGTCGCCGTTACCGGAAGCGAGAAATCAAACCCGGTCCGCGCGGTCGAGCCGCCGGCAACACGCGAGGCCAGGCTGCCCAAATTATAGAGTTCAACTCGCGGCTTGGGCGCGGCTGCGGCCGCGCGAATGCCGGTCATCGGCGCTGCATAGACCGACGAGGTCGGATCGGTTTCGTTGGGATCGTACGACCACACCTCGATGTCGCCCGTCGCCTCGATTCTGCGTGAGAACTGCACGAGCCACTGGCGTGAGCTCGCGCCATGCAACGCGGCCAGCGGAATCTTCATCGTCACCACATAGCCGTCCGCAGTCGTGGTTCCCGCGGAACTCCAGCGCGGGCGGTACCCGGAGTTCTCCGATGAGCTTTGATAGTGCGTGCCGATCGGGTTCGCGCTGAATTGATAGAAAAATCCGTTCGTTCCACCGGGCCAGAGGTCGACGCTTACCTCATCGTCGGCTCCTTCGCCCGCATCGTTGGTGTGCTGCGTTGCAATAACCCGCGCCGTTTGCTTTGCCTGGAAGGCCACGTATAAGAATTTGCCGTCGCTCTCGATGTACGCGGTGGTCGGGTCGGCCGCCGCTTTATGTCCTTGCAGGTTCCATTTCAATTCCGCGGCAGCAGCGCTCTTCCACTGTTCGTGGGCCAGCGAACCGTCGATCGGAGGGCCCGACGGAACGGCCGGCACCGTGAGCGCGAGCGCCGCAACAACTCCCAAAATCATCGCTACAGTCTCACGCCGTCAAGATTTGCATGCGCAATATCGCGCAGCATTTGTGCGCCCACCGGCGTGCACCGGGACGATGGGAAGCGATCGCCGTCGCAAATCTGAACGCCCCGAAAATCTGCGCCGCGCAGATCCGCTCCCGTAAAGTCACTGCAGGACGTTCCATCGTGGTCGCGATGGCAGAGAGCCGCGCCGGAAAAATCGGCATTGCGTAAATCGGCTCCGGCGAATGTATCCCCTTGAACGCCGGCGTTGCGGAAGGAGGATCCCCAAAGGTTGGCGCCGCGCAGCGAACTGCCGGCGAGCGCGACCCCGTCGAAGTTCGCACCATGCAAGTCGGCGTTGTCGAAGCGCACGCCCGCAATGCGCGCACCGTGCCAGCGCGCCCCCGAAAATTTCACGCCAATCATGTTGACGCCCGCCAGGCTCGACCCGCTCAGATCGGCGTTCCGCATATCCGCACCGGATACGTCGACCCCGGCCCAGCGCGCACCCCGCAAATCTGCACCCCGCAGATCCGCGCCGCGCATGGAACATCCGGCGCAGTCTTGCGGCGCGCCGCTTACGGCGGCAAGAACCATCATCAATAGTATCGCGAGCATCTGCTTCTCCTTATTTTTGAGCGCACGAAACCAGGCCGCGTGCGGCGTGTCTCGATCTCCGGTAGGTTAGGGGCTACTTAGGGCTGGTACGTACTTCCATGCGTCTGGACGATCCGCGCGCCCGAAAAATCGGCACGCGACTTGTCGACTCCATCGAACGAGCAATTCACGAACGTTGCGCCACTCAAGCGCGCTCCGTCCATCCGAGCATTGCTAAAGTCCACGCCGCTGAACCGCGAGCCCGAAAGGACGGCGCCGCGAAGATCCGCGTGGGAGAGGTCGATGCCGGTCGTGCTGATGCCCTGCAGATCGGCATTTTGCAGGTTAGCTCCGGAAAGGTCGCAACCGCTGTGGCAGCCGCGCAGCAGCCCGGCCCCTTGTTGCGGCTGCATCGAGGCGTTACTGAAGTCGCATCCGGTTGCACTGACGCCGTCAAATACCGCGCCATTAATGGTTGCGTAGCTGAAGTCGCATCCTACCATGTGCGCCCCGCGGAAATTTGCTCCGCTAAGATTCGCGTGGGAGAAATCCGCTCCGGTGAGCTCGGTCGACGAGAAATCGGCATTTTGTAGATTCGCACGGCTAAAGTCGCTGCCGGTCAGGCGTTGCCCGTGGAAGCTGTGCGCCGAAAGGTTCTGACCTTCATAGTCCCCGCCCATTCCCGATTGCAGCGAGTTGCTTGCCAGCCGCATCGCTTGCTGGACCTGATGTTGAATGGTTGCACCGAAGTTCGGCGGCAGAACCGGCGTAACCGGAGGAACCGGCACGTGCACGTGCTGCTCTTTGATGTCGACATTGATGGCGGGGATATGAATCGTGCGCGCCGGAACGTGGATGTGGCGTGCGGGAATAACCAGCATCGTTTCGTGCGGCGCCGGACTGCGGTCGATGTAGATGATCTTCTCGCGCACTTGAGCGCGGCGTGGCTTGGGTGTGGGCGAGGGTGACGGTGACGGTGACGGTACCGCGGCGACGTGCACGGTTGCGGGCGCGGCCGCAGTCGTAAAGGCGTACGACGGCGCTACACTTTGCAGCACGAAGAACATCATGACCAGCGCGGCCACGACGGCGCCCGCTGCGCCCAAGGATACACTCGTGCGGATGTTCCGGCCCGCGCGCAGCAGCCGTTCCACGCGCAGCGAGAGACCGCGGCGCGTAACGAAAACGCCCGGTGCAGCCAGCGCGCGATGCGGCCAGGCCGTCACTTCGGCCATCTTCGTCAAACACGTTGCGTACGGACGCACGCTCTTCGTTTGCTGAAGCACCCAGTCGTCGCACGCCACTTCGCGCTCAAGGTCGAGTTGTTGCGCCATGTAGGCGATCGCTGGATTGAAGAAACAGAATGCCTGAACGATGCGCTGCAGGCCGTTCGTCCAATCGTCGGCGCGGCGCAGATGCCCCAGCTCGTGAAGCATGATTTGATCCATTTCGTCCGAGGTGAGCGTTTCGAGCAGATGCCGCGGGATGAGGATCATTGAATCGAACAATCCAACGGCAACCGGAACCTCGATGCTCTCACACACGCACAGGCGTACGTCGCGCTCGCCCTTGTCCGCCATCGTCCATTGCAGCAGGCGTTCGCGGTAATCGACCGGCATCGGCAACGCATCGCGCTTGAAGGTCTCAAGCCGCAAAAGATTGACTCCCAAGCGAACCAGCAGCAGTACGGCGGCTAAGATCCACAAACCAAAGAGCGCCAGCGCAAGTCGATCCGGCAGCGCAAAATTCATGCGGCCGGGGAAACGCAGGCCGGTGCTTGCAGGTGCGGGCACATGCTGCGGCACGGAAACCGCCGCGTCCGGCGCAATCGTGACACGCGCGGCATGGCGGGCCGGCTGGGCTGCGGTCACGGAGGATTGCGTGATTGGCTGCGCCACGCGAATCTGCGGAAGGGCTGTTGCAAGCGGCAACAGCAGCGAACCGGCAAGCGCCGTACACCACGCCGCGTACCGTGTGGTTGCATTTAGGTTCGGCAGCAGCCGTAGGATAACCCACACGGCGAACGCGAGCACCGCGCCTTCCCAAATGCTATTGAATAACGTTGCGACGGCCACGCGTGCAACCGGCTCGAGCGCGGCGAGGAATGCAGGCATCAGTTCTTCTCCTCGTACGATTCGATGAGCTTCTTCAAGTGCTGCAGCTCTTCGTCCGTAGGCCGCTGCTCTTCAACCAGACGTAGCGCAAGCGCGCCCGATTTGTTTCCGAAGAACCGGGTCACGAGCTGCCCGACGGCGGACTTGGCCGCGTCCTCGCGCTGCACGAGCGGGTGATAGACGTATGCCCGCCCCTCTTCCTCGTGCGCGACGTAGCCTTTCTGTTCCAGAATGCGCATCGTCGTGAGCACCGTATTGTAGGCGAGCGGGGGCGGGGGCAGCGCCTCGGTCACCTCGGCCACGGTGGCGCGGGTTTTCTGCCAAAGCACGTCCATCAAACGCAATTCGGCATCGGTCAGAGTAAGCGATTTCTTACGAGGCAACGGCATATCTCCCGACTGTCAAACTAATTCTTTAGTAGACTATAGCGCCTACCGGGCTGGATGTCAACTATAGAATTAATCGACAAAGGGGCTGCTGCGGGGAATCGGCGCCTCCGGGCCGCGAATGGAGCCGGGAGACATGGATCGCATACGAGCGTTCATATCGTTTGTCTGGTTAACGTTGCTTGCGTTACGGGTGTGCTCGGCATGCTCTCGCCGATGCCGCGCCGGCTCCGAATTCGTCCAATACGGCATCGACCGGTGTTGACGCCCTGCTGATGGGCATCGGCGTGGCAATCGCAGGATGGATTCTTCGGCGGAATGCTGCCCGATGGGGAAGTCCGTTTGACGTTAATCTGTCCGAGGAACGCAATAGCGTGGCGGGCGCGATGTGGATTGGAATCGGGGCATGCTGGTGCTTATCGGCGGGGCCACCTTGCTCCAAGGAACCGCGGGAAGCGCGGGAGCTGCGAGCGCTCATAAAGCGGCGTGTCTGGGATCGAAACCAGACGCAAGCCTGCGAAGATTCTTGAAGCACTATTTAAGAGCTCCGAACGAGGGCTGGAACGAGGATACGCGTGTCGCGGTTGCGCCGATACCCGAGCACGACGTTGCCGTAATTGTATCTGGCAGAGCATGGTGCGGAAGCGGCGGCTGTGAATTGCTGATAATTAAACGTGCACCGGCGTTCCTGAAGGTACTTGGAAACATCGGGCTCGTCAACTTCCCAATACGCCTGCTGGACTCAATGGCTAGCGGAGAACCAAGAATCGGCGTAAAAGTCAAAAATTAAGCGCCGTTAAGCTCGTATGAAGCCCTATCTCTTACGACCGGCCATTCATACCCCGAGAATCCCACGGTGTTGCCCGGCGCAAAGTCTGCGCGGCGCCAGCGGAAAAGTTATCCTGGACTGCATGGGCACGAAACTCTGGTGAGCGGCGCTTATGTTGCGGTATTCCTCGGCTTAACGGCTTATACGTTCGCGTGCATCGGCGCGATCGTATTTATTGCGCGCAGTTGGCAGCGCATGACCGCCTCTGGACAGATAGTGGCGGCGTTGGCCACGATCGTCCTGTTGCTCTTCTTGCCGTTTTGTCTTTACGCCGACAGTGCTTTCTGGTGCGGCGAAGTGTTCCACTGTTGGCCCTGAAGCCGCTAAATCGCCAGTTCAGCCGTCTCTAGTTGGATTTTCTCCTCGCCGCTGATCACCATCGTGAGGTCGAGCAGGATGATGAGGCGATCGTTAACTTTGCCCACGCCTTGAATGTACTCGGTTCCCACGCCCGCGATCATATCCGGGGCGTTTTCAACTTGTTCGAGCGGAATATTGAGCACTTCGGAGACGCTGTCGACCACAATACCCACGCGTTTGCTGCCGATCTCGGTCACGACGATGCGGGTGCTCTTGGTCTTATCGGTACGCTGCATGCCGAAGCGCGTGCGCAAATCGATGATCGGGATCAACTGGCCGCGCAGATTGATGACGCCTTCCATGAAGTGCGGCGCGCGGGGCACGTGCGTAATTTCCACCATGCGGATGATCTCTTGCACCTGCGAAATATCGACGCCGTACTCTTCGTTGCCCAGCTCGAATGAAACGACCTGCACCACCTCGGCGGCGGCATGTTTATCTTCCCTCTGCATTGATTGCACGATTAGACCCCCGAGTATTCTGCGCGCGCGACGCGCCCGCTATTGTAAGCTTCGGAAACAAGCGCATGGACGTCGATGATGAGCGAGATGGAGCCGTTGCCCAGAATCGTCGCGCCGGAAATACCGGCGACGCGGCCGACCACGTCCGAGAGCGGTTTGATGACGATCTCTTGCTCGCCCTGAAAAGAATCGACGACCAACCCCACCTGGCGCCCCTGAAGACCGACGATGACGATCATGACCTTTTCCGGATCGCGCTCGCCGCCTAATTCAAAGAAATCTGCGATGCGCAGCAGCGGCACAACCTGGCCGCGCAGCGTTATCACTTCGTTGCCATGCACGGTTCGTACGTCATCCATCTCAACGCGCTGCGATTCGATCACCGAATCGAGCGGAATGGCGTACAGCTCGTCGGCAACGCGCACGAGCAGCGCTTGAATGATCGCCAGCGTAAGCGGCAGTTTGATCGTGAACGTCGTTCCTTCGCCCGCAACCGTGTTCACGTCGAAGACGCCTTTGAGCCGCGTGATATTCTTCTTAACGACGTCCATGCCCACGCCCCGCCCGCTGACATCGCTGATGACCTCGGCGGTCGAGAAACCGGGGGTGAAAATCAACTCGACGATCTCGCGGTCGTTCAACTTTTCGTCCGACGAGATCAGGCCTTGCTTAATGCCGCGCGCCCGCACGCGATCGAGGTCGATGCCGTTCCCGTCGTCGCTGACCTCCACGATGATCTGATTGCCTTCGTGGTAGGCGTTCAACGCAATCGTGCCTACGCGCGGTTTGCCGCGGCGCTCGCGCTCGTCGGGTAATTCGATGCCGTGGTCCACGCAGTTGCGCAGCAGGTGCATCAGCGGTTCGCCGACTTCGTCCACAATGGTCTTGTCCAGATCCGTTTCGGAGCCGGAGATCTGCAGTTGGACTTCCTTGCCGCGCGCCTTTGCCACGTCGCGAACCAGGCGCGGAAACCGGTCGAACACCTGCCCGATGGGAACCATCCGGACTTTCATGATCGATTCTTGAATTTCGTTCGTGGTTCGCGCCAGCAACGCCGAACTGTCGGCAAGCTGTTTTGCAAGCGGTACGAGCTCCTTGGCTTTGCCGTTCAATTCCGCCGACCGGTTCTTGTCGGTCAACGAACGCTCAAGCGTCGAGGCGATATCGGAGATACGCGTCCGGTTGATGACCAGTTCGCCAACTAAATTGAGCAGCAGATCCAAGCGCCCGATATCCACCCGGATCGTCTGGTGCATGGTCGCGCGCTTCTTGCTCTTCTCGGTCTGCGCCGGCGCTTCGGCTTGGGCAATCTGCGCGGGAGCAGGAGATTCCACGGGACCCTCGGGAATGGGTTGCTGGACCGCGGGCTCTTTCATCCCGGCGGCGTCACGCTGCGCCTGCACCTGCGCGAGCAGGCGTTCTACCTCGGCCTCAAATGCTTCAACGTCCGCCGTATTGACGCCATGTACTTCTTCCGAGGCGGCCTCCTCGTAAGCCACATCGTTCCCGGTGTTGCCCTCGATGACGTTGGATGTCTCTTCGTAAATTGCCACGAACGAATCCAGCCGCGCGCTGTAGTCGTTCAATTCTGCCGGCGTCTCGCCACCTTCGATTGCCGACTTGATCAAGTCGGTCAAAAAATCGCGGCCCGAAAAAAGAATGTCAACGCATCCCTCGGAGAGCGGCATGCGCTCTTTCCGAAGCAGGTCGCACAGATTCTCCAGCTTATGCGCGAGGGCCTGAACGCCGGTAAACTGCAGCATGCCCGCGCTGCCCTTAATTGTGTGCAGCGCCCGAAACAGCGAATTTACAGACTCGGTATCCGGACGCCCGGAAGCGACATAATCTTCTAAGTGAAGCAAATCCGCATCGATCTGCTGCAACAACTCATCCGCCTCGTCCCTAAAATACGAAACGAACTCGGATCTATCGAAGAGATCGTCAGACATGCTCTGCCATAGCGAGCGAGGGGCACTGCGGCAATTCCTCGCCGTTTTTGTGCCGGCGGTTGACGCCTCGTTGGGGGATTTCTGACTTTTTCAGGCCGGCCCGGAGGGCCGTTTCAAAACTTTGTTCTCCTGAAAAAGCAGTTAAGTAGAAAATCGACACGATGTCGATTTTCGAGCGGTCTCCCAACGAGGCGTCAACCGCCGGCACAAAAACCCTACTCCACTCCGAAAACTTGCAAGAGCGGCCCAAGCGACCCCGTCTCCGGGATCAAAATGAACTGCCCCGCAACTTCTTTTTCTTTGTCCAAGAAACTGCTCTCGATTAAGAACACGTCTTGATCCGGCAGAATCGACATCAGCGTGCGGAAAGCGGCCTGAATGGTACCGTACGAGAGCGTGGGCACGGACGGCAGCACGTTCTGCCCGGTCAGATTGTTGATGGCCGAGAGATAGGCGCCCGCGATGATGTTGCCGATCTCCTTGAGCGTGGAATCGGCGATCGAATCGAAGACTTGGATGTCGCCGATGACGCGTTTAAGGAACGTGGCCACGAAGTCCAGCGCCTGCTCGCGATCGAAGAGGACGACGATTTGCCCGGGCGCCTCGCCGCGGATGTACATGTGCAGCGCGGCGACCATGCGGTTTTCGTGCCCGACGCGCGATGCGAGATCGCGGAATTTGATGACGTCGATGCGCGGCTCGCTCAGGTTGATCTTTGCGTTGAGCAGCTGCGAGAGTGCGGTCGCGGCATGGCCGGCACCGATGTTGCCGACTTCCTTGAGCGCGTCTTTCTGCAGGTCGTTAAGTTTGAGGCTTTCGGTCGTCACGAGAGCACCTTATTGATGGTTTCCAAAATTTTCGGCGGCTGGAACGGCTTGGTGATGAAAGACTTCGCGCCCGCTTGGATCGCCTCCACAACAAGGGCCTGCTGACCCATCGAGGTGCACATGATGATCTTCGCGTTGGGATCGTGACTGATGATCTGACGTACGGCGGTGATGCCGTCCATCTCCGGCATGACCATATCCATAGTGACCAAATCGGGATTGAGCGACTTATACTTGTCGACGGCTTCGACGCCGTTTTGCGCCTCGCCGACAACATCAAAGCCGTTCTTGCTTAAAATCCCTTTGATCATCATGCGCATGACGACGGCATCGTCAACGATGAGGACCCGCTTACTCATTCGAACTCCCTTTTGACAGGCGTACACGCCCTGCGGGCTTCACGCCCCCCACACGCAAAGCGCGTGGGGCCCCCCGGCCTTCGGCCCATCCGCAACGGTACGTAGCGGTATGTATCCGGCTCGGTAATCTCTCTGGTCATCGGTTAAATGGGCCGTTTTTCTTAGGGGGACTAAAGGCCCTTATGCCAGTCCCCGGCTCCGCAATTCTGCGGTTTTACGGTTAATGTATTCCAGTATTGCGTGATCTTCGTCCGGGGTCAGGCCGTGGAAGCGCAGGCCATGCGAAAACTTGCCCGAGGTGGGAACCTGTTCAACGCGCATAATCTCCCCGATCACCGTAAGCGCCGGGGTATCGCCTCGAAGCGAAATCTTGATTTCCAGCCATTGGCCCACCTTGCACTGCGGTCCATGATCAGCGCACAGCCGCCCCGGCTGATGTCGCGTATGCTGCCTTTTTGGAACTCGCCGATGCCCTTGCCGCCCGTGGCCATGCGCCAGTGCCCGGCGACCAACGTGTCGAGCCGCACGCTGGACCGCTTCTGCGAGCCCCCGCCCGAGAGCGCCTCGATGCGCCCAGGCATCTCAAAATAGGTCATCCCGCGCTCCACCTTAGCGATGGTGGCCCCGAAGCGGAACCGGCCGGCGGCATTTTGATAGACGAAGGCGCCGCGCTCTCCCGAGCGCCCCAGCGCGTCGCCGACAACGATGTACTTGGGCCCGACTTGCTCCACGGAAACCGACCGCGGCGCGCGGCCCATCACCGTGACGTCGACAAAAGAATGCTGCGCCGGAAATTTCTCCTCGGCAACACTCTTTTTAGGCGATCCTTTAAAAATCGACTTGAAGATCACGTGTGAGAGGTCTCCATGTGCTCTGCCTGTTCGTCGGTAGTCGTTATCTGGCCGATCGATTCGACGCGCAGGCCCGGAGCTATTTCCGAATAGGACAAAACGACTAGTTGGGGCGCCGCGCGCTCCGTGAGACGCTTAAGCGCCAGGCGCACCGAAGGCGAGCTCAAGACGATCGGGTGAAGCCCCGCGGACTGCGCCGCCTGCATCTGTTTGGTGAGCGAGTTATAGATCTTTGCCACCGTGTTCGGATCGAGGAGCGCGTATGCATCCTCACCGCGCCGCACGGCCTCTCCCAGCAGCGATTCAAGGCGCGGATCGACCGTGATAACCGAGAGCAGGCCGTCTTCCGAGTACTCGGCGCAGATATGGCGCGCCATCGCCGACCGCACGCGTTCGGTGAGAAAATCGATGTCCTTGCTCACGCGGGCGGCGTCGGCCAGACTCTCGAGGATCAGCAACAAGTTGCGCACGGGGATCCGTTCGCGCAGCAGATTTTGCAGCACGCGCTGAATCTCGCCGACCGTAAGGAGATTGGGCACAAGCTCTTCCACGACCACCGGGTAATGCGTCTTGACGTTGTCGAGCAGCGCCGAGGTTTCTTGGCGCCCAAGCAAATCGGGAGCGTGGCCTTTGATAATCTCGGTTAAGTGCGTTGCGATAACGCTCGTGGGATCGATAACGGTGTAACCCGCCATCTCCGCTTCGCCCTTGGCCGATTCCGCAATCCACAGCGCGGGCAAATTAAATGCCGGTTCGGTGGTTGGAATGCCGTCGATGGGCTGCATCGCCGTTCCGGGATTCATCGCGAGCAGGCGGCTTACCATGACTTCGGCCGAGGCAACTTCCAAGCCGTAGATCTTCACAACGTACGTACTTGGCTTGAGCTGCAGAGTTGTCGCGCACGCGGATCGGCGGCACGACGATTCCCAAATCGCGTGCGGCGTGGCGGCGAATCAAGGTGATCCGTTCGAGCAGGTCGCCGCCTTGCGAGGTGTCCACCAGCGGTATCAACCCGAAACCGATCTCCAGTCCATCGGATCGTAACTAAGCAACGGTACGACCGATTCGGCGGGCTTGACCGCCTGCGCTTGCGCGCCGCCGGGAAGCGCGCCGCCCGCCGCCGCACCGGCAACGAGGGCTTTCTGATCGCGCGCGTGGTTACGCGTGCGGAAATAAAACACAAAGAGCAGCACGGACATCGGCAGCATGAGATATCGCACCAGTCCGGCCATTCCGAAAAGCCCCGTCATAATGGCCGCAATAAGCAGCGCGTTGGGCTGTCCGCTGAGTTGCTTGGTGAGGTCGGCGCCGAAATCACCCTCCGACGCGGCACGCGTTACGACGATACCGGTGGCGGTTGAGATCAGCAGCGCCGGAACTTGCGTGACGATACCCTCGCCAACGGTCAGCAGCGTAAAGCGCTGCAATGAGGCGAGCAGGGTCAAGTGCTCCTGCGCAACGCCGACGATGAAACCGCCGATGGTGTTGATGGCCACGATCACAATGGCCGCAATGGCGTCGCCGCGCACGAACTTGCTTGCGCCGTCCATTGCGCCGTAGAAATCGGCCGCCCGCTGAATGTCCTTGCGCCGTTGACGGGCCTCGGCCTCGGTGATCAAGCCCGCATTCAAGTCGGCGTCGATGGCGAGCTGCTTGCCCGGCATGGCATCCAACGTGAAGCGCGCCGCAACCTCGGCAACACGGCCGGCGCCGTTCGTGATTACCACGAACTGAATGACGATTAAAATGAGGAAGATGACAAAACCGACGGCATAATTGCCGCCCACGACCACGTTGCCGAAGAAGTTGATCACCTCGCCGGCGTAACCATGCAACAGAATCTGCTTGGTCGCGGTGATGTTGAGCGAGAGCCGGAACAGGGTGATGATGAGCAGCAGCGTCGGGAAGACGCTGAACGCCAGCGCGTTTTCGGCGTACAACGAGACGCCAATGATCATCAGCGCGATGGCGATGTTGACGGTGAGCAGAAAATCGAGCAACAGCGAGGGGATCGGAACGATCATCAGGATCACGAGCATGACGGCGCCGCCGGCGATGAAGACCGGAGCGGTTGCCGCAATACGGTTCATGACGCCTTGGCCGGCCGCTTGACCTACGGTCATTAGGCGATCGTCTTTCGGCGCAGCTTGTACACGAACGCAATCACTTGGGCAACAGCGGCGTATAAGTTCGGCGGAATGCTCTGTTCCAAGTCAACCTTTGCATAGAGCGTGCGCGCCAGCGGCGGATTTTCCATGATCGGCACGCCGTTTTCAATCGCGATCTCGCGAATCCGCTTGGCGATGAGATCGGCGCCTTTGGCGGTAACCACCGGCGCCTCCATCTTCACTTCGTCCCACTCAAGTGCGACGGCGTAGTGCGTCGGGTTGGTAACGACAACCGTGGCTTTGGGTACCGACGACATCATGCGCCGGCGGGCGAACTCGCGCTGGCGCCGTTTGAGCGCGCCTTTAACTTCCGGGTTGCCTTCAGACTGGCGGTACTCGTCCTTGACCTCTTGTTTGGTCATCTTCAGGTTTTCTTCGTACTGCCAGCGTTCGTAGGCAAAGTCCACCAAACCGATGATCACCAGCAGAAAGCCGAACTTCCAGGCGATGCTGAACGCCACCGAACCGACGTAGCCAATGAGCTGCTGGGGGGGCATCTGCCCGACGGCCATCAACGAATTAATGCTTCCGGCAATCGACGAGTAGACGATTAACAGTACGGCACCCAGTTTGAGCAGCTGCTTTCCTAAGTTCACCAGAACCTGTTTGGAGAACATGCGCTTAAGCCCGGTCATCGGATTGATCTTGGCAAAACTGGGCGCGATCGGTTTGAACGAGAAGAGCAACCCGGTCTGCAGCACGTTGACGCCAATCGCGCAAACCAGTGCACCGGCAAAAAGCACGCCCAGCAGCAGCGCCGCCGAACTGAAGACGCGCAGGTAAACCAGCCACACGGAGGTGACGGTGAAATCTTGATGCTCGTGAACGCGCCACAGAATGGCCTGCATGGAGCTGCCGACCGCGGAGATCGTGCCGGGCGCAAGCGCGTGCAGCACAAAGACACCGGTGAGAAACACGGCCGCACCGGCAAGATCGGGACTCTTAGCGACCTGACCCCGCCCTCGCGCCTCGCCTCGGCGCTTAGGAGTGGCCTTCTCGGTTTGCTCTGGTCTAGGCATAGTGCGCGCCCTTTCGGACGTCTAGACCTATCATCGGCCCAAAGGACGCGCCCCCTGTAGTGCGCCGACGCACTCTTGATGCTTTGCTTGCCTCGGCGGGACCCGACCCCGGTCCGCCGAATAGGCGGGAGGTTTGGCGCCTACCCCTTCTAAGGAGAGCAGCTTGTCCCGTACCCACCGATCAATCCCCTCGGCGGCCCTGTGCGCCGTGCTTACGGCCTTGCTTTTGGCCGGGTGCGGAAAAGGCACGGTCATCGGCAGCGGCCCCTCGCCCACATCGAGCCCCATCGTGCCGAACGTCGACTTCGAGTATCCGATAACGACCCCGGCCTCGGAGCCCGCCACGATCACCACGGGAGTGAACGGCTATCTCTACTTCACCGAACTGGCGACCAGCAAAATCGGCCAGCTCTCCACCGGCGGTGCCGTAACGGAACTGGCGACGAAAACCGCGGCCGCAGGCCCGACGTCCATCATCGTCGGCCCCGACAACAACATTTGGTATACCGAGGCGAACATCCACAGCATCGCCACATTCACTTCGTTCCTGGCCGCAAGCCAGACCGAGTACACCATTCCGTGGGCGAATTCCACGCCGAATTTCATTACGCGCGGCGCTCCCTTTAACAGCATGTACTTCACGGACACCGGGGCAAACGCGATCGGCGAGATTTTGGCGACGGGCACGTTTGCCGGACCGTTTGCCATCCCGACTGCCGCCTCGAGCCCGCAAGGCATCGTCACCGGCCCCGACAACAACGAGTGGTTCACCGAGTACGCCACGGCAAAGATCGGCATTCTGAATACAACCACCAACGCAATCACCGAGATTCCCGTTACGGCCGGCTCGCACCCGGACATCATCGCCCAGGGTCCCGACGGCGCGCTGTGGTTCACGGAAAATATCGCCGGGGCTGCAAAGCTTGGACGCATGACCACCGCGCATGCCTACACCGAATACGCACTGACCGGCGCGCATTCCGCCGTGGGTCTTGCCGTCGATCTGGCCGGCGATTTGGTTGTGACGGACCCTGCGAACAACGCCATCGGCGTGTTCAAAATCGGATCGCAGACGTACACGGAATACCCGATCGGCACCGCCGGATCGAACCCCCTCTGGATAACGCTGGGACCCGAAGGCAAAATGTACTTCACCGAGTTCAGCGCCAACAAGATCGGCCAATTCAGCTACTTCTAAAAAAAGTGTGTCCGCGCACATCAAGGCCGTAGCTCGCGCATGACGGTGTCCATGTTGTGCGCGGTTTGGGCGAAGAGGTCGGGCGCGACGTAACCCAGCAGCGGAATGCTCACGGCCATCATGAGCAATCCCACGCCAATCTGCAGCGGGAACCCGACGACAAAGACGTTCATTTGCGGCGCGACGCGTGCCATCAAGCCCAGCGCAAGGTTCACAAGAAACAGCGCCACGGCGGGTGGCGCTGCGATCTTGAGCACGATCAAAAACGCATCTTGCACGAAGATCATCACGGAGCCCACGACCGCCGGGTTCATTGCGATATAGGGCAGCGGCACCAAATGAAACGAGCCGCCGATGCCCTGCAGCATGAGCAGATGCGAGTCGGAGACCAAGAAGATCAGCGTTGCCAAGGTAAGCTGTAACTCGCCGATAACCGTGACTTGCTGCTGCGTCGTGGGATTGATGATATTCGCAACCGCAAAGCCAATCTGAATATCCAGAATCTCGCCGGCGAATTGAATGCCCATGAACACCAGATACGCAACGAAGCCGACGATGATCCCCAGCACGACCTGACTTACGACCGCACCGAGCAACGCCCCCAAATCCGGCAACGGCGCGATCACCGGTACCGTATGGCTGAGCGCAAACCCGAACAGAAAGGCAAGCCCGATGCGCACGAGCAGCGGTATTTGACTCGCGGCAAAGACCGGAAACACGAACAGCATGGCCGACACCCTGACTACGATGAGCAAGAACGTTTCGAACTGCCCCGGGCTTAAATGGAAAAGATCGCTCACCTAATGAAATCTTTGAGATGCGTGAACACGCGCGACATAAAGTCGGTGAGCAGTGCCAGCATGAATGGCCCAAAGAACAAAATCGCCAGCGCAGAGGCAATAATCTTCGGAATAAAGGTGAGCGTCGGTTCTTGAATCTGCGTCGTCGCCTGAAAGACCGAAATAACCAACCCGACGACCATCGAGATCAACAACACGGGCGCTGCGACCATGAAACAAACAAAGATCGCATCCCGCCCAAGCCCCAGCGCATCGCCGAACCCCATTACCTAGGCGAGCTCCCAATTATGATTACCGTGGCCGGTAAAGCGGCATGGACAATCGTGAGTTATAAGTGGCCGGGCTTGTGCTGGGGGTGTTTTGGCCGAATTCTGAAATTTTTGCGCAAAACAGGATGTTTTCTTCAGGGCTTTGCCCGTGCAAACATTCAGTATAGCGGTGAAATTTCCACGGATGGAAATTTCACCAGCGGTCGGCCGGAACACCACCAGCACAAGTCCGGTCACTTGTAACTCTGAAAGATCGCGTTCACAGTGAGATTCCAACCATCAACCAGCAAAAATATCAAGATCTTAAATGGGAGCGAGATGATCACCGGCGGGATCATCATCATGCCCATCGAGAGCAGGATGCTTGCGACGACCATGTCGATGACGATGAATGGGACGTAGATCGCAAAGCCGATCTCGAACGCCGTCTTGAGCTCCGAGATAACGAAAGCCGGGATCAGGATGTACGTCGGCACGTCGTTCTGGGTGTTCGGGCGCGGTTCGTTCGAGAGCGAGTAAAAGAGTTGCAAGTCTTTGTCGCGCGTTTGCTTGAACATGAACTTTCGCAGCGGCTGCGCGGCGCGGTCGAGCGCGACGGACTGCGATATCTGCGTTTTCAGGTAGGGCTGCAGGGCGTTCCGGTTGATGTCTTTGACCACCGGGGCCATGATGAAAAACGTCAGGAAGAGCGCGAGGCCGACCAGGACCTGGTTAGGCGGAACTTGCTGCGTTCCGAGCGCCGTGCGCACGAATGAGAGCACGACGATGACGCGGGTAAACGAGGTTACCAAAACGAGTAGGGTGGGCGCGAGCGTAAGAACGGTGAGCAGCAGCAGAATCTGCAATGAGGTTGCTACCTCACGCGGATTGTGCGCTTGCCCGACACCGATATTGACTTGCGGAATGGGAACGGTCGGCGCAGCCGGAGCAGCAGCGGCACTGGCGATTGCGGGGACGATCCACAGCGCGAAAATAGCGATGAAGCTCAGGATGAAAAACGGGCGGTGGCGCAGCCAGATACGCTTCATGAATTCTTTCGGCGCAGCTGCTCGATGAAGCCGCCGAGCGAGCGCGTCTGCTGCGAGAAGAGCGTGCGCTGTTGGTTGAGCCAAGGCTCGACCTCTTCGGCCGCGACCTCCGCGAGCGTCGAGACGTGCCCGCTTCCGCCGCCCAGTAAATAAAACTTGTTGCCGACTTTGACGACGTGCAGTGTGGTGTTCTGCGCGAGGAACGTGGATTCGACCACGGTCACAAGGCGCTTGTCGGCCGATGCGACCAGGCGGCCCCGGCCAAGCGCGCGCACAACAGTATAAAGGCCGAAGAGCATGAGCCCGACGACGATCAGCGCGAAGAGATACTGGCCTAACGCTCCCACGGGACCGCTACTCTACGCTGGGATTGAGTTCGCTGATTTTAACGGCGAATTTCTCGTCAACGACCACGACCTCGCCCCTGGCAATAAGGATGTTGTTGACGTACAGATCGATTGGGTCGCTTGAGAGCTTATCCAGCTCGAAGACGCTTCCGGACTGCAGCGTTACGACGTCGCGAAGCGTGAGTGCGGTCTTGCCGAGCACAGCGCTGATCTGCAGCGGCACGTCGTGCACGAGGTCCAAGTTGTTTCCGCCGTGCGTCGTGCGCGCCGTCGGTGTCATTGCAGCGAACGCGACGGGTTGTGCAGCCGGAACGGGCGGCGCAGCGCGTTTAGCTGCAGGCGGCGCGGCCGGCGCCGCCGGCGCGATGGCCGCGGACTCTTCTTGCTGGCCGGCTACCTTCGAAAGCGCGATGCCGTCGAAATCGATGGCGATCTCCGGGGACATGCCGGTACCGACCTGGATGCTTCCCACGTACGAGG
Source organism: Vulcanimicrobiota bacterium (assembly GCA_963702335.1). Lineage (GTDB taxonomy): Bacteria > Vulcanimicrobiota > Vulcanimicrobiia > Vulcanimicrobiales > Vulcanimicrobiaceae > DASSRQ01. The sequence goes on along the minus strand of CAVPCC010000014.1, from coordinate 146,047 downwards.
CGAACGGCGGCGGAGGCAGATTGGTTGCATCGTTGCACAAGTCGGCGTGGACGCCGTCGGTGGACGCCCCTAAGCCTCGCGCCAGTTCTTCCGCCATCGATGCGGCGATCTGTGAAACCGTCTCCGAAACGATCGAGAGTTGCATGGCCCCCATGTCGCCCTCGTCCATGCCGCCCAGCATCATACTAACGACCTTGACGATGTCATCGCCCGCGAAACGCACCACGATTTTGATGCCCAGCGAAGGAATGTCGGCGGTAGTGACCAGCGTCTGAGGATCGATCTTGATCGAGCCCTCATGATCTTTTCGCTGGGCTCCGGTGGCAGCCACCGGTTGTTCGAGCAAACGGCCCAGAACGGTTGCTGCGGACTGCAGCATCGCATCGGTAAGTTGCTGGATGTCGGCCATTATCTTATTGCTCCTCATTCGCAATCGTGTCGGCTACCTGAACGGTGACGCGATCGCGGTGTACGCCCGGATACACGTGAAATTTTTCGCGGTCGTTTATGCGCGCAACGAGCGCCGCGTCGGTCGGCTTGTCGAAGAGCACGACGTCTCCGGGTTGGAGCGCAACCAAATCACGCAGAGAAACGGTCGTCTTACCCAGTTCGACCTGCACATCTACGTTGGCACGTTCCACGTTACGCGCAAGCTGCTGGATGTCTTCTTCGGTCATGCCGCGCCCCGCGACAACGCTGGGGGACCATTGAAAGTCGGTGAGTTGCGTGCTGATGGACTGCATCACCAGATACGGCAAGCAGAAATTCATGACGCCGGCCATATCGCCGACTTTGAGCCTCCATCGAGACATAAGCTACGATTTGGTCGAGCGGGATGATGCGCGGAATAAACTGCGGGTTGGAATCCAACGCCTCGATCTTCAGTGAGAGCGTGAGCAGATAATTCCACGACTCGCGGTAACTGTTGAGCATGCGCGCCATGAAACGCTGCATGAGCGTGCGCTCGATGTCCGTCAGGTCGCGAAGCTTCTGCGGAAACCATCCCGGGCCACCAAGCAGCCGGTCGATGATGGAGAACACCAAGTTCAAGTCAACTTGGACGATGCCGCTGCCCGGCAGCGGGTCCATCGAAAAGATCGAAAGGATGGACGGAATGCCGATGCTGGCGATAAAGTCGCCGTAGCTGATCTGCTCGATGGAGACGATGGAAGCCTCAACCCGCGTCCGAAGATAAACCGACAGCGAGTTGTTGAGCAGACGCGTGAAGTTCTCGTGCAGCGTTCGCAGCGTGCCCAGCTGGTTGTTCGAAAACTTGTCGAGCCGTTTGTTGAAGCGGAAATCGAAAGACTTGACCTTCTTGCCTTCGAGCGCGTCTTCGCGCGCCGAAGGTTCGGTCGAGAGTTGGTTTATTAAGGCATCGATTTCTTCTTGAGAGAGACTGGACATGACGGACTTATTGCCCCTTTTCGGCTGCTGAGAGACTGGCATTGAGCAACACGATGTCGACGCGTCTGTTCGCTTGCCGCGACGCCGGCGTGCTGTTGTCCGTCCGTGGGTGAAACTCTCCGTATCCCGATGCCGAGATGCGAACCGGTGAGAGGTGATCGTGTTCCACCAGATACCGCACCACGTTGACCGCCCGGGCGGTCGAAAGTTCCCAATTGCTGGGATACTCCGCCGTGTTGATGGGCACGTTATCCGTATTGCCCTCAACGCGAATTAAATTGTCATTCTTCTTTAAGAAAACATCGACCTCATCGAGGATTTCCTTAGTCTGAGGTCTCATCTGCGCGCTTCCCGAGTCGTAATACGACTTGTCGGAAAGTAAAGTTATGACCAAGCCCCGCCGGTCGAGGCGAATCTGCACCTGGTTTTGCAGGTGGTTGCGCGAGACGTACTGCTGCAACTCTTTTTGAATAACCGGGATGCGCGAGCTCGCATTGAACGTTTGCGTTTCGTTACTGCCGCCCTGCGGTGGTTGATTAACCGCCCACTGATTGTCGAACCCCGCCGAGATGTCTTTGGCAAACGCCTGGAACTTCACTTTGCTTATCGTTGAGATCGCAAACAAAATAATGAAAAGCGCGAGCATGAGCGTGATCATGTCCGCATAGGTTAAGAGCCAGCGCATCATGCCGGCTGTCTCCAACTTTTGCTCCTCGGACTTCTTTCGAAACTTACTCTCGGCCGCGCGAGCGGCGGCTTTGATCGGCTGCGGCATTTGAAATTACGTCGAGTAACTCGGTTGGTCGGCGACGGCGCCGCCTTCCTCGATTTCGGTTTCACGGTCCAACGGATCCAAGAACGCATGCAGGCGCTCTTCGAGCAGCCGCGGATTGTCGCCGGCCTGGATGGAGAGGATGCCTTCGATCATGATCTCGCGCAGCAGCAAGAGTTGACCCGAACGCTCTTTGATTTTATTCGCCATCGGCAGCCAAACGAGATTGGCGAACATTATACCGAAGAACGTTGCCACGAAGGCCTGCGCGGTCGAAACGCCGATCGTCCCTGCGATATTGCCGGTTGCCGAGGCCGAGCCTAAACTGCGCAGCATGCCGATAAGGCCGAGCACCGTTCCGATAATTCCCAGGGTCGGCGAGTAGCCGCCCAAATTGCTGAAAACCGCTTCTGCTTTCGTGCCCTTTTCTTGCACGTAACTGACTTCGGTTTCGAGCACCTTGCGGATGACGTCGGTGTCGCGCCCGTCGATAACGAGTTGAATGCCCTTGCGCATGAAATCGTCTTCAAGCGCGGCGGCCTCGTTCTCGAGTGCGAGTAAACCCTCGCGGCGCGCTTTTTCAGCGAACGAAACGAGCGTAGCGATGACGTCGCGTTCGTGATAGACCGGCTCGCTGAAGACCGTGCGAAGCCCGCCGAAAAATCCTTTTGTGAACGTGCGAAGCGGGAAGCCGGTCAGCGTTGCGCCGATCGTTCCCCCAAGAATGAGCACGATCGCTTCCCACCGTCCAAAAATGACGTGTGCGTCGGTGCCGCCGACATAACCGGCGAGAAATATAGCGCCAAAGGCAATGAGAAGCCCGAGCAGCGTGGCTACGTCCATCCTCATCCTTTATCGGCTGCTAGCGCGGAACATTCAACCCGGGGCGCCCCCGTAAAGTTTGCGTTTGAACTCAATTATGCGGGCCTGGATCTCTTCCATCGGGTCCCGCACGATCAGTTTGTTGCCGCTGACCAGGGTGATAACGGTATCGGGCGTGGTCTCAACGGATTCGATAAGGTCGGCATTGACCATAATCGCCTGGCCGTTGAGACGGGTGAGTTTGATCACGGGCCGGGCCTTTCGGCCCGGCCGTGAGCCGACCTCCAGTGTCGCCTATTGCGCCCTCCATGGCTTAGGAAGCCTAGGAGTAGCCTAACGCGACGCACCGGCGTGCGCTTTTTGCCGATTTCGTCGTTGCTGCGTCACGGAGGCTACTCCGGGCTTCCTCACCGGACCTAGTTCTCGCTAGCCCGGATGTTGATGACCGTCTGCAGGTTTTGGTCTGCAGTCGAGATGCCGCGCGTGTTGGCCTCGAATGCGCGCTGCGCGACGATCATTTTGGTGAACTCGTCCGCCAGCGACACGTTCGACTGCTCGAGCGAGCCGGCGATGATCTGGCCGTAGCGGCCCGATCCCGCCGTTCCGACTTGTGCCAAGCCCGAATCGGCGCTGGCCCCGAACTGATTGCCGCCCAGGCGGTTCAGCCCGTCCTCGTTCTGGAAGGTCGCAAGCGCGACAGAGCCCAGCGTGCTGGTCTGTCCGTTCGTGAAAGCGCCAAGAATGGAGCCGTCCTGCCCGATTGAGATGTTGGAGAGCACGCCCGTAGCGTAACCGTTCTGGGAGAGCACGGACGTGGTGTACGCCGCGCCGTTCTGGGTTGCGGTCGTCGCGCTGCTGCCGCCGTTGCCGCTCGAAGCGGTCGAGGCAAGCGCCGTCGTATTCGATAAGTCCAGACCGATCGGTCCGGTTGCGGCCGCGCCCACACCGCTGCCCGTGGGCGCGGTGGCAACGTTGCCGTTAAGATAGCCCCACGCCGTCACGTTGATCTGATCGCCGGCCGCCAGCGAGGGCGGATTACCGATCTGATGCAGCGTTGCCAGCGCAGGCGACGTCGAACTCGACGTGTTGATGAACTGGCCGTTCTGGTCGTAGTACGCGTAACCGATGGTGGCCGGACTGGAAGCCGTCGCCGACGAGCCGTTAACCGCGGTGCCGTCGGTGAAGTAGACTTCTTCTTTCCAGCGCGTCGCCGGTGTTTTCACCGTTCCATGCGGGTCCGTCACCGTGGCCGGAAGCCCGGTGGTGGCGGCCGCCGAGATGGTGTACTGGCCGGTGGCTCCCGCATCGGCAGCGCCGAACGCACCCATGGTCGCCGTCACGCCGTCCAGGCTGAACGTACCGCCCGGCGCAACCGTGGTGGAGTTCGTTCCGTCGCTGACGGTCGCGGCCGTACCGGCGCCATTCACCGTGATGTTCAGCGTTGCGGTGGCCGGCGTTCCGACCGCCAACGTCGCCGTGCTGATGAGGTTGCCGCCGCCCGAAAGCGCGGTATTGCCCGTAATGCTGCCGGCAGCCGGTGTTGCACCGGTTGCATCGGGAACGTATTTGATGAACATCTCGTGAGCGTTGCCCAGCGAGTCATAGATCGTGGACGAGATCGTATTGGTAATCCCTTGTCCCGCGCCACTACCGTTGATGACGCCCTGTTCCTCGATCTGCCACTGCGTTTGATCGAGATTCCCGCCGAGCGACATGTCGAAGACGTTGTCGCCGGTCGGGCCGACCTTCGTCCCGAATCCCGTCCCGACGGCCTTGGATTGCAAGCCCAGCGGAATGGTAATGTTGCCCGGAGCGCCGGAATTCCCAACCTGCCCTTGCGCGTTGGCCATGTATCCCTGTACCGCCATGCCGCTTGCCGGATCGAAAAGCAGTCCGTTGGAGTTGAGCGAGAATGCGCCGTCGCGCGTATAGGTGGGCGAGCTCGAACCGTTGGCGTTGCGAAGCATGAAGAATCCATCGCCGTTGATTGCCAGATCGGTGTTAATGCCGGTCGTTTCAAGACCGCCCTGCGCGAAGTTCGTGTCAATCGAGTTGACCTTCACGCCCAGGCCTAACTCCTGCGGGTTAACGCCGCCGTTGGAAGTCGTGGGGGCACTGGCGTAGCCCTGCGACTGGTAGAAGAGATCCGCAAACGTCATGCGCTGGCCTTTATAGCCGACGGTTCCGACGTTCGCAATGTCGTTGGAGATCATATCGATCTGGCTTTGATAAGCGTTCAGACCGGTGATGCCCGTAAATAGCGAATCGAATGCCATTTGGGGTTAGTGCCTTTCTTACGTTGTCAACGGCGCGTCAGTCTTTCGGCGCCGTTCGATCCCTCGATGGTAAGTCGGCCGGGACCTTAAGTAATGTTTATGAGATGACTGCGGCCGAATCGATGTTCGTAAAAACGTTCTCTTTCATCGATTCTTGGTCGACGGCGGTGATGACGGTGCGGTTTTTGATGCTCACCACCATCGCGACGTCGCGCAGCATGAACAACGACTGTTTCGCGCCTTTTTCGGCGGCCTTATCGGCCATGACGTTCATGCGCGAGATGTCTTCGTTCGAGAGCCGGATATTGCGCGAGGCAAGCCGCTGCATCGCGTGTGCGGAGAACTTGAGCGGTTGCGCACTCGGTGCGCTCTGCTGTTCGAGGACCGAACGGAAGCTCGGCCCGGACGTCGGCGGAATCTGCACCGGCGTGCCTGCGGGGCGCGGAGCCGGACCCGGAATAATTCCCGGACGGTTGACGCCTTGCAGATCGTTGGGATCCATAACCTAATTTCCGATTCCGACGATTTCGCTGGTTGAAAAGAGCAGCGGCTGCCCATTGTTGTCCGTGAGCGGCTTTCCGTCCGAGCCGGTCATCGTGAAGTACGGTTGGCCGTTCTGCACGGCGATAGAGTTGACGGTTCCGCTCTGACTGGACGTGCTTCCCGTCGAGTTAGGCGTGACGACCGTGACGCTTTTTCCGATCAGCGCCGAGGCCTGCATCACTCCGAAGTTCGACTGGAAGTTCTGGAACGATGTGTTCAGTTCGTTGGTTGCCTGCAAGGCCGAGAACTGCGCTAGTTGCGCGACGGACTGGGTGTCATCCATCGGCGAGAGCGGATCCTGGTTTTGCAGTTCGGTCGTTAGCAGTTGCAGGAACTGCTGCGATCCCAGGGTTTGGTTGCTCGCAGTGCTCGACGTACTCGAGGACTGCGATGGTAGCGACTGTACAGGCGCCGTTGTAAATGACATGGTTTCTCCTATACCAGATAGTTCAAGACGAGCGAACGGTCATTCGCCAAAAGCGAAGGTCCGAAGCGGCCGCCGGTTGCCGGAAGATCTTCTTGGCCCGAAAGCGCTGCTTCCCAACCGCCCAGTTTGAAGGCGGACTGTCTTTGCTGTGCCTGCTGCTGCGAGGTGAAGCCGGCGTTGCCGCCCGAGACGTCGACCGAGAAGTTCCCGAGCGAGAGTCCGGCGTCGGCCAGAGACCGTGAGAGGCCGACTTTGCCCCGAAAGCAGTGTATCGCGCACGTTCGCGTTTGACGCGATAACGGTTGCCGAGATGCTGTTTCCAGTAACGGTGAGTTTCATAGTCACCTCACCCAACTGCTCGGGCTGCAGACGCAGACGTATCTGCGAACTCTCACCGGAGTTTTGGATGACGATGCCTTTGACGATCTGTTCGATGACGGCGTTCGGGTCGAACGTCGTGTACGGTGAGACCGGGCTCTGCACGGGGGCAGATTGGATCGGGGCAGTCGAAACCTGCGTAACGGGTGGTCCGCCCGGCAAACTGCCGGTTTGAACCTCGGGCTGCGCGGATTGGTTCTGCGCCTGATTTTGCGAATCGCCGCCTTGGTGCGAGGAATCGCCGTTTGCAGCATTCTGCTGCGCTATCGCTGCAACGAGGCGATCGAAGAGAACGCTTGCCGGTGTGAGCGGCGTCGTACTCGTGCTCGCAACGGTTGCGGCCGTTGGGATGGGGGCGGTTTGCGCGGCCGGCGCGATGCCGGTGCGAAGCGAGTCGGCAGTTATCGCGCGCGAGATAATGCGCGTGAGAATATCTGCCGCCGATTGCGCAGTCATGGGAACGAGGGGCGGTTGTTGCGTAACCGGCTGTTCTTGCGCCGTTTGAGCGGGAACGGGTTGCGATTGCGGCGGCGCAAAAGCCAAAGCAGCGTCCACCCGTGCGGGCGTCGCTGGTTTGCTTTGCGGGGCCGGGGATTCTTTCGCCGGTAAGGCGTCCAAGAGGTTTCCCGGGATTTCGTTCTTCTGCCCTGCGGTTTGCGGTTGTTCGCTCGAGAGTGGCGCTAGAAGGTCATCTTTCAGTCGCTGCTCGAGCGTTGCGGCAAGTTGTTGCGCTTGCTGCAGGCTCTTCGGTGGGCTCGTGCCAGGTGGCGCGAGTGCACCTGCGAGCGCACGTTGTAACGTGCTGCGCGCATTCGCATCGCCGTTCTTTCCGGCAGCGCTTAAGATCGCGCCGGTGAGTTTAGCGGCAATGCTGTTGACGATTGTCGTCATCGCTGTACCGCTTTGCAGCAAAGCTGCAATGCGCGCGGTGAAGTCGTCGTCGCCCGTTAGCGTTGCGAGCTTCTTTCCGAGCAATGCTGCAAACGCTGCGTCTTTTGAAGAAACGCCGTTTGCACTGAGTGCACGGGGAAGCGATGCGCCGCCGCCGGGAGCTATGGCTATGACGGGTATTGAAAGGGCCATTTGAGTGTGCTTTTCACCTCCTTCCTAACTCCTTCATCGGCAAGCCGTGAGGGGAACGTTAGAGCGGCGCACCCCCGAGAGGGCCTCGAGGCGCGCCATCAACCGTTCGAACGAGGCGAAGTCCATGGCTTGTTCAGCATCGCACAGGGCTGCGGTGGGCTCGGGATGGACCTCGATGATCGCCCCGTCGAGCCCCGCCACGGCGGCGGCAAGCACCAGCGGTTCGATGAGCGAGGCGCGCCCGGTTGCGTGGCTGGGGTCCGCAATGACGGGCAGATGGGTCAGTTCCTTCAGGCGCAGGGCCCCGGCCAGGTCGAACACGTTGCGGGTGTGGGGGTCGAAGCCGCGGATGCCGCGTTCGCACAGGATGATATTGGGATTCCCCTCGACCAGCACGTATTCGGCTGCGTAGAGTACCTCGTCCAGGGTCGCTGAGGCTGCGCGTTTGAGCAGGACGGGTTTCCGGGTCCGGGCGGCCGCCTGGAGCAGGGTGAAGTTCTGCATGTTGCGGGCACCGATTTGGATCACGTCCACGCTGCGGGCCAAGATTGGCAGCTGCGTCTCCGAGAGCGCTTCCACGACTGTCGGGATACGGTAAGCCGCTCCGGCGGCCGAAATAAGACGCACGCCCTCTTCACCCAACCCTTGGAAGGCGTAGGGCGAGGTTCGGGGCTTGTAGGCGCCCCCGCGCAGCGCCACCGCCCCCGCGCCGGCCACGAACTGCGCCGTGCGCTCGATCTGCTCGCGGCTCTCAATAGAGCAGGGGCCTGCAATCATATGAAACGCCCCGTCGCCGAATGCGGCCCGGCCGACTTGCACGACCGACCGCTGCTGCGGACCCCGGCTTGCCAGTTTGTACATCTTCTCCCCGTTCGCCAAAAACGAAGGCCGCCCGGTAAGGGCGGCCTTCGTTGTCATTTAATGAACACAAAACGCGCGCTGAACTTACCGGAACACCCTTTCGGTAAGCCACCACCAGCCGGTGCGCGCGGTCGACATCATGTCCGCGACTCTACCACGCGGCGCGCGGCGCTGTCAATGCCGAGCACGTTGCGCACGATCCGGTCGCCATATTCACTGAGCACGGACTCGGGATGGAATTGCACACCGCTGATGGGCAGCGTGCGGTGCGCGAGCGCCTGCACAACGCCATCGGAGCTGCGCGCGGTGACTTCCAGTTCCTCGGGCAGCGTCGCACGATCGACGCACAGCGAATGGTAACGCGTCGCGGTAAACGGCGTGGGCAGACCCGCAAACATGCCGCTGCCGTTGTGAATGATCGCCGAGGTCTTGCCGTGCATCGGCAGTGGCGCGCGCACGACTTTTGCGCCGAACGCCTCGACTATTGCCTGCAATCCGAAACACACGCCGAACACGGGCTTGCCGATCTTCGCCGCCCCGCGAATCAGCTCGACGATCTGCGGGGTCTGCCCCGGATTACCCGGCCCCGGCCCGACAACGAGCGCATCGTACGCTTGCAGCGTTTCCACCTTCACACGCGGATCGTCACTCAGCACGACATCCGGCTCAACGCCTTGCGAGGCCAGCAAATGCACGACGTTATACGTAAACGAATCAAAGTTATCGACGAACAAAACTTTCATACTTCGTCATCCTGAACCGGCTTGTCATCCTGAGGTATCGAAGGGGGGCCGAGCCTGCCCAGGCCAAGCACCTCCCGAGCAATCCGCGTCTTGTGATACACCTCGTCGTACTCCGCCTGCGGGTCGCTGTCGGCGACGATCCCCGCCGATGCCTGCCAGTACGCTACTCCGTCGTGCACGTGTATCGAACGCAACGTGATGCACGAATCGAAATCGCCGCCATACGACCAGCGCCCGATGCTGCCCGCATAGAATCCACGCGTGAGCGGTTCGAGCTTGTCGATAAGTTGCATCGCGCGCACTTTGGGCGTACCGGTCACCGTTCCGGCCGGAAAACCGGCTTCGAACAGATCCAGGCCGTCGCGGCCGTCCAGCAACTCGCCGGTTAAATCGGAAACGATATGCATGACATGGCTGTAACGCTCGATCTGCAGCAGCTCAGTCGCGCGCACGGTTCCGCTCTTACAGACGCGCCCCAAATCGTTGCGTCCAAGATCGACCAGCATTACGTGCTCCGCGCGCTCTTTTTCGTTACGAAGCAGCTCGTCGGCGATCTCTGGTCCTCGAGTTCGTCGCCGCCGCGCGGACGCGTGCCGGCCAGCGGACGGATTCGCGCATGGCGTCCCTCCAAGCGCACCAGAAACTCGGGCGAGGCACCCAGCAATTGCCCGAACGCCGTATCCACGTAAAACATGTAGGGCGAAGGATTGTGCGAACGGATGGCACGGTAGAGGTCGAACGCACTTCCGTCGAGCGCGGCTGAAAAGCGGATGCCGAGTTGGAGCTGATACACCTCGCCGTCCTCGATGTAGTGCTTCACTTTCGCGACGCGTTCCAGGTACTGCGCTTGCGTCAGAGATGCCGTCATCGCGCCTTTCGTGCGCACGCCGCCGGGCATAAGCGGGCGCATCGTGAGGAGCCGCTCGATGCACGCATCGATTCCCGCCTCGATAGCGCGCTCGTCCTCGCCGGCCGCCCAAATCGTCAGGCGATCGCTGAAATGATCGAAGACAAGCCAGGTTTGCGGTACCGCAACATACGCAGCGGGCATCACCGGAGCGTCCGCTTCGCGTCCCGCAAGCCGCGCAGACGGGCGAGCGGCATCGTACGAAAAAGCAAACAGCGCCCCGCCCAGCGGCGCATCCGAATCGTCCGTAATACGATGCTGGTGGAAAAACGCACGCACGCGCTCGAGCAGATCTTCGCCGCCCTGAAACGACTGCGCACCGGCGTAATCGATCCCGATGAACGAGTACCGCGAGATGCGCCCGCCGGCGCTCTCAACGCTCTCAAGCAAGCACGACGCACCGGGCGTCGCCAACTCCGCGTACGCGGCTATCGGTGTGAGGGTATCGGCCGGTATGGTCCGGCTACGCGACACAAGCGGAGAGTGGGCTATCACGCGGACCCCTTCGGCGTGCTCCTTCGAAATGCTTACCACTTTTCGCGGCGTGCCCGCACACTAGGCAACGGCATTCTCAGCGTTTGAGTTCGGGATGCTCCTGCGTTAAGCGGGCGGCGTAACCGGAGGGCAGGTTTTCCAGAATGGCGCCCACCGCATCCGGCGACATGAGCGCGAAGATGCGTGCAACGTAAGCGTCGGGCAGTTTCTGGACAACCTTCGCAGCGGATTCAGAATCCATGGCCGACCAGACCTGCGCGGTTCGTCGCATGTCAGGCGTGCCGTCTTGCGCGAGATCGCTCGAGGCGACCGGGGCGCTCGATGACGCGGGATTGGCTGCAACAGTTCTCGCGGGATGCGACGCGCTTGCGAGGGCGGCATCCTGCTGCGCTTGGTTAAGCTGCGTTTGCAACGATGAAATTTGCTTGTCGCGTGCGGCGATCTGCGAGCGCGCATCGGCGAGTTGCGCCGAGAGCGCGTCGAGCTGCGATGCCTGGCTGTTGATCGTTCCTTGCTGCGCGGCCATGTCGAAGGGCCGGGCGAGCGGCTTCCAGACCGGCGCAGTAGCGTTCCAGATGGGCGTGGTAACCGGACCGTTCGCAAGCCACTCCCGGGCCGGGGCCCAGCGCAGCGCGACGATGATGAGCAGCAGTACCGCCGCGGGGTAAGCGTAGCGCTTCCACTTGAAAGGCTTCTTGCGGCGCCGGGTTACGATCATGAGATGTTCCTTACGTAGCGGCGATTGTTGGAGTCGTCGAGTTCTTTTTGCTCGCCGGCGGCCTCCAGAGCACGGTATTCGGTCAGGCGCCGCTCTTTGAGTTTCTCGATGACTTTGCGATCTTTGCTCGCAGCAAGCACTTCAAGGCGTGCGCGCTCCACTGCGGTGCGGCACTGCGCGATGATGCCGTGCTGCATGGTCATTGCGCGATCCAGATACTCCAGGTGCGCATAGTGAGCGCGCAGCTCTTCACTGGAAAACTGCTTGTGGTCCTCGCGCAACTGCAAAGCGAAGCGCTTGAATTCCTCGTTGAGAGTCGCAAGGCGCTCTTGCGCGGCTTTGAGATCGCGCTGTCTTGCAGCGAGGACGAGCTGCTTTTCGCTCTCGATCCGCTCGCGATGTTCGAGCACGGCGCGCAGCGAAAAAACAAACTTTTTCATTACGCTACGCTCAGCAGACCGCTCTTGGCTTGTTCGAAGCTTGCCGTCTCGTAGATGTCTTGCTTGAGATAATGGCGGATTGCCTCGATCTTGGAGAGCGCGAGATCGACGCGCGGGTTACTGCCCTGCACGTAGGCGCCGATGTTGATCAGATCTTCGGCCTCCCGGTACGTTGCCAAAACGTCGCGCACGGCCGATGCGGCCGAGTAGTGATTCTGATCCACCACATCGGGCATCACGCGGCTCACGCTCCCCAGCACATCGATAGCCGGGTAGTGGTTCGCAGCCGCAAGCGAGCGCGAGAGCACGATGTGGCCGTCCAGGATCGACCGAACTGCGTCTGCGACCGGTTCGTTCATGTCGTCGCCGTCAACCAAGACCGAATAGAGTCCCGTAATCGTTCCCGTCTGCGAGGTGCCCGCACGCTCGAGGAGTTTTGGAAGCAGCGCAAACACCGAAGGCGTATAGCCGCGCGTGGTCGTCGGCTCGCCGATGGCAAGTCCAACCTCGCGCTGCGCCATCGCAAAACGCGTAACGCTGTCCATCATGAACATCACGTCCAAGCCCTGGTCGCGAAAGTACTCGGCGATGGTCGTGGCCACAAACGCCGCTTTGATGCGCACCAGCGCGGGCTGGTCGCTGGTGGAAACCACCACGACGCTGCGGCGCAGGCCTTCTTCGCCTAAGTCGCGCTCGATGAAATCGCGCACTTCCTTCCCGCGCTCCCCGATGAGCGCGATGACATTGACGTCGGCTGCCGTGTTGCGCGCAATCATGCCCAGGATCGTCGATTTGCCAACGCCGCTGCCGGCAAAGATGCCGACGCGTTGTCCTTTGCCGCACGTAAGCAGTCCGTCGATGGCCCGGATGCCCAGCGCAAGCGGTTCTTTGATACGTTTACGGCTCAGCGCTGCCGGCGGAGCGGCAACGATCTGCGCGCGGCGGTCGGCAAAGATGCGTCCTTGGCCGTCGATCGGGTGCCCTAGGCCGTCCAGAACGCGGCCGAGCAGATCGTCGGTGACGCCGATCTCCAGCGGTTTGCCCAGCGTAACAACCTCGCTGCCAGCGCCGATGCCAAGCAGATCGCCCAGCGGCATGATAAGTACTTTGTTGTCGCGGAAACCGACCACTTCGGCCAACACCGGCTCCGCGGTTCGTTTGTATTGAATGTGGCACGTCTCGCCGATCGCCATATGCGGACCGAGCGACTCGATTACCACGCCGATCAGCTGGCGGACCTTGCCGTTCTGGCGCATCAGATCCACCGATTGGACGGCACCGATATATTTGTCGGCGCGGAACACCGGAAGGTCGATAGCCACGATCAGCTCGCTTGAGCGGGAGCGTTGAGCAGCGGCGGCTCGGGTGAGGGCGCTACCGAGAGCGGCTCCTCAACGGCCAGCAAACGGCGCACCTCGCGCAATTGCGTCGAGATCTTCGCATCGATGGTCCCGGACTCCGTATCGATGACCACGCCGCCGCGATCCACGCGTTGATCCGCGATTAGGCGCAGGTTGTCGATGTCGTTCAGGGACATGAGCCGATCGCGGTTTTCGCGCATCAGTTCCAAATCCGAGGGATGCACGCGAACCGTGACCGTCTCGCGTCCGACCAAACGCGTGATAGCCGAGCGCGCCATCTCCAGCACAGCACCAGGCTGCAGATCGATGTGCGCGTTTAAAATCCGTTCGGAAATGGAAACGGCCAGTTTGACGATCTCGGGCTCCGCGCCTTGGATGATCTTGTGCCGTTCCAAGCGCGCCATCTCGATTAGACCGCGCATCGTTTCGAGCATTTCGTCCATCTCGGCCTGCGCCGCGGCTCGCCCGTCGGCGGTGCCTTCCTCGAAGCCCTTTGCACGCGCGTCGGTCTCGATTTGACCGACGCGCGCCTGCGCATCATCGAGCAGTTCCAACGACCGCTCGCGTGCGTCTTCGAGCAGACGCTCGGCATCGGCGCCCGCATCCTCTACGAGTTTGGCGGCTTCTGCGCGCGCCGCGTCCATGTCGACCGCCACGGGCACATCCGGGCCATCCACAGCTTCAACCGGGTCGTCGAACGAGGAGAGTCCCGGCACGGGTATGGGTTCGCGCGCCTTGAGTTGGTAGGTCTTGTCGCCGACGTGCGCCCCTTTAACGACCCTGCCCAATGTTATACGAGTTTCTCGTCTTTGGCTCCGCGCGCGATGATGATTTGGCCGTTTTCTTCCAGCGTGCGGATGACGTCGACGATGGATTGCTGTGCTTTTCCAACTTCGCGCATGCGCGTGGGACCGAGCAACTCGATCTCTTCGCGAAGCGTTCCGCCGGCGCGCGAGGACATGTTCTTGTAGACGCGCGTGAGCAGTTCGTCGTTTGCCGTCTTGAGTGCAAGCGCGAGCTCCTTGCCATCCACTTCCTTGAGGATCCGCTGAATCGAGCGGTCGTCCAGGTTGACGATATCCTCGAAAACGAAGAGCAGGTTCTTGACTTCGGTCGCCAGTTCCGGATCGCGCTTTGAGAGACCCTCGAGGATATTCTTCTCCGTCTCGCGGTCCACAAAGCCCATGACGTTGGCCAGCGATTGAACGCCGCCCGCTTTTGCGAAGTCTGCGCCGGTAACGAGCAGACGCCGTCCGAGCAGTTCGTCCAATTGTTCGAGCACCTCGGGAGCCGTTTTCTGCAGAATGGCGATACGCATCGCAACTTCAGTTGCAACTCCGGCGGCAGCGCAGAAAGGACTGCGCCGGCCTGGTCGGCCGCCATGTAGACCAGAATGAGCGCGATCGTCTGCGGATGCTCGTCCTGGATGAACTGCAGCAGCTGCGCGGGCTCGGTTTTCTTGATCAGCTCGAGCGGATTGCCGTGCTTGAGCGCGGCAAAGAGCCGGTTCGTCATGTCGTCGGCTTGGCCGGCGCCGAATGAACGCTCCAGAATCTCCTTAGCGTACTCGATACCGCCCTCGTTGATGTATTTGAGCGCGATCGCGCGCTGGTAGGCCTCGGTTATGACGGTGTCGCGCTTCTCCAGCGGGACGGTCTGAATTTTGGCAATCTCCAGGACGATGCGCTCGACTTCGTCTTGGCGCAGAAACTTGAAGATCGTCGCGGAGAGCTCCAGGCCCAGCGTGATGATCAGAATAGCGGCCTTTTCCGGGCCCGATACGTCTATCGACGGGAACGCCTCGATCGACCCGAACCCGTTGGGCATATCCTCATGGACGTCGCTGAGATTTACAATTGGAGATTCCATTTAAAGGGCGTATCCGCGCTGCGCGCTGCACGCCCCCCACACGCAAAGCGCGTGGGGCCCCCGGCCTTCGGCCCGTCTGCGATGGTCAGCGCCCGTCACATAAAAGGCGTATCCGCGCTGCGCGCTGCACGCCCCCCACACGCAAAGCGCGTGCCCCCGGCCTCCGGCCCGTCTGCGATGGTCAGCGCCCGTCATATAAAAGGCGTATCCGCGCTGCGCGCTGCACGCCCCCCGGCCTTCGGCCTCTTTGCGATAGTGGGCGCCAGTCATATACTTGTTCATTTTCATTCTGATAGCCAGAGTTTTACGAGTTTGGCGATGCTGTCGGGGTTTTCTTGGGCGACGGTCGTGACGTACTCGATCATCTGTTCGCGCGTGAGGTCCGCTGCCGATCGGATCGGAGCGGCGATGCCCGGCGCGCCGTCGAGCATCGGGTGCTCTTCAAACGGCGGCAGCTCTTCGGCGAGCGTTGAATCGAAGGACGGCAGTCTCCATGGCCGGCTTGAACGAGCTGCGGCGCATGCGCATAAGCAGCATCACGAAGCCCAGCAGTGCGCCCGCTCCGAGGATGGCGAGCAATGCCGAAACCGGGATTCCGACAATCGTTGCGGGTGTGCCGTTGTTGCCGGCCAACGCCTCCGGCGCGGTTACCGCCGGGTTGAACGGGATCGCTTCGACCGAGACTTGGTCGCCGCTGCTCAAGTTTAGTCCGGCGGCGGCAACGACGAGATTTTGAATTTGCTGGCGCATCGCCGGCGTAATTTGATACGGCGCCTGCGTCTTGAGTGCCGGATTGTTTCCGGTTACGGGAACCGTGGCCGTGTTCAACACGACCGCAACGCTCGTCGAGAGGACCTTCCCGGGTGCATCGATGTGCTTGGCGTTTGTCTCGGAGATATTGTAGTTCGTGGTCGTTTCCGACTTCGTGTCCCGGAACGTGCCGTTGTTCTGCTGTCCCTGGTACGTTGGGATATTGCTGCTCGTGCCCGGAACGCCGAGGGCGCTGCGCGGCGCATTGCCGTTGAGCGTCTCGCGTTTGCTCTGCGAGGACAAAATGGTGCCGGCGGGCGCGTAGGTCTTCGTCTCCGTGCTCGCGGCATCGAAATTCATCTTTGTGGAGACGCGCGCGACCGCGTGACGCGGCCCAAGCGTCTGGTCGAGCATCGATTGAATGCCGGCCTGCACGCTGGCTTCGTACCGCTGCTTGGCGGTCAGCTGATCTTGCGTGAGGTTCATCGGATCCGGAGTATTCGGATCGGCGCCGCGCGGCGGCAGCAGCACTTGTCCGTCTTGATTGATGATCGTCACGTCTTGCGGCTTGAGGCCATCCACCGCGCGCGAGACGAGCATCGTGATGCCTTCGACCTGATCGGAGGTCAGATTCATACCGGGCTTGGTCGTGATCGCCACCGACGCCGTCGCCGAGGTGCTCGTAGACGAATAGAGTGTGGGATCGGCCTGCGCGACATGAACGCGCGCCGCCTCAACGGGATCGAGCCCGCCGATGGTGCGCTCGAGCTCGCCCTCAATCGCGCGGTTCTTATCCAGGTTCTGCTCGAACTCGGTCATACCGAAGTTCGTGCGGTCGAACAATTCGTATCCGGTCGAGCTTCCTTTAAGAACGTTGGCGCCCGCGATGGCGACGCGCTCGTCGGAGAGGTTGGAGGACGGAACGTAGACCGTCTTGCCGTCGGAGGAAAGTTCGTAGGGGACCTTATCGTCTTTGAGCCGCTGCGTGACCGACGCCGCGTCGGTGGCAGAGAGGTTCGAGAACAGCGGCTGGTACGACGGGCGGTTAACCGCATACAGAACTACGAGTGCCGCAACGGCAAACGCCAAGACGCCTGCAATGCCGATTACGAGAACCTTGTTAGGGCCGCCCCACAAAGCCTCGAATCCGGCCGGCAAGATCGTTCCACATCCCGGTGATGCGATCCAAAAAAGTCACCAACCCCTAGACGATCGGCCGACCGTGGCCTGTTCGCCGCTCATCCCTAATCGGCGAAGTTGTTCATAACATTGTATCGGACAATGCCGGGTACGCTTTACACGACCCCAAACTTAGGCGCCAGAAGTTTACACGGCGAGCTGGGAGCGCTCGGGCCCAACCGAGACGCATTCGACCGGAACCCCCAAGATCGAGCCGATCCGGCGCACATAAGCAAGAGCGTTCGCAGGGAGGTCCTCGACGGACCGGATGCCCTGCAGGTCCTCCTGCCAGCCCTCCATCCACTCTACCTGCACCTCGAGTCCCGCCTGTCCCGCTTGTGCAAACGGGACCGCGCGTCCACAAAGACGATAAGCGGTCACGATGCCGATCCGCTCGAAGCCGCTGAGCACGTCGAGCTTGGTAATGACCGCCGAGGTTAGTCCGTTAATGCGCGCCGCGTAGGATGCGGCAACCGCATCGAACCAGCCGCAACGCCGCGAGCGCCCCGTAACCACACCGAACTCCGCGCCCGCACTCCGGAGCCGCTCGCCGGTGGCATCATTTAACTCCGACGGGAACGGGCCGCCGCCGACGCGCGTGCAGTAGGCTTTAACCACACCGATGACCCGGTCGATGGCCGTCGGACCGATACCAAGTCCAATGCACGCGCCGCCTGAAATCGTGTGCGAGCTGGTGACATAGGGATACGTGCCGTAGCCGACGTCCAGCAGCGAACCCTGGGCGCCCTCAATAAGCACGCGGCGCGAGTCCTCCAAAGCGCCGTGCAGATACTCGACGCCGTCCACGATGTGGCCGCGCAACCGGCGTGCGGCATCGAGCGTTTCCGCTACAAGGCCGGCAGATCCACGCGCTTCGAGTTTGCGTTGCAGCAGCGGCTCGTCCAACAGATCGGCGAAGGTAATTCCCGATCGCGCTACTTTGTCGACATACGCAGGTCCGATGCCGCGCCCGGTCGTGCCGATCGCGTTCCCGCCGCGCGCCGCTTCAGCGGCTTTATCCGCGGCGGCATGATAAGGAAAAACGACGTGTGCGCGATCCGAAATCCGCACGCGCGAGATGTCGATGCCGCGCTTCGCGAGCGCATCAAGCTCGGCACTCAGGCCGGAAAGACTGACGACGGTACCGCCGCCGATGAAGAGTTCGCATTGCTGCATCACGCCCGAGGGCACGATCCGCAAGGCGAGTTTCTCGTTGCCTACTTCGATGGAATGGCCGGCGTTGTCGCCGCCGCCGAAACGCGCGACGACGTCATATTTGCCGGCGTAGTAGTCGACGATGCGGCCCTTGCCTTCATCTCCCCACTGAATGCCGACAATGATGTCGCAACCGGAGCGCGGCGCTCTTGTTCCAGGCGTCATTAGGCTGCGTGCCGGACCGTTCGAAAAACGCCATCCTGGCGTTTTTCTACTTTGCCGCTTTTTTGCGAAAACAAAGTTTTGAAACGGACAGCCTGTCCGGCGCAAAAAAGTCGGAAATCCGGCACGCGGCCTAATGACCCCTGGAACAAGAACGCCGCACTCCGGTTGCTAGGAATATACTGATTCACTCGTTCATGAATTCTAGCGACGAGACTTCGCCCATCGGGATTTCGCCGACGCCTTGGAATGCGGTCAGGACGAATTCGCTAAAGAGGGCGTTGGGCCAGCCGAAGTCGGTACGGGTGAAACGTTTCGGATCGTTCGGATCGAAAGATTCGTGCAGCAGATGATCGCCGGGATCGCTTGCAAGTAATTGGTTGAGCACGTCTTGCTTTTCGGTTTGCGAGTTTGCGGTTAGACCCTGCATCGTCAGGGCGATCGGCCAGACCCAGTGATCGGGCGTGTGCTGGCTGCCAATCCCGCGGGCTACGTCGCCGCTGTAAAAGAGCGGGTTGTCTTGCGAGAGCAAGAACGCGCGCGTATTCAGGTAATAGCGATCGTTCGTGGTCGTGTAACCGATGTAAGGCGCGGAGAGCAAACTTGGGACGTTCGCGTCGTCGGTAAGGATCGCGTGATCCAGGCCGTCTACTTCGTAGGCGTACATGTATCCGTACTTCGATACGGGCACCAGGCCGTAGCGTTGAATGCCGCGCTGCACCTCGTCGCGCAGCGATTGCGCTTCGTGGGCTTTGATCAGGTTGTGATAGACTTGGCGTTCGATGGTCGCCATGTCGTCCAGCGCGACGACGGCGAACATCTCCGAGGGGATCAGGAAGTTGTAGTAGCACGCGTCGTCCGAGGGGCGAAAGCCGGTCCAGATCATTCCGGTGTACCCGGTCGGGCGGCCTTTTCCGTCGAGCAGTTCTTTGTGCGTGTAATGCGAGTTGCGCGGGTGATCTTGTTCGCGCTCCATTGTGGCGAGGACGGCATCTAGCGCTTTGGATTCGTCTTGCGTGAAGACCGATGTGTCGCCCGTGACGTGCCAGTAACTCCACGCTAGCGTGATCGGGTAGGCCAGCGAGTCTAATTCGAATTTCTCTTCCCAGACGCGGTAATCCAGCGTGAAGGCGTTTGCGTATGGATCGACTTGTAAGTACTTGGCCTGGCGCGCGATGATGCCGCGCAGCAGTTGGCGGATGTTCGGATCCTCTTTGGCGTAATACAGATACGGACGCACCTGGGCGCTTGAGTCGCGCAGCCATTCGGCCGGGATATCGCCGGTCTTCACGTATGCAGTGCCGTCGGGCTCGACTTCGGCGAGTTTGGTCGTGTCCAGCAACGCGGCGCGGAACATGGTCTGCAAGTGTAGATTCGGCGTTTGATATTGCGCGGCGGCTTGCGTGATGGAAGGGAGGTCCAATGCGCTTGCCGCGCCGGCCGGTAGGAGAATAAGGGTCAGCAGCGCTGCGAGCGCGCGGCAGATCACTGCGGCCAGCTTCCGTGCGCGTAAAGTTCGGGCAGTTCGCGGTAGCGGCCCATATAGTCCAACCCGTAACCGACGACGAACACGTCGGGAATCTCGAACCCCCGGTATTTTACCTCCACGTCCGCGATCCGCCGGTGGGGGCGGTCCAGCAGGACGCAGGTCGCAAGCGACGCGGGCCCGCGCGCGCGCAACGTGCCCATAATATACTGCAGCGTCAGCCCGGTATCGATAGTGTCCTCGATGAGAATGACGTGCCGCCCTTCAACTGAAGCCGCCGAGTCTTTGACAAAACGGATTCCTTCGTTTCCGGAAAATTTGCTAAGCGCGATGAAATCGAATTCACAGGGGACCTCAATGGCGCGCGTGAGATCGGAGAGAAAGATCGCCGAGGAGTTCAATACGCCGATGATCAGCGGGTTCAACTTTTCGTAGTCCTGGCCGATCGATGCGCCGATCTCGCGCACCCGCCCGGCAATCGTCTGCCGGTCGAAAAGCCTCTCTGCGATCACGGATGCCTCATGATGCCCGCGAGAGGCGGTTACAAAAAACGCGATCGATGTCGCGTTTTGTCAGTAACTTAACGCTTACGTCTGCGTAAGCCTCGCGCATCAACCGGATCTTCCGGTTCTTGCGAGAGAGCAATCGCGGGCTTTGCACGGTCAGTTCGATAAACATGTCGTATTGCGGCAGATAAAAATCGGGGGTGAACCACTCGCTGACCAGTCCGCGTTTGTCCCACGCAATTGGAAACGAACACGGCTCGTAAAGCCAATTAACGCGGTAGAAGTCTAAGAGTCGGGCAAATTCAGCTTCGCTCGGATGTGCGAACCGCGGACCTTCACCAGGACGGACTACCACGGACCTACATCTACGACGCAGACCTTGCGGATTCCGCCCCCACGGGCAGAACGATCTCGAAGCGAGCGCCGCCAAGCGGCGACCGGGCACATTCAATGCGGCCGCCGGCACGATCGGCGATCATCTTGACGATGGCCAGGCCGATCCCGGTGCCCGCCCAACGATCGCGCTGTTCGCCGCGCACGCGCAGCCCGAAGATCGCATTGCGTTCCCCGGCAGTTACACCAGGCCCGTCATCGTCGATGCTTACCACGAGCTCTTCGCCTTGGATTGCGGCGCAAATGCGCGCGCAGCCATCCGGCTTTCCGTATTTAACGGCGTTGTCGAGCAGATTGACAAGCATTTGCAGGAATGCATCCGCCTCAAGGAAGATGCGCGCGGCGCAAAGCGGTCCACGCTCGAGCGACATTCCGCGCTGCTGTGCCAATGGCCGGACGATCTCGCACGCCTGGTCGATCTGCGCGTCGACCTCGCAGGAAGCACCGAGCAGCGATTGACCCGAGAGGTCGAGCAGCGAGAATTCGAACATGCCTTCGATAAGGCGTCCCATGCGCAGCGCTTCCCGGCGCGCCGTCTCTAAGAAGCGGCGCGCGGTTTGCTCGTCGACCGGCGTTTCGAGCAGGGTCTCAAGGTAGCCCCTTATCGACGTGAGCGGCGTACGCAATTCGTGGCCTACGGCGGCGAAAAACTCGTACCGCTCCCGCTCGCGAGCGCCCCGTTCAAGCGCTCCTTCCACGCCGGCATCCAACGCCGCCGGACCGTCTATTTCCCGAAGCACCGTCCATCCGGTTTCGGTGCGCAGCTCAACGCCCAGGCGAAGGGCCAGGGCAATGCGCTCCATCACCGCGCGGCAGTCGGGCGAGGAATGCACGCTGCCGGCGCGCGCCGGTGCGGTCATAGCCACCAAAAAGATATCGCTGCCCGCTTCGTGCGCCATGACGTCTTCGCCTCGCAGTGCCTGGGCGCACGCGCGGGCAAACACGCGCCCGGTTTTGCGCTCCAGAGCCCGGGCTGCAGCTTTGCCGCCGCGCCAAGCCTCGCGTGCGAAATCCGGTAACCGGAAGACCAGCAGCGGAATGGGGACGCCGCCGCACGCTTGGATGCGGCTCAAAAACTCCTGAGGTTCGAGCAGTGAAGGTTTCAGCTACGCGAGAACTTGTAACCAAAGCCGTGCACCGTTTGCACCATCTGCGGCGCGCGCGTCGTTTTTTCGATCTTCAACCGCAGACGGCGCACGTGCACGTCCACCGTGCGCTCGTCGCCGTTAAAATCGAAACCCCATACGCGATCCAGCAGGGTGCGGCGCGAGAGCGCAATGCCCGGATTGTTGGCAAGCGTGCAGAGCAACGAAAACTCGCGCGGCTTGAGTTTAACGTCCTCGCCGTCAATGCGCACTTCGCGCGCGGCCTCATCGATCTGCAAACGGCCAACGGTAATCGTTGTCGCCCGGATCTCGCCCGGCTGCGTGCTGCGGCGCAAAATAGCTTTGACGCGCGCAACGACCTCGCGAGGCGAAAACGGCTTTGTTATATAATCGTCGGCTCCAAGTTCGAAACCCACGACGCGATCGATTTCATCGGTACGAGCAGTGAGCATGACAATGGGCAGGTCGGCCCGCTCGCGGCGAATTGCGCGCGCGACGTCGAAACCATCGATTGCCGGCAAGCCCAGGTCCAGAATGATCAAGTCTGCAATGTCGCGCGCAGCGCGAAGGGCGGACTGACCGTCGCCCGAGGCGATCACGTTGAAACCGTCCCGCTGCAAGTGGTGGGTGAGCAGCTCGCGGATTGCCGGATCGTCTTCGGCCACGAGCACGTTGAGAACCCGCATGGAGGTATTAGTGCCCGCAGTACGATGCGGGCGGACAGATTGCTATGCGGTTGTGTACGCGTACCCGTAGCGGTTTTGCAGCAATCCGATCGTCGCAACCATCGAAGGTACGACCAGCGCGCCGGGAATCAGGTGAGCGAACAAGTCGCGCAAGATGTCGGAGGCGGCCATGCCGGCCGGCGTGGTCGGCGCGTCCCGAGAGATTGGCCGCTTGTTCCGCGGCTGCGGCGTGACAAACCAGAACGATAACGCCGCGCTTTTGCAGCGTTTCGAGTGTCGGATCTTGGTACGTACCGCGATTGTCATTCGGATCGACGGCGGGATCGAACGTGCTGCGCGGGTGTGCGAAGATGTTCGTGGTGACGGCGTTCCCGGAGGGATCTTTGAATCCGAGCGCACCGCCTAAACTGTATTTCTGCCACATCGCATCAGAATAGGCAAACGCGTTTGACTGGCCGTGCAGGCAGGCGGCCATCGCAATGCGCGCGGGCTTGATGCCAAACCCGAACTGATAGCCGTTCAAAGCGTTCTTGATCTCGCCCAGAATTCCGGGCTGGTACCCGCCCACGTCCCAGAGTTGACGCACGTCGGCCGGTTTGCTCACGAGCCTGCTAAATGCCGCGGAATCGAATTGCGCGGAGCGGCTCTACCAATTCCAGTTCACCCGGCGTTGGTTTTCGCGCAGGCTGCTGCCGCAAGTGCCGCGACCGTTGCGGAGGCGGCAAGGAATGACTTTCGCTTCATGCGCAGAGGTTGTCTTGTTCGCCTCCGGTCGCCTGCGCGTCCGCCGCAAAGGGCCCGTGCAGGCGCGCATGCTCGCGCAACACGCGGTAGATCAGCGCGGTCGGAAACCCCAGGCGCTCCAAAGTGCGCGCCGCCGACTGATAACTGACCCCGGATTTTGTGCGCAGTATTTTGGCGAGCGCTTCGTCCAAACGGTGCTGCTCGCCGGCCGAGGCTTGCTGCACAGCGGCGTGAGCAGCGTCGCGATCGATTCCCTTGCGGACCAGCTCCCCGACAAGCCGGACGTTGCCAACGGCTTTGACCTTTTGCTCCACGTAGAGTTGCGCGAATAGACGGTCGTCGATGTAGCCCTCGCGCTTGCATCGCTCGACCGTGACGCGCACGTCGTCGTGCCCGTGACCTTTGCGTTCGAGTCTCTGCCAGAGTTGCGCTTCCGTGAGGCGGCGTTGGGCCAGCATGCGAAGGGCCGCGAGATATGCCGAGGGGTGACGTGTCTGCGTGGAACCGTTCACAAATTTGCCATCCATGGCAAATTTGCTACTTTACTGCTTTTTTTCGAGAACAAGTTTTGTACAAACCCTCCGGGTTTGCGAAAAAAAGTCAGAAATTCCACGCAGACACGTCACCCCTCGGCATATCTCGCTACGACGTTACCTCTATTATTTACTCGGCGGGTGCCGGGTCGGCGGCTCCGTTCTTGGAGACGACTTGGGCGACCAGCTCTTCGCGAATCTTGGTTGAGATTTCGTCGGCCAGATCGCTGTGCTCTTCGAGGTACGACTTGGCGTTCTCGCGCCCTTGACCGATGCGCGTCTCGCCGTACGTGTACCACGAGCCGCTCTTGCCGACGATGTTGCGCTCGAGTGCAACATCGAGAATCGAGCCCATTTTGCTGATGCCGTGCCCGTAGGTGATGTCAAACTCGGCTTGCCGGAACGGCGGCGCGACCTTGTTCTTCACCACTTTGACGCGCGTGCGCGAGCCCACGACGTCTTGGCCGACTTTGATCTGCTCGAGCTGCGAACATCCAAGCGAATCGAGGCGTAGAACTTCAGCGCACGGCCGCCCGAGGTGGTTTCGGGACTGCCGAACATGACGCCGATCTTCTCGCGCAACTGATTGATGAAGATCATCACCGATTTGCTGCGGGAGATAGCCGACGTCAGTTTGCGCAGCGCTTGCGACATCAGGCGTGCCTGAAGCCCTACGTGCGTATCCCCCATGTCGCCTTCCAGTTCGGCCTTGGTGACCAGGGCGGCGACCGAGTCGACAACGATGACGTCTACCGCGTTGCTGCGCACCAGCATCTCGGCGATGTCGAGCGCTTGTTCGCCGGTGTCGGGCTGAGAGACGAGCAGGTTGTCAGATCGACGCCCAATGCCGCCGCGTAGTTGGGATCGAGCGCGTGTTCGACGTCGATGAACGCCGCCGTGCCGCCGGTTTTTTGCGCTTCGGCAATGGCGTGCAGCGCGAGCGTGGTTTTACCGCTGATTCGGGGCCGTAGATCTCCACGATGCGCCCGCGCGGGAAGCCGCCCACGCCCAAAGCCAGATCGATGGCGATCGATCCCGACGACACCACGTCGAAGTGCATCTTTTCGCTGAACTCGCCCATCCGCATGATGGACCCTTTGCCGAACTGCCGCTCTATTTGCGCCAGGGCGTTGCTTAGAGCACTTGCCGTTCATCTTGCGCTGCCATTAAAAATCTCCATTAGATGCTGATTGCTTCAGTTTTCAGTTCACGCTACCGCGGCGCGGTGACAAGGGGGTGGCATTAGTTATTACAGGTCGGACTCTTCGAAAAGGGCTTCGATGAATTCGCCCGGCGAGAACGGACGCAGCGCGTCCGCCGATTCGCCCAGGCCCACGTATTTGATGGGAATCTCCAAGGTGTCCACGATGGCGACCAGCACGCCGCCTTTTGCAGTGGAGTCGAGTTTGGTCACGACCGCGCCGGTAAGCGAGGTGGCCTCATTGAAGAGTTTCGCCTGCGAGATGGCGTTCTGACCGGTCGTTCCATCCAGCACCAGCAGCGTTTCCGCCGGCGCGGCGCCGAGCTCGCGTTCTACGATGCGGCGCATCTTCTTGAGCTCTTCCATGAGGTTAGTTTTGGTTTGCAGCCGGCCGGCGGTGTCGATGATGATAACGTCCGCGCCGCGTGCTTTGCCGGCAGCCACGCCGTCGAAAACGACCGAGGCCGGGTCCGCGCCCTCTTTACCGCGCAAATAATCCGCGCCGCTGCGCTCGGCCCAAACGGCAAGTTGCTCGGCCGCTGCCGCGCGAAACGTATCCGCCGCAACGAGCAGCACGCGTTTGCCCTGCGCGCGCAGCGCAGTTGCGAGTTTGCCGATGGTCGTGGTCTTGCCGCTGCCGTTCACGCCCACGACGAGAAGGACCGCTGGCTGCGCGGAAAGATTCAATTCCGCGCCGGGGAGCGTGAGAAAGCGCTCCACGTCTTTGCGGAAACGCGCGACGATCTGGTCGCTGGTAGCCCAGAGTTCTTGCTTTGCGACGGTTCGCAGCCCCCCCACGATCTTCTCCGTGGTCGGCACGCCGAAGTCCGCGAGAAGCAATAACTCTTCGACCTCTTCCCAGACCTCGGGCGTAATGGGCTTTCGGGCGCGGCCCAACGCCTGGACGCCCGAGAGCGACTCGCGTGCCTTGCCGAAAGAGGCCTTGATCTTGGAAAGCCGACTCACGGAGTACCCACCTTCGCACTCCCCAATCGAACTCCTGTTCGATTGGACTAGAAGAATTTGCCCAGGAATACCGCCGTTTGCTCTGAGACGCCGATGATTTTGTTCGTGGCTTGACGGTAGAATTTGAAGTTGAGCTCGGTCCCGGGGAGCCCGTCGTTCCAGTCCGTCAGATGCTTGAGACTCGGTGCGCCCCAGCGGACGCCTCGCAAGCGCCGTGCGTTTGACGGTGATGCTCACGCGCGGCGTCTGACGCGCGATGCCACGCTTTTTGGCAACCGCCCGCGCGGACGTGACGATGCCGCTTGCGACTAGGCCCCGGCCGCCCTCGTTTTCGCTCGCGAACAGAAAAATCGTGTCGCCCGCGGCGATGTGTTTGCCGCCGTACATCGTCTTCTGCGCAACGAAGGCAAACGTCGTTGCGGCGGGATCGTTAATCTCGGCCTTGATCGCGAAAGCCATGCGAGCTTCGGAGCCTACCGCGCGTGGCTGCGTTTGGCGGCGTCTTCGTCGACGCGGAAAACGTACGCAAGAACCTCGGCGACGACCGCATACAACTCGCGCGGAATGGATTGCGTGATCTCCAAACGCGAGAGTGCTTCCACCAACTGGGCGTCTTCCATGAGCGGAATGTCGTGCTCTTTGGCAATGCGCACGATCTCTTCGGCAACCAGTCCGCGCCCCGCCGCAACGAGTTCCGGTGCATCATGTCCCACCGGATCGTATTTGAGAGCCGCGGCAGCCGGACGCGGCCCCACTTTCTTGCGAAAGTCGTAGAAGCGCCCGCTCATGCGTGCAGATCCAACTGCGAGGCGCCCGGCGTTCGCACGCGCGGCGCTGCCGGCTGCGCAGCCGCGGCAGCATTGCCGCCCGGCGTTAAGACCGCCGCCGCAGCCGACGAGACGCGGTAACGCAGCGCCTCCAAACGATCGCGCAGCGACCCCAGCGACTGCGAAAATGCCGATGCGGACGCAGCCGCTTCGGTCTTGACGTCGATTTTCACGGCGCGCCCTGCCGTTTGCACGTCGATGGCGACCGTCCCGAGATTTGCGGTGTCCAGCACGAATGCGACGTGAAAGTTATCGGCATCCATGGGCGTTCGCGATCCGCCGCCGTCACGCGAGATGCGTAGATACGCCGGCTTTCCACCCTCATAGTAGAACGCGGGAAGCGGAAGCGTGATCGTATTTGGGTTTTGCACGTTCGCATTTGCAACGTTAATCTGCGTTCCGGTCAGCGTAATCTGCGTTTCGCTCAATGCTTGGGTGAGCGTCGACGAACGGGCCGCGGGCGGATCGCGCATGAGCGCAAGGACCAACGTTTTCAGATCGTGTTCGGCCGCGGCTGCGCGCTGTACGACTTGCGCGGCTTGCGCGGGCGGTGGACTCTGCGCGCCTTCCGGATGCGCCGGCTCTGCCGGTCCCGGGGCTGCCGGCGCGCGCTGCGCCTGCGAATCGGGCTGCGCCGGCGCGGACTCTTCGTTTTGCGCGTAGGCGCCGAGCAACTGCGCAAGTTTAGTTTCGGCGCCTTCGATGACGTGCGAGACATATGCCGCGATTTGCGCCGGAAGTGTCTCTTCGTTGGCCAAGTTCAAGCGCGAGGTGAATGCGATGAGCGTGCGCAGCGTAGAAACGCGCGGATCGCCGGTCACACGCGCAAGCGCATTCTCTAAACGCTGCAGAACCGGCGCCAAACGGCCGGGTGCCTGCGATGAGATCGCTGCTGCGGTTCGCGTGAACGCCGTGTCGGGCAAGCCGGCAGCCCGCAAGAGATCGCTTACGGTGCGCACCACCGTTTGTGACGCGTTTTGAAGCGGGCCCGCTGCGTGCACGATAGGGGGCGTCGCGGCCGCAGCTGCCGGGCCCGCAGCCGCCGGCACGGCTGCCGGTGCTGGGGCAGGCGCACTGCGCGCGGTCTGCGCCGCCGCGATGCGCGCGGAAAGCACGTCGACACGTACTTGAGGTGCGCTCGGAGCGGCTTCGGAGGCCGCACCGGGGGGTGAGACGGGGGGCGTCGGGCGGACGGAAGCGGCAACGAAGATCTCCCGCGGCGGCGCGATCGGTTGGGCCTGCGCGGCAGGCGGCGCTTGCGTCTGCGCCGCAGGGTTCGCCGGCGCCGCTGCCGGTGCCCGGGCAGCAGTCGAGGTCGTCAGAATGGCGGTTTGCCGCTGCGTGGCGTCAACCGCGGGTTCGCCGGGCAGTTCCACGGTTGCGAACGCGGCGGGATTGGCCGGGTCTAGAAGGCCCAGATTGCGCACGAGAATCTGATTGCCGTTAAAGCCCGTCACTTGCAGCACTACGGTTTCTCCCGGGTGCAAGTCGGCGGGGAGCTGCGCGACCACGCGCTGCCCGAGGATTTGGATTTGGTCTTGGCCGTTTTGCGGCGCGAGGATCAATGCCGGCAGCAGATCGCCCGTGGAGAGCTGCGCCTGCAGAATGTCGGCCGAAACGCCCAAATTGAGCGCAACGTCGGCCAGCGCGGCATCGGCCGCCGCGATCACTTGACCGGCGAGACTGCGAGCGCCGGGTCGAGCCCCGCCACCGCGCTAGGCCGTTACGTCGATGAAATGATGTTCCTCGCCGTCCGAAGCGATAGGGGCGCCCTCGCCCTCGGCTTGCGGATTCGGCAAGTACTTGCGCTTTCGCCCCGGGCGATGGTCCTGCGCCTTTTCGCGCGCATCGCGCGGCCGCACTTTGGTGCCCTGCGTGTGGTCGGGCTGTTCGACCTGCTCTTCGCGGCGCACGACCTCAGCGGCGAACGCCGCGGCTGTGGCTTGCTGCGCGGCGGCCGGCGACTCTTTGGAACTATTCAAGACGGCCGCGCTTTGCGGAGCCGCCATGTATGCCAACTGCAGGTCGACCGGTCGAATGGCCATATCAGTGAAGCGCTTTCTCGCCCGCCGGCGCGTCACCCTATTGGGAGGAACTAACCGGCCTTACTTACTGTATCGGCAGGGGAGGGCGGTTTTCGTAAATATTTCTGCTTGACGTTGGGGTCGCCGTCGCGGTAGCCCAGGTCCCCGCGCAGCTCGCGCAGTTTCTGCCGCAGATGGATGACCGCCTGAGCGTGGATCTGCGAGACGCGCGACTCGGAAACGTTCAGCGCGCTCTTGATTTCCTTGAGCGTGAGGCCGTCGAAATAATAGAGCGAGATGACCGTGCGTTCTTGCGGTGAGAGTTCTTCTACCGCCGCGACCAGTGCGCCCCGGACCTCGCGCGCTTCCACGGCCGTCGTCACATCGTTGTCGGCGTCCTTGAGCGTGTCGACCAACGGGATCTCGTAGCCCTTTTCGTTCGGCAGAAATTCTTCAAGCGAGAGTACCGCAGTGCCGCGCACGCGCTGCATGAGCGAGTCCAGCTCTTTAGGAGAGACGCCGAGTTTCTGCGCGATCTCCTCTTCGGTGGGCACGCGGCCGAGCTGGGCCTCGAGCTCCTGATACGCCCTCTCCAACTCGCGAGCGCGCTGCCGCACCGCGCGAGGCACCCAGTCAAGCGATCGCAGGGCGTCTAAGATGGCGCCGTTTATGCGGGTGATGGCGTACGTTTCGAACTTCACGCCGCGCGCGTCATCGTATTTCTCGATGGCGTCAATCAGGCCCAGAATGCCGTCGTTAATCAGGTCGTTCAGGCTCGACGTTGGGCGGTAGATTCACGGAGATGCGTCCAGCGACGTACTTCACTAAATGCAAGTACTTGTGCACGATCTCTTCTCGTGATAGCTCGACACCGCCGATGACATAGCGCTGCGAACTCCGGTTAGGCCTCATGCACACTCCGAGGTGGACGATTGAGCCGCTAGTTATCGGTTGTATTGCCCGCGGAACGTAGCCCTCCTACTATTTTTGCCCTGCCCGGGCGTAGATTCGGTTAAGAGCGTGCGAAGGAAGTGTTCGTCAATTCGCAGAGAGCAGCTGCGATCTCGTCCAGCGGCAACACGCGGTCCACCAGCCCCGCTTGCGCCGCGGCCCGCGGCATGCCGTACACGACGGACGTTGCGGCGTCTTGTCCGACTACGTAGCCGCCCAAGTCTTTGACCCGCGCAAGCCCTAAGATACCGTCTTGTCCCATGCCCGTGAGAATGGCGGCGAGCGTTGCCGCGCCGTACGTCTGCGCCACGGAGGCGGTGAGTACGTCGACGCTCGGAACGTGGAGCGACCGCCCATCATCCGGTCCCAAGCGGACGCTTACTTCCTCTCCGGAACGGCGTAGGCGCAGTTGCACGCCCGCCGGCGCAATGATCACCTCGCCCCTCGGCTAAGACCAAGCCGTCTTCGCCTTCGCGCACGCGCAATTTACTCGAGGCATTGAGACGGTCCGCAAGTGGACGCGTGAAGCCCGGGGGCATGTGCTGGACGATGACGATGGGCGTTGCAAATGAAGCAGGCAGACGCGGGATGATGCGAGAGAGCGCAACGGGGCCGCCGGTGGATGTGCCGATGGCCACGCAGTTGAAGTTCTCCGCGCGCGCAAACGCCGAGCGGGATTCGCCTATAGGCGGCAGCACCACTTTGGGAGCGGGAGCCCGGCGCCGCAGCGGCGCGGCGCGGCGCGCAAACACGCGCACCTTTGCAACCAGGTCGCGCGCCACATCCTTGATGTTCACGTACGCCGCATCGGGTTTCGGAATGAAATCCACCGCACCGGCGTCGAGGGCACGGAACGTCGTTTCAGCGCCTTCGCGCGTGAGCGCGCTGATCATGATAATGGGGATCTGCGTTGCAGCGGTGATCTCGCGCACCGCTTCCAATCCCCCCATACCGGGCATCTCCACGTCCATCGTCACGACGTCGGGATGCAGCTCCTGCGCTTTGAGGATCGCCTCCTCACCGTTGCGAGCCGTTGCGCAGACGATGATATCGGGCTCGCCTTCGAGCATCTTGCTTATCGCGCGCCGCATGAACGCAGAGTCGTCGACGACCAAAACGTTAATTGCCATCAGCGTAACCGGTAATAGATGGCTTTTGGCATGACGACGGGCTCGTACAAATCCGTTAGCCGCATGATCGATTCGGCGTGGCCCAGGAAGAGATAACCGCGCGGCCGCAGCGCCTTGGCAAAATTTTCCACGACGCGTTTCTGCGTGGGCTTGTCGAAATAGATAAGCACGTTGCGGCAGAAAATGGCGTCGAGTGGCCCAACCTTGGCTACGGCGCTTTCATCCAAAAGATTCACCCGGAAAAATTCAACCATCCGCTTTATGTCATCCGAAATCAGAAAGCCGCCGGTTGACGAGGGGCGGAAGTACTTGTGAATTAGTTCGGGCGGAGTCGCGCGAAAGCTGACTCCCGGTAAAATCCCACGCCGCACTTCTCAAGTGCGCGCGGGGAGATATCGCCGGCTTTGATTTGAATCTGTCCGGGCGCGAGGCGCCGCGTTTCCAGCAACGTCATCGCCAGCGAGAACGGCTCTTCTCCGGTCGAACAGGCCGCCGACCACACCTTGAGCTTTCCCGTGGGCGCCTTTAGGAAATCGGCAACGACTTGGCCGGCCAGTACGTCCAGTTGCGCGCGCTCGCGAAAGAAATACGTTTCGTTGTTGGAAAGAACGGAAGCCAATTCATCCCACTCGGCGTTGCGGTCGGCGTCCGTCATCAAGAATTGATAGTAACGGCCGAAATCCGGCACGCTGCGCTTAACAAGGCGCGTCTGCAAACGGGATTGCAGCAGAAACTGTTTGGTGTCGTCGTAAAAAATGCCGAATTTATCGCGGATCGCATCGCGAAGTTGCCGGAACTGAATATCCGAAATCTGAACTAGCAAAGAGCGCCCTTAAGCGCGCTGCGCGCGCACGGCAAAGGCAAGCGCCTGCGCGTACAGGTAGACCCGGTCCGTCAGCGTACGCTCACCGTCTTCACGCTGCAGGATATCGGCAAACCGGGGCGCCTTCGCCAGTTGCGCGAACAGCATGCCGAACCGCGCGGGGCGCTTTTCAAGAAAACGCATGAGCGCCGCGCGTCTGCGAAGGCGGGCGGCGTACCGCGCTTGGACGGCGCGGCTATACTGCTGGGCAGCCGCGCGGGGGCCACTGCACGCGGCGGCCTGCGCCGCAAGCCGTCCGCTCATTGCCGCTTCGTAGATCCCCTCACCGTTGGTTGCATCCACAAGGCCCGCAGCCGTGCCGCCGAGCATGGCGCTTGCGGTTGCCAGAACGGGACGCGGGTCTCCGCCGTACAGCAGGTGTCCTTCGGTCTTGAGATCGTACCCGATGCCGGGATAAAGCCGCGCGCGGGTACGTGCCGTGAACGTGTCGAGTTCCTCGCGCAGCTGTGCCCCCGGAACCTTGCCCATGATCCCGATCCCTATGGCGAGGTGATCGCGCTTGGGAAACATCCAGCCGATCACGGTGCGGCCGTCTCGCGCCGGATAGTAGTGCATTTCGAGCGTGCGGTAGGCGATCTCGTGCGCGGGCGCTTTGAGATACACGCGGTATTGCAGGGTCGTGATCAGGTGATCGTTCCACGCTGGAAATGCAAACGCCGACGACTCCAATTTTGCTGTGGACCCTTGAGCAAGGAACACGCTGCGGGCCGCGACGCTCTTGTGTTCGCCGCTGCGCAAGTCGGCGTAATCCACAATCGTCCGGCCCGAGTCGCCGCGCAGCGTTTTAAAAAGCGCACCGGTACGGATCTGTGCTCCTTCGGTTACCGCTAGCCGTGCGATCGTACCGTCGAGTTCTTCGCGCGTGCTCGTATGGCCGGGGCCGAAGAACACCTCGTGCTCGCGCATCTGCGGATCGAAGAGCGCAAGGCGCGGCGTGTCAAAATGCACGAGCGAGCGAGGTAAATCGAACGTCCGGCAAAATCCCGGGCGAAGCCCGGCGGCGCAGACACGCTTCGCACCGATTACCGTGTCTTTGTCCAAAACCAGCGTTTCAACGCCGCGGCGGGCGGCCTCACGCGCAGCGGTCCCGCCGGCCGGGCCGCAACCGACGACGAGGAAATCGACCTCTTCGAGCATTGCCCGCACCGTTCGCGGCGCAGCGGCGCCTCTCCGGTGGAAGACCGCCGAGCAGGAAGCGCGGGCGGCCTAGAGCAAACCGAGCGACCAGATTTCCCCCGCTGCTCCGCTGCGGCCGGCGGGGCTTATTTTCACTGCATTTACCCGTAAGGAAACCAATGAGTTCTGGGATTAGCGCCTATTCGGCCATCTATTGGGGCGTCGGCGCCGGCGTGCTCGCCATCGTCTACGGCCTTTACCTTATAAGCTGGATCATGCGGCAGTCGCCCGGGAACGCCCGCATGCAAGAGATTGCCGGCGCCATCCAAGAAGGCGCCATGGCATTTCTGAAGCGTCAGTACACCGCGGTCGGCATCGTCGCCGTGGTCCTCTTCGTGGTGATTCTTATCGGTCTGCATTGGCAGCCCGCCGTCGGGTTCCTAATCGGCGCGGTGCTCTCCGGCGCCGCAGGATTCATCGGGATGACAATCTCGGTCCGCGCCAACGTGCGCACGGCCGAGGCTGCGCGCGGCGGATTGAGTCCGGCGCTCAACGTCGCGTTCAAAGGCGGCGCCATCACGGGACTGCTGGTGGTCGGGTTAGGAATTCTCGCGGTTGCCGGCTACTACTGGATTTTGCTCAGCGTAAACGGCGGCGACCAAGCCCAGTCGCTCGGCGCGATGGTGGGACTTGCCTTCGGCTGTTCGCTCATCTCGGTATTCGCACGTTTGGGCGGCGGCATCTACACTAAGGCCGCCGACGTGGGCGCGGACTTGGTCGGCAAAGTTGAGGCCGGAATTCCGGAAGACGATCCGCGCAACCCCGCGGTCATCGCCGACAACGTTGGTGACAACGTAGGCGACTGCGCCGGCATGGCAGCCGATCTGTTCGAAACGTACGTTGTAACGACGGTCGCCGCTATGCTGCTCGGAAACTTGCTGCTGGGCACCGTGCCGGGCTCGACGACCTTTCCGATCGTTTTGGGCGCCATTTCCATCATCGCCTCGATCGTCGGCACGCTGTTCGTGGGCATCGGCAAAGTGGACCGCGGCAAGATTATGAACTCGCTGTACGTCGGTCTGGGCGTTGCAGGCGTGCTCTCCGCGATCGCGTTCTACTTTATTACGAACAAAGAGTTTGCCGGCGGCATCACGATCACGACGGGCGGCGTCGCGCGTTCGGTGAGCGCGATGAACATCTGGCTCTGCGCGCTGATCGGCCTGGTCGTCACCGGGCTGATCACCTGGATTACCGAATACTATACGGGTACGCAATTCTCGCCGGTCCGGCGCATTGCGAACGCTTCGATAACCGGACACGCTACGAACATCATCAGCGGCCTTGCCGTCTCCATGCAGGCAACGGCGCTGCCCGGACTGGTCATCGTCGCCGGCATTCTGGGATCGTACACGCTGGTCGGGTTGTACGGCGTGGGCATCGCCGTCATGGCCATGCTTTCCATGGCCGGTATCGTGGTCGCGATCGACTCATTCGGTCCAATCACCGACAACGCGGGCGGCATCGCCGAAATGGCCGAGCTCCCCGACGACGTGCGCGGCGTGACCGATCCGCTCGATGCGGTCGGCAACACCACGAAAGCCGTTACCAAGGGTTACGCAATCGGGTCGGCCGGCCTTGCGGCTATCGTGCTCTTCGCATCGTTCTCGCAAGAACTCACCAACCGCTGCGGTGCCGTGGCAGGCTGCCATATGACGGCCGGACTCTTCAGCATCGAAAATCCGTTCGTGCTTGCGGGTTTGCTCATCGGCGGCATGCTGCCGTTCTTCTTCTCATCGCTCTCGATGGAAGCCGTCGGACGCGCCGGCGGAAAAGTCGTCGAGAACGTGCGCATGCAATTCGCAAACAATCCGGGCATCATGGCCGGAACTTCGCGCCCCGATTATGCCTCGACCGTCGACATCGTCACGCGCGCAGCGCTCAAAGAGATGGTTCTGCCGGCACTCATTCCGGTCGGTGTGCCCATCGTCGTCGTGCTCCTCGGTGTGCTGCACATCTTCCCAGGCATGACCAGTGCACAAGTCATGGGCGGCATTCTGATGGGCGCCATCATCACCGGTCTGTTTCTTGCGATCGCCATGACGAGCGGCGGCGGTGCGTGGGACAACGCCAAGAAGTACATTGAAGACGGCCACAACGGCGGCAAGGGTTCGGATGCGCATAAAGCCGCCGTTACCGGCGACACGGTCGGCGATCCGTACAAAGACACGGCGGGCCCCGCGATCAATCCGATGATCAAAGTGCTCAACATCGTGGCACTTCTTCTGGTGGCGTTTCTCGTCCACTAGGCGAAGGCACCCGGGTGCACAAGCGGGCGGTCTCTTGTGAGAGGCCGCCCGCTTTGTTTTCGTTAAACACTAAGAGGTAACAATCAGAACCCATGAATCGAATAGCAGCGGCCGCCTTAGCAGCACTTCTAGCCGTGGCGTGCACCGTGCCCGCTTTGGCGTACTCCGATGAGGAGCAGCAAGAACTGCAAATCGGCCAGCAAGTGTATCAGCAGCTCGCAAAAAGGCGAGATCGTTCAGAACTCGCCCTACTATGCAACGCTTAACTCGATCGCCGCGCGCATAGCGCCCGTTGCGGATCGGAACTACTTCGTTCCCTTTCATTTCATTCTGGTCAACGAGAGCAGCCCGAACGCATTTTCGGTTCCCGGCGGCAACGTCTACGTAACCACCTCGATGATGAAATTCGTCCACAACAAGGAGGAGCTGGCGGGCGTGCTCTGCCACGAAGTCAACCACGACATCCACCACGACGTTTATAATTTGTACGCCAAGCAGCAGCGGCTCTCGATCTACGCGGGGCTTGCTTCCATCTTGCTCGGACGCAACAGCGGTTTGGTGAATACGGCGATCGGCCTTGGTGCCAACCTTGAAGCGCTGCACTTCTCACGCGACGTGGAACACAACGCCGATCACGGCGGCGCCTACACCTGCGCGCAAGCGGGCATCACGCCGTACGGCATGGTGTGGCTCATGCAGCAGTTCGAAGCCAATCCGTCCGGCACGCCGCCGGAGTTTCTTTCGGATCATCCCAGCGACAGTCACCGCGTTGCCGCGCTGCAGTCGGAGTTTGCCTCCGACCCGGCAACCTTCGCAAACTTTAATGAGAACATCGCCTGCTCGACGCCGATCTCGGCAACGGGCTGGAACGATCAATATCAGGGCGGCTGCGGCCGGCGCCAAGCGGGCACGTCCGCACGGCCGACGCCGCGTCCGGCATCCCGGTCAGTCCATCATCTCTCGCCGGTAACGGCATCGGCGAAACCGACGTGCTCGCCGGATTGGAAGTTCTGCTAGCCGAGAACTACCAGCCGCCCGAGGCGCCGCCGCCGCCGAATCCTCCCCCAAAGCCGCCGGAAAATCCGCCGCCGCCGCCGCCAAAGCCGCCCATAGAGATGCCCGGGCCCCAGTACCATGCGCCGCCCGCGCCACGGCCTTTACCGCGCAGACGGATCATGAGCAGCAGCGCAACGACTACGACGAAGATGATGAACCCGATGCCCTCGGCATCGGGTGATTGCGCTTCCGAGTTCGGAGCGGGACGGCGCGGCCCAGTTTCTGCGCATAGGACGGCGTTATCGTAACGAGCATCGCATCCACGCCGCTCTGAACGGCGCCGTCCACGTCGCCGGCGCGCATCTTGGGCGCGATCGTGTTGCGCACGATCTCGCTCGCGCTGGCGTCGGGCAGCGATCCTTCGAGCCCATAACCGACCTCGATGCGGATTTTGCGATCCTTCATGAAGAGAAACAGCACCGCGCCATTGTCCTTGCCCTTGCTGCCGATCTTCCATTTGGTTGCGGCATCGACCGTCCACTCTTCGAGCGGCTGGTCGCCGGTGCTCTGCCCGATCCAGACGAACACCGTGTTGCCGGTCGCATCGTAGTACGACTTCAACTCGGAGCTTACCGATGAGACCGCACCGCTGCTAAGCGCTGCGGCGTTGTCGGTAACGAAGTCCTTGGGGCGGGGCGGTATGGCGATTGCCGCCGCAAGCACCAGCGCAGCGATCATCGCGTTCCCCTCGGAAAGTGTATTCGCAGCTGCTCGCCGGCTCGCTCGATGCCCAGCAACAGGCCGTCGGTTGCGCGATCCTGAGCAAACAGCGGCGTCATCTCGGTCACCAGCCGCTGCCAAAACGGCTCGCCGACGCGTTCGTGGATGGCGCTGCCTCCGTAGACGGCAAATTTGCGCGATTTGGGCGCGACCAGAAACAACACGGCGTTCCGATCCGGATGTTCGTGCAAACGCGCTCCGTGAAACTGCTCACGCGCGTGCGCCAACGCATCGCTAACGGCCTCATCGGTCACGCGTACCGCGATGCGCGCGCTCGTTCCGTTCTCGGCGCAGGCAATGGCCGCGCGCACGCGATGGCCGTCGATAGGTTTCAAGGGAAATTTACTTGCGGCGCGGTCTGGGCGGACGTTGTGGCCTGAAAATACGACTTATTGTTGAAGCGGGAACCGAACATCCCGGCAAACAGGATCGTGGGAAACGTATTACGCCGCGTGTTGAAGGCCTGCGCCGCGTCGTTGTACCGGCGTCGCTCAACGGCGATGCGGTTTTCAGTCCCCTCCAACTGCGCCTGAAGCGTGAGGAAGTTTTCGTTCGCTTTAGTCTGCGGGTAGTTCTCCACGGTGACAAGCAGCCGCGAGAGGGAACTGCCTAACGTATCCTGCGCCTTTTGAAACTGCGCCATCGCATTCGGATCGTTGACGGCATTTTGAATGACCTGCGGCGAGATCTGACCGACGCTTGCGCGCGCTTGCGTAACCGCAATGTAGGTGCTCTTCTCGAAACTTGCCGCGCCCTTGACGGTCGCAACCAAATTCGGAACCAAGTCCGCGCGGCGCTGATACACGTTCTGCACCTGGCCCCATTGGGCGTCCACGGCTTGGCCGAGCGTTACGAGCGAATTATACGACGATATAGCCGAGATCACGAGCACAGCCACAACGGCCAGAACGATCCACGGCACATAGGAACGCGGGTTCACGCGCTCGCTCCGGGAGCAGCCGCCGGCGGGAGCGCGCGGTAGCGTTGATAGATGATAACGTACGATGTGATGAGGGCCGAAACGGCAAACGCCAAGACGCCGTCACCGGCAAGTGATGCCGACGCTCCGGCGTGGGGCATAATATAGCGCACGAGAGCGCGCAGCGCGAAAGCCGCCAGCCACACCACGACGATGAGCGGCGAACTATGGATGTACATGACGCCGGGCTTGTCGGTAGCACGCACTTCACTATGCCGCCCGCGGAACAGCCCTAGCGGGATGCCCAGGAGCGCACCCGCAATCAAGGCCAGTGCGATTTGCAGCGGCGCCGCCGCGGCGGCTCCGAGCTGCTTGGCCGCAACGCTGTTTCCCCAAAGAGCCAGTGCAGTCACCGCAACCAGAAAGAACGGCATAATCCACAACCGCGCAATGCTCATACGCTGCGGACGGGCCATGCGAAAGATAAACAGTCCCAACACGACGACGTAGATCAAGACCGTTGTCAGAACGGGCGGCTGCGATGACTGCATGAGCAACCGCTCCTATTTGACCATGACGTTGCTAAACGGTTGGTCGCCGCTGACTGAATGACCGCCGGCCCTTTGGTCATTGCATAATGCGGCTGTCCCCCGGGGATCGAGATAAACGAACCCGGCGGAAAGGCCGTAAGTTTCCTAGCATCATACTTTTTGCCCATGCCTGCATAGAACGTCCCCGAGATCACCGTCACGTTCTCGCGCCCGGGATGATAATGCGCGGGGAAGATCATCCCGCTCCGGTCTTTAGGCGCATGACGTAGAAGCCGCCCTTGGCGGGGTTGCCGTAAAGAACGGCCATCGAAAAGCCGCCGCTCTGTTTGACCCAGTGTTCCTGGCCCGGCAACGTGACGACCGGGCCGTTCGAGGCGCCAACCGCTGCCCCCGCAACTCCCAAGAACGCTAGTAATACGAAAATGTAGGGACGCATAGAAACCTCCTTAAGCAACGAAAAAGGGGAGCGTACCGGATGGTACACTCCCCCTCGCCTTCAGGAAATCCCTGGTTACTTGACTTCGACGGTAGCGCCGGCTTCCTCGAAGCTTCTTCTTGATCGTCTCGGCTTCGTCTTTGCTCACGCCTTCTTTGACGGCTTTGGGAGCGCTCTCCACAAACGTCTTGGCTTCGGTCAGCCCTAAACTCGTGATCTCGCGGACGGCTTTGATGACCTTGATCTTCTCGGCTCCCGCGGCAGAAAGAATTACGTCGAATTCCGTCTTCTCCGCGGCCGGCGCGGCGGCGCCTGCGCCCGGGGCGGCCATCATCATCGCCGGCGCGGCGGCGCTGACGCCAAATTTTTCCTCGAGCCTGCTTGACCATGTCGGCCAGTTCGAGAACGGTGAGTTTTTCAATTGATTCGATAATTTCGGCTATGGCCATGGTGTGTACGAGTCTCCTTTAAGCGTTCGAACCCGCGGCTTCTTTTTGCTCGCGGATGGAATTGAGCACGCGGACAAGTCCGCTTTGGTTGCCGGAAAGCACAGTCACTAGACCGCGCAGCGGACTTGCGATGGAACCGACGAGTCGTGCGATGAGTTCGTCACGCGAAGGCAGTGCCGCAAGCGCTTTGACCTGCGCGCTGTCGACGACGCGGCCCTCGATGTACGCAGCCTTCACTTCGATCGGCTTGACGTCATCGGAGAATTTTTTGAGCGCCTTGGCGGGCGCTACCGGATCCGTTCCGGCGAACACGATGGCCGTGGGCCCGTGCAGATACTGCTCGAGCGCCTTGGCGAGTTCGTCGCCGGCGGCAATCGAAAAGAGCGTGTTCTTGGCGACCGCGTACGTGCTGCCGTCTTTGCGAAGTTCATCGCGCAAGCGCGTGATCTCCTCGACGGTCAAACCCGCATAGTTGGTGAAAAAGAGATTGCCGGATTTCTCCAGACGCTCTTTGAGTTCACCGATCGCGGCCTCTTTTTTTGCGGTTGGCATTCCTACCCCTTATCCGGGTCCCCGAATAAAAAAAGCGCTGCTCCGCACGGAGAAACGCAAAAAAAACTTGCGTCCTCGGCAGGCGGGTTTCCCCATTAACGCCCCCTTGCGGGTGGCGGCCTACGGTCATTGGAGCCGTCGGCCATCATATCAGAGCCGGGGTTCCAAAATCAAGGGCAGTAGGTGTAAATTGCCACTAGTTAAATCTATGTAAAATAAGGCACACTACTTTTGTCGGCTCTCGGCGCCCCGCGCCGCCGGCAGTTGCTGCGCTAACCTACAGTGGAGGTTCTTAGACTTGAAAGTAACCAGATTATTGGCTTTGGGTGCCATAGCGGCGCTCGTTTCCGCCTGTTCCGGCGGGGGCGGCGTTCCGACCACGTCCGGCATCGGCTCGGGCGACACTCAGCAGAGCATCGCCAAAGTGTCCATCCCGTCCCGTACCATGGTCATCGACGGTGTGACGGCCCATGTGCTGCCGGCCCGCGGCGTCACGGTCGACGACGAGCAGGGCGTCCGGCATTCGCTGGCCACGAGCAACCTTGTCTGGAATGGCGGCCCGGTTCAGCCCGCGCCCAAAATCTACGTCGTATTTTGGGGATCCAAGTGGACGACCGGCGACGGTGAGTACCAAACGCTGACGGGCTTCTTCAGCAAAGAGGGCGGCGGCGGCTGGGATAACACCGTCACGCAGTATTCGGGCTCCAACGGCACCGCCGGCAACCCCAGCGGCCGGCTTGCCGGGACCTGGATTGATACGGCCGACAGCGTGCCGAGCCAGCCAGCTCCAGCGCAGTGGGCGCGGAAGCCCAACGCGCGGCGCTCCACTTTGGATACGGCGGCGTGAATGCGAATTATTTCGTTGCAATCGAATCGGGACACGACCCGAGCGGTTTCAGAACGCAGTGGTGCGCATGGCACAGCAGTGAGAGCGAGAGCGAAGGCGTCGTTTCGTACACGGACTTCCCGTACTCAACCGACGCGGGAGCGAACTGCGGCGAGGGTTCGGTCAACAGCCCGGGCACCTATGACGGCGTAACAATCGTCGGCGGCCACGAGGAAGCCGAAACCCAAACCGACCCGCAGCCGAACAGCGGCTGGCTCGATTCGAGCGGCAGCGAAATCGGCGACAAATGCGCATGGATGAATCTTGAGAACAACCCCAACGCGGCCGGTTATCCGACCCAACCGCTCTGGGACAACAAGATCAGCGGCTGCGCCCAAAGCGGTCCGTAAGGTTCGTTTACGCTCCTAACCTGGAGAAAAGACCCGCAAATACGCGGGTCTTTTTTCTTCCCCTACACGGTTCCGGCTGAAAAGGCGTACCGTAATGGCATCAACCAAGACTGAGTGAAGGACGGCATAGTATGCCAATCTCCGCTCTTTTACATTTTCAATCCGACGGCGACGCGCTCAAGATACGACGCGATCGTCGACGAGATGGGTGTTCAAACCCACCCTGCTGGGCGGCGCCGTTTACCATTGGTGCGCGCCGGCTCCGGGAGGACTGCGCATCTCCGACGCCTGGGAAACGCGCGAAGACTTCGACCGGTTCGCGCGAGACAAAATCGGTCCAATCACCGCCAAGCATGGGCTTTCAGCACCGGCCGTCGAGGTGACCGACATTCACGAAATCATCCTTGGGCATGCGACGTCACGCCAGGGAACGGGTGTCATCATCGAGGCCGACGGCGATCAGCAGACCTTGCTCAAGACGATCGACGAGGCGAACAAGAAGATGCAGACCAACGACAAGCCGCCGCAAGGGTTGATCTGCCACTGGACGACGACGCGTGACGGCGGCATTCGCGTCATCGATCATTGGCGCTCGCGCGAGGACTTCGACACATTCGCAAACTCGATACTAGGCCCGACGTTGAAAGCCCTGAACATGCCACCCGCGCGTTTCGAGTTCTTCGACGTTCACAACGACTGGATCCCCGGGTTGCCGCCCGGTTTAGCGTTCTATGAAATGAGGCCCGCCGAAATCGGACGGGCCTCTTCTCATTGGAACGCTCTAAGAGCGAAGGAAAATCAAGCGTACGTCTTAACGCGGTTCGGATCGACTTTCACGCCCGGGCCCATCGTGCTCGTTAGCGTGATGCTGCGCAGGTAAGTGCCCTTCGATGCAGCGGGCTTGGCGCGCACAATGGCATCCAGGAGCGTCTGAACGTTTTCGCTGAGCTGCTCCTGGCCGAAGCTGGCCTTGCCCACGATGGTGTGGATGATGCCGCTCTTGTCCAAACGATACTCGACTTTACCGGCCTTGATGTCGCGAATTGCCGGTCCGATGTTCGCCGAAACGGTTCCGGCCTTCGGGTTTGGCATCTTCTGCGCGAGGACGCGGCCCAGTTCCTTACCGACCGCCGCCATCATGTCCGGCGTTGCCACCGCCACGTCGAAGTCGGCAAAGCCGCCTTTGACTTTGTCGATCAGATCCTGTTCGCCGACGATGTCGGCTCCGGCTTGCTGCGCCTCTTTTGCTTTGTCGCCTTTAGCGAAAGCAATGACGCGAACGGTGCGGCCGGTGCCGTGCGGCAGCAGAACCGTACCGCGAACGTTTTGATCGCTCTTTTTGGGATCCACGCCTAAGCGGATGTGCGCTTCAACGGTTTCGTCGAACTTCGCATTGGCGTTTTTCTTGACGATCGAGATGGCCTCGCCGGCGTCGAAAAGTTGCTTACGATCGTAGGTCCCGGCCCGTGTTACGAAAACGTTTGCCGTGAAAGCGCGACATTATGCTTCCACCTCCACGCCCATCGAGCGCGCCGTGCCCGCAATGATCTTCTTCGCGGCTTCCATATCGTTGGCGTTGATGTCGGGCATCTTCACTTTGGCGATATCTTCCACTTGCGCGTTCGTGAGTTTGCCGACCTTGTTACGGTTGGGCTCCTTGGAACCCGACTCGATCTTGAGTGCCTGCTTGATCAGAAACGATGCCGGCGGCGTCTTCGTGATGAACGTAAACGTGCGGTCTTCGAATACGGTGATCTCGACGGGGATAATCATGCCGGCCTGCGAGGCAGTACGCTCGTTGTACTGCTTGCAGAAGTCCATGATGTTCAGCCTGTACGGCCCCAGTGCAGGACCGATCGGCGGCGCGGGCGTTGCTTTCCCGGCCGGAATCTGCAGGCCGATCTTGCCTACTATCTTTTTTGCCATGGTTTACCTTTCGTTCCTAAGAACTGCCCCTTAAAGAACCGCGCGATCGGGGTCGCTTCGCGCGGAAAGTTGTTAGACTTTTTCGATCTGATAGAACTCGAGTTCGACCGGGGTTTCGCGGCCGAAGATCGAGATGAGCGCGCGGACCTTCTCTTTTTCCGGCTGGATTTCGTCGACGATGCCGGTGAAGTCGAAGAACGGACCCGAGGTGACCTTGATGCGGTCGCCCTTCGCGAAGTCGATCTTGAGCTTGGGCGTCTCGATGCCCATCTGCTTGAGGATCGTCTTGACTTCTTTGTCTTGCAGCGGGACGGGCTTCTCGCCCGAGCCCGGCGAGCCGACGAAGCCGGTGACGCCCGACGTGTTGCGCACGACGTACCAGGACCCGTCGTCCATGTCCATCTCGACGAGCACGTAGCCCGGGAACACTTTCTTCGGCGTGATCTTGCGCTTGCCGTCCTTGAACTCGACTTCGTCTTCCATCGGGACGAGCACGCGGAAGATCTTGTCCTGCATGTTCATCGAGTGGATGCGGCGTTCGAGGTTGGCCTT
Source organism: Vulcanimicrobiota bacterium (assembly GCA_963702335.1). GTDB lineage: Bacteria > Vulcanimicrobiota > Vulcanimicrobiia > Vulcanimicrobiales > Vulcanimicrobiaceae > DASSRQ01. Next base: position 102,384 of record CAVPCC010000014.1, on the reverse strand, counting down.
GACCTTGTTCTCGTAGCCCGAGTAGGTGTGGATCACGTACCACTTTTTACGGTCGTTCTTCGCGCCCCGGGCGGGTTTTGCGCCGTCTTCGGCAACGCGATCTCATCGGCGGCGGCCTGCGGAGTCTCGAGTTCCATGCTCTGGGCAACCGCGCCGGCTTCTTGGAGATCGTCGGCGTGCGCGGCTTCTGTGAGCGCTTGCGCTTCCGATTCGTGCACTTCGTGTTCCATCATATCGTCGGCGGGTGGATTTTCGTGAAGAGAGACCGAACGCCTGATCGCACGCAAACGTGAAGAGTCCGATGATGACGACCAGCGCGATCGTTAGGATGGTAGCGGAAACCCACTCCTCGCGCGTCGGCCAAGTGACGCGGCGAAGCTCCAGCCAAACGCTGCGGACGAAGTCCGCGGGGTTCTGGCCGGCTAGTTTTTTGCGGGCATCCGGCGAGCCGCCGGGGGCCTTTGTCATCACGTGGTTACTCCTGGATCGTTGGCAGGGCGGACAGGACTCGAACCTGCAACAACTCGTTTTGGAGACGAGGACTCTACCAATTGAGTACCGCCCTACGGGACGCTTACTTGGTCTCGCGGTGCGACTTGTGGCAGCGGCAAAACCGGCAGTACTTGCTCAGTTCCAGCCGTTCCGTGGTCTTTTGCTTGTTTTTCTGCGTGTTATAGTTGCGGCGCTTGCACTCGGTGCACGCCATGACGACCATCACGCGATTTTCTTTCTTCGCCACTTTTCCTTACCGCTCAACGTAAATATAACGGACCCGAGGCCCGTTATTAGACGCCCTACTATAGCATAGGGACCGCTAGAAGTTCAACCTGTGCAATCGGCGTATCCGCGCTGCGCGCTGCACGCGCCCCCGCCGGCGCAGCCGTCCCCCCCCCGGCCTTCGGCCCGCAGATCGGGCGTCGGGGCCACGAGCAAGCGGCAACGGCCCCAAAAATGCGCGCCCGGCCAGAATCGAACTGGCAACCTCGGCCTTAGGAGTGCCTTGCTCTTCCGAATTCGAGCTACGGGCGCATGGCTGCCGATTTTCGCGGCAGCAGGAGTTGCCGCCTCGCGACGGGGTAAAGTTGCTAGCGATGCCTCCGTCACCGAGATTACAAGACCACGAGGAAGACGTGGACTACGATCTGCTCGACCAGCAGGTAACGGCGCTGCTCAAAGACGAGCACAGTTTCCTGGCCAATACCTCGAACTTTGCCGCCTTCGTTTTCATGTCGATACCGCAAGTCAATTGGTCCGGCTTCTATTTCCCCCACAACGATGAACTCGTTCTTGGGCCCTTCGGCGGGAAGCCCGCGTGTGCGCGGCTTCCGCGCGGAAAAGGCGTTTGCGGTGCCGCATTCGCGGGCCGCGAGACGAGTGATCGTCGATGACGTGAATGCATTCCCCGGTCATATCGCATGCGACTCCGCCTCGCGCTCGGAGATCGTCCTGCCGCTCTTGCGGGGCGATTCAATCTTCGGGGTTTTTGATGTGGATAGCCCCGAGCCGGCCAGATTCGGCCCGCAGGATAGAGCCGGACTCGAGCGGCTTGTCGCGCGATACATGGAGTTTACGCGCGTCCCGGAACAATACCGCACACAGGCCGAGGGAAGCGTGCACATAGCCGAGCGCATCGACATTCAGACCTGCCGCGATCATCACGTCGTCTTGAAATACCTAAGCGCGGACATTACGGGCTCGCAGGACGCTGCGAAGACATCCGAACTTTTCTTCCGCTTCAAGACCGTGATGCTGGCGCACTTGCGCTTGGAAGACACGTGGCTCTATCCGCGTCTTGCACAGAGCAGTAACGATATCGTGCGCGAAAAAGCGCACCGCTATCAAACGGAGATGGGTTCGCTGCGCCAGTCGTTCGTCGAGCTCTGGGAACGCTGGTCTGCCTCGGACGCGATCGCAAGTAACCCCAGGCAGTGGTCTGCCGAATGGCAATCGTTTGTCGGGGCACTGGAGCGCCGGGTTCACGCGGAAGACGACGATCTCTACGTCGCTGCGGAGACGGATTTGAGTGAGGCCGGCGGGTGGAGATGGAGCCGTCGGTGAGGATTGAACTCACGCTCTCGTCTTTACCAAAGACGTGCTTTACCACTAGCTACGACGGCGATTCCGCGTCTGCACTTTTGGAGCGGGCGGCGGGAATCGAACCCGCGCTGTCTGCTTGGAAGGCAGAAGCACTACCACTATGCAACGCCCGCGAGTACTGGTGGGCAGGGCTGGATTCGAACCAGCGTACAGCGTTGCGGACAGATTTACAGTCTGTTGCCTTTAACCACTCGGCCACCTACCCATAGTCCCCGGCCCCGCCTCTGCGACGTGGAGAGGCGCTACCCCTTCTAATCAAATTCTGAGCTCGCTCTCAGAGTTCACTCATGAAGCGCCCCCACGGCTGGGCTATAACGTGATCAAGCACTCTTCTTCACGCACTATGGAGTTTCGCACCAATGAAAGTTTTACGTTTCTCTCTCACGTCGATAGCGCTTATCACCTCGCTGGGCCTGGCCGCTTGCGGCGGCGGGGGCGGGAGCGCCCTTCCCGGCGGCAACAACGGCGGCTCGACCCAATCGGTGAACCAGCAAACCGAAGACTCGATCAACACCGCCGATGCGGTGGGTTCGCCCGTTAAAGATGTAAGCAGTTTTAACGAGAGCACGAACTCGCCGGCGTCCGCCTCGTTCGTCCGCACCGATGTCACGCAGCAAACCGTCGGCGATGGAACCTGCCACAACGGCGTCGAGTTCTTCGTTCCCGACAAAAATCACGACGCAAGCTCGACCGAGCGCATCGACTTCTACGACAACGCCTGCACGCAAATCGCTCGCGATACGGTTCGCGTTTACTCTTCGACGGGGGCGAACTCCGAAACCGTTGCGCGCACCATAAGCCTGTACGCGATGAACAGCTCGACGCCACAGGCGGTCCGCACGGAAAACGTCACCTTCTCTAATGCCACGTTCGATCAGTACGGCTACCCGGTTGTCGCCGACGGCTTGATCGCGTGCACACCGGCAACTTGACCATCAACGGCACGCGCACGATTAACGGTGATGGCGAACTGGTCGTGGCCGCCAGCGCGAGCAACGTTTCGAACTTCTGCTCCGATGGCGCCGGCTACAGCGCAACGGGGAACTCTTCACTGAATGAGACTTTCGGCTGGGCCAGCCCGAACCCCAGCGGCACGCGCACGGTCAACGCGGATAATTCGGTTACCTGGCGCTTACGCGCAGCGGTTCGGCCTACACCGGGGCGATCGGCGCCCTCTCCATCAGGCCGGAACGCAGAACACGGCCTGCCCGATTACCGCGCCCATGTTCACCCTTGCCGGCGGAACGCTCAAGGGTACGTACAGCATCCCGATCAGCGCAACGTATTCGCACGGCATCCTGAGCAACCTGACGGTCACGAACGCCTCGCTCGTTAACGGCGACACGCTTAACATCGTCACGAACAGCGTGCCCCCGAGCGATCCGCACTTCATCAGCGGCACGCTCACCAACGGAACTAACACCGTTGCGACGTTAACGTCGATGCGTTCGGCGACGGCTCGCTCACCGTCACCGCCAGCGGCAAGACTTATGCAATCGAAGACTGCACGTCGTCCGCTAACCGACACATCGCCAGCAAAAGGCCGGTGGTTTATCCACCGGCCTTTTTTTTTGTGCTAGGTCGCGGTAGAACTTTCTTTCTTGGCGCGCCCTCTTCGAGGTCGATGAGATCGGTCCACGTTCGCGCCAATCGTTGCCGGGATCGATGCGCTCCAACTCTTCGCAGAAGTGCGCCCGCTCGTCTTCGGTCGGCTCGTTGTTTTCAACCCAGGCGTTCATCGCCTGGATCTTCTCGCGCTGGGGTGCACGAGATCCTCAATCCATTCCAGGACCGCTGCATCATCGGGCGAGGTACGCACGGCATCCAGGAACTCGTCATCCGTCACGCCGAGCGTATTGAAAAGTTTGAGATTGAAGCGGCAGCCGAAATAGACGTTATCGCCCAACGTGCCGGCGAGTGCGCGCGCGCCTTGTCGATTGCGCGCGCGAGAATGGTCATATCGTTTAGCCGTTCGCGCGGGCTGCGCGGGTATTCTTTGGTCAGGTCCATGGGCTCAAGGTTTCCCATTAGCGGCCTCCGCTCCACCTTCAAGCGAGCGGTGCGTTGTACTTAAGGAAATGCGCCTCCCTACGCCAGCCCGCACGCTCGTAGACACGCTGGGCAGCGCTATTGGAGCGCGCGGTTTCCAGGAACATGCCCGCAGCCCCGCCGGCTCGTGCACGGGCGACGGCTCGATCGAGCAGAGCCGCAGCGATTCCACGGCCGCGATAAGCCGGATCGACGAACAGATCTTCCAGTATCCAGGCCGGCTGCAGATGCACGGTGGAGTAGGTTTTGAACATCTGCAGGAACGCGCAGCAACGGTCGCCTGCGAACGCGAGGTCGATCGTAGACGATCCGTCGCGCAGATGAGCCTCAACGTACGCGCGTTCGCGCACCGCGTCCGGCGGCTGTTCGTAAAAAATGCGATAGGCCTGCAAAAGCGGCAGCAACGCTTCGAGATCGCCGATGGTTGCCAGACGCAGAGCAACAGATTCGCTCAATGGACTCCCTCTTGGTAACCGAGCATCAATGCACGAATGAAAGGCCACACGTATGGCACTTCGGTATTTTACCATAAGGGCATGAGAAAGAAGCCATTTCGAGGATACTGCATTGCAGAATGCGGGCGAGCCGTTTTCTCTCGCGAGCCGAAGGCGAAATATTGCTCCCTAAAGTGCGCGCATGCTCGTCATAAGAAGAATCGCAGGCACGTATTCTGCATTGCCTGCGGGTTGGAGGTGGCCAGCGACAAGCGCCTTTTCTGTTCTCGTCGCTGCCATAAGCGCCATCAGTTTAACGAACGTGCGCGCCTTTTGGAGTCCGGGGCGTACAAAGTCTACAACTGCAATAACTTTATAAGGAAGTACCTAACCTTCCGCTTAGGTGAATGTTGCTCTCGTTGTAAGTGGAACGTCAAACATCCGCTAACGGGGCGGGTTCCCGTGGAGGTCGAACACATCGACGGCGACTGGAATAACAATGCGCTAGAAAGCCTAACGCTGCTTTGCCCGAACTGCCACTCGCTGACCAACACTTATCGCGGGCTGAATCGAGGCCGGGGTCGCGCCCACCGCCTCGGAGGCCGAGCAAACCCCTTTCGAGATGACCACTCGAGATGAAAATTGCCGTTTGGCGAAGGACGGAACACCGCGGAGGCACAATTGCGCGTCTTGAGCGCCGACGTGGCTCAGTGGCTACAGCGCGAGTTTTGTAAACTCGTATTTCGCCGGTTCGAGTCCGGCCGTCGGCTAAAATTTTATGCAACCGGTAAAACCAAATTGGAAGAACGCCGGACTCGTGCTCGTCTGCGAGCGGTGCTTCAAAGAACGCATACCCGATGAAGATCCGGACAAGGCGGCCGAGATCGGCGACTTCCATTTGCGCGACTGGCTCAAGGCGCGTCTCAAAGAAGACGGCCGCTGGGGCGCCATCCGCGCTATTAGCACCAGTTGCATGGACGTCTGCGCGCGCCGCTTAGTGACGGTGGCCGTCGCGCCGCAAACGGGTGCGGAGGAATCGACGACCTTCGTCGTCGATCCGGTCGCCGATAAAGAAGCGCTCTACGCTAAGATCGTGGAGATGCTATCGTAGCGAGGCGATAAATGCCTTCACCGCCGCTTGCGAGGCGGGGTTTTCCAGTAAACCGTTGTGCTTGGCGCCCACGATCGAAACGAACTGCTTATCGGGTGACGCCGCACCGCGCTCGAGTTGACCGCCCTCCACCGGCGGAATAGCATCGTCCAACGTGCCTTGAAAGACCAGCAGCGGCGACTTCACGCGCGCCAGCATCGCCGTTTCGTCAAACATTTGCCGGGCATGCGGATCCAGACGGTACGTATGCTTGGGATCTTCATATTCGGCCGTCGCGACGTAGTCGTTCCATGGCGCAGCCAGAATGAGCGCGCGTACGGGCCGGTGCACGGCAACGTAATCGGCGACCGCCGTGCCCATCGAGTAGCCGAGCACCACGACATGCCGCGCGCCACCGTTGGATTTGGCTGCCGCATCGAAGATGCGCAGTGCGTCCGCACATAGCAGATCGAAGTGCGCCGTTCCGCTGCTGAAACCGTAGCCGCGGTAGTCGTACCACAGCACGCGCGAGGTATCGCGCGCAAATCCGCGCATCGCCCTGTCATGATTGAAAATCAGGTTTCCGCTGCCACCGAATGCCACGAGGACCGGCGCGGTCCTAACGCTCCCGCGATACGAGTAGCCGCGAAGCAGCGCCCCGGGTACGGCAAGCGTAACGCGCGTCCGCCCGGGCGCACGTTGCCATTTCGAGAGCGCTATCCGCGGGCGCGGCGAGTCCATGACGTCGTCGGCGTGAAGCGTGACCACCGGCTTTGCGGCTGCAAGCAGCGCGCAGCAGCCAATGAGCGCAATGAGCTTTTTCAGGACGAACCCTCCGGCGCGTAAGCTGTGGCCGTCACTTCAAAGCGGGCACCGAACAGCAGCGGACCCGATCCTATGAATGCGCGCGCCGGCAGCGGGCCGTCGAAATATTGCAAATAGATCTCGTTGAACAGGCCGAACAGGCTCACGTCGGGCGTATAGACCGTCACCTGGACGAGCGCGCTCATCCGCACGCCGCATTGGTGCAAGACGTCCCGCAGGCCGTCCATGAGCAGCCGCGCCTCATCGCGGGCATCCGGCGGCGGCAGCATGGTGGCCGCGTCCAGCCCGATGCGGCCGGCGATGTGCAGGGTCGAGCCGGCCCGGATCGCATCGCTAAAAGGAAGCGATGGGCGGCCGGGACGCGGGAAAGTCAAAAATTCGGGATTCATCGTGCTCAAATATGACAGGAGCCGTCGTGTTTCCGTTTTACTCTTGGGGCATGAGCATCCGAGGCATCGACGCGACATTTTTCCTGGTCAAGGACATGAAACGCGCGCGCGCATTTTACGACCAACTCTTAGGCATTGCTCCGAACGTGATGCACGAGGAGTATTGGGTCGAATACGACCTGCCGAACGGAACCACGTTTGCGCTCGGCTTCAATCCGGGCGCTGAATGGCGCTCGGGGGCCGGCGTCTTGCTGGGAGTCGACAACTTAGAGGACGCGAGCGAACGCGCAAAGAGCGGCGGCGGCACGATGACGGGCGTGGAGATGGGTGGCGGGGGCTGCAAATCCCGCGAATGCATCGACACCGAAGGCAACTACGTCTACCTTCACGAGCTTATCGCTAAATAGCGCGGCAGCCATTAAGAAAAAGGCGCCCGGTGAAGGGCGCCTTTTTTCGTTACGGCAGTTCGATCTCGGAGAGGTTCTTTTCGATCTTGCGTTTGACGCGCTGCAGCGCGTTGTCGATGGACTTTACGTGTCTGCCAAGGTCGCGCGCCATCTCTTGATAGCTTCTTGCCCTCGAGATACGAGAGCAGCACCTGTGACTCAAGTTCGGAAAGATTCTCCTGAATGCGTTCCTTTATGTCCTGCGAGACTTCCTGATTGATCACGAGTTCCTCGGGATCGGAGGTCTTCTGCGAGGCCATCACGTCGAGCAGCGTGCGTTCGCTGTCCTCGTCGTAGATCGGCTTATTCAGCGAGATGTACTGATTGAGCGGAATGTGTTTCTGACGGGTCGCCGTCTTGATAGCGGTGATGATCTGGCGCGTAATGCACAACTCGGCAAAGGCGCGGAAACTCGAGAGTTTGTCGGCTTTGAAGTCGCGCACCGCTTTGTAAAGACCGATCATGCCCTCTTGGATGATGTCCTCGCGATCGGCGCCTATCAAGAAATAACTCTTCGCCTTGATGCGAACGAAGTTCTTATACTTATTGAGTAGGAATTCCATGGCCAAGTTGTCGCCCGACTTTGCCGTCGCAACAAGGTCTTCGTCCGCCCGCTCGTGATAGTCGACTACATCCGGCACGGGATGGGTCATTGCCATGATACTTGCCCTTTAGAATAAAATGCGGCGCAAATCGCGGGCTCCGGGGAACCTCGTCGAACGCGGCGCATCCCGAACAGTATAGGAGGGTGGTCCTTGCGCGTCAAGGACTGACTCGGCAACGGCTAGGCCCCCTTGGGGGCGCTCACGAAAGCCGAAAAATGGGCACTCTGGCGCCTGCCGGGCGAACCTATGGGCTTAGGCCCCCCTGGTTTTGGCTGCTCGCCCTGGCCTTGGCCGCCGTCTTGGCGGCAATTCTGGTCGCCGAGGATGCCCGGTCGCGCGTGGCCCAAAACGACCTGCAGTTCCGTTCCGCGCAGCGGGTCCGGCTGCAAGAAATCGAGATCCGGATCGACGACTATTTTGGCAAGGCCATTCAACTTGCAGCCGCCGGCGCCCAAACCCTATCGTCGGTCCAGGACGCGCCCGGCGCAGAACACATCACCGCGCAGCTCTTCCGGGCGCGAAGCTCGCCGCAAATTTTCGGTCTTGGCCCCTATTATGCACCCGGCGCCATCGGCAATTCCGGACTCCTTGCCGTCTATGTAGAGCAAGGACCGGGCGGAGCCACGAGGCGCGTACCCCTGGACATGCGGGCGCCTCCGTACAACCGCAGCGCATGGTTCATGCGCGCGCAAGGCGCGCCGCGTTACCAGACCGTGTACTACGGCCCCTATCTTCGGGCGGGCCAGAACGTCATTAGCACGCTCCGCTCGTTTTACCACAACGGAACCTTCGCCGGTGTCATGGCGGTCGATACGCTCACGCAAACGTTCAAAGCGGAAAACATGATCCGCGCCACCGCTCCGGGTGATATCGCCTGGATAGAAAGCAGCGCGCGCGGACGGATCCTGCTTAGTACGCGTGCGCTTCCTTCGGACGGCGATCGCCTCGATCGCGAAGTGCAGCTCCGGTACACCGGCGCGTACATTCACCTTTCAAGCGACGCCTCGGCACTCCATGCGTCGACCCGGCGGATCATTTCGGCCGCCGTGGCATGGGTGCTGTCGATCTGGCTCCTTGCTTTGATGCTGGCAAGCGCACTCATCCAGGCACGCCGCTCGCGGGCGAACGCTCAGACATTGGAGCTCGAGCGCTCGCGGTTAGAGAACGAACTTGCCGTACGGATGCGCGTTGAAAGCGAGCCTGCGAAAAGCAGCGCTTACCGACGCGCTAACCGGACTTCCCAACCGGAACGCGTTTTTGGAAGAGGCGGCGGCTGCGATGAGATCGCAATGCGCGCGGAAAGCCGTATTGCGTGTTCTTCGTCGACCTCGACCGCTTCAACATCGTGAACGAAACGCTGGGGCACCCCGCCGGCGACGCTCTGCTCATGGCGATGGCCGTTCGCCTGCGCGAGCGGTTGGCCTCGGACAGCCTTGTGGCGCGCTTAGGAGGTGACGAGTACGTCATCATCTGCTCGCTCGGAGGTTCGGATGCCGGACCGCGGGCGCAGCGAGCTGCTCTCCATGCTGCGTGAACCGATCAGCGTCGAGGGCCACGTCTTTTATAACGCCGGGTCAATCGGCGTGGTTCTCGGGGATCCGCAATATACGCGCCCGGAAGACCTGCTGCGCGATGCCGACATTGCGATGTACGAAGCAAAGCGCCGCGGCCGCGACTGCTACGTCGTCTTCGACGCTACGATGCGCCACGATGTCGCCGCGGAGTCCGCGCTCGAACACGATCTGCGCCGTGCCGTCCTTCAACACGAGTTCATAACCTATTACCAGCCCATCGTGGATGCGGCTTCCTCGAAAATCGTTTCCTTCGAGGCGCTTGTACGCTGGCGCAGGCCCGGGGCGGGCCTAGTGAATGCCGCCGAGTTCATCGGTCACGCCGAGCGGCGCGGTCTGGTCGATGCAATCGACAACTCGGTATTGGAAGATGCGTGCCGCGATGCGGCACGGCTGTTCCGCGACTTCCCCGGTACGACTATTGCGGTGAACATCTCCGCAGTGCATCTCATGGCGGAGAACCTGGCGGATTCGGTATGGGAAGTCATGCACCGGCATGGCGTCTCACCCGAACGCATTCGTCTCGAAGTGACCGAAACCGCCGTCATGCATAACGCCGAGCAAGCGCGAACAACGCTGTACGCCTTGCGGGATCGCGGCATAAAAATCGTGCTTGACGATTTCGGAGCCGGGTACTCCTCACTCGCGTATTTGCACCGTCTTCCCATCGCCGGAGTCAAAATCGACGGCTCGTTTATCGCCCGTCTGCCGGGCGACAAACACGCTCTTGCCATCGTGCGCAGCGTCGTCGCACTTGCGCGTTCGCTCGGCCTTTACACCGTGGCCGAAGGCGTGGAAATGCAAGAACAACTTGAAAGCATCAAGACAGCAGGCGTCGATCAAGCGCAGGGGTTCTTCTTCTCCGAAGCCCAGCCGGTTGATTCGCTCGGAACGGCCTCTTAGCCGGCGCGCTGGCGCAGCACTTCGTAAAGTAAAATGCCGGATGCAACTGAGGCGTTTAGCGATTCGACCTCGCCCCGCAGCGGAATGCGCACCAAATAGTCGCACTCGCGCGCAACGAGTTGACCCAGGCCCTCGCCTTCGGCGCCGATGACCACGGCCAGGTCGCCCGTGAAGTCGGCTTTGGTGTACTCGATGCTGCGCGGATCTAAAGCCGCACCGGCAATCCAGACGTTGGCTTTTTTGAGCTTGCGCAGCGTGTCGGCGATGTTGGAGACGCGCGCGATTGGAACGTGCGCAGTCGCACCGGCGGCAGCCTTACGAACGGTCGCGTTTACGCCCGCTGCGCGGCGCTCGGGCATGATAACACCATGTGCGCCCACGCACTCGGCCGTCCGGACGATCGCTCCCACGTTATGCGGGTCCGTAAGATGGTCTAAAATCACCAGCAGCAACGAACCCGAGCGCGGCGCCTCCAGAATATCTTGCAGCGTTACGTACTCGAACGGGGCGCCGAATGCGACGATGCCCTGGTGCGCTTTGTAGGGGAATTGCGCGAAGTACGCCCGCTCCTCGGTGCGCACGCGGATGGCGCGCTCCCGCGCGATCTCCATGATCTTGCGCAGCGCGGGATCGCGCCGGCGTTCATCGGCTACATGAATATGGCGCAGCTCTTCGCCCGCGCTGAGCGCCTCCTCCACCGCATGGACGCCGTAGATAACGTTATCGAGGTCGATCTTTATCCGGCGATGCTCCACGTCGTTCCATCCTTCGAATCTTTGAGCGCGACGCCGCGCGCCAGGAGTTCGTCGCGAAGTCTGTCGGACTCAGACCAATTTTTCTGCGCGCGCGCCTGCGCGCGTTGCGCTATGATTTGCTCGACGTACGCTTGCGTTACGCCCTGCGGAAGCTGCGGCGCGGCTTGCTGCAGCCACGCCTGGTCCGGCGTAATGCCCAGCAAGTCGAGCGCATAATGCAGCGTTTTCCGGCTTGGACCGCGGTAGCCGATGATCCCGGCAAGCGCGACGGCGGTGTTCATATCGTCGTCGAGCGCCGCTTCCATTCCCCGCAGCAAGCCGCCGTCGTCCTGGGCGCTTTCATCCATCTCGCGATAGGTTTTCTTCAAACGCTCGAGGGTCACGCTGGCCGAGGCGATCGATTCCTCGGTAAAGTTCATAACTTTGCGGTAACCGGTCTGCAGAAACAGCAGCCGGATCGCTTGCGGATCGTGGCGGTCAAGCAGTTCGTGCAGCGGCTCGAAGTTGCCCAGCGACTTGCTCATCTTCTGATTCTCAAAAAGCAGCAGTCCGCCGTGCATCCAGACGCGTGCCATCGGCGGACGCGCCATGAGCGGTTCGCTCTGCGCAACCTCGTTCTCGTGATGCGGAAAGATTAGGTCCGCGCCGCCCCCGTGAATATCGAATCCGTTCCCGGCGGGGTCCAGCAAGGCGCGCGACATGGCCGAACACTCGATATGCCAACCGGGGCGGCCCGGGCCCCAGGGCGACTCCCATGTGGGCTCGCCGGGCTTGGCGAACTTCCAGAGTGCGAAATCAAGCGGATCTTCTTTGGCTTCGTCCACCTCGATGCGCGCGCCCGATTCGAGCTCCTCGATGTTGCGGTTCGCAAGCGTTCCGTAGCGCGGAAACGCCGACACGCGATAGTAGACGCCGTCTTTTGCGGTGTATGCGAAACCTTTTCCGATCAGATCGCTTATCATTGAAACGATCGGTTCGATAAATTGGGTCGCATACGGCTCGGCGTCCGGCTCCATCAGCCCCAAGCGTTTCATCGAACGCTTATATGACTCGTAATAACCGCTGACGATATCGTACCAGTTCTCACCCGTTTCCTTGGCGCGGTTGATGCTGCGGTCGTCGATGTCGGTGACATTTTGCACGAAGAAAACGTCGAAGCCGCGGTGCTTTAGGTACCGCCGCAGCACGTCGAAAAACAAGAACGAACGTGCGTGCCCTAAATGCGATTCGGCCGAAGGCGTCAGGCCACAGACGTAGATCCCCACGCGTCCGGGCACCAGCGGTTCGAAGGGCTCGACCGACCGCGTACGCGTGTTATAGAGCCGCAAGCTCACGCGATCAAATCACCCACGACCAAGCCGCATCGCCGCTCTCGTCCTGATCGAGCTGCGCCATTCGCTCTTCCAACTGCGCGATACGGCGCTGCAGGCGGCCGATCGAATCCGCATTCGGATCGGGCATGTCGACTTGCGGCTTCTCGGGCACGAGGCGAACCGGCAAGCCGTTCTGCATAACGAGCCGTGCCGGAACGCCCACGACCGTCGAGTTCGGCGGCACGTCTTTCACCACGACAGAACCGCCGCCGACCTTCGAGTTCTCGCCGATGGTAATCGCGCCGAGGACTGCGGCATTCACGCCGACGGTTACATTCTTACCGAGCGTCGGGTGACGTTTGCCGTGCGAAAGACTCGTGCCGCCAAGCGTGACGCCTTGATAGATCGTACAGCCGTCACCGATTTCGGCCGTCTCGCCGATCACGACGCCCATGCCGTGATCGATGAACACCCCGCTGCCGATCTTCGCACCCGGGTGGATCTCGATGCCCGTAAGAAAGCGGTTGACGTTGGAAAGCCATCGCGGGATCAAGGGCACGCCGGCCCCGTAAAGCGCGTGAATGAAGCGATGCGCCAGGATCGCATGAAAACCCGGATACGACAGCACGACGTCCAGTGGACCGCGCGCCGCCGGATCGCGCTCTTGCGGAGCACGCAGGTCGGAGAGAAAGCGTTCCAGGGAACCGGCCATAACAACTAGTCTAACTCAGGCGTCAATCGGACGGATGCAAATAAATAGGGGGAATCCGCCATAGGTCGGCACCGGCGGCTCGGCTAGGATGAAGGCAGGGCTTTTTGATAGGAGGACCTATGAACCGACGGATCCCCGGCATCGGCTTTGCCGTGCTCGCACTTGCCGTGCAGTCCTGCGCCGCGACCGGCTCGATGAATTCCGCGCTGCCGCAGAGCGCAGTCCTTGGCGGGCGGCAGACTGACGCCGGCGGAGGCGGCTCGTGCAAGTACCAGTTCTACCCGCCTGTGGGCAGCAGCACCCCGAGCAACACCGTGCCGCAAGGGCCCGGGATCATTATGATGGGCGGAGGCACGGACGTCGACTCCGCGTATGTTTGGATGCACGATACGATCACCGGTTCCAATGCAACGGCCGGCGGCGACATCGTGATTTTGCGCGCGACCGGAACGAATGCCTACGACTCGTACATGTACGCGCTGGCGAAATTCAACTCGGTGCGCACGCTGCTGCTTCCCACCTGCACGCCCGCCAGTGTCTTAGCGCAGGCGGCGGCGATTGTCAATCAGTCCGAGGGCGTCTTTTTCGCCGGTGGTAATCAAGCCGATTATGTGAGCGCGTGGAAAGGGACAACCCTCTTGACGGCGGTCCAAAACCTCTATAATCGCGGCGGCGTCGTCGGGGGAACCAGCGCAGGCGACAACATCCTGCCGCAGTACGTCTTCGATGCGATCTCCTCAGGCAATAAGAACGTCTATTCAGCCGATGCCGTCGCGAATCCGTATGAAGCGACGATCAGCTTTTCTTATGACGTCTTGGATCTGCCGATCTTACAGAACGTCATCACCGACCCGCACTTTGTGACGCGCGACCGGTTCGGCCGCCTGGCGGCATTCATGGCGCGTCAATTCGCCGACGGCAAAGACACCGCGAGCGTGATTCACGCCGTGGGTATAGACGAAACGACGGCGGTCGTCATCGACAAGAATGGGATCGGTACGCTCAGAGCTCCAGGGTACGGGCGGCTCGGCGTACTTCTTGAATGCCGGGCCGGCTCAGACAATCAAGCCGGCCACACCGCTGGTTTACAACAACATCACGGTCACTCGCCTGGCGCAAGTAGGTCAGACGTTTAACTTCAATACCTGGTGCGCTCCGCAGCCCACGTATACCGTAAGTGTAAACGGGAACAACTCGCCCATCGATGCGCCCAATCCGCCGTACACTCCGCCGCCGTCGGCGACGATTCCGACTTGCCCCTAGGCGTCTGCAGCCCCGGGCGGTTTCTCTCCCCGTATCGGTTCAAATGGGGCGCCGCCCGGGCCGGATTTTATCGGCTCGAGCCCTCGGCCGTGAAGCAACCGGGAATTGACGGCGCCGATCCGGATCAAAATTCGATCGTGGCCGAGCAGCGGCAAGAGCAGTTCCAAGGGCGGGCCTTCCGTTTTACCCGTGAGCGCCATGCGCACCGCGTACCGCGCATCTTGCGCCGTGATTCCGAACTCGCCGGCCATGATCTCCAAATCGCGATCCACGTTCAAATCGCGTAGTTCGGCTTGGCTGTCTACGTATTGGCCGATCGTGTCCAGAAAAAATAACGATTCGCGCGAGCGCAGCCGCTCGAGCTCGAGGGCCGGAATCATGCATGACTCCTCGCGCAGCTCGGCAACGATCGGCCAAGCTTGCTCCACACCGGAGATGTCATTGCCGTATGCGCGTAAAAAGAGCCTCCACCCATCGCAGCGCCGCCTGCGGGGCGGGCACTTCCAAGTATCCCCATCGCTGCATTGCAGCGGCTAGTTCGTCGACCGTAATCATTGTGTTTCGAGCAGGACGACCGCGTGTGCGGCGATGCCGCTTCCGTCTCCCGTATACCCCAGTCCCTCGCTCGTTTTCGCCTTGACGCTCACGCACGTTATCGGCAGCCCCAACCGCTGCGAAATGCGCTCGCGCATCGTTAGAATATACGGCGCAAGTTTGGGACGTTCCACAACCACCGTCGCATCGGCATTGGCGATGCGGTATCCCTCGCGCTCAACCAGTGCCGCGCACCGCCCGAGCAGTTCCATCGAATTGGCGTCCTTCCAGCGCGCGTCGCTGTCCGGGAAATACTCGCCGAGATCGCCCAGCGCGGCAGCGCCCAAGATCGCATCGCACAGCGCGTGCAGCAGCACGTCGGCGTCCGAATGCCCCAAACTGCCGGTCTCGTGCGGTATTTCAACCCCGCCGACAAGCAGTTTGCGTCCGGCGGCCAAGCGGTGAGCGTCGAACCCATAGCCGACGCGCGTCATGAACGCGCCCGCGCGATCTGCTGCGCGCGCTCCAGATCGGAGGGCAGCGTGATTTTAAAGTTCTCCGGCGAGCCGGGCACGATGTGCACCTGCACGCCAGCCCGTTCGAGTAGCATAGCGTCGTCGGTTGCGTCAATTTTCTCGCGAATGCCTGCTTCGTGGGCAAGCAGCATATCCGCAAACATGGAGAATTGCGGCGTTTGTGCCGCCCAAAGCTTCGCGCGGTCCAGCGTTTTTTGCACGATCCCGGCGCCCGCGGACGCAACTTTAATCGTGTCCACGACGGGGAGGGCCAGAACCGCCGCGTGGCCCGGGCGCACCGGAGCCATTCCGGCATGCACGGCGCCGGCATCCACAAATGGGCGCGCGCCGTCGTGCACGAGTACCCCGCCGGAGCGACTCGCGGCCGCCTTGAGCCCCTCGTAAACGCTGGCTTGCCTCGTCGGGCCGCCCGCGACAACGGTACAACCGCGCGCTGCATCCGTAACGTCCTGCAACCATTCGCTTTCGGTGACCACGACGATCTCGGCGATCGCCGGGACTGTGCGAAACACGTCCAGGCACCATTGCAGCACGGGCTTACCGGCGAGATCCACCGGCTGTTTTGGGCGCCCGAACCGCCTGCCTCTCCCCGCGGCAACCACTATTGCGGTAAAGGCCTGCATCAGGGGCGTTGATTTTTCGGGCGCGCGAAAATCATCCGTCCTGCGACCGTCTGTAAGACGCTGGTGACAACGACGTCGGATGTCTCGCCGATGAGGCGACGGCCTTGCTCCACAACGATCATCGTTCCATCGTCAAGATACCCAACGCCTTGGTGCGCCTCTTTGCCCTCGCGCACAACTTGCACCGTCATCTCTTCGCCGGGAAGGACAACGGGCTTTACCGCACTCGCAAGCTCGTTCATATTGAGTACTTGCACGCCTTCTACGTGCGCGACTCGGTTTAAGTTGTAATCGTTGGTCAGAAGTTTGCCACCGAGTTCCTGCGCAACGCGTACGAGACTTCGCGTCTGCTTCGCGCACGTCACCGTAATCGCGCTCGCTGATCTCAAGGACGCCCACTCCTGCAGCCGGTTGAGCACGTCCAGGCCGCGGCGCCCGCGAGTACGCTTGAGCGGATCCGTCGAATCGGCAATCGCCTGCAGCCTCGCGTAAGATGAAGCGCGGCAAGATGAACGGGCCTTCCAGGAAGCCACTCTCGAGGATCTCCACAATCCGGCCGTCCACGATTACCGAGGTATCGATCACTTTAGGCGTTCCGCGCGAACCCATCATAGAACTCTTCGTAAGGGGCAAGAAGTGTACGCGCGCTCCGACCCGAGCACCCAGGTAGGCGGCGAAAATACTTATCAAGATGTAAAACAGAATGGCGACGTCAGCTTCCGGCCGCGCCCATCGATGCGATGAATTCAAACAGGATGCTGCGGATCAGAAAAGCGATCAGCAGCCCTAAGATAAGCCCGACGGCGCCCCCGGCAAGTTCCACCGGAGCAAGGCGTTCGATGGCGCGTTCCACCGCATTGAGCTCGTCCTCGAAGATCGTTTGTGCCAACGGCGCAAGCAGAATCCCCAGTACCGCACCGGCCACGGGCGTACCGATCGTGAACGCTGACTGCCAACCCTCACTGGTAAAATGGAGCGAGAGCATGCGAACGTACAGTTCGCGGCCCAGTAAAAATCCCGTGATGGCGAACACGACCGCGAACAGAAACCGCAGCAGCGCGGCTGCGACGTTCGGGCCTACGCGAACGTCACGAAGGCCGCGCATACGTCATTCGCGACGAACCGCCCGCGCCGCGTGAGCCGCACGGAAGATTCGTCAACTTCGAGTAATCCCTCGCCCGCGTAACGAGCGATCACATCGGAATAAAATGTCAAAAAGTCCAAATCGTATCGATCTTTGAAGATTTGCAGCGATACCCCTTGCGCTGTTCTCAAGGCGAGCATCACCGCCTCGCCGGCCCGCTGCGCCCCTTGGAGCGCCTCGCTTTGCCCCGGTATCGTCTGTCCTTCTAATACTGCATTAATGTAAGAGTCAAGATCCTTGGTATGAACGCTTCGAACGCCTTCTCTATACGAGGCCGCGCCGACGCCCAGACCTACATACTCCCCATTTGCCCAATAATTCGCGTTATGCTTGCTGCGATGGCCCGGCCGGGCGAAATTGCTGATCTCGTAGTGCTCGTAGCCCGCGCCTTCGAGGCTCTACAATCGCCAAATCGTACAGTTCCGCCTCGCAATCTTCGCCCGGAAAAGCGCGCGGTTCACGTTGCACCCAGGCAGCGTACGGCGTTCCCTCTTCGATCGTCAGCCCATACGCGGAGATGTGATCGACGTCAAGCTCGATCGCCGCTTGCAGCGACTGCAGCCAGCCTCTGCGCATCCTGGCCGGGCACGCCGAACATCAAATCGGCGCTCACGCTTGCGATCCCGGCTTCGCGAGCAAACCGAACGGCTTCGCGGACTTGCGTAGGCGAGTGCTTGCGGCCCAGCGTTGCAATCTCTGCCGCTACGAACGACTGCACGCCGATGGAGATGCGGTTTACGCCCGCTGCGGCATACCTGCGGAAATCAGCGGCTGCCGCCAACTCCGGGTTTATCTCGATCGTCGTTTCGCGATCGCGCGGCCCGGGAAAACGCGCGCTCAAACGATCGAGCAGCGCAGCGATGTCGTTCGCCTCATACGTATTAGGCGTGCCCCCGCCGAGAAAGACGCTCTGCCCTTCCTGCACGTCGCAAGATTCGATCTCCGCGAACAGCGCGCGCAAATAGCGCTGCGCGGCGCTGCGCTTATGCGGCCATTTCGCAAAATCGCAGTACGGACAGATGTACGGACAAAACGGGAGGTGGACGTAGATTCCGGTCATGGCCTCGATGCGCGCGCTCAGCTCAGCGCGCAGAAAATACCAACCGCCCCCGGGCCGCCGTGGGTTGCGATAACCGGTCCGGCCTCAAGGATTCCCAGCATTTGGGGTTCGGAGGACAGCCGCTCGCGAAGGCGCTGCCGAATCTGCGCCGCAAGTCTCCGGCGCGTTCGTATGCATGACCAGAAACCGCGCCGCCGAGGGATCCTCCAGGCCTTTGAGCGAGAGATCGATCATGGTTTCGCGCGCTCGCGACATCGTGCGAACCTGCGCCTCGGCAACAACCTCGCCTTCGCGAAGCGAGATGACCGGAACGATCTTCATGAGCGTTCCAAGCGCGGCCTTTGCCTTGCCGATACGCCCCGTGCGCACGGCGTGCGAAAGATCCGCAATGCAGGCGTAGAGACGCTGCGTGCTCCGCTGGACCTCGAGGTCCTGTAGGATCGTTGCCACCGGTGCCCCCTGCCGCGCGAGATCCACTGCACGGAGAACCTGCAAGTGCAGTCCGCCGGCAACGGTTTGCGAATCGACGACCGCGATCTGCGCTTGCGGGAATTGCTGCGCTGCGCTTCGAGCCGCGTTGATGGTCCCCGAGAGTTTCGACTGATCGTCAAGCAGACGATCGCCTCACCCGCTCCGGCATGCGGCGCGAACGCCTCCTCGAACATCTGCGAGGTGGGTTGCGAGGTATTCGGCAACTCGCGTTCGGTCGCCAGCAGACGGTAAAAATCGCTGCGTGAGAGGTCGACGTAGTCGCGGTCACTGCGTTCGCCGAAGCGCACGAAGAGCGGAACAACGTCCACGCCAAGTTCGGCTGCGACGTGAGGCTCGATATCGGAGGTGCTGTCGGTGACGATCCGGACCGCCAACCTCAACCTTCCTTAGCCACGAACGGCTTAACGAGTGCGGTGATCTCACCAACTACGTCGTGCTCCGCTTCGACGGCCGCTTGGCGAACCGCATGTTTGATCGCGTTGCGCGTCGCGCGCCCGTGGCTTACGATGCAGTTGCCCGCAAACCCAGCAGCGGCGCTCCGCCGTAGGTTTCGTAATCGAAGCTTGCGTGCGCAGCTTGCGCAGCGAGGGCGCTGAGCATCGCGCCGGCCTTAGTGATCAGATTACCCCCCAGCAGCGCTTCGCTTGATGACTTTTGCAGGTCGGCGACCAGGCCTTCGCCGAGCTTTAAGCACGACGTTGCCCACGAAGCCGTCAGCGACGATCTACGTCGGCCACATTGTGAAAGAGATCTTGTGCCTTCCACATTGCCGATGAAATTTATCGGTGCTTGCTCGCAGCAGCGCAGCCGCTTCCAAAACCTCGAGTTCCCTTTTGTGTCTTCTTCGCCGACCGAAAGGATGGCAACGCGCGGACCGCGCGATGTTCAGCACCGGGTTCGAATACGCCGAACCCATGATGCCGAATTGCTCGAGCCATTCGGGGCGGCAGTCGACGTTTGCGCCCGAGTCCAGCAAGACGATCGGACCGTTCGATCGCCGGCCAAACCGTTGCGATGGCGGGCCGCGAAATCCCTCGATAGTGCGCAGCCGGATGAGTGCGATCGCAAGAAAAGCACCGCTGTTCCCGGCGGACACCGCAGCGTCGGCTTTTCCTGCCTTCACCATGTTGACGGCTATGCCAAGCGATGTCGTGCCGGCGATGCGAGCGCCGCCGAGGCGTGCTGATCCATCGGAACGGCCTCGGGCGCATGCAGAATCCCAATCTTGCGCCGCCGCATCGCCGTGCAGGAGCGGGCGCATGCGCGCCTCGTCGCCGACCAGGATCAGGTCGCCGTACTCTTCCTGCCGCGAGCAGCGCGCCGGCGACGATCTCCTCGGGCGCGTGGTCGCCGCCCATTGCGTCGACCGCAATGCGGGGCTTACTCATCGAGCGACAATCCAATATTCGGCATTCTTCATGACCGCCGAAGTAGTATTCGACATCCGCCCCCGGAAACTGCCGCCTGCAGTTTTCGACGAGCCGTTGCGCGTCGCGTTCCTTTTGCGAGCCGCCGTAATACAGGGTGATAAGGCCTCCCGTTGCCGCTCCCATAGCTTGCAGGGCCGCCCCGGCCGCTGCGCCGATTCCGGCGCCGGCGTACAGCGCTCCCGCATGCGTTGCCGCGGGCTTGCCGCGCGCCAACGCGTCGTTCCACCGACCGTCGCATCCTTCCCCGCATAGAAGACCTGCGCGCTCTTCGCGTGCGATGCCGACGCGACGATCTCCGGAATGCCGGCTGCCTGCTCGCCGCGTGCGCGTAAAGCGAGCAGGCCTGCAATGCCGGCCACGATGTCGGGCGTTGGGAGAATCTGCACCGTCCGGCCGCTGAGCGTGGCACCTC
The DNA here is from genome assembly GCA_963702335.1 of Vulcanimicrobiota bacterium. Lineage (GTDB taxonomy): Bacteria > Vulcanimicrobiota > Vulcanimicrobiia > Vulcanimicrobiales > Vulcanimicrobiaceae > DASSRQ01. Next base: position 81,701 of record CAVPCC010000014.1, on the reverse strand, counting down.
CTGCGCGGCCAGCGCTGCGTTCTTGTCGTTGACGAACAAGTACACGTTCTGCGAAAGGCACTTGTTAATAGCCAGCACGATCTCGCGCACGCTGGGATTCTGCTGAGCGAGCAGCGTTACTTCGGCGCCGAGCTCGCGCGCTATCCGTTCGAATCCGGCGCCCGGAACGATGCGGCAATCGAGTACGCTACGCTTGGCCTATCGACCAGCAATACGTTGTGCTGCTGCTCCATGTTGTCCACTTTCACGCGCGTGAGCGTCCCGTACTTGCCCGCAAGCGCCTGTACCTGCTCGGGGTTGTCGGTATGCACGTGGACCTTTATCGTCGGCTGCGCGCCCGATCAACAATCAGCGAATCGCCCTTGCCGCGCAGCAGTTCGCGCAGTTCGTGCACGCCGCACGCGCGTTTTCCAGAATGAACTCCGTGCAGTACTTGTGATCGCCGACGACCTGGGCGGCCGTAAAGACGCGCTGCCGGATAGGGCGGCGCGGAAATGCGGTCGTCCGCACTTTTCGTGTCGGGTAAGAAGCGCAGCACGCCTTCAAGAAAATAAACGAAACCCGCGCCGCCCGAATCGACCACGCCGGCCTCTTTGAGGGCCGGCAGCTGATCCGGCGTGCGGTCCAGGCTTCGTTTGCGCTGCGCAAGACGGCCTGACGAACCGATAGAGATCGGGTTCGTTGAGCGCTTGCCGGTAGGCGGAATCGGCGGCGGCCTCGGCAACCGAAATAATCGTGCCCTCCACCGGCTTCACGAGCGCCTGCCGGGCCGCGACGACCCCTTCGCGTATGGCGGTGGCCAGGACGAAGGTATCGATTTCGGCGCGGTGGCGCACGTGGTGGGCGAAGCCGCGCAGCATCTGAGAGATAATGACCCCCGAGTTGCCGCGGGCGCCCATAAGTGCTCCCGCGGCGGCGGCCGCGGCCACCTCCGAGAGCGGGCGGCCGTGGACCTTGCCCGCCTCGATAGCGGCCTGCCGGGCGGTGAGGTACATATTGGTCCCGGTATCGCCGTCGGGGACCGGAAAGACGTTCAAATCGTTCAGGACGCCCCGGTATTTGCGCAGAAAATAGGCGCCGGCCGTCATGAACTTAGCATACGCTCGGCCGTCCAGCGCGGTAACATCCATCGGCGCGACCCGTTCTGCATAGGGTTGCTCGAACCCGGGCGCGCATGGTAATCTACCAAGGTTGCTCCGCGCCCTTGCGCGGGGACAGCGCTATTTAAGGAGAGTTCTACAAGCCATGGCTAAGCGCTGTGAAGTCTGTAACAAAGGTCCGATGGCCGGCAATAACGTCAGCCACGCCATGAACAAAACCAAGCGCCGCTGGCTGCCGAACCTTCAGTCGGTCAGAGTCAACGATCGGGGCACCGCGCGGACTGCGCGCGTCTGCACCGCCTGCCTGCGCGCGAAAAAGGTTACCCGCGCCGTCTAGCCGCGCGCCTATTGCGGGCGCTCTTCAACCTCGTTAATAAGTTCTTGTTGCGCGAGCATGCCGGTATCGTCGGCTTTGATGATAGCGTCGTGCTTTTTCTCTTCGTCGTCTTGTTCGGGCTGGGACGGTTCGCGTTCTTCCATGTTCCCTTTTTTCCCCTAATATGAGAAATGCACGCTGGGCAGCATTGCGGGGTAGGACGGCCCGTACTCGACCCAGATCACTTCGTGCGCGTAGAGTGGTATGGCTTGCGGATCGCCGCTGTACTGCGTGTACTGCGTATTCGAGACCGTTTGATCGCCCTCGCCTTGGTAGCGCGCGCCCGAAGTGAAAACCCGGGCTCCCGAGAGCGAATGTCCCCAGATGTCCAGATACTGACCAAGCGTATGCAGCGACGTCGTGCGCGATGCGGTGGACGGATCCTCAACGTGAATGACTCCCGCCGCATCGTGCGTGTGCAAATAATAGAAACAGGTCGCCGTGAGTACTTGGCCGTTCGTATCGGCACCGGGATTTTTCATCCCCGTTCCGTCGGGGAGCGCCTGTTCTGCGCCATCGTTCACAAAACCCAAAAAGACGTGAATGTGATAATGGCTCGTGTCCATGCTGCTCAGGCAAGGTATCCCGTCCACGGTTTGACCGGCTCCTCCACCCGCGGCATTGCCATCGGCGGGTGAAAAGACGTCGTCCGCTCCGTTCACCGCGCCGGCCGACGCCTCGATCATTGCCGGCAGGCTGCCGCCCCCGCCGTTGCCGCCACCGGGCGCGGCAGCACTCGATCCGCCGCCGCCGCACGCTGCGAGGGTCAGCATTAGGATCAAGGCGCACAGAGATGCAAGGCAGGGACGCATGGCTCGATCCTACGCCTGCATCTCGCGGCCGGTTAGAGCCGGACGGAGTAAGGGTGGAGGGCCCTGCTTCCTACGTTGCGTGCGCTTGCAGTTGCCGCAAAGCGAACAGCGTGCGCGCAATATCTTCGGGTTCGAGCGTAATCAAATATTCCAACCGCACGTGCGCGGCATCGATGGTCTTTAAAAGGACGGCGCATAAAACCGGGCCGCGCTTGGAGGGCGCGAACGAGAGCGTGAGCAGTCCACCGGCCGCCATGAATCCCTTTGCGGGTCCGTTTCCCGAGCCGATCTGCTGCAGGTACTCGCGCATCTCGAAAAGTTCGTACAGTCCGATCGGCATCTCGAACGACGCCTGGAGCGGCCCTGCGTGCGCCGTTATCCGGCAATGCATCAAATCCAAGTCCGCCGGCTCTGCGCGTTCGGGATGTTCGTAATCCAGAACGTCGATCTGCAAGCGGGCAGCGGGTGCGGAACCGAACTCAATGGAGAGCGGCGTAAACATTAGCCGTAGATAATTTTGTGTTTTGGCGGCGCGAACTTGAGGCGAGGACCGTCCGACGCCGTGGGCCTAATCACTTCACTTTCAACCAGCGAACGCTCGCAGAAGCGCATCGTCTTGTCGTCATCGATTTGATATCCGAGCGGGCGCCACTTCTCGAGCGCAGCGACGGGGTCGACGCTCGCTCCGCCGTACGAGCCTGGTATTGGCTACCGAACGCGCACAGAGTGTCGTCGAGAGCAGCGCAGCCGCAAACGGCGAGGCACCCAGCGCCAAAAAGATCCCCATGGAACCGGCAAAGACGTCGCCGATTCCGTGCGCCGCAAACGTCGGATAATACGGCGCGCTCAGGCGGTGATAGCTGTAGCCGTTGGTAAAGAGCGTTTTAACGCGGTGCTTCTCCGCGTCGCGTTCGAACGAGGTGATCACCACAGCTTCGGGCCCCTGATCGAACATGCCGTTCAGGAACGAATGTTCGACGGCACGATCGTCCCCGCTCAGGCCCAGCAGCACTTCGGCCTCGAAACGGTTGGGCGTGACGATCTGCGCGAGCGGAAGCAGATAGTCGCGAATCGCGCGCGCGGTCTCCGAACTGATGAAAAGACCCTTTTGATAATCTCCGATGACGGGATCGAGCAGCACAACACCCTTGTAGTCCGTGAGCTGCGTCGCGACGATGTCGACCAAATTGGGCTTGGGAAGGTAACCGATGACCAGCACCGCAGGGCGCTGGCTGATGAGGAACGCGACATCTTTGCGGAAGTGCTGCGGATCCACAATATAACTCGAGCGCCCGGAAAAGCCCGAATGAGCGCTTCGTCAGCTGGTCGGCGCGCTGATCACGCGCGCTCCAAGCGCGCTTGCGATCGCAAAGATGGCCTGGTTACCGATAAATCCCATGCCGACCGTGTTCTGAATCGAACCGATCAGCGGGTACGTCTGGACGTCGTCGCGATTGATGTCAGCTCTCCCGCAGATGATCGTAGCCGCTCGCCGGCAGCGCTTGCTCCTGCGCGCCCTTACGCACCATCACGCCGCTTCCCTCGCGAAAGTACCCGACGGCCAGCAGCGGCAAGCCGAAAGTTCGCTCAAAGCGGGCGCTGAGCGTGGGAAACGACCGCGGCGCAATTGCGGCCAAGAGTTCGAACTCCTCGCCGCCCGCCAGCGCGTACGCCTGCGGGTCTTCGCCGCGCGCTTGGGCAACAGCCCGGGCGGCGTCGCTTACGGGAACGTTCTCGACGAGCGCGCCGCAACCCGAGCGTTCGCACATGCGCGGCGAAATGGGCCGCCAGGCCGTCGGAAACATCCATCATCGCGTGAACCGCGCGGCTCGCTGCGAGGCGCCGGCCTTGCGCTACGCGCGGTTGCGGTGAACGAAACGCCGCCAGCGCTTGCTCCGAGGCCGCTGCGTCGATAGCATACGGCGCGCCGGCGTGATGCAAGCCGGCACGCGCAGCACCCAGTGCGCCCGTGAGCGCAATGACGTCGCCCGGACGCGCGCCGCCGCGTCCTTTGACATTCGAGGGGCGAACCTCGCCCACAAGGGTGATGGAGAGCATCAGCACCGGCGCGCGCGTAATGTCACCTCCGGCAATCGCGCAGCCGAAACGCGTTGCGGTCTCGATCAGGCCGCCGTACAGATCCAGTACATCCTGCGCAGGCGTTCCGCCCGGCAGCCCAAGCGCGACCGTCGCTAAAACCGGTCGCGCGCCGGCAGCGGCCGCGTCGCTCAAATTGCTCGCCATTGCGCGCGCGCCGGCATCGCGCAGAGCTCATCAGATCGCGACGGAAATGGACTCCTTCGAGCAGCGCATCGGTCGTGATGATGCTGCGATGCGAGCGCGAGGGCTGCCAAAATGCCACGTCGTCGCCAATCGCATTCAGTGCGCGGGACCCTGTGCGCGAATCCTCGAGCAGTGCGCTAATCTGCGCAACAAGCGCATCTTCGTTCAGCGCGGGGGCCCGTCAAGCAGCGAGCGAAAATCGCGCGAGCGCCGCCCGCTTTGACCACCGTCAAAGACCGCCGAGCCTGCAACGAGCACATCGGCACCGGCGCGCGCAATCTCCAGCGCATTGTTCATCGTGACCCCGCCGTCAACTTCGATCTCGAAATCCGCGCCGCTTCGCGCGCGCAGTTCTACGCTGTTGCGGACCTTTTCCAGCGCGTGCGCAATGAACTGCTGGCCGCCGAAGCCCGGATTAACGCTCATCACGAGCAGCAGATCGAAATCCCCTGCAAGATCTTCGAGCATCGCAACCGGCGTTTGCGGGCAGATGGATATACCCGCCCTCGCGCCGGTCGATCGGATATGCGTGAGCAACCGTTGCGCGTGCGGCGTTGCTTCCAAGTGGAAGGTGATGATGTCGGCGCCCGCCGTGCGGAAAGCGTCCACGTACCGCTCCGGCTCGACAATCATCAGGTGACAGTCAAACGTGAGCGCCGAATGCTTGCGTAAGTCTGCCACCACTTTAGGCCCCCAGGTAATGTTCGGCACGAAGCGGCCGTCCATCACGTCGATGTGCACGTAGGAAGCGCCGCCCTCTTCAATGGCGGACATCTCATCCTTGATACGTGCGAAATCTGCCGAAAGAATCGAAGGCGCGAGTTTGGTCACGGTTGCTTTTGCGCTTTCTTTGCCGGCTTAGCCGTATGCGCGTACGCATTGTCGGGCTCTTGGCCGATCTTCGTTTGCCCCAGCAGCGTGTCGTTCACGAAAAAATACACGGCTGACGTGCCGATCGTCGTTACGTTGAAGTCGAACTTTTCTCCGGGCTGCGCATACCCGGTAAAGAGATCGTAGCGGCCGGTGTCGTCGCTCACCGAAAAGCGCACGTGCAGCGGCTGGTTCTGGCCCGGCTCCGCCGGCGGAACCGCAGCGAGCACGTGCGTCTGATGGATCAGCCGTCCCGATTCATGCGGGCCCGCGCTCACGTCGAGCGAGACGACATCGTAGGGACCGACCACCGCGCCGGCATCGGGACTTTGGCGAACTACTTGCCCGTGCGCCGGACCGCCCGGACCAAGCGGCGTCCAGACAATCTGCCCGAGTTTGAGGTGTTCGCTCGACATTAGCCCGCGCGCTTCATCGATATTCAGACCGGTGAAATTGGGCACTTTCACCGAGATTGCGCCACCTTTACTCACCAGAACCGACACCGGCGCGCCTTCGGTCACGCTTAGCGAGGGCTCGGGATTTTGCGAGATAACGTGATCGGGCGGGATGTCGTCGCTGCGCGCATAGGTGATCTTTGCCAGTTGCAACCGCGAGTGCGAGAGATCGAGTCTGGCGTCGCGCAACGATTGATAACGGATATCCGGCATGAGCATCGTCTGCCGCCCGTCGCTGATCACCAGCGAGATCTGACGCCCGGCGCGCACGTGCAATCCGGATTGCGGCTGCTGATTCATCACCACGCCCTTGGGATAGATGGAACTTGGCGCGTGACCCGCAATCGTGGATTTCAATTTCATACGCACGATCTCGTTCACCGCGTCGCTCTGCGGCATGCCGACGAACGAAGGAACGGTGAGCGTATTGGGACCGGGCAGCAGAAACTCTTGCACCGAGTGTCCGAACCACACGAGCACGCCCACGAATGCGGCCAACACAAGCGGAAAGACCCAGTCGCGCGGAATGTAACGCCCGATAGCGGTCAAGCCAGCGCCTCGAGAGCGGCTTCGCTCACTTCGATATTGGAAAAGACGCGCTGCGCATCTTCGTGTTCGTCCAGCGCATCCAAAAAGGCGAGCGCGGCACCTAACTCATCACCTTGCGGCGAAACTTTCTGTTTGGCCCGCACGCCCAGATTACACGTCGGAGATCTTCAGGCCTTGTGCGCGCAGCGCGTCGCGTGCCTGCGCTAGGTGCGCGGGTTCGGTGTAAATTTCGGTGGGCTGCCCGTATTCCAAGTCGACAACCCCGTCCACGAGCGCCGCTTCGGTCATTGCTTCTTCCGAGCGGCCCGCCGGATCGACAACCAGAATGCCGACCGGATCGAACATCCATGCCACGCTGCCGGTTTCGCCTAGGGTTCCGCCGTGCTTGCTGAACATGAAGCGCAGCTCGCCGGCGGTCCGGTTACGGTTATCGGTTGCAGCGTCGATGACAACGGCGATGCCGTGCGGGCCGTAGCCCTCATAGCGAACTCCTCGATCGCCTTTTCGTCTGCGCCGCCGGCGCCGCGCGCGATTGCGCGTTTGATGTTGTCCTGCGGCACGTTGTTATCGCGCGCCTTTTCAACAGCCATTTTGAGCCGGTAGTTCGCCTCAGGATCGGGGGAGCCGGATTTTGCCGCAAGGATGATCTCTTTGCTGAGCTGGTAAACAGGGCGCCGCGCTGGGCATCGGCTTTACCCTTACGCAGTTTGATATTGTGCCACTTGGAATGACCGGACATAAGCGGACGCTTCGCCTAGCGTCCGCCTTACTCATGCGCCCTGCGGCCTCACACCCAGTGGCTGCCCAGCCACATCCGCGCGTTCCAGGCGTCCCACGTCAGTGGTGTTCCGGTGAGAATCGGATAGAACCAGACGAACGCAAGGACCACGACCGCCACATATCCGCACACGCCGATGCGTGCGATGATTCTGCCCTCGCTCTGAGTGTTCTGCATCTCCCACAGGCGCTGAAGGATGATGACGTTGCATAGGATGATGAGCGGAATGTCGACGTAAAAGTGATAGGCGAACGTGATGCGGGGCGAGCGCGCCCACGGCAGCCATTGGAAAAGATACGCGAGCACGAGAAGGGCGTACCCTTTGTTGCGCTCGCGCCACGCTAAGAAGGCGACAGCCGGAACCGTTATCAACCCCAACCACATAATCAGCGGATTGGGCAGCGAGATGATCTCGGAGACGCAGCAGGCGGCCGGCGACTGCGCAAGCGCACCCTGGCGGAAGTCGTGCCAATAATAGGCGATGGGCCGCAGATCGAGCGGCCACTGCCACCAGGAAGATTGGTAAGGGTGCGTGGCTTTGAGCGTATCGTGATACTCGAACATCGAGTACTGACGGTACACTAGGTCTTTGAGCGTGTTGATGCTGCCGTCGTGCACGTGACGAAGCAGATCGGGGATCCACGCGCACAGGTAAACAGACATGCTCAAAAACACGATCGTCGCTATCGAGATGTCCAGACGGAATCCGAACGGATTGCCCCACAACTTGCTGCGGCCTTCGCGCCAGAAACGCTGCGCCCAAACCGCGGCGATCACGATGAAAGAGACGCCGTAGGCCATCACGCCGTACCATTTGCTTGCAACCAGCGCGCCGAGCAGCACCGTGAATGCCGCGAGCCACGCCGTTGCATGCCGGCCTTCTTCAATCTCGCCTTCGTCGTCCGTGATCAGCCCGGGCGAGAAGACGGCGCTGCCCTCCGGTGTTGCATAGCTCAGCGTCCCGTCACGACGGTAGGTGATCTTGGCCTCGTCGTCTTGGAGGACGGTATCTTTGGAGATCGTCCGTCCGTCCGGCGTCTGCAAGCGCGGCGCTCCCTGCGCGCGCACGAACTGCGAGCCCTCCGCATAAGAGACGAACTCGCCCTGCGGCTTCATGAACCGGTGGATGATCGCCAGGCGCAGCAGCAGATACCACCCGCTGGTAAATAATACGCCGAAGACGATGACCGACGCGGTCGAACCGACAGCGATCCAATTGAGCAGCAGGCTCGTGATAAAGCCCAGCACGACGGCGGCACCCAACGCAAGAATCGCACGGCGCATGGGCTGCGGTTCGAACGGGCGCACCGTAGATTGCGAGGCGATCCAGTAGCGGTAAAACGCGTACAGCGCGCCGGTCGAAAACACGACCACGATACCCTCGGGCGTGGCGATACGGGATTGCACGAAATGCATGCCGTCCGCGATGAACAGAATGGCGGCAAAACTTGAGAACAGGGTGGAGCGCGTGAGCCGCTTTGCAAACACGTACAGCACCGCCACGGCGATGCCGCCGAACACGACGTCCAAGAAGCGCCAGCCGTGCGCGTTATCGCCGCCGTGCAAACCGCCGAACATGATGGTCGAGAGGGTGATGATCAGTTTGGTCAGCGGCGGATGCGTGTTCTCGTAGATATAAAGCCCTTTGAGGTACTCTTCGGCCGCGCGCGCAAAGTAAATCTCGTCGAACACTTTATCGGGGGGCAGCCAATAATTCACGTACGAAACGATGAACGAGACGATCCCCAGCAAGGCTGCAAGCGCGTGATCGATCGGCCAAATCATCGAGCCCAGGCCCTCGCGCGGGTTGAACCAACCGCGCGCGCGCGCCCACGGCGGCTGCGGCGCGGGCTGCGCGCCGGCGCCCTGTGCCGCTGCGAGTTGTTCCTCGTTCTGCCCTAAAAAAACGTAACCAAGGAAAAAGAAAGCCGCAACGTTGAGCGCTGAGAGGGGGTGGGTGACGTACGGCCACAGATCGTGGGGATCGCTCCCGGGCGCTGCTCCGTTGCTGACCACCTGCAAATATTGCAGCGAGTAAAAAAGATTGACGAACAGCGTGAAGGAAAAGATGACGGCCGACCAGGCATAGCGCGCGGCAAACGGCAGTGCTGCGATCGTAAAGAGCAGGCCTTCGTAAATGTAGCGTTCGTGCATGCGCGTTGCCAGCATGAAGAACGCAAGCGTAAGCAGCGCCGCCGATTCCAAGAAGGCCTGCTGCGAGCGGCTTTGCAAATAGCGCACGATGGTAAGTGCCGTTGCGGCCAGCACGAGCACCATGCCCCACACGTACTGCGGAAACATGAAGATGCGATCCGAATCAGGCTGCCAAAAGGGCTTGATGGCCGACCACAAGTTGAACGCGTTGACTGAATTATACGGATAGACGTTCTTGCCGAAACTGTATTTTTGGTAGAGCCAGGCGAAGGCCTCGAGCGGATTGGCGGTCGGGTGGAACGGCACCGTAAGCACGAACACGAACAGGATCGTACAGCCGATGCCGGCGAGCGTGGCGATGATGCGCTCGCGCATCCTATCGCGCGAGGCAAAGGCGAAGGCAATGAAGAGCGGCAGCAACACGGCGGCTTGCGGTTTTATCAGCAGGGAGTACGCCAGGGCCACCCAGCCGCCGGCGATAAACCGCAGCCGCACAGCGTCACCCCCATCATCGGAACGCAGTAACAGCCACACGCCGAGCAGCGCAAGGCCCGACGAGATCGAGTCAACCTGCCCCCACGAAGCCGAGATAAAAATGACCGCCGGATTGAGCACGAAGAGCGCAGCGGCGCCCAGCGCCACGCGATCGTTTGCGAAACGGCGCACGATCACGAAGAGCAGCGCGCCATCCGCCAAATCCATCAGGACCGCGGGAAGTTTCACCAAATATTTAAGCAGATCGATGCTGTTGTGGCCGATCGCGGCGTACAGGTGTCCAACGACCCAAAGCACGTAAAAATAGCCCGGCGGATAATCGGCAAAGCCGGTCGAGGTGTAGAATTTGGAGAGCGGATGCACCGTGAGCGTCATCGCCCACGCCTCGAACGAACTGACGTCGTTGGCAAAGCCGCTGTTTCCCATAAACAGCAGGCGGATGACAAAGCCCGCGCCCAGTAGCAGCCACAGCCACCGCACCGCCGATGCCGAATTGTCCCGAGCGCTCTTCACCGTTGCGCCTCCATCTGGAGCGAGCTCAACAAAAAATCGCGAACGGCCGCCGCAGGATGGCGTTCAACGACGCTCAGATGTTCGGCAATTGCGGCGTTCGCGGCCTCTTTGGCGCCCAATTCGTCCAGAGCGCCTATGACCTCGGCAACGCTCCGGGGTTCCAGGCCGCCCCCTTGAAGGTACGCTTGCGCGACGCGCTCGCGTTCCGCGCCGGCCGGCCGGCTCAGCGCCCAAACCACGGGAAAGGTCCATTTCCGCCGTGCGATGTCGTTGCCGCACACTTTGCCGGTCGCATCCAGCGTGCCCCAAATGCCCAGAACGTCGTCGCGAATTTGAAACGCCAGGCCATAGGCGCGCCCCAAGTCACGGTACGCCGCAACCTCGGCCTCGCTGCGGGCCGCGCAGAGAGCCTCCAAGCTGCGAGGACGCCCCGAACAGCGCCGCCGTTTTTGCGCCGATCATCGCCTCGTACTCTTCCAGACCGACGTGCGGGCGCCGCTCGAACGCCAGATCGAGCGACTGTCCGTCACACATCGTCGCGTGCGCTTCGTGCAATGCGAGAACCATTTGCAGCACGCGCTCGTCTCGATGATGAGCGCGGGCGCGCATGAGTACGAGAAAACTGAGCGCGCACAATGCATCGCCGGCATTGAGCGCTTGCGGAATGCCGAAAACGCTCCAGAGCGTTTGGCGCCCGTGCCGCAGTTCGTCGCGGTCCTCGATGTCGTCGTGCACGAGCGAATAATTGTGCAGAATCTCGATCGCTGCAGCGGCGTCAAGCGCGCTCTCGATCGTTGCGCCCTGCGCTAGCGCTACCCCGAGAAGCAGCCGCGGACGAAGGCGTTTGCCGCGGCGGGCCGGCCCGTGCTCCCCGTAACCGAAATGGTACTGCAGCATGCCGGCGACCTCGGCCGAGCCGGAATAAGCGCAAACCAGCGACTCCAGGTGCTGTTCGAAGCGATCGTTATTGCCGATGAGCGTTCTCCGGAAGCGAACGGATGGTGCGCAGCACCATGGCGGTGAAGTTCTCCATCTCCTCGCGCGTGGCTTTTCGATCGGCCGGCAAGCTCAGCGCCTTACCGAAGATTACCTCGAAACGCGTGAGCCGCGCAGCCGTACCGGTACCGGTGATGCAGGCCGGAAGCACCGGCGCACCGCTAAGCGATGCCAGAAGAGCAACGCCTGCATGCGGGGCGATTGTGCCATCGCGATTGCGCGTTCCCTCGGGAAAGATGCCGACGGCACCGCCGGCCCGGAGCACTTCCACCGAGCGCTTGATGGCCGCAACCGCCGACCCTTTGCGGTCGACGGGATACGCACCGACCGCTGCAATCGCCGGTCCCAGAACGGGAATCGAAAACAGTTCTTGCTTTGCCATGTACTGCAGGCGGCGCGGGCAAGCGGTGCCCAGTACCGGAGGATCCGAGTACGAGACGTGATTGCAGGCAACGATCAGCGGCCCGCTCTGCGGCACGTTGCGCTCGCCGTAGACGCGCATGCGCCAGAGCATAAACAATCCGCGCAGCGTGAACTTTGCACCGTCATAGAGCGCGTCGTTCATGCTTGCACGATCGCGCAAATTGCATCGACAACTTGTTCTGCGCTCAGGTCGCTTGAGTCGATGACGCGCGCGCCGGGCGCCTTGCGCAGCGGTGAGATGATCCGGCCCTCGTCCAGCCGGTCGCGCTCCTCGATCTCTTTGCGCAGCTCGTGAACGCTTACGTCTACGCCGGCCGCCTCCAATTGCGCGCGCCGGCGCGCCACGCGCGCTTGAACCGATGCGGTGAGGTAAATCTTATACGTTGCGGCGGGCAGCACGACTGTGCCCACGTCGCGCCCGGCCATCACCACGGAACCTTGCGAGGCGATCTGCCGCTGCTCGCGCACCATCGCCTCTCGAACGCGGGCGTGCGCCGCGATGGTGGAGACGACCGCGGTGACCTCGGGCGATTCCAACTGATCTTGGCTCAGTTCGGCATCGCCGGCAAAAACGCGGAAGCCCAGCGGAGCGGCGCGATCCAAGGTGACGTGAACACGATTCTGCTCGCACAGACGAACCAAGGCGTTCTCGTTGTCGACTTCCGTAAAAGAATGCGCGGCCAAAAAGGCGAGCGCGCGATACATGGCGCCCGTGTCCAGATACAGCACACCGAGCCTATCGGCAACGCGGCGCGCGACGGTCGTCTTTCCCGAGGCCGCGGGCCCATCGATTGCGATCTGGAGATCGTGCGTAGACACGCTCGGCTGTTTTAGCATGAGCCTGCCCTCACCCTCGCCAAAACCGCCGTGTGGCAAAAGCACGCTCGGTTTACTTCTGCTCGGGCTGCGGCTTCGAGTCCCCGCGCTGGCTGGGCCGGTGCCCGCAGTGCGCTGCCTGGAATTCATTCGACGAGCGGCCGATGCGCGTCGTGCCGACGCGCGCCGCGGCAGGCGCTCCCCTTCGCCCGGATTCCGCGCCCACGCCGTTGGATGAAGTCGGAGATGAGCGGCTCGTGCGAACGCGCACCGGCCTGCACGAATTCGATGCCGTCATGGGCGGCGGCATCGTTCCGGGCAGCCTGACGCTCATCGGCGGGCCGCCCGGAGCGGGCAAATCGACGCTGCTGCTGCAAATTGCGGTGCGGATTCCCGGACCCATCGTTTACGTTTGCGGTGAGGAATCGGCAGCCCAGAGATCAAACTACGCGCGCAGCGCCTGGGCGTCGGCGGAGACATCTTGCTCTTTCCCGAGACGAACCTGCGCGCGGTACTCGAGCAACTCGAGAAAGATGTGCCCGCGGCGCTGGTGGTGGACTCGATCCAAACCGTTTGGCTTCCGGAATCCGAGTCGTATGCGGGAAGCGTCACGCAAGTGCGCGATTGCACGCAGGCGCTGATGGAGTTTTCCAAGCGCACGGGCTGCGCAACGTTTCTGGTCGGTCACGTCACCAAGGACGGCGCGATTGCGGGGCCGCGCTTGCTCGAGCATCTGGTGGACACGGTGCTGTACTTCGAGGGTGAATCCAGCGGCGAATACCGCATCGTCCGCGCGTATAAGAACCGCTTCGGAAGCGTGGATGAAATCTGCGTCTTCACGATGGAGAGCGACGGGCTGCACGAGGTGAGCAACCCCTCCGAAGTCTTTCTTTCGGGCCGCGCGGTGCGCGCGAGCGGATCGTGCATCGTTGCAAGCATTGTGGGCTCGCGGCCGGTACTCGTGGAGGTGCAGGCGCTGGTCGGCGAAACGGGCTACGGCACACCGCGCCGCTTGGCGAACAACGTCAATCAGGCGCGTCTGGCGATGATCATTGCCGTGCTCGAGCGGCGCGCCGGCATGCAGCTGGGCACGCATGACATCTATGCCTCGGTCGCGGGCGGGCTGCGCGTCACCGAACCCGCTGCCGATCTGGGCATCGCGCTTGCCATCGCGTCGTCGTTCCGCAATCGCGTGCTGGATGCGCAGGCCTGCGCATTCGGTGAGGTCGGACTTTCGGGGGAGATTCGCGCCGTCGGTGCAGCCTCGCGCCGGATCGCCGAGGCCAACAAACTGGGGTACCGCACTCTTTTCACACCGCAGAGTTGCACGGACGTGGCGCAAGCCTGTCGAACTCGCGCTCGCATAATGCTCCTGGTATGCGTTCCCAACATCTCGGAAGGACGCGACGAGGGAACCGTGCGCGCATGCGAACGCGCCATGGAGCGCTGCGGGGCGCGGGTGCTGCACCGCACGAGCGATGCGGTGCATAATCGCAGCGTTTTCACGGTCGCCGGCGATTACGACACGTTGTTCGAGAGCGCGCTTGCGCTGGCGGCCGTGACGGTGGAGCGGATCGATTTGCGCGCGCATGCCGGCGTGCACCCGCGCATCGGCGCACTCGACGTACTGCCGTTCATTCCGCTGCGCGGCTGCACGATGGACGACGCCGTTCGCCTGGCCAAAGCGACGGCCGGCGCGCTTTGGGAACGCCTAGGCGTACCTTCCTTCTTCTACGGCGAGGCTGCCGCAACGCCGCTGCGCCGCAATTTGGCCGCCGTGCGCGAGGGCGAGTTCGAAGGGCTGGATGCGCGGTTTGAATTGCCCGGATGGCGTCCCGACGTCGGCGAGATTGCCAAACACGCGAGTGCGGGCGCCGTGGCAGTCGGCGCGCGCGCGCTGCTGATCGCTTTCAACATAGAACTGGACACCGGTGATTTGGCGCTGGCTAAGCGTATCGCCCGCACGCTTCGCGAGCGGGACGGCGGCCTGCGCACGCTCAAGGCGCTCGGCCTGCGCTTGGGCCCGCAGCTCGTGCAGGTCTCGCTCAACGTCACATCTTACCGTGCCACCCCGCTTTACCGCATTGTCGAGCTCGTGCGCGCGCTCGCCGGCGCGGCGGGCGTAGCGGTTGTCCGTTCTGAATTGATCGGCTGCGTTCCGTACGAAGCCGTCCAAGAAACGGCGCATTATTACCTTGGCCTAGCTAGAGAGCTAAAAAAGGGGACCCATGAACGTCGAAAACCATCCGCTCGTCGACGACGTCAACGCGATGCACGCAAAGCGACTCTCGGCAACCGAGAAGATCTGCGGCGCATCGCCGATGCAACCGGCGCCCCCGTGGCACTGCTGCTGGCCATTATCGTGCAACTCATGTGGCTCGCGATCGGCACGGTCACGCATTGGGACCCCTTCCCGTACGTCTTCCTGCTAACGTGCAGCAACGTTCTGCAGCTGATCTTAATCTTCGTCATCGCAGTCGCGCAAAAACAGCAGACCCAGCACGACGAGCTGCGGGCCGAGGCCGACCACGATTCGATCTCACGCTTGCTTTACCACCAGCAGGCATACCTAAATCATACACGAGGCGGGCTCATCGCCTATACTCTTTTTAGTGACCGCGAAAACCACCGAGGCCGTGGACGATTATCTGAAGGCGATCCTGGAACTGAGCGGGCCCGCGGCCGAACGGGTCACCAGCAACGCGCTGGCGGCACATTTGGACGTACGGCCAGCCTCGGTTACCGGCATGCTCCAGAAGCTCGCGGAGCAACAGCCATCGTTTGTGAAGTATGAGAAGCATTACGGGGTGCGCTTGAGCGAACTGGGGAAACGCCGGGCGCTGGAGGTACAGCGGCATCATCGCCTGATCGAACGATTCCTGCACGATGTGTTGGATTTTGCCTGGGACGAAGTGCACGAAGAGGCCGAACGCCTGGAGCATTATATCTCCGAACGTCTGGAGGACCGGATTGCGGCTAAATTAGGCTACCCTGAAACGGACCCACACGGGCACATCATCCCGGAAAAGGACGGGGAGGTCGCGGAGCGCCAGGAAATCGCCCTGTCCCAATGGCCGTGTGCGGTGCCGGCTGTGATATCGAGCGTTTCCGACCGTGATCCCAATGCTCTGCGTGAGATGAAGCGAATGGGGCTGGTGCCGGGAACCGGCCTGATCGTCAAGCCGGGAACGCGGCACGCGACGCTGCTGGTGCGCATCGGCGCACAAGCGCCCAGGCGTCTGAGCCGGGAACTGGCATCTGAAATTAAGGTGGTGGAACGCCGCACCTTGACGGGAAACGCGCGCGCCTGACATCTGCATTTCGGCCGAGAAATCATCCCTGGCGGTTCGCTCTCCAGCCATCCCAAGCCGGCCGCACTTGCCTCGCCGCAGAGCCGACGATGGTAGCGCAAGGTCGTAATACCCGGTCAAGCCGGCGGATTGCGCCGCAAACGCGCCAGGCTTCGCCGATCCATTTGGCTGGTATTCGTTCAAGTGGCGGAACCAGATTCGAACAAAAAAGAAAGGCCGCCCGAGATGGCCCTCCGTATTGGACGGCATAACCGGCCGCCCAGCCCCGCCTGCATGGGTATACAGTAGTTTCTTCGATCATGCAGACCTTCACTCGCAGGCAACTCTTGGGGATGATGGGCGCGGCCGGAATGGCGCGCGCCGCGGCAGGCCGGCCTCCCAACATCCTGTACATCATGGCGGACGATCACGCGAGCGCATGCCATCTCCGCATACGGCAGCCGGATCAACCAGACTCCCAACATCGACCGCCTCGCAACCGGCGGCATGCGCTTCACCAACTGCTTCTGCACCAACTCGATCTGCACGCCCAGCCGCGCCGCCATTCTGACCGGCCAGTACAGCCACAAAAACGGCGTCTATACCCTGAACGATGACCTCGATCCCGCAGCGCGATCATGTCGGCCAAGGATCTGCAGAAGGCCGGCTACCAGACGGCCATGATCGGCAAGTGGCACCTGGAAAGCGACCCCACCGGCTTCGATTACTGGAATATCCTGCCGGGGCAGGGCGTCTACTACGACCCGACCTTCATTGACCGCCGAAGGCCGGCAAGAAGATACAACGGCTATTCACCGATCTGATCGGCGACTTCACGCTCGACTGGCTGAAGCAGCGCGATCGCAACAAGCCCTTCTTCCTCATGTGCCACCACAAGGCGCCGCACCGGCCCTGGGAGCCCGGCCCCAAATATAAAAGCCTGTTCAGCGACCAGACCATGCCTGAACCGGACAATCTGTTCGACCATTACGAGGGCAGGCCCAGAGCGTCGCCGCGCGTGACGATGAAGGTGGGCGAAGACATGGACATCAAGACCGACCTGAAGCAGCCGATACCGGCCGGTCTGGAAGGCGATGCGCTGCGCAAATGGGGCTATCAGCTTTATATCAAGGACTACCTGCGCTGCGTGCAGAGCGTGGACGACAACGTGGGCCGCGTGCTGGACTATCTGGACGCCGAAGGCCTGGCGCGCGATACCATTGTGATCTACACTTCCGACCAGGGCTTCTTCCTGGGCGACCATGGCTGGTTCGATAAGCGGCTGATGTATGAGGAGTCGCTGCGCATGCCGTTTCTGATGCGCTATCCGGGCGCCATCAGACCGGCGAGCGTGAATCGCGACATGGTGCTGAATATCGACTTCGCGCCGATGTTCCTGGACTACGCCGGAGCCAGGGCCCCGGCCGAAATGCAGGGCCGCAGCTTCCGTGGAAACGTGGAGGGCCACACGCCCAGGAATTGGCGCAAAGCCATGTACTATCGCTACTGGATGCACAATACCAGCGATCACCATGTGCCCGCGCACTACGGCATTCGTACCGATCGCTGGAAGCTGATTTACTACTATGGCAAGCCGCTGGGGATGACAGGCGCCAATCCGCCCGACACCGAGCCGGACTGGGAATTGCTCGACCTGCGCGCCGATCCGCGCGAAATGAAGAACCTGTACCACGATCCGAAGTATGCGCCCGTGGTTCGGCAGTTGAAGACGGAGTTGGATCGCCTGCAGCGTGAGGCGGGAGACTCCCCCGCATAGGCGCCATCGTGAATCGCCGGGCCTTTCTGAAACGCTGCCCGCCGCGCCTGCACTAGTGCGCGCCGCCGGCGGCGATTGCCTCGGCGCCGACGGGAACGCCGCCATCCACACTCCCAATCCGGACCGTCTCGCGGCGTCCGGAGTGCGGGGGTAAGGAAGCCTGCGCCCCAGAGCCAGGAATTCCAGGAGCTTCCCGGCCATACGTGATCGAACTCGCAAAATAGCAACCCGATCAAACCGCCATTGGTCCCAAACTTGCCCCTAGTCACATTGTTGATACACGAAGAAGGAGATCGGCATGAAAGACAGTACGAAAGATCAACTCGAAGGTAAGGTTCACGAAGTCAAGGGCGCTGCCAAAACGGCCGCAGGCAAGGCAACCGATAATCCGGAACTGGAAGCCGAGGGCCAGGATGAAAAGTTGGCCGGCAAAGTTCAAAAGAAAGTCGGACAAGTGGAGAAGGTGCTGGGTCAGTAACTGAACCGGCAACACCGAAGGAGGAAAACGATGCTGCTACTTCTGATTATTCTGATTCTGCTTTTGGGCGGAGGAGGAGGTTACTACGGCTATGGACGATGGGGTTACTACGGAGGCGCCGGCATAGGACTGGGGACCATACTCTTGATTGTTCTTCTGTTCTATCTAATCAGCGGCAGTCCCTTCTAGGTGAAGTCCACGGGGAAAGCGGTGTAATCGTCTGCTGCCGCTTTCCTCCGTTTGGATTGCGAATACCGGTCTCGCAAAGTGGGTGCAATCGCACATGTGCTACGCGCTGGACCGGCTATCCTGAAACTACGTGCCGTTTGAGGCGGAGGGATGGTTTTAATGAACGAAGCACATGACGTCTCAAAGGGGCCCGAGCCCCATCACCATTTTGTCCAGTTTTACAAAGCCGACGAACCGCTGCTGAACCGCAACGTGGCGAGCTTTCTCTGGGATGGGCTACTCCGGGGGGATGGACTACTGGTGATCGCCACCCCGCAGCGTCGCGAGAGCCTTGCGAGCCACCTGGAGCGGTTGGGCGCCGATGTGGGACTGGCCCGGCGCGAAGGCCAGCTCGCCATGCTGGACGCTCATGAAATGCTTTCGCGCATCATGCCGGATGGCTGGCCGGATCGGGAATGCTTTGAGCATGCGATCGGCGACGCGATCCGACTGGCCAGCCCGCGCGTGGGGTCCGGCGCCGTTTGCGCCTATGGCGAAATGGTGGGGGTGCTCTGGCAGGACCGGCAAATCGACGCCGCGATCCTTCTCGAGGAGTTTTGGAACCAGGCTCTTCACCGCGGCGGGCTGCAGCTCTTCTGTGGATATCCGATCGATGTTTTCGCGGATGACCTTCATCAGTCCCAGGTTCATGATGTGCTTCGCGCGCACAGTCATTTTCTGCCAACGGGTCCAAATGGCGATTTAGGCGATGCCCTCAATCGTGCCATGGACGAGGTGCTCCATGCCGGAGCGGAGGAAGCGCGTGTATCCATGAAGGCCAGCGTCTCTTCCCTGGCCGTTGCCTTGCCGGATGCCGAGAAGACGATTCTTTGGCTGCGCCATAACATTCCGGATCACGCCGAGAAAATCCTGGCTCGTGCCCGCGGCTACTACGAGGCGACGCGCGCTCCCCGGTGCGCGGCTGAGTCTGCTTAGCCGGCTTCGTGTAGAATCGTCTGTATTTTTTCGGCTAGCGACGCGGCAGTGTAAGGTTTTTGCAGGAAGCCGGCAAGCCCTTTGCCGGTGAATCGCTGGATCGCCTCTACTTCGTTATATCCGCTGCTCAGGATAACCGGCACGCGCGGCTCTATCTGGCGCATCAGGCGGAGCGTTTCTTCCCCGCTCATTACGGGCATTGTCATATCCAGAATCACCACCTTCAGTTGTGCATGCAGTTCTCGAAAGCAATCGACACCTTCCGCGCCGTCGTTGGCAGTGACCACCGTATATCCATATCTCTCCAGACTGCTGGTCGCAATCTTGCGCACGATTGGTTCATCGTCGATCACCAGCACCATTCCCCGGCCCGAGAGGACGAGGTTTACACTCCGTTCCACCTCTCGATTCCGCACTGCCGATGCCACGGGCAGCAGAACTTTGAAAGTGGTGCCCTGTCCCAGGCTGCTGTAGACCTTCATGGCTCCGCTATGACCGCGCACAATTCCCCCGGCGGCCGAGAGGCCAAGACCGCGCCCCGTGAATTTCGTGCTGAAGAACGGATCGAAGATTTTACCCAGCGTGGCGGCATCCATCCCTACGCCGTTGTCATGGACGCCTATGGTTACGTAAGCGCCCGCTGCGATATCGGTGGCGCCGAGCGCCTCCAGCTGTTCGTAATCGATTTCCTGCGCCCGGGTAATCACCAGAACCGTGCCCTGGCGGCCTTCCGGAATGGCTTCGGCTCCGTTGATCACCAGATTCATGATCAGTTGCTGCAACTGTGCCACATCTGCCTCCACGGGTGGCAGCGGCTCCTCAAGATCCAGGCGCAGCGTCACGTGCTTCGGAATCGAGCTGCGGACAAACGCGCTCATCTCCCGCACCAGGGCCGAAATGTCCGTGGGCTCAATAAGGAAGCGGCCCTTTCCGGCATAGGCGAGTAATTGCTTGGTCAGGTTCGCGGCCCGTTCACTGGCTTCGATTGCGTCCTGTAAAATCTCTCTAATCGGGCTCGCATCGTCCAACATATCGAGCCCCAGGCTGACATTTCCCAGAATGCCTGTGAGCAGATTGTTGAAGTCGTGCGCGATGCCTCCGGCGAGCACCCCCAGGCTTTCCAGTTTGGCAGTCTGCCGCATGGCTTCGTCCAGGCGGTTGCGCTCCGTGATATCGCGAATGACGCCGACGAAAAAATGCTTATTGCCGCTCCGGTACTCGCCGAATGAGACCTCGATGGGGATCTCGTAGCCGGCGCGGTGCTGCCCCGAGAAGCGAATGGCATGCCTGGTAAGCGGTTTCTGGCCGGTCTCCAGGTGTCGGGCGATCGCGCCGGAATAAGAAGCTCGAGCGTGTTCAGGCATGAGCAGGGTCACGTTCGAACCGCGCAACTCGTTCGTGGTGTATCCAAAAATCTCTGCTGCCGCCGTATTCGCAAAAACAATCGTGCTCGCGGCGTCTATCGTAATGATGCCGTCCGATGCCGTCTCCGTGAGCACACGGTAACTCTCTTCACCCTCGGTCAGGCGCTGCCGGAAGCGGATGCGCTCCAGAAATTCTCCAATCTGGTAGCCCAGGGATGCCGCCATCTCGAGCAATTCCTCATCCACGGGCCGGGTTTGGCTGGCGAAAAACTCCATCACGCCGTGAACTTTTTCCCCGAGCACGATGGGAAACGCAAACGCGGAGCGCAGGCCGCATGCCGCGGCGGCATCCTGTCGCAGAAACTGGCCGTCGCTGCGCAAATCCGCTATCCACGCCGGCGCCTTCGTACTCCAAACGCGGCCCGGAAGGCAGACCCAAGGGGAAAATACGACGCTGCGGCACAGAGCTGCAAATCCATCGCCGTCAGCTTCGGAACGGTCCCAGTGCCCTGCCAGACACAGCACCTGTTCGTCCTCCTGAAGCGACCAAAGCAGGCCGGTCTGCCAGTCCAGCGGGCGGGCAATCGTCTCCAGCAGACCCGGCGCGGCGGCGGCCAGGGAGTCTGCGCGCAGCAGCACCCGTCCGATTTCGAATTGAGTGAGCAGGCGCTGTTCGTACTGTTTGCGCTGCGTGATGTCGCGCGCCACGCAACGCATATGGACGAACTCGCCCTTGCTCCAGAGCGGAGTGCAACTGAATAGAACGTGGCGAATCAGGCCATCTTTGCCGCGCAGCCGGGCCTCGTAATTGTGCAGCGCTTCCTTCCGTTGGAAACGCTGTAAAATGTCTTCGCTGGCTGGTGCATCCACATGAAAATCCGCGAAATGGCGGCCGATATACTCCTCTCCCGCGTATCCCAGCAAGTTCAATTGCGCCTGGTTCGCCCATAGAATTCGGCCATCCGAGGTCACCCAGTGCAAGGCTAGTGAGGCGTTGTCGAGAAAATCCAGCAGGTCTTGGTTGCTTTCCCGAAGCGCCGTCAAATCCCGCTTCAGATCCGCAATCTCTCGGTCCTGTGCATCCATTTGTTTGACCAATCTAACGGGCGGAGTCGACTCAAGCCGCGTGCCCAACGTGAACCAGTCCCAAACCTCGCTTCGAGGCGCCCCGCATCGGTGGATCAAGCCGTGGTGTTATCCGCGGATCGTCCGAAGGCGTTATCGATCATGCGCAGAAGAGAATCGGTCTTGAACGGCTTCCAGATAATCCGGTAAGGGTGTTCCCCCACGATCAAGGCAATCTCTTTGGGGCCGTAGCCTGTCATCAGCAAAATGGGCAACTCCGGCTTTGAAGCTTGCAATCTCCTGGCCACTTCAATGCCGTTCATGCCTGGCATCACCACGTCGAGCAAAGCCAAATCAATGGAATACCCAAGGCTGGCGGCCTGGCGAAGCGCCTCTTCGCCGTTACCGGCCAGCACCGCCTCATATCCGCCCAACTGCAGGATCCGCCGGCACAGATTCAGCACCGTCGGCTCGTCGTCTACCACCAGGATCTTTTCCATTGTTCATGCCGCTCAGACGCACGGCTATTCTACCCCAAACCCGGCAAGGGCGGCCGCCACTGCCGCCGCACCAACCGTGTCCCGGCGAACCATAGAGTGGGGAGTCGGTAAGCGGCAGCACGGTACCCACGTACTGGAACTTCCCTGTCTTACAGCAGGGAGAGCTTGACCCGCTACGTCGTTCCCGGCATGGCCGCTAAATTGGTCCGCGGCGCCGCGCGTGGAGTGTGTACCGATCTGTCAACCCGCGCCCGACTTCTTCGCGTAGCGATCTGGGATCAGCTCCTCCACTCGGAGCGGGCAGCTTCTCCGGCAGTCTGAGCGTACACTGGCCGCTGCTATTCCGGCAGCGGCTGGCCTTTGGTCTCGGGGGCGAAGGGCAGAGCGGCCAGGCCGACCAGGAAGACCAGGCACATGGTGACGCCCGCATAGCGCATGGGCTCCGCCTCTCCCGCGAAGACACTGCCGGTCAACACGCCCAGCGTGAACGGGCCGAAGGCCGCCACGATCCGGCCCACGTTGTAGCAGAAACTGGTGCCGGTGCTGCGCAGCCGCGTGGGGAACAACTCGGGAAGATAAATGGCGTAGCCGCCGAAAAGCATGAGCTGGCTAAAACCCATCAGCGGGATCATCCACAACATGTCGGCGATGCTTTTCAGGTTCCAGAACGTGTACGCCGTCATCCCCATGGCCGCCAGGAAACTCACGGCGAATGCCTTGCGGCGATTCAGATACTGCGCCAGGTAGGTGTACGCGTATACGCCGAAGAAGCCGCCCAGGTTCTGCAGCAGCGACGTGACGCCGATCCAGACGGTGGTCTTGCCGGCCAGCGCCGCGCCGCTCAGCCCCTCCGCGCGGAAGGTGGTCTCCAGCACCGGGCGGAACAGATCGTAACTGAAAAAGCCGATGCCCCACAGCCCTACCACCCCGGAAAAGGCCAGCAGCATGCCGACGATGGAATTGCGCCTCCAGCGCGGGTCGCCCAGAAGTTCGGCGAACGACCCCATGCGCTTCTTCTCGGCGCGCGACTTGAGCCATTGCTCGGGTTCCTTCAGCTTTTTGAACACCACGATCGCCAGCGGAGCCGGCAGCGCGCCTGCCAGGAATTCATAGCGCCATGCCGAGGCGATGGTTCCGGATTGCTCCATCAAACCGAGTACGATGCCGGTGAGCGCGGCCAGCATATTGCCGACTGCGGAAAATGCCTGCACCATGCCGAGCGCATACGGGCGCGCCCGCTCGGGCACCACCTCCGCCACCAGCGCAACACCCACGGCGAACTGGCCGCCCACTCCGAAGCCGCACAGAAACCGGTAAATGCCGAAATCCAGGATACCCACGGAAAAGACGCTCACGCCCGTAAAAATCGTGTAGCAGAGGATGGTGAGCATCATGGTCTTGGCACGCCCGATGCGGTCGCCCAGGACTCCGAAAATCACCCCGCCCAGGCCCCAGCCGATCAGAAAGATGCAAGTGACATACGCGGCCTGTTGATCCACCGCGGCCGCGCTGGCCTTGCCGCCCAGCAACTCGCGAATAGCCGGCTTGCGCGCCAGGTTGAACAACTGCTGCGCCATGGTGTCGAACATCCAGCCCATGATGGCGACGCTCAGCACAAACCAGTGGTATCGCGTCAGCTCGCTATGCCAGGAAGTTTTGTAGAACCCGCGCCTGGCCTGATCAGACGTTGGAAGACATGAAGTGTTATTGTTTCGGAAATCGCCGCAAGAGGCAAGTGGACGTCAGGAGATGGGCGTGATGCGATCGCCGGGCTTGAGCGGGACATCTCCCCGGCATGGCTACCTGGTCGCCTTCCGATAGCCCCTCGGTCACTTGCAGCAGCGTGACGGTGGAATTGCCGGTCTTCACGGCGCGGCGCAGCACGCTGTCGCCCTGGCGGAGCAGGACGTAATCGCCCGCGGCGTCATGGTGCAGCGTCTCCTTGGGAATCACCAGCGCATCCGGCACCACGGCGGTGCGGATCTCGGCATCCACGTTGGTGCCGGGAATCAGGTCGCGGCCGGGATTCTCGATGATGCAGATCACTTCGCCCACCTGGCGCGAGCCCAGCGACTCGATGGAGGTGGGCTTACGCGCCACCTTACCCTGCCACTGCTGGCCGGGAAGCGCCTCCCATCGAATGGTGACGGGCTGGCCTTCGGCGACGCGGCCGAGCAGCGGCTCATCCACGTAGACACGCACGCGCAGACGTTCCAGCCGGCCGATGTTGGCCACCAGGTCTCCGGTGTTGAGATATGCTCCCTGGCGGATCGCCAGGCCGTAGACCTCGCCGGCCATGGGAGCGCGCACCACGCGCTGCGCCGCGCGCTCGCGAGCCAGGTCCAACGCGGTTCCGGCATCCTGCAGCCGCGCCTTGGCGGCATCCACGTCGGGACGGGCCACCAGCGAGCTGCGCCGCTTCTCATAGCCCGCGATCTCGAGCTCGATCTGATGCACCTTGTCCGACTCCGCCTGCACTTCCAGGGCGGTGGCGGCCTGTTTCTGCTGCAGGCGCTGCAGGCTGGCCAGCTCTTTCTGCTCCTTCTGGAGATCGAAACGCGCGCGGGCCAGATTGTTCTCGATCCCGGCCACCTCGGCCGGCCTCCGCCCGCCTCCATCGACGCCAGATTGGCACGGGCTTCGTCCACCTTGGCCTGCGCCGCGTCGATATCGGCCTGCAACGACGGGTCCCGCATCTCCGCCAGCAGTGCGCCCTTGGCAACCGTCTGCCCTTCCTGCACGGCGACGCTTGGTGACCACGCCCGAGGTCTCGGCGCGAACCGGTTCCCACTCGATGGGCTCGACTTTGCCGTTGGTCGGCAGCGTACTCACCAGTTCCTGCCGCTTGACCTTGACCACCGTCACTTTGGGCGGAGCATTCTTCCGCAGAACCCCCACCCCACTACTGCCGCCACAATGACAAGCAGCAAAACCAGCCACTTTTTCAAATCGGATCTCCACCTACTATCTTAGCTGTGGGCCCATGGGAACCGGCCTGCTGACGCCATAATCGGCAAAACATCTCCTGATCCTCCAAAAATCCGGATCGCCGAAATTCCCCTTGCACTGAAAACTCTTCGATAGTAGGATAACAAACAGGAATAGTAGAACGTGGCTCTGAAGCTGACAAAGTTGGAATTGCAAATCATGGAAGCCCTGTGGCGCCGGAGCCCCCTCTCGATCCGGGAGATCCAGGAGGCCTTCCCCAAAAACGAAACTCCCGCCTACACCACAGTGCAAACCACGGTGTACCGTTTGGAAGGAAAGAAAGCGCTGCGCCGCGTCAGGAAGATCGGCAATGCGCACATTTTTGAGGCAGTCCTTTCCCGAAACGCCGCCCTACGGAGACTGGTGGACGATTTCCTGGGCCTGTTCGGTGGCCGGACGCAACCCGTCATGGCGCAGTTGATTGAATCCGGCCGGCTCACTTTGGACGATGTACAGGAAGCGGAAAAAACTCTGCGCGCACTCGCGAGAAAGGGGAAACCGGAATGATCCCGGAATTGGCGAATCACTTGTGGCAATCGACGCTCTTTGCGGCAGCGGCGGGATTGTTCACTCTGGCACTCCGCACGAATCGGGCGCACACCCGGCACTGGGTATGGCTGGCGAGCCTCGATGAAGTTTCTCGTTCCGTTCTCCCTTCTGGTGGCGCTCGGGGGGCATTTGAATTTTCACGCTGCTCCGGCGATTGCACAACCTGGATTGGCCTTTGCGATCGCGGAGACCACCCAGCCGTTTGTGGTCCCGGTGGCGAGCGCACCGGTTGCGGCGGCCGCGGAAGCCGGCTTCGATCCAAAGCCAATCATCGGGATCGTATGGGTGTGCGGCATCCTCGCGGTGTTGGGTCACTGGCTGTTCCGATGGTTCCGGATCAGGGCCGTTCTGCGTTCGTCGCTGCCCTTGCAGTTGAATTTTCCCGTTCCGGTGAGAACTTCTACTTCGCTGATTGAGCCGGGCGTCTTCGGAATATTCCGGCCCGTACTGCTGCTGCCGGCAGGTATCGCGGAGCGTCTTACCCCGGAACAGTTGCGGGCCATCCTGGCTCATGAGTTGAGCCATGTCCGGCGGCGCGACAACCTGACAGGGTCCCTTCACATGCTGGCGGAGGCGCTTTTCTGGTTTCATCCCCTGGTGTGGTGGATCGGGACACGGCTGGTGGAGGAACGGGAGCGTTCCTGCGACGAAGAGGTCCTGCGGCTCGGTAGTGAACCGGAAGTCTACGCCGAAGGCATCCTCAACGTTTGCAAGCTGTATATCGAATCGCCGCTGGCGTGCGTATCCGGGGTAACCGGAGCGAATCTCAAGAAAAGAATCGAGTCGATTATGAGCCATCGGCGGGCGCAAAGTCTGAATTATTTCAAGAGGGCGGCGCTGGCCGCTGCCGGAATAGCGGCTGTTGTGCTGCCCATCGCGGTTGGAATCGTCCATGCGCCGTCATCCGGGCGCAATCGCAAGCAAGCCCTGACAAACCGGACTGGCAGGCCGCGGCGGGAGGCAAGAGGGCGTTCGACGTTGCCTCCGTCAAGGTGAGCAAGGGCCCGTTTCGCCCCCTAACGTCGGCATGGATGCCGGGGAGGGGTATCGCCACACCGGAGGCCGTTTCCGGGCCGATTTCCCGGTGTCGATCTACATTCAATTCGCATATAAGCTTTGGCCGTCCGAGGACCAGAGCCGGGGAATGTTCGCCCATCTACCGAAATGGGTTACTACCGATCGCTACAGCATCGACGCAACCGTGGCCGGCAATCCAAATAAGGACCAGATGCGATTGATGATGCAGTCCCTGCTTGCCGATCGCTTCCAACTGGCGGCTCACTTCGAGACCAGGGAGCTCCCCGTGCTTGCCCTGAGTCTGGTCAAGCCCGGCGTGCTGGGACCGAACCTCCGTTCGCACGCCGACGGCCGGCCTTGCGATGCCGCGGCTGCGCTCGACGCTCCGGTCCCGGCCCGCGTGATTCGCGGCGACACCACCGCCGGTCCCGAAAACTTCCCTCCCATGTGCGATTCGTTCGCCCTGATCCGAAAGTCGGGCGGCGCGCTGATGCTGGCTGGCTACCGCAATGCCACCATGGACATGCTGTCAGCCTCTCTCGCCGGAGTCGTGGGCCAGGGCCGCCCGTTGATTGACAAAACGGGGCTCACTGGGAGATTTGATTTCACCATCGAGTGGGCGCCTGAATCAAATGGCCCTCCACCATCCGCTCCGCCTGCCGCGCCGTCCGACCCGCTCGGCCCGACGCCTCTGCAAGCCTTGCGCGACCAACTTGGGCTAAAAGTAGAATCCGCGAAAGGCCCGGTACCGATCCTCGTCATCGACAAGGTCGAAAGGCCATCGGAGAATTGACCACGGCGTCATCCCGAAAGCCTCGGCGTAATCGCAAATCTGGAACATACCCGGAGCCGTGGCTGCGCCGCACACCTCCACCATTCACCGGGGCCGCATAACTCTCACTTCTTAAAGAATGGCCCCTTGCGGTATGGGAACGTCTTCCAATCCTCGCTCGCCACGCCATTCAGATCCCAGGCGACCACGCCTTTGCGCAAAGTCAGCTCGCAGACGATGCGCCGGGTTCCCGGCATCTTCGCGCCGGCCGAATCGAGCAGCCCATACCGGCCGGTCTCCAGCCGAAACACGGCCACATCCGCTTCTGCCCCTACGTCCAGGTTGCCCAGCGCGGGCCGCTTGATCTCCTGCGCCGGCGCCCAGGTGGCCATCCGCACCACATCCGCAAGCGATGAGCCGAGCCCCATGATGTCCGTCATCACGTTGTCGATGTTCTTCATGCCTCCGTTCATGCTGTTGGTGTGCAGGTCTGTGGAGATCGAATCGGGACGGAAGCCCGCTTCGTAGGCCGGCACGGCCACATACCAGTAGAAACTGGCCTGCCCGAAACCGATATCGAAGATGATGCCGCGTTTCCGCCCAGTGGCCATAGCGGGATTCAGCGTTCCGTTTTGCAGCACTTCTTCACGATGGCGGAAAAGCAATGTGTGAAAATGTCGCCCGGCCGCAGCTTGTCCAGGAACAAAGTGTCGATATTGCGGAAGCTCGTGATCTGCCCGAAGTCCACCATCACCGGCAGCCCCGCGAGGTTGCCGGCTTTCACTGCGTTCTCTACAGACGGCCACCCCGGCCCGGCATAATGCGCCGATTGAACCCCACGATCACATCCGGGTTCTCCTTCGCACACCTGGCGGCCGCCTCGGCATCCATCTCCGCGGCCTCGTTCTCGTGACCCGTGCCCATGCCCGCGCCCACAATGTTGAGGAACGCCAGCACACGCGTCTTGGCC
The DNA here is from genome assembly GCA_963702335.1 of Vulcanimicrobiota bacterium. Taxonomy (GTDB): domain Bacteria; phylum Vulcanimicrobiota; class Vulcanimicrobiia; order Vulcanimicrobiales; family Vulcanimicrobiaceae; genus DASSRQ01. Next base: position 53,147 of record CAVPCC010000014.1, on the reverse strand, counting down.
TTCTGAATCACGCGGTCGCGGAATTCCGGGAACTCCTTCCATCCCGAACTGCCGGCGTCCACCATGGTGGTCACGCCGCTGCGAAAGGAAAACGCATCCGGCTGCACAGCTTCCTCATTCATGGCGATCGGCGGATTATTCCGTTTGAAGACGTGAACGTGCATATCCACCAGACCTGGCGTCACGTACAATCCGGAAACGTCCACCACCTTCTTGGCTTCCGCCGGATTGATCTGCGCCGCCACGCGCGCAATCCGTCCGTCTGGAATGGCCACGTCACGCGCGCCATCAATGTGATTTTTGGCGTCGATCACGTGTCCCCCTTTGAGGAGCAGGTCGTACCGCGGCTCCTGTGCGGCGGCAACCGACACCAGGACTGACAGCATCAGCATGGAACGCATAATGAGATCAGTATATCTGCGGCAAAGCGGCGTGGAGTGGCCGGCCGCGGCCGGTGTCCGAAAGACATGCCCCGCTGAGCCCGAGAGTAATCGGATCGCTTCCGGGTAGCCTGATGCGCCGGACTTACTATAGGTTAAGGAGTCGGGAGCCGTGGCCACGCGTCAACACAAGGTTCACACTCAACTCGGCCGGGCCGCAGCCCGGATCTTTGCCGCCAACGATCGCATGAACCAGATTCTGATCGAACATCTGGACCCTGCCGCCTGGAAAGCCAAACCGCCCGGCAAGACCCGCACCATTGCGGCGATCTTCACGCATCTGCACAATGTCCGCACGAAGTGGGTCAGGCTCACCGCTCCACACCTGAAGGTTCCGCCACAGCTCAACCGCGCCCACTGCACGCCGCGGCAGGCCCGTGCGGCATTGGCCGGGAGCGCCGCTCGCTGCGCGGAGATGCTTGCCGAAGCGCTCGGCGATTCTACAGGCCGCGTCCAGAAGTTTCGCAGAGACGGCTGGGGTTCGCCTTGGCCGGTTGGCGCGGAAATGCTGTGCTACATGCTTTCTCACGAAGCCCACCATCGCGGGCAGGTGTGTATGCTCGCGCATCAGCTCGGATTCCCGTTACCGAACAAGGTAATGTCCGGCATCTGGAATTGGGAAAAGCTCTGGAAAGAGTGCGGATCGCCCGCCGGCCCCGGCTACGATTCTTAAGGAATCGGGCCACGGGATGACTTCCGCGCCGCGTATGCCATGCCGCCGAATCGCCGCAGGACTTCCTGAATCCGATAGCGGACTCCGAAACGGGCTCGCCCGCCGAATAATGTGTTGACAGCCTACCGGTAGGCAGATGTAGTATATAGATGTTGGCAGCCAACATGTCTGAAGACAAAACCGACGTCCCTTACGGAACGCTGGATCTCCTGATCCTGAAAACACTGGATACGATGGGGCCGATGCACGGCTACCGCATCGCCAGGAGAATTGAGCAAGTTGCCGAGAACCTCTTGCGATTGAACCAGGGGTCGATTTATCCCGCCCTCATGCGCCTGGAACAACAAGGCTGGATTCGCACCCAATGGGGAATCTCGGAGACAAAACGGAAGGTGAAGTTCTATTCGCTGACCAGGGCAGGGTTGAAGCAACTCAGCATCGAAGTTGCGAACTGGGAAAGGGCGACTGCCCTGGTGGCCCGGTTCCTGGAGGCTGAGTCGTGAAGCTGCGCTCGGCAGTCGCTCGTCTGCTGGCGCTGTTCCGGAAACGGAAACTCGATCGGGAGTTGGACGATGAGATCCTGGCTCACCTGGAGTTGGCCGAGCTCGATGCCATCGCCGCGGGCTGACACCGGAAGAAGCGCGCCAGGCGGCCCGGCGCAATTTCGGAGGAATCGAACAGATGAAGGAAGATCACCGCGATCACCGCAGCGTCCGGTGGATGGAGAATCTACTGAGAGACTTTCGATATGGGATGGGTTCGCTGGCGCGGGATCCCGGATTCGCCGCGGTCACCATCGGATTGCTGGCTCTCGGCATCGGCGCCAACTCGGCCATGTTCAGTATCGTGGACGCGGTGCTGTTGAAGCCGCTTCCTTTCCCCGAGCCGGAGCGCATGGTCAGGGTGTGGGAAACCCCTCCGAGGGACGCACAACGGCACCACCACGCTTACCTTTCTGGACTGGAAGCGGCAGAGCGATATCTTCGAGGCGTTGTCGGTAGAGAGCTCCACCAAAGCCGCAGTGGCGACCGGCGGCGACTCCGGCGCGCGTTTCGGGCAAGCTGGTTTCGGCCGATTACTTTCAGGTGTTCGGTGTGAAGCCGCAAATCGGGCGGACCTTCGCACCGGGCGAAGATCAGCCGGGAGCAGCCCCGGTGGTGGTGTCTGAGCCACGCGTTCTGGCAAACGCAATTCGCGGGCGATCCCGGCGTTCTGAACCGCGATTTGGTGCTCGACGGTGAACCGCACAAGATCATTGGAGTTCTACCCGCGGGCAGTTTCGATCGCGACGAAGCCGTGTTCTGGAAGCCGCTGATCTTCGCGCCGGATCAAATGAATCGCGGTCAGCATTGGCTGAACCCTATCGGGCGGCTGCGCGCCGGCGTGAGCCTCGAGCAGGCGCAAGCCAGGATGACCATGTTGAGAGCCAGTCTCGATGCGGTCATTTATCCAGAAGGACTGGGGCTTCGCGGTGGATCCGTTCGCGCAGCTGCTGGTTGGAGATACCCTGCGCCGCTCCATCTACCTGGCGTTTGGAGCGGTTGCTGATGGTGTTGCTCATCGCCTGCGCGAATGTGGCGAACCTGGCGCTGGCCAAAGGAGCAACCCGGCGGAAAGAGATGGCGCTGAGAGCCGCTCTGGGCGCCAGCCGCGGCCGTTTGATCGTGCAGTTGCTCACCGAGAGCCTGGTCTTGTGCCTTCTCGGAGGCATGGCGGGTGTCGCCTTGGGCGCATTGCTGCTTCATGCCGCGACCCCGTTGGTGGCGGCATCGCTGCCGTTTACGGCCGATCTCAGCATGGATCTGCGCGTCCTTGGGTTCGCCGCGGCGGCCGTGATGGCTGTCCTGATACTCACGGGTCTGCTTCCTTCCTTGCAGACTTCCTTCGGCAAGCTGTCCAACGCATTGAATCAGGCGGCACGTGGATCGTCCGGTTCGAGCGCAGCGGTGCGCCGGACCATCGTCATCGGTGAAGTTGCGGCTTCCGTCGTGCTGATCTGCGGCGCGGCGCTCCTGTTCAAGAGCCTGGCGAAACTTCAGCAAGTGGATGCCGGGGTACGAATCGACCACGTCATTACCATGTCGACCGATCTTCCATCGGCGGCATACCCGTCTCCGGAAAGCGCCGCCAGATTCTATGAAGCCGTGGTTCAACGGCTCCAGGCGGTGCCCGGAGTGGAGCAGGCATCCGTCTCGCAGGGCTTGCCTCTTCAAGGTGTGCAATGGGGCGAATATATGAGCCTGCCGGGAGTGAGGCAGCCTCTCCTGGTTCGGTCTGAAGCTGGTCGATCCGGGTATTTCGGTACGCTGCGGATTCCGGTAGAGACCGGGCGCGGAATTGAAAATCGGGATCGCGCGGGCGCCCCGCCAGTTGTGGTCATCAATCAGGAGGTGGCCGCGGCAATTGTCGAAAACATTCGGAATCGCAAATCCCGTGGGACGAACGGTTGGCATCTGACGTGCCCGGCTACGGCCCCATCCCGGAGTCCCGGGTGAACGCTGCAGATCGTGGGCGTGATTCGCAGCGAGCGTACCGCCGGATTGAACGCGCCGCCAGAGCTGGTAGCCTATGTACCCTTGGCCCAGGCCCCGCGGCAAGACATCAAACTGGTGGTTCGCACACGGAGCGATCCGGCGGCGGCGATGCCTGGCATTCGGGAAGCCGTGCGGCAGGTCGATCCCAACCTGCCCCTGGGGGACGTGATGACGATGGAACAGGTCAAGGAGCAGAGCATGCTGTGGGCCAGGCAGCCCACCTGGGTGGTGGGCGCCTTCGCCGGCGTTGCGGCTCTGCTGGCCGCGCTGGGGCTTTACGGCGTTCTGGCGCATGCGGTCACGCAGCAGCGCCGCGAGATCGGCATCCGCATGGCGGTGGGCGCGAGTTCGGGCGACGTGCTGTCGCACATTTTGCGCAGCGCCTTCTCGATGCTCATCGTGGGGCTTGCCGGCGGACTGGCTGGAGCCTTTGCGCTGACGCAGAGTTCTGAAGAGTCTCTTGTTCCAGGTGTCCGCGCTCGACCCGGTAGCACTCGCCGTTGCCTGCGTCCTGATGACTCTTATCGGCATACTGGCGGCCTGGATTCCGGCGAGCCGCGCGGCCCGTGTGGATCCAATGACAGTGCTTCGCGACGAAGGCTGACCTTCGCACACGGCTGCCCTGGCCTACTGGGCTCCGCTCCGGAATCGACTCCTTGAAGGCCCTCGATGGAGTGGCACCGCATCGCATCGCGAGGGCCCACGCCGGGAATGTTGCAATTACCTGCCAGTGCCCCGCTATCCACGTATATCCAGTACTGGTGGACACCCAATGCCCAGCCACCCACACGGCAGCCGGATGGGGAACCGCCGCCCATGTTCCAGGCACCCGCACATAGGCGATCGCCCGCCCAGTTGTAATAGCCTGCTACCCAGACATAATCCAGGCCGGGCTCGCACTCGCCACAGCGCTTGCAGGAAGAGGCGGAGTTGCCGGTATCGTCGAGACAACCACCGCGGAGCAGGCGTTGTAACCAGGTTAGAAGCATGGGAGCGGTGGGAAAGAGAGTTGGGAGAACCACCACCTTACCGCCGCCGCAGGCTCAGTCATCAGACCAACAGTTGAGAGTAGAGCCAGGCTGAAGTTTCTAACATTATGTTAGGAGTGGACCCCAAGGGTGAGACAACCAGTTAACCCACTGTTCGCCGTCCGCTGAGAATCCATTGTACGGCGGGTCCGTTCGATCCCAAAATTGGGTCCATGTTCGACCGTGGATTCAATCTCACGTTGCTGGCCATGCGCCGCCAACTCGCGGCTATGCCTCACGACCTTTATCTCGTCCGTCTCATCCATTACCAGACTCGCAGACCATTCCCCGGAGAGCGGCTGTGGACCGTTTCCCAACTGACCCATCCGGCCACCATCAGGTTCTTGCGCGTTCGCAACCGGGAAGGCTGTGACGTGTACCTCCATCCCTACGCAGAGGAGCGCAATCCCGGTTATATCCTCGTCGATCTGGATGAGACTAACCCAGCCGTTGTGAAAACCATGCGCGCCGCCGGTCACGAACCTTGTGTGGTGCTCCAAACCAGTCCCGGCAATCTTCAGGCTTGGGTGCGAGTCAGTGCCACACCCATCCAAGCTGCAGTTGCCAGCCAGATCGGCAAACAGTTGGCCCGGGTCTACGGCGGCGACCCGGCCAGCACCGATTGGCGTCATCTGGGCCGCTTGGGCGGTTTCACCAATCAGAAACCGACGCGACGCAACGGGGGTTACTCGCCCTGGGTGAAGGTACTGTACGCTCACGCCGGCCTGGCTTCCCAAGCAGCGGCGTTGCTGGAGGCGGCCGAGCACAGTCTGGGCAGTCACTCCAGCCTGGCGCTGGCGCCACACGTTTCTCTGGCGGCACCCGCGCACCCCGATGCCGCTGGCACGGACTGGTCGGCTGGTTCCACCGTAGCCGCTGCTGCGGCCAACCTCTATGCCAGTTGGCTGCACCGCTTGCGGATTCTGGAACGCTTCCCCCAGCCCGACTGGAGCACCGCCGATAAGTGGATCGCCAAGGAGTTGCTCCAACGTGGATGGTCCGCTCCACAAGTCGCTACTGTCCTGCGCCACGGCAGTCCGGGGTTTCCGCGACAACACTCCCACCCGGACGATTACCTCCGCCGCACCCTCGCATGTGCGGTGCGGGAACTCGCCGCCCGCCCTTTTCCTGGGCGCGATCTTCTCCTTCCCCGCAATGGTCACATCTCTGCTGCGGGCTCGTGATCGCGCCCCCCGCCCGCCCCTGTGTGGAACCTTCATGCCGAAACCCTCGCGGCTGCCGGCTCCGTGCGCGTCACCAGCGTACGCTCAAACTGCACCGGTGAACGGTAGTCCAGCGCCGAGTGCAGACGCTTTTCGTTGTAGACCTTCTCCAGGAACTCGCCGATCTCAGCACGAGCGTGAATCATATTCATATATTCAGTTCTGTATACCTCTTCCTGCTTGAGGGTTTTCATAAACGACTCACACCCGGCATTGTCCCAAGGGTTCGCCTTGCGACTCATGCTGATGTCGATACCGTTGTCCTTCAGTAAGTCCGTGTAATCGCCGCTCGCGTATTGTCCCCCGCGGTCGGAATGATGGACCAATCCAGGCCGCACCGTTCTCTCCTGCAATGCCATGCGCAGCGCGGTCAGCGTCAAGGAATCGTCGAGCCCATCATCCAGGTGCCATCCGATCACCCGCTTCGAATACGCATCCAGGATTACTGCCAGGAAGACGAACTCTTCTTCCAGGCGGATGTAGGTGATGTCCGCCACCCAGAGCTGGTTCACACCGGTCAGGATCAGCGACGATGCCAGATTGGGATAGACCTTCCGCCCGTGCGCCGAGTCAGTCGTCACCACGAACTTCCGCTTCACCACGCACAGAAGGTTGTCCTCCTGCATCAACCGCTGCACCCGCTTGCGATTGACCTCCCAGCCGCGGGCTTTCAGTTCCTTCTTGATCCGCCGGCTTCCATAGCTGGGCCACTCCAACGCGATCTTCTGCAACTCGTCGCGCAGATCCATGTCCGCCGCCGCGGGCCTCTCCGGGTCCAGAAACCGGTAGTAGCCCGCGCGGCTGAATCCCGCCACCTCGCACATCCGAATCACGCTCAACCTGGTCTCCGTCTTCACCTCTTTTTCGACCTGTCCGTAGAATGCGCGCCGTTGTTCAGTGCCCGCAGCAGGCGCTGTTCCTCGACATGCTGCAAGGCTCGCTTTAAAAAATCGATCTCCATGGCCTGTTGGCCGACCTTCCGTTCCAACTCGGCCACCTGGCTCTCTTCGGCGCGCTTTTTGCCCACACCCCTGAATGCACGCGCACCGTGCTCCTGCAACTCCCGCCTCCAGCGGTGCAGTTCACTGGGATGCACCTCCAAGGCGCGGGCGACCTCGGCCACGCTCTGTCCACCGTTCAGGCGGGTCACCGCCTCCTGCTTGAACTCTTTGCTGAATTTTCTTCGAGACTTCATCTTCCAGTTTTTCCCCTTTCAATGATTTTCAGGGGTTAACTGGCTGTCTCAAAAATGGGGTCCACTCCACAGATGCTGCCACTCTCGAAGCCGTGCCCGCAAGAAAGATCGCTCCAAGAGCGATTGTCAGAAGCCACCATATGCAAAGGAACGTAATTCTCCCGCTCTTCAGTAACTCTCACGGCGAAGTGAATCGTGAGGCTGCTGGAAAGCAAACAGATCGTGAAGAAGATCGGGACACGGAGGACATCTTGCGGCTGAGGCCCGGTAAGCGCTCTTGCCGATATAGAAGATATAAGCGACAACGAAGATGGTGAAAATCGCGGCCTCGGCGGCAATCAGGCAGTACATTGCCACCGGCCCCCTCGCGGGAAGATTCCATGCGGATACCGGCTTCGGGCATGGTTATGGATGGTGCGCTCATGAGGTCTCTCGCTTACTCGTAATGCCAATCGGGATCTTCCGGATGCTTGAGGTCCCATAGCGGCCGGCGGCTCCTGACCTCGGGAATGATGGCGAAGTTGTACGTTGGCGGAGGCGAAGGAGTGGACCATTCGAGCGTCCATGCATCCCAGGGATCGTTCCCGGCAATCGCCCCGCCAAGTACGACCAAAGCAGGTTGCCGATGAACACTAAGACGCCCGCCGCCTGAAAGAACACGCCGATGGTCACGATGAGATTCCAGATGTCCCAGCCGCGGCCCGGCTCGTAGGTATAGATTCGGCGAGGCATCCCGAGAATGCCCGGGAATATGCATGAAATCGAACGTCAGATGGAATCCGATGATGAAAAGCCAGAAGTGCAGTTTGCCGAGCGTCTCGTTGTACATTCTTCCGGACATCTTTGGGAACCAATAGTAGAAGGCCCCGAAAAGGTGAACAGGATGCCGCCGACGATGACGTAGTGAAAGTGCGCGATGACGAAGTAAGAATTGCCGAGTTGCCAGTCGAATGGCGCGTCGCCCAGCATGATCCCGGTCAGGCCGGCAATCAGGAACTGAAAGAGAAAGGCGACGCAAAACAGCATCGGAGTCTTGAAGTGAATCTGGCCGCCCCACATGGTGGCGAGCCAGTTGAAGATCTTGATTCCGGTGGGAACGGCAATAGCCATCGTCGACAGCACGAAAAAGTGTTTGCGGCCGAACTCATGCCGACCGTGAACATGTGGTGGGCCCAAACGCTCATGCTGATAAATCCGATGCACACCGTTGCCGCCACCATGATCGGGTAGCCGAAAATCGCTTTGCGGGAGAAGACGGGAATGATTTCGGAAGCGAATGCAAAAGCGGGGATGACGAGCACGTAGACTTCCGGATGGCCGAAAACCCAGAAGAAGTGCATCCAGATCACCGCCGATCCCCCAGCCTGGGTGTCGAAGAAGTGCCCGCCCAGGTAGCGATCGACCAGCAACATCAACTGCGCGGCGGTGAGCGGACTGATAGCCAGAATCACCAGCCCAGCCATTGTGAGATTCAACCAGGCGAGCAGCGGCATCTTCCCGAGTGTCATTCCACGGCAGCGCATGCACAGGATCGTGGCGATGATATTGATCGCGGTTCCCACGCTGCCGAAACCGGAAACGAGCACCGAAAGAATCCAGAAGTCCGTGCTGTGGCCGCGGGAAAATGTCTGCGAAGTCAGCGGGGCGTAAGCGAACCATCCCACGTCTGGAGCGTTGCCGGCCCCATAGAGTCCGTCGCCGCCGACAAAGCTGAAATAGAGCAGCAGTCCGCCGAAAGCCGTCATCCAGAAGCTAAACGCGTTGAGGCGCGGAAACGCCATATCGCGCGCGCCAATCATCAGCGGAATCAAATAATTCGCGAATCCGAATAAAATCGGCATGACCGCGAAGAAAATCATGGTGGTCCCATGCATCGTGAACATCCGGTTGAACACCTGAGGTGAGACGAAATCGTTATGGGGCCGAATGAGCTGGATGCGCATGATGGTCGCTTCCACTCCTCCGAACACAAGAAATAGCAGCGCGAAAAGGATATACAGGATGCCAATCCGTTTGTGATCGACGGTTGTCACCCATTGGTGAAGCTGCTCTACCAGGGGACGCGGCGGGGTGTCGGAAAGCGGCAACGCGATGGATTCCGAGCGACATCAGCGAAGAGTCTCCAGATATTGGGTCACGGCATTCAGCTCCGGGCTAGTTAATCCCATGGCCGGCATTTTGCATCCCGGTTTGATGACAGCGGGATCTTGAATCCAGCGCCGCAGATTTTCCGGCGTATTCGCCGCCGCGCCGGATGCAATGGTGTCGCGGCTCTTCAGGTGGGTCAGGTCGGGGCCGAAGGTCCCATTTGCCAGAGTTCCCGCCACGGCGTGGCAGTTGATGCAAGCCGTCCGCTCGAAAATCCGCTGCCCCTCGGAAACGGTGGAATTGCTCAGAGCCGGTTGGCTCTGCTCCCGGATCCACCGGTCGAACTCATCGCGCGGTTGTACGTAAACGCGCAAGAGCATCTTGGCATGTTGAGTTCCGCAGTATTGGGCGCACTGCCCCAAGTACAGCCCAGTCTCGTGCGGGTCTACCCACATACTGTTCGGGTGATCCGGTATAAGGTCCGTTTTGCCGGCCAGACGAGGCACCCAGAAGCTGTGATCCGTATCCGCCGAAAGCAGCGTTAGAAATGTCGGGGTGGGATGCGCCGGATCGCTTACCGGAATGTGGAGTTCATTGGCGGTTACTACCTTCAGTGATGGATAACGATACTCCCACCAGAATTGGTGCCCGACGACGGTCACCTCAATGGCTGTGCCTGGACGGACTGCGTTCTGAATGCTGGCGATGACGCGTGCAGCCGCCAGGAACAGAACTACGACAATGAGTATCGGGATGACCGTCCACGCCAGTTCCAGTTGATTGCTTCCGTAAACCTGTGCGGGCTCGCGCGTATCGCCGGCCGTCCTCTTCCTAAACCTCACGACCGCATAGGCAAGCAAGGCGAAAACTACGATGAATATACCCGCGGTCACCAGCAGCACAAAACGAGACAGGTCAAAGATCGACTGGGCGGGCGTGGAAACGGGCGCGAAAATGTTCGTTGGACTCAGAGCGGAGCGCGCAGGCTCGATAGCGGACGCTACAGCCGCCGGCCAGAAGGCGATAAGGGACACATGCAGGGCGTCCACTATGTCTGCGCGCTTCGTGTGACGCATTTGCGTTATCTCAGGCCTGCACGCTCGGAGAGCATGTCGCCCTCCAATCAAGTTCGGGCAGTTTCGCTACGCCTTTTGAACCGTACGGCGGCCGGCGGACCGTCTGGGAGTCGAAGGGGCGTCATGCGTGACGTGAGGGTGACATTGGATCATCTCCATCTGCTGTTAACCCGGTCACGATGTGCGACATAGCTACTCCGGCGATGGCCCGGAGAATGCACGGGAAGGGCGACGGTCCAGGAATCTCTATGTGGATAGTGCGCCTCGCTCTCAACCGCCCATATACGTTCATCGTGATGGCGATGTTGATCGCAATCCTTGGCGTGATGACAATCGTGACCACGCCCACGGACGTATTTCCTTACATCAATATTCCCGTCGCCGGCGTGATCTGGTCCTACACCGGCATGAGTCCCGACGACATGGCAAAACGCGTTCTGCTGATTTCAGAACGCGCCATGACGACGACCGTCAACAGCATCGAGCACATCGAGTCGACATCTTATAACGGTGTCGGCCTGATCCGTGTTTACCTGCAGCCCGGCGCTAACATCGATCTGGCCATCTCGCAGATCGTCGCGGTCAATCAGACGATTCTGCGCACGCTGCCGCCGGGAATTTATCCTCCCCTTGTGGTGCAGTACGATGCATCAAGCGTTCCGATCCTTCAGTTGGGATTGAGCAGCAGCACCCTCACGGAACAGCAACTCTACGACTACGGGCAGAACTTTATCCGGACGCGCCTCTCCACGGTTCCCGGGATTTCGGTGCCGCTGCCTTATGGTGGAAAGGTGCGGGGCGTCATGGTGGACCTGAATCCCGGAGCGCTGTTCGGGAAAGGCCTCTCCGCCACTGACGTATCGAATGCGCTCAATCTTCAGAATCTGATTCTTCCGACGGGGACGGTCAAGGTGGGGACACGCGAGTATCTGATACAGCTCAATAGCAGCCCCGAACTGCTCACTGCCATCGACAACATGCCGATCAAGACCGTCAATGGCGCACCCGTGTATATGCGGGACGTCGCCCAAGTGAGGGACGGTTACCAGGTGCAGACCAACATCGTCCGCACCAATGGCCAACGTTCGGCGCTGCTCACGGTATTGCGGCATGGCGGCGCTTCTACCCTGACTGTCGTCGACGGGGTCAAGAAACTCCTGCCGGCGGTGGCGGCAACGCTGCCGACCAGTCTTCGGATCACCCCTCTCTTCGACCAATCCCTCTTCGTTCGTGCGTCGGTGAGCGGTGTTGTGCGAGAGGCGACGATTGCCGCCTGCCTGACGGGACTGATGATTCTGCTGTTCCTGGGAAGCTGGCGCAGCACGTTGATCGTCTGCCTTTCCATCCCGCTTTCCATTCTCACATCACTCATTGTTTTAGGTTTGCTCGGACAAACCATCAACGTCATGACGTTGGGCGGACTGGCCCTGGCCGTGGGAATCCTGGTGGACGATGCCACTGTCGAAATCGAAAACGTGCATCGCAATATGGGGATGAAGGGCAAGACACTGGTACGCGCGATCTTAGACGGCGCCCAGCAGATTGCCGTGCCGGCCTTCGTATCCACGCTGTGCATCTGCATTGTATTTGTCCCTGTGCTGATGCTTTCGGGCGCCGCGAAATACCTGTTTACACCGCTATCCATGGCCGTGGTCTTTGCCATGCTGACTTCGTATCTACTGACCCGGACCGTGGTGCCGACTTTGGTCCACTACCTTCTGCCAGTTGAGATTCCGCTCTACCAGGGTGGAGAGGCGGCGACCGCCGCTGCCAAGGCGGCCGGACCCCATCTGGTGGGTACACGAAGCCTTCGACCGGCGGTTCGAGAGAATGCGTGACGCGTATCATGGCGTTCTCGAGCGAGTGATGGCGCACCGCGCGGTGGTAGGAGGCGCCTTCGCCCTGTTCGCATTTTCCTCATTGGGGCTCGTGCTCTTCGTAGGGAACGACTTCTTCCCCTATGTCGATTCCGGGCAGATGCGCCTGCACGTGCGGTGTCCCACCGGCACGCGCATCGAAGAATCGGAACTGATCTTTGGCGCCGTGGAGGAGGAAGTACGCCGCGTGGTGCCGGCGGAGGAACTCGACACCATCCTTGATAACATCGGCCTCCCGAACTCGGGCATCAACCTCGCCTTCAGCGATAGCGCCACCAGCGGATCGGGCGATGGCGAAATTCTGGTCTCGCTCAAGCCCAAACATCATCCGACCATCGGCTACACCCGAGAGCTTCGGACCACTCTAGCGGCACGATTCCCCGCCGAGACCTTCTTCTTCCAGGCCGCGGATATCACCAGCCAGATTCTGAATTTCGGCCTGCCCGCGCCCATCGATGTTCAAGTGACAGGCAACGATGCCGCTGCCAACAATCGCGCCGCTTCTGAGTTGCGGACGGGATCTCAAAGTTGCCCGGCGCAGTGGACACATTCATCCGCCAACAGGTTGATTATCCGACGGTGAAGGTGAACGTGGACCGCATCAAGGCCGACGAATCGGGGCTCACACAGAGAGATGTCGCCGATAGCCTGCTGATCTCGCTTTCCTCCAGCGGCCAGGTGGCGCCCAATCAATGGCTCAATCCGCAGAACGGAGTCAATTACAACGTTGCCGTGCAGACGCCACAATACAATGTGCCGACCTTCGACGCGATGCAGCGCACACCCATCACGGCCCTCGCCGGCGGCCAGACGCCCCAACTGCTGGACAATCTCGCGAGCCTGCAACGGACCACTTCGGCCGAGATCGAAAGCCATTACGATGTGCAAAACGTAATGGACGTGTATGCCAGCCCGGACCGCCGCGATCTGGGCGGGTTCGCTGTGGATGTGAGGCGCATCATCGACCGAGTCAGCCGAACTCTGCCCCGGGGCACCACGATTGATCTGCGTGGGCAAGTAGACACCATGCAGAGTTCGTTCACCCGTCTGGGTCTCGGCATGATCTTCGCCATCGTCCTGGTCTACCTGTTGATGTCGGTCAACTTCCAATCGTGGCTGGATCCATTCATCATTCTCACGGCTCTCCCGGGCGCGATGGCCGGCATGCTGTGGATGCTATACGTGACTCGCACCACACTGAGTGTCCCAGCTTTGATGGGAGCGATTATGGGCATTGGGGTAGCGACGGCCAATAGCATCCTGCTGGTCACCTTCGCCAACGATGAACGGGAGCAGGGCAAGAATGCAGTAGAGGCGGCGCTCTCGGCAGGGTTTACGCGAATCCGGCCCGTGATCATGACGGCGCTCGCCATGATCATCGGGATGGTTCCCATGGCATTGGGTATGGGCGATGGAGGCGAGCAGAACGCACCGTTAGGCCGGGCGGTGATTGGAGACCTGCTGTTCGCCACGCCTACCACGCTGTTCTTTGTCCCCATCATGTATAGCTGGCTCCGCAAGAACGCGCCGGTGAACCTGGAAGCGCAGATCGCCCGGGAAGCCGGCGATGCCACGGAAGCGCCTGGCGGCAACGAACGAGGTTAACGCGAATGGATCGCAGTGAAAGTTCGCACAAACGTCTGATCGGATGGGTGCTCCTGCTGGGAATAGCCATAGCGGCAGGGCTACTGGCCGGTTATCTTCCGCGGAGAGATACTACCCGCCAACTCGACAGCGCGGCGGCCCGGCGAAGGATCACACCACCGCTCGTCAACGCGACGAGGGTCACGAGGGCGCCAAAACTCACTAACGTGTCGTTTCCCGGCAGCATCACGCCGGTCACCGAAGCCTACATTTATGCACGCGCCGCCGGTTATTTGAAGAAGCGATACGTAGACATCGGGGACCGGGTTTCCGCGGGACAACTGCTGGCTGAAATCGATGCTCCCGATCTGGACCAGCAGGTGACGCAGGGACAGGCCGCGGTCGCGCAGGCCGAAGGGCAACTAGGTCAGGCGGAAGCGACACTGCAGCAACTAATCGCGACACGCGATCTTGCGAATATCACGTGGCAGAGGTACCAGGTCCTGACGAAAACCGGCGCGGTGTCGCGCCAGGCTGGCGATACCCAATCGACAGCGGCCCAGACGGCCGCCGCGAACGTCTCGGCGGGCGAGAAGAACGTGGTGGCGGCGAAAGAATTCGTTCACGCCGCTAAAGCCACCCTGGACAGACTGATCACTCTGCAGGGATATGAAAAAGTTACGTCGCCGTTCGCTGGGATCGTGACGGCGAGGAATGTGGATGTGGGCGCGCTCATCTCCGCCACCGGCTCTACGCAAGGACCCGCGCGGGCGAATCAGGCCGCTCCCTCGGATGTTCCGAGCAGCGGCGAAATCTTTCGCGTCGCGCAGATCGACAGGCTGCGGGTCCTGGTATCGCTGCCGCAAAGTGAAGCGTCCGAGATCCATGTTGGGCAGTCGGCTAGCGTCACCGTTGAAGAACTTCCCAATCGAAAGTTTCCGGGGAAGATCACCCGCACTTCGAACGCGCTGGATTCCGCATCCAGAACGTTGCTTACGGAGGTGCAGGTTGCCAACCCGACCGGAGTGTTGCTCCCCGGTATGTACACGACGGTTCTATTCGCCACCGACCGGGAGTCGCCGCCTTTCTTAATCCCCGACGCTTCTCTGGTGGTGGAGGCGAATGGCACGACAGTCGCCGTGCTGGAGCCCCTCAGTCCGAACGAAAGGCAAAAGGCGGCCGCAGAAGGAGTGGACCAGGATGTGCTGGCACGCTCACGAACGGTTCATTTCCAAAGAGTGCAGCCTGGCAGGGACTATGGCACAACTCTCGAGATTCTGGATAGCTTACACGATGGTGAATATGTTGTGGTGGATCCCGGCGATGCCGTGAAGGAAGGCGCCATCGTACAAATAGCGGCGGCACAAGCACCGTCGCAGGCGAGTCAGGCGAGTAAGTCAGGTAAGTCCGGTAAATAACTCATGAGGCTTCCGATCGATAAGGCGCTCGTGTTCGCGGTTGCCTCCGGGATGGCGCTCGCCCAGGGCGGATCCTCATCTTTCGGCCGGCTGGCGAATCCTTATAGAGTTCCGCAGGTCCCACCTGTGAGTCTGCAGAATTCCCAACGGATCTTCGACCTGATGCGGGCCGGACAGCTCTATTTGTCATTGGACGATGCCATCGCGCTGGCGCTTGAAAATAATCTGGACATCGAACTGGAGCGCGTTCTGCCGAAGATGGCCGACACCGATCTACTGCGAGCCCACGGGGGCGGCCTGCTCCGCGGGTTGAATCTGCTGGTAAATGAAACGCCTCCCGGTATTGGCGGCCCGAACGGTCCGCTATTGACCAATCTCACGGCTGGGTCCACGCCCTCGGCCCTTATCAATACCAACTTTTCGGACATTGCGCTGATCAGCCAACAGCAGAACAGTCTGTCGGTGACCGACGCGACTCCGATGGCGAACGGACCGGCCATTCCCCAATACGATCCGATCGTCACCGGCCTGGTGAACGGGCAGCACCTCACGACTCCGGAATACAGCTCGCTTCAGACCGGTTCGAACTGGCTGGCCCAGAACCAGGTGAACGCTACTGCCGGAATGAACGTAGGGCTCGCGTCAGGCACACAACTCGGCGTCAGTTTCGATAACAGCCGGTATTCCACTGACGCAACTCGATACACGTACAATCCCTTCGTCAGCTCGAGCCTGGGCATCACTATCACGCAGCCCCTGCTGCAGGGTTTCGGAGCAAAGTTAAACAATAGATTTATTCGCATCGCGCGGAACAGCCAGAAAGTCGCGGACCTTGTTTTCCGGCAACAGGTGATGGACACCGTGTCGGGTGTCGCGCGCCTGTATACCGATCTGGTCAGCCTGAATGAAGATGTGAAGGTGAAGCAGGAAGCTCTCCGGCTGGCGGAACGGCTGTATGAAGACAACAAGAATCAGGTGGACCAGGGCACACAGGCGCCCATTGAAGTCACCCGGGCCAACGCGGCGGTGGCCGTGAGCCGGCAGGCCCTCATTAACGCGGTAGGACTGGTGCGGCAGCAGGAATTGATTGTGAAGACGGCAATCACACGCGGGGGGCTGGCGAACCCGCAGGTGCTGGCGTCGCATATTATTCCGACGGACGTACAGACTGTTCCCGATCAGCCGCCGGTCCAGTCGCTCAACGACCTGGTCGACGCGGCGCTCAAAAATCGCCCGGATCTGGCCGGCGCCGGTGTTCAAGTCGAAAACTCGGAAATCAGTTTGCAGGGCTCACTCAACGCCGTCAAGCCGCAGTTGGACGTGGTGGGAACCGCGCAGAATAGCGGGATGGCCGGCGATCTGAATCCACTCGCCGGCGCGCCTACCGGAGGCGTCACTCCCGGCGGCTATGGAACGGTGCTGGGGCAACTTTTTCAGCGCAACTATCCGTCGTATGGAATCGGGCTGCAGTTAACATTGCCACTACGGAACCGTGTCGCACAAGCGGATGCCGTGCGCGACGAACTGCTGGTCAGACAAGCCCAGGTACGACGGCAGCAATTGCAGGATCAGGTGCGGCTGGAGGTGGCCGACGCGGAGGAGTCTGTGCGGCAGGCGCGAGCCTCGTACGAAGCTTCGGTAGAGGCGCTCCGGCTTCAGGAGCAGTCCGTCAACGTGGAGCAGCAGACATTCGACGTTGGGCTTTCCACGAATCTCACAGTGATCCAATATCAGAATTACCTGGCGCAGGCCCGCTCGACAGAGGTGGCGTCCAAGGGCGCCTACATCAAGGCGCAGATCGCGCTCGAGCGGGCTACGGGCACTATCCTGGACACCCATCATGTCGCAATCGACGAGGCCTATAAGGGTAAGGTCACGCGCCAGCCGAGCTCCATTCCAGGGCCCGCCAGGTAGGCCGTCAAAGAGTAGTGGACGCTTGGAGCAGATCCAACTGACTCCGGCCGTTTTCGAGGGCGATCGTCAGTTTCAACCGCGCTTCGCCGTCCAGTTTCATGGTTTGCAGCCTCTGGAACTCCGCGACAGCGGATTGCATGGCCTTCCCGGCTTTGGCGAAAGCCTGCTCCACGGGATCGATGGGATCCGCTGCCTGAGTCCAGTCGCGCCGGAGGGCTTGTATGGCTTCCCCCAATCTGGTGGCGTTTTCGCATTCCAGGGCGATGAGTTCGCCGCCATATGACAGACCATCATCGGTGATCACTCGGGCGATCCGGCGGTATTCCGCGGGAGTGATCCGCGTGAAACTGCTCAGTCTGACATAATCGGGACCGAGCTCCTTGAATTGCCGGATGAGCCGGTCCACGTAGCTGCGCGTCAAGCCGAGGCGCTTGCCGCAGAACTCCTCCCAGGTCTGTTCGACTGCTCGAAAGAGTTTCTTCTCCCGGATTTCGAAGAGGATTTCGGCATCGGCGGCCGAACATCGTCCCGCGACCAGAGCGAACGCCTGCTTGCGCCCTACCCAGGTTCCAACATCGAAAGCTTCATCAATTGTGTTTGTCATCTTTGTCTGTCCTAAAAGGAAAAGCCGGTACCTGTGTACCGGCCTCTTAGCCTAAAAACCATGACTTACGAGGTGAAAACGGGAACCGCAGTACCCGTTTGCCTTCCATTCCCAAGTCCAGCATAGCGGCGCTTACTGGGAAGCAACCATTCGCGGAGGTTTTCGCGTGAGCCTAACTATCGCATCTTGAGTGAATTGCGAAAATTTGCAAATCTTGTGACCGTAGCCCGGCCCTAATGGAAGATCGGACTATCCGATTTTTCGCGCGTGTACGATGAACCTTTCGGGTGCGCGTCCCACGTAATAGAAGGGGTAGCAAGTCACCAGTGTCAGGTCGCGCCCGGACGCCGGCGACAGCACGCGCACATCGGATGGCCGTACGATCCCGGTGTCCGTGACGGCGTATCGCGATATTCCCGCCGGTGTTTTCAGGGCGATCACATCGTTCGCGTGAATAGCGCGGAGCGGCCGGAAATAGGTGTCGCGGTGCGCGGCGATTCCGATGTTGCCGCTGCCGGGCCGAAGGGCCGTTCCCGGAATATGTCCGGCGCCTTGTCCCAGGATTCCGCCGTCATCCCCTTCGAAAACCATCACTGAAATCCGCAACCGTGGGATGTCGAGTTCGCCGATCACGTCGCCGCGGTGCACTGACGGCGCCGGCGCCGCCGCAGGCGCGGGCCGATGCACGGTCATGGCCCTGGCCAGCCACTCTTTGGCTTGCAACTGAGCGGCAGCCTGCTGGTGCATCTCCCACGAGTACCATCCCAAGACAGCAGCGCCCCCAATCATGAGGGCGCCGCCGAGGCCAGTTAGCCATCCCTGCTGTCGTATCGACATCTCGCTCAAGCCAGGGATTTGCGACGGGAGGAAAGCACAGTTACGCCGCCGCCGGCTAACATGGCAAGCCCGATCATCAGTTCCAGGTGCGAGTACCCCGCGGTCTCGGGCAGAGTCCGGTCCGCGCTGTCCTGGGTATCGGCGTCCGCGGTAGGCTGCGGGGCCGACGGGTCGTCCTGCGCAATGGATATTTCCTCTTGCACCGCGACCTCGTCAGTGATCCCTTGTTCTTCCTGCACCTGCGGCGAGGCCGGCAGAGTGGGGGCAGGCGCGGCGGCTACCGGAGCCGGAGTCGCGGCTGGCGTTGTGCTCGCAGCGGTCTCTAAAGTCTGCGGTTTGCGATAGACGAATTCCCATCCAGTGCTCTCGCCGGGGTAAAACCAACTGTGGATCGCCTCGGGGGAGCCTGCAGCGCGCTCTTCAAAGTGGACGATCGGCTTATCTTGGGTCTGCTCGAGATAATCCGGAATCGCCATCAGGGTGGTTACCAGGCTGAGGTTGCCTGCCGGATCTTCCGAGAAGACCTCCACCAGGTTGCGGTCGGAGTCGCTGTCGGCGAGTTCGAACACGTACTTGCCAGCCGGGAGCACTCGGCCCGGAATCTCCACCGGACTGCTAAATTGAAATTCCGTCCGCTTGTTCCAATCATCGGCCTTCACTGGCTGCGCCACAAAAGTTGCTAGCGCCAAAAAGCCGCCGAGGCCAAAAGCCTTCAATTTGATATTCATGTTTTTCTCCTTGTGTTCAACCGAGGGCTGAGCTTTCTTGCGCGCCGCCCGGTTGCCATTCAACTCTGATTAGGGCAAGTGAATGTCCGAACAGTGGACTTTGATTTCAAAGGGAATTGCGGCTTCGACTTCGATGCCCGGGTTGGCGGGGCGTCAAGCGTTGACACTTGGCTGACTTATAGCTACCTCGTGGAGGTGCACAACATTCAGGCAAACGCGGAGCGGATTACACTCTGAACTGCGGGAGATCAATCAGGTGATAGGAGGCAGGCGCGATAAGAGAATTTTGATGTGCTCAAGAGGAGGGCCGCCGAAGACGGAGGACAGACCATCAAAAAGCGATGGCCTGTCCCAGGAGGGCTCCCTTCTTCAAGGACGGTGGTTGCGGTCTGCAATCTCCGATCTATTCAACGGCAGCACTCCAGGTAGCATCTTTGTGAAACGATGCCATTGCACCTGCAAGCGCAGCAGTATTGGGGCCGAGATCCTTTTCATAGACGACGCCGTTTTGCGTGATGACGAATGTCATCACGCCAGATGACCGATACTCGGCCGGGTAAGCGATCATGGCCGGTCCGCCCCCTGCCTTGGTCTGCCCCGGCGCCAACATGCGGAAATAATAACCATGGAACACCACAGCATTGTCTGCGGGCGGTTTGCCTGCCGACCCCCCGCCGAATTCGCGGCAAGTCGAAATTACGGTGAGTTCGTTCTCGCCGATTCGCCGGAACCGCACTTCCTGCCGGCCGGCTTCCGCATCGAATCGCCACGTCCCGTTCTTCTCGACGATGGGAATTGGGAAAGGCCAGTTCTCCGCGCCAAGGTAGAGGATCACAGATCCATCGGCCTCACGGTGCAGGCGGTGCATCTCCTGGTATTTCTGGACGAACATCTCGCGGTCGGCCTTGTCCTGGCCTTCATCAAGCGAAGAGGTGAGATCCGTCGATCCACCCAGGATTTGGTTGATGGCCGCTTCGTTGTTGCCCTGCACGGCCTGGAAAAGACTCTGGCCGGCATCGGCGGCCGACGGAAATACCGGCTGAGCGGATTGTTGAGCCAGGCCGGCTACACTCCCCGTCGATATCGCAAGTATTGCGACTGAAAGCATCGTTTCTCGTTTCATCGTTTCATCCCTCCTCCACACTATCTCCGGCCTCCGCCGTGTCCACCGCCACCGTGAAAGCCGCCGGCGAAGCCGCCTCCGTGGAAACCGCCAAAGCTGGATTGTCCACGGAAGGAATTGCTTCTGGCGATCCCGCCATGACTGAATCCGCTGAACGCGCCGGAATGTGTGCCGGACATGTTGTGCGAGAAGTTGGAACCGCGAAAGCCCGTGGAATGGCCAAAGTTGCCTCGAGCGGAATGAAAGTTGTTGCGATTGACGATTGTCGTGCTATGAGAGATGTACGTATTGTGGTTGTACTCCACCCTGCCGCCGTGGTGCCAATCGAAGCCCCAATGGGGCCAACCCCAACCGAAGCCGCCAAAGAAGCCCACTCCGAAACCAAGGCCAAAAGCGATTCCCGGACCTCCCAGGAAAAGCCCGGGATAGGGATACCAGCCCGGGAAGACGGCCAGTGGGTCTCCGTACACGAGCCATGGATCGTATTGAGGCACGTATACTACCTCGGTCGTCGTGGGTTGAATGACAATGTCCTGTCCGTGAGTGCTCACTTTCTCCTGGGGCGTCGTCTGCAGGTTCCCGGCTTGTTTAGCGCGCTGCCGCATGGTTTGAATCGCCTGTGTCAGCTCTTGTTGCTGATTGATGTAGGCGTCGCCCAATTCCGAGGTCCAGGCGAGATTCTGATTCATGTTGGCGAGCACCGCTGGAAACTGCGTCAGAGCTTTGACACCGGGATCCCATGGCTGTTTGTCTACTTCTTTCGCCAGGCTCTCACCCGTGAGGTCCTTGTGCTGCTGGATCCACCTCTCAGCCTCCACGATCTGATCCGGGTATGTTGCAGCCGGCAGGATCTGTGCAATCAGTGAGTCGGGGTATAACGCGATGGGCGCTACGAGCTGTTGCAATTGGTCGGGGCTTTGTTGCGCGGCCTGCGGCGGCGGGGCGTTCTGATAGGCGAATCCATCTCGCGCTAAGACGCCTACCAGGCACCAGGATAGGCATACCGCCATGCCTTGTTGAAACCACTTCATAATGACTCTCCTTTCAATCGAAACGCGGTGCTGTTCAGGTTATTTTTTCGGACCCGGCGGAAAGTGATCGAACATCTTTTGGACCGCTTTGTCGAGAGTCTTTATGTTTTTGTCGGATTTGTCGGACAGTGTGTCACTAGCGGATCCCCGCCAAATCAAGTTCTTCTTACCGGCGTCGAACAGATCGACGACCAAAGTGCCGACCTTATAGGTGTCGACAGTGGTAGTTGAGTCTCCGAATCCACCGAACCCGCGCCACCGCCAGCCGCCGCCAAAGCCGTCGTAGAAGGTGTTGAGGGTTTGTTGGTTCTGAGTGGTCTCCATCGCGACCACGGCCACGTCACCGCCGGAGTCCACTTGCGTCCACCCCTTCGCGGCGAGAGCTGAGTTGACCGCTTGCTTGATCCTGTCGACCCATAGCGGGTTCCGAGTCTGGACCTTCTCCCATGAGTAGGTTTTGTAGTGCCCGAAATCCGTGTCTCGGTCGTAGTCGGTCTTTACCTGCTGTGCAAATGACGCGGTCGCAGTCAGAAGCACGAGCCCCACGAGGGGAATAATTGTCCGTTGAGTGTTCATTGGTATCTCCCGCCCTGGTGTCTGCAATCGAGCGGCCAAGCGCCAGATTTCTGTAGGTCATACGATTGGCACGTTCATGTGACCGGCGTCAGCCATTGTTCTTGTCGGCGGACTGACAGCTGTGTCGAACGCAAAAACCGCAGCATTAAGGGCGCACCTGCCTACCCGTGGGACTGGCTTCCGGCCTGCGGCGGAGTTCAGTCCGCCTGACCCGCAGTCCAAAAGCGCGCGCGGGCGAGGTTTTCATGACCACTTTTGTAAGCTGGGTCCGCATTCGGACTCGGCCGGATGCACTCCGTCGGCAGGATACAATCCTGCCCCACTTAACCTAACCACTGAGGGTTCTGATATGTGCCATCGAACATATGAGTCGTCTTGTACTGCTCATACTTTCCGGCTTGCGCGGCTTTCCCGGTCTTCGACAGAAGGGCTTCCACATCGGCGGGCTTCATGGGCCGAAAGCTCCGTGCCGCGGTCACCGCCTGATCCAGGATTCGCATCGAGTCGCAACCAGTGATCACGACGCTGGTCGGAAGGTTCATGGCATAATGCAGGCACTCGACTGGCGTGGCGGTCTTGCTTTCCAGAATGATGTGGTCGCCCATCGGCTTCATCCCAAGCACGCCGATATCGTTCGCCACCAGCACGGGTAAGACCTTCTTTTCGAAGCTGTCGTAGTGGGCGTCCATTACGTTCAACGGCATCTGCACCGTGTCGAATCGGAAGTGATGGCTCTCCGCGGTGGTCAGCATCTTTAAATGGATGGCGGGACTCTTGTGGCCCGTAAAGCCGATGTACCGGATCTTCCCGGCCTTCCTGGCCTCAACCGCCGCTTCCATTGCGCCGCCGGCCGCGAAAATGCGGTCCGGGTCGTCCATGCGGATGACTTCGTGAAACTGCAGGAGATCGATATGACTGGTCCCGAGGCGGCGCAGCGACTCTTCAATCTGTAGCGTCGCGGTCTTCTTATCCCGGCCGTCGATCTTGGTCATCAAGAAGGCGCGTTGGCGATAGCCGTCGCCTAGCGCCTTACCCATGCGGAGCTCGCTCTGGCCGCCGTTGTAGTCCCAGCAGTTGTCGAGAAAGTTGATTCCCTGGTCGAGGCCCGTGCGCACAATGCGTATACTCTCCGCCTCGTCCAGGTCCGGCCGGACAAGATGGTACCCGCCCAGCCCTACCATGGAGACCATTTCTCCCGTGTGGCCGAGTCTGCGGCGTGGAACTTCTGCCATGGATTCCGCCTCTCTCGCAAACCAGGACGCGCCGGCAAGCATCGACGCGCCAGCGAGGGCTTCCAGGAATTGCCTTCTGATTACATTGAACGTCATATCGCTCTCGCCAGCGCGACTTGCTGCCCGCTCAAGACCTCGCCAAGCAGAAACACATCGGTAAGGAGCGCACGCAGGTGCACCGAGGCGTTCAGGTTGTCGATTAACTGCGAACTGATTGAGGGCTGCGCCAGCACGAGTTCAATGGCCGCCAGCGAATCGTTCGCATCCCTCGCCAACGTATCCAGAAATGCCGGCCGGTGGCCCCCAATCGCCTCCGCGCAATGCTCCGGCAGCCCGATCAGGGCGCTGACTGCGCGATTCAAGAACTCCCTGACCTGTCTGCCGGACTCGCTGCCTCTGTCGCTTGCGAGACCCTGCGCGGCATATGCCAGCATGAACTCGTAGCATTCCTCGATAACCTCGAAACGCTCCTGGACTTCCGCGGCCATAGATTATCCCTCGCTTTCCACCCGGCTTGAGCCCGACGGCTGTGCTTCCACTGCCCATCTCTGCGGGTCGTAATGCTTCAGATAAAACTCCCGCCTCATCGTGCCAAAGACCATCGACTTTGTGATGTCCAGCTTTTCCGGCCGAATCGCGAAGTACACATGCACCATGACCAGGGCGATCAGTCCAATGCCGGCCAGCCCGTGAAGCACATACATCAGGCCCCACGTCATATCGCTGAACAGATACGGATTTCGAGGGAAGAAGATGGTGCGGACCCGGGACATCATGAACACGCCGGTGCAAATCGCCGATAAGCCAGTCGACGATAATCGCGCCGTGGTAGAGCTTGTTCTCTAGCGGGTACTTCGCGAATTTCCGGGGAGGCGGCGCCGGCCGGCCCAGAATCGGCGCATCTTCGCGATGCATCCGCCAGGTCGGCCCTGTCCGGCCAGATCGACCAGAAGTCCATCCAAAAAGAGGCATGAATGATATGAAAGAGATAGATACAGTCAGGACAATTCCGGCGATCCAATGATAGGTCACCCAATTGAACTGCACACCCACTTGGGTAGGAACGCCGTGAAGAGCAGCGTAAACATCGAGGCCGCCATTATCCAGTGAAACAAACGCGCCACCAGTGAATGCCTGGGAATCGCCTCGGGCAGAGTGGCCGGGAGTACCGCAGGCGATCGCTCCCCGCGAATTCTTCCGGCTTCGCGCGAAATAACGTACATAAATTGCGTGCACGATGAGGAATAACAGGCCTGCGATGGCCGCCACCCAAATCAAGAACCACGCCATGTGGATGGGCACGTTCTGCCCCCAGGGACTCGTGGCCCATTCGGTAATCCGCTTCAGGATGCCCACTTTGCTTCCTCCACGCCGCCGATCGCGCGCTTCACAAGATTTCTCATCAGCGGAATCTTGTAGGCGTTGAACTGCAGCGGCATCGCTCCTTGCACGGCCAGTTTCCCGGCCATTTCGCCCGTTGCCGCGTTGCGCGGTTTGCCGCGTACGGCGTCTTCCACTGCCTTTAGCCGCAGCGGACGAGCGGCGGCGCCGTTCACAGCGATGCGGATGCGCTCGATAGTGCCGCCGGAAACACGCATCGCCGAGGCCACGTTCATCAAGCGGAAAGTCCCACACGTTGCGGTCGCGCACTTTTTCGAAATAGAATCGCGCGCCTGCCCACGTGGACGGGATCCGAATGGCAGTCAAGAGGTCGCCGGGCTTGCAGTATGTGCAGGCGAGTGATGTCGATGTCGGGCCCGATGAAATAATCCTCGGCATCGACGACGCGCTCGCCCTTGGGCGTTGCGGATCACCAATTTCGCGTCCAGCGCAATCAGCGCCGGAGCCGAATCGGAGGGGTTCACTGCCACGCATCGCTCCGCGTAGAGGATGGCGTGCTCGCGGTTCATGGCCGGTGGGCGTGTCGGCATAGCAGATGTTTCCGCCAGCGCGATAGCACGGCCAGCCGGCGCGGTAATACCAGCAGCGCGTGTCCTGCGACACGTTGCCGCCGATTGTGCCCTGGTTCCGGATCTGCGGTGACGCCGCCAGTTCGGCGGCCTCTGCCAGAAGACCATACTTCTCTTTGATGACCGGGTGCTGCACCACTTCCGTAAGCGTGGTCATGCGCCCCGATCTCGATGCCGCTCGTAGTCGTGCGAATGCCACGGAGTTCCTCGATCCCGCTGAGATCCACCACTCACTTTTGGCCGCTTGATGCGATCCTTGAGCCAGTCGAAGCTGTCGAGCCCGCCGGCCATGATCCAGGCATCCGCTCCATACTGTTGGAGAAGATGCTGTGCGTCATCAGCGGAGCTCGGCTGAAGCAGTTCGAACGCCGGCATGACGTCTCGAATGACAGCCATAATTCTTCTCCTGAATCTTTTTAAATGTGAGCCGTCAAGCCGTGTTGCATCGGGCGTCCAGCTTCCAGCGAAGTCAAAATCGTGTCGGCGTTGACCGGCGCGCGCCGGAAGATCTCGTCGCCCAGCGCGTCCGAAAGCGCATTCAGAATCGACGCGCATCCGCCGCCCACCGGCGGTTCGCCGATACCGCGGGCGCCCACCGGAGTCTCCGGATCGGGGATATCCAGCGCGTCCCACTGCATGTTCACGGGAACATCCAGAATCGTCGGCGGCTTGTTGTGGTGGAATCGCTTGGAGAGCACACGCCGTAGTGCTGGTCGTAGACCCACTTCTGGCCGATGGCGTGGCCGATGCCCAGCATGGAGCGGCCCAGCACCTGGCCGCCGAGCGCGCGGGGATGAATTACGGTGCCCACGTCGGCGTACGCCAGGAAATCCACGATGTAGTACTTGCCGGTTTCGACATCCACTTCGACTTCGGCGAAGCCTGCCACGTAAGAATGTGTGTGGCCGTCGCGCGGCGTAGTTGTCCCGCGCCGCCGCGACCAGACCCTTGCCCGGCCAGCGCCGCTACCGACGTTTTGGTCATCTTGTTGATGTCGTCCGGCAGCTTCGTGGCCATCGTATATGCCGCCCAGTTCGATCGCGCGCTGCGCGGCCTGCGCCAGACGTCATGCCGCGGCCGCCGCCTTTGCGGAAAACGCGCTCGTTCGCGACTTCGTAATCCTCGGGTTTGCCGCCGAGGCTCTTCGCGGCGATCTCCTGCAGCTTCTTCCTGCGTCCATCGCCACGGCGTAAGCGGCGCGGGTCATCGCGTGGGTGGTCTGGCTGCCGCCCGAGACGCAAGTCCACGGCAGATTCTTCGACGTGTCGCCCCACAGACGTCGCACTTTTCCCATGGCACGCCGAGAATTTCGGCAGCCACGCGGTGGACGTCGCTCACCGATTCGGTTCCCAGGTTGCCGATGCCGGACTGGAAGCTAACGCGGCCGTCCGGCTTGATCACCAGCAGTCCGTCGAAACCGATCGAACCGCCGACGAAGCAGCTGCAGCGACACGCCGACGCCGCGCACTTTCGAGCCGCTTCGCTTCGGGTTGCGCGCCACTCCGCTCCTCCCATTTGAATTGCTCCGCGCCGCGATCGAGCGCCTCCTTGAGAAATGCGCTGGTGACGTACGGCCGCTTGCCGTTCTGCACGGGCGGCCCGAATTCCGCTTTGCCTTCGGGACATTGATGTGACGGATCGCCACCTGATCGATCCCCAGCTTGCGCGCCGCCTTCGCGATGATCGGCTCCATGATCGTGATGCCCTGCATGCCGCCGGGCGAGCTCTGCGACGCTGCGCGGCGGAGTGTTGGTCAGCACCGTGATTCCGCGCCAGCGCATGGCCTGCGGCTGATACAGCAGCGAGACCATGCGCCCGGAGGTCGGCGCGTCGCCCTGCGGTCGTAAGGACCGTTGTCCGAGATCACGAACATATCGACGGCGGTGATTCGTGCCTTCCTTGGTGAAGCCGACTTTCATGCGGCCTTGCAGGCTGGGACGCGCGCGGCCGATGTAAGTGCTCTTCCTCGCGGCTGATGCGCATCATCACCGGCGCGTCGGCCTTCTTCGACAGCATCGCGGGAATGATCATGGAGACGCCGCCGGTGATCTTGCTGCCGAATCCGCCGCCGGTGTATTCGCTGATCAAGACGACGTTTTCCGCGGTCGATATTCAGCCATCGCGCGATCGCCGGCACGGTTTGCGCGGTGCTCTGCGTGCCGCTAGTGAACGTAGACTTTGCCGTTCTGCCAGTAAGCCATGGCGCGTGCGGGTTTCGAGGCGTCTGATGGCTGGTGTTCGGCGTGACGAAAGTTTCGTCGAGCACCAGCGCGGCGTTCTTGAAACCCGCTTCGACGTCGCCGTAAGACCATTCGAGTCGGTCGTCTTGCCCATCGGCAGCTGACCGTCTTTCGCTTCGGCGAAATCCGCCTCGGTCCACTTCTTCCGACATGCGGCGGCGGAGCGGGTTCGCGGCAGCGCTGGCAGCGCGGATCCAGATGTTGCCGTCCCTGCGCGGATTCGGGCCGCCGGGCCGCAGCGTTCCGAGGGATCCACGCACGAACGGCAGCGCGCTCGAAATCGAGTCGAATCTTCTCGATCGCTTCGGCCGCGGTGAGTTCGTCCACCGCCGCAACCGCGAGAATCGGCTCGCCCTGATACACCGGCTCCATGGTGAGGCCGCGTTCGCCCCACTTGTTGGCCGGGATCACCGTGCCGTTGTCGGTGAGGGTATCGGCCGGCGCGGCAGATCGTCCGCCGTGAGGATCGCTTTGACGCCGGGCATCGCCAGGCCTCGCGCGCATCGATGCGCCGCACCCTGGCCATGCGGCACGGGACTGAGCAGCAGCTTGCAGAACAGCATGCCTTCGGCGCGATAATCTTCGGCGTATTTCGACCTGCCCGTGACCTTGGCCAGCAGATCGGCGTCGTATAATTCTTGCCGATCAGCTTGTATTGAGGCCGATGGAGTCCGAGCTCATTCGGCAGCTTTCAGGCATGGTTACGTCCTCCTCATATTTTCGGCGCCGCGCATCATCGCGGTGAGGATCTTGTCGTAGTCCTGGCACCGGCACAGGTTGCCCGAAATGCCGTGCGCCAGTTCCGATCGCGTGGGCTTCGGATTGTCTTTGAGAAACCCGACCGTGGCCATGATGAAGCCGGACATGCAGAACGCGCACTGGAATCCCTGCTCGTCGATCACGCCCTGTTGCACGGGATGCAGCGTTCCGTCCGGCTTTGCGAGCCCTTCGATGGTTACGATGTTTTCGCCGCGCACCGTGTGGGTGAGCACCGAGCACGAGTAATGCGGCACGTCATCGATCAGCACCGTACAGGCGCCGCATTCGGAGCGGTCGCAGCCCAGCTTTGTTCCGGTTAGTCCTAGCTTATAGCGGAGGGTCCAGGCCAGCGTTTCCTGCTTCATTACGTCGGCACGGCGCACCTGCCCATTGACGTTTAAGCTGATGAGCCGCGAGGCGTCTCCGGCGCTGCCGTGGACGGCAGAGGCACGAAACAGATAGCTCGCCGAGGAGACGGCAGCCCCTCCGCAGATGACTCCTCTGATGAAACTCCTCCTCGAGACCGCCTTCGGCCTCCCATCGAGCACCCTCAGATCCTCGCCATTCGCCATATCGCTTCACACTTGTGCACGTAAGCTTCCGTGGCGAGGAGGGCGATTCAGCTGACTTATCGCACGGGGCAGCCAGGCGAGTCGAAAGCACGACGCCGGGTCGTCACGTGCTGTCGATCATAAGACTCGTCAGTCGCTTATCAAGCCTCGATGGCGACATTGCGCGAGGTCGCTGAGACCTGGTGCGCGAGGTCCCCAATGAACCCGTTGTGAGAGCTATCGGACGTGAACCGGGGTTTCTTATACACATCCTCAGCTCCGGCAGTGAGCGTTTGCACACCACAAAGAAATTGCACGGTCGTTTTACTTGACTTCCGAAGCGGAGGGCAACTAAGGTGGTTAACAAAGCAGCATCGTAACGGGATCATCTCGATAGAAACGACGCTTCCTACCCCCGTAGACTGGTACAGTGGCAGAACGAATGCTGCTTCGTGCGCAGACCTTGATTGTGAGCCCTTGCTTTTAGGCTTTCGGTCAAACTACCGGCGGGTCCAAACTAGTCAGACTCCTCTGACATTAGAGGGCAGGCTAAGTATCCTGCTCCATAGATCAACCGACCACTTAGAAGAGCCCGCGTAAGATCGGGCCAGGAGGTACGTGTGTCGGCTGTGCCTGCGGATGAGTGTAATCACGGATCAGAAAGAAGGAATCACCGATGAAACGAGCGACTGTAATTGGCAAACTAGCAATTTGTGCAGCAGCAGCCGGAGTTGTGCTGCTGTCGTACAAAGACGTAGCCGCACAGGCTGTACCGACGCCGTACAACCCGTATCCACCCGGCATCCTGCCCTCCGACCTGCCTTCTGAGATAGCGAGAGTCCGGGGTGAAGTGGCTTCCATCGAAAACGAAGCCCTGGCACAGTGGAGGGCCCTGCCTCCTCCGACTCTGACAGGTCAGCCGCCGACGCTTCAAGGCACGGGAATGAGGGCAAATCAGCTCCTCGGCAAACTCATGAATTTCGACGAGACTATATCGCCATTTAAGAACAGGGCCTGTGGTTTCTGCCACATGCCATACGCCGGCTTTAGCGGTCCAATCCCTTCGGTCAATCTCACGATGGTCGCGTATCCCGGCTCCGACGAGTTTCGCGCCGGCAAGCGGACTGCGCAGAGATATACTTATGCGCCCTTTTTCCCGGTGCTCAGCTACAATGAAACTCAACAGCTTTTCTTCGGCGGCAATTTCTGGGAGGTGGGTATCTGCTTGACTCAGGTAGCCCCAATATGTAGTATGCAGGCATGGTCGAAGAATATCCACGGAATCTGACGGAGTTCGAAGCAAACTTCGGCACCGAGGAAGCCTGCCGAGCATACCTGGTCCGGCTGCGATGGCCCGATGGCTTCCGCTGCCCACGTTGTGGCGGTGGCCGCTCGTGGCCGGTGCGCGGGGTGCTGCTGGAGTGCGGCGGTTGCGGCCACCAAGCTTCGGTGACGGCGGGCACGATCTTCCAGGACACCCGGACCCCTTTGCCGATCTGGTTCCGCGCCATGTGGTGGGTGACCACGCAAAAGAACGGCGCCAGCGCCTTGGGGCTGCAACGCGTGCTCGGGCTGAGGAGCTATGAGACAGCGTGGGCATGGCTGCACAAATTGCGACGTGCCATGGTCAGGCCGGGCCGCGACCTGCTGACCGGCAGAGTCGAGGTGGACGAATGCTATGTGGGCGGCCTGGAAGAGGGGCTACCCGGTCGTCTTAACTTGGAGAAAGCACTGGTCGTTGTAGCCGCTCAAGAAGATGGGCCGGGGATCGGCCGCATTCGGATGCGGCAGATCATTGACGCCTCGGCCGAGAGTCTCGTGCCCTTTGTGCAAGGCTCGGTCGAGCCCGGCAGCATCATCCACACCGACGGTTGGCTGGGATACCTACCCTTGGAGCGCAAGGGCTACCAGCACGACGTTACGGTTCTCCGGCGTAAGAGGAAGAGCCCATCGGAGCTGTTGCCGCGGGTCCACCGCGTGATCTCCCTTCTGAAGCGTTGGCTGATCGGAACCCACCAGGGTGCGGTCAGCCACAAGCACCTCGACTACTACCTGGACGAGTTCACGTTCCGATTCAACCGGCGGCGATCAAAGAGCCGCGGCAAACTCTTTTTCCGCCTCGCGCAGCAGGCCGTCGCAGTTGAGCCTGTTCCTCTGGATCGGATTCTTCACCCCGAGGCTAAACCGAAAACCAAACCACAAGCTGTAGGGGCTACCTGAGTCAAGCAGATACCCACCTTCTGGGATTCACGCGCCACCGGATATTTGCTGGGGAGTCCCGACGCCGAGCAGGCACAGCATCCTCCGGTCGACACACAAGAACACGCATTACCGGATACAGCCTGCATCGCCTTCCGCCTTTCGCAGGCTGTGTACCGACCCCTGTTCGAAACCGTTTGGGGCGCCGGTTCACTCGACGTTACTTTTCCAGCCAACACGGAGCAGATCTGCGACACCCCTGGAGGCGCTTCCATATTCGGCGGGAGCGCGACGCCAATTGCGCTTACTCCGGCAGACCGCACCAGAGCAAACGACGTCTTTGACCACTGGGGGAACTCCCTTGACCAATACGAGGCATCGCCGGATGTCAGCGCCTTCTCGTCGAAGTTCGATGCCTTCGCCAAAGGCACCTACACGTTAACGAGTGACGAGATGGCCGGTATGCTGTTGTTCAATGGCAAAGGCAACTGCAATTCATGCCACGTCGACGGAAGAGGCACCACTTCACCGCAGTTTCAGCCCGACCATAGCAAGATCGCAGATGTGACGCCGAAGTTCACGTGCTTCGGTTCGGCGAATGAAGGGCTGCCGTTAAATCCGAGGGACGCTATCTATTATCAGAACAAGCCGGATTCGTTCGGGTTCACGCCGAATCCCGACGGCTTCGCCTTCCGTGATTTGGGAATGGGAAGTTTTCTCAGAGGCGTTGCGGCGCCCAACCCCAACTCCGATTGGACTCAGTTCGCGCCATCCACCGACGGCCAGTTCCAGGTGTCCAGTGCGCGCAATGTGGCCATGACGCCGCCGCAGTGTTCTACCACCGAAGCCGGCTCGGCGCCCTACTTCCAGAAGGGGTTCTTTCACAACGGGTACATCAAGAGCCTGAAGCAACTCGTACATTTTTACAATACGCGCGACAAGCCGGGCTATGCGTTCAACGTCACTTCCGGACACTGCCCGGCGGGAACTATCGAGAAAGTAAACTGCTGGCCTGTGCCCGAGGTCAATAATAGTAGTATTATTGACATGACAACGGGTAACCTCGGCTTGACGGACGCGGAGGAGGACCAGATTGTTGTCTTCCTGCAAGCGCTCACCGATGGGTTCACAAGGCCCTATCCGGACCGCGACAAGTTTACAGGCGCCTGCATGACCTGTAACCCGGCGACGGACCCGAATTGTTCGCCTTCGAGGCAGGGTAATGGAAGTCTGATTCCAACTCCAACTCTTCCGCCCTGTGGATCGGACATTTGCGGCGTCCCACCTCTCCCAAGTAAGCCCATTCAGTAGTGCATGTGGAAACCATGGATGGGGCCGACCGATGGCCCCATCCCTATAGTGAATTTCGCGGACGATCCCGTGAATCAGGAGGAACATTCATGACGAAGCTATTTACAATACTCGTACTCATGGCTGCCGCAGGCAGTCTGCTTACCTCAAACCGGCTAGCGGCTCAGGCGAGTCCGACTACCGCAAGAGCCACACATGTACGGATCACTCAAGGGCCGGGACTTGAATCGGCGTCGGAATACCTGACTATTATCAGGTGGACAACCAACAATCCCGGAGGCTCGCCTGTGCACTTCGGAGTTATACACTATGGCGCCAATCCCAAGGACTTAAATCAGATAGCGAAATCTCCCATCCGGCTGAATCCCGCGCATTCCTCCGCGGTGTTCCGCGTGCGCATCGGAGGACTTAAGCCGGGGGTGACCTACTACTATACCGCGGGGTCGGAGGAGTCGAATGGTAATGACGATAAAGCGACGAGCACTGTCAAGCATTTCACCATGCCTGGTGAAAAGCTGGCGGCGAACAGGTAAATGACTGCGTGGCCACGCTCGTTTCCGGCGGCCTGTGCGGGACATGACTGCTTCGTAACTGGCCGCCGGCGCGGAAAGCCAAGATCTCGCATTCCGCGCCTTCAAATCAAGTGCAGCCCTATAGAGGCGTAACTACCGTCTCCTGTTTAGGGATGCCATCCAGCATCGACACGGTCACCCCGAGATGCTGATTCATGAGCAGGTGCGGCGTATGCGCCATCCACTCCGCGAGCGAGATGTCCTGGTATTCGCTGCTCTTGAACATTTCGAGGAACACCAGGTCGGAGTCGCCGGTGTTCTCGATGTAATGCGGGTTGGAAACCGGCACGTATCCGACGTCCCCCTCCTCGAAATCCATGGTGCGCGCGGTCGCCCCGCCGACGAAAACAGTCATCCGACCTTTGCCCGTGATGTAATACTGCCACTCATCCGCGTTCGGATGCCAGTGCAGTTCACGCAGGCCGCCCGGCTTCAAGGTGACGATGGCAGCGGAAATGGGGGTCACGGGAAAGGTCTTTGAATCGATGATCTTCACTTCTCCGCCGTGGGTCACTTTGGTGGGTTTCATCGTGCTGGCCTGGAAGTCGAAACGCTTACCTATCGTCCCGGTTCCTTTCGCCGCCTCAGCCTGCTCCGCGTGCAGGTCGCCGGGAAGACCTGTTTGAAAGATGAACAACTCCTTCTTGGGGACCGCGTCAAAGGTTGATTCGGGCACGGCAAAGTTCTTCGCAAGGACCTCCTTGGGAGTGTGCGTGAGCCAATCGGTAATCAGGAACGTGTGGAACTCGTCGAAGTTTCCGTCATCGAACACCAGCAGAAAGCGGCAGCCATCCGGACCCAGCCCCTGGATGGAGTGCGGTATTCCGGGCGGGAAGAGCCACAAGTCTCCTTCGCCCACGTCGCTTACAAAGCTCTTGCCATCGTGGTCCACGGCGGTGATGCGCGCCTTGCCATTCAGCATGATGGCCCATTCGGCTTCCACGTGCCAATGAAGTTCGCGGACTCCACCCGCCGTGAGCCGCATTTCCACGCCCGCCATGGTTGTCGAAACCGGCAGTTCGCGTGCCGTAACCTGGCGTGTCCAACCGCCGTTCTCCACGCGCTTGCGGGCCAGGGAGAAGGAATACTTGAACGGCTTAACGGTGCCGCTATCGGTGGGAGGAGACCATTCCGAATCCGGATTCTCCGCGGCCAGTGGCCGGTTCTGTGGTCCGGGATCGCTCTCGTTCGGCGCGTTGTGGGTGACCGGCCGCTGGGACTGCGGCGCGGCGACAGCGTTCTTTGCCGCGGCGGCCCACGTGGCCGCCGCGAAAGCTGCGGGGGCCAAGCCAAGTATCTCTCGTCGACTTACCGTTGAGTCTTCTTTGCTGTTCTCATTCATGAGTCTCCTCCTGTTGGTGCGGCGATTCCGCACTCCATCAGAATTTGTAAATAAAGTACGCGAACGGGTAGTTGAAGGCTTTGCCTCGGGTAGCCTCGCTCAGGAATGTCCCGACAAACAAGTGAGCCAGGCCGAAGCCATAAGTTACATGGGAGTTGCGCCGATATTCGGCAATCAGATCCAGTTCGGCGCCAAGATGTTTACTTGTAGCGGCGGGGTCCGCAGACACGGCAATACTGCCAGCCGAGCCATACACCGCGTCGTTCTTCGTGGCCAGCCAGAGGTCGTTGAAGACCTCGGTCAGGTTCCACCGTTTTGCGGCTTGTTCGCTAACGCCCACCCGAAGATCTTCAATATTTTTCCAGCCGAATTGATCGGCAAAGTCCATCTTGTCGTGAGCGGAAGGGTATATCTGGTCGTGAGTGCCCCAGGTATTCCCGTCTGGGTTCTTAGTGCCCGACGCATAATCGTATTCCACAAATGCCCTGGGCTGCGTACGCGCATGGACGAAGTTATAGCCCACGTTCCAGTGCCCGGCCCAGGCATCGATGGAATAGCGTCCAAGCGAGCCGCCCTGCCTATTCATTTCGACGTCGTAATCGAAGTTGGCAGGCAGGGTGCCCGCGATGCGGGCGCCACCGGTGATCTCGTTGAGATGGCCGTGGCCCTCCGTTTCGGGAAGGGGTACGTTGCCCGGAGCAACCCGCCACAACACATAGGGCTCTAATGTGGCATGCGGGACCAGGTGGGAGAAGCCGCTGTAGATTCCGTAGATATTGTCCCCTTCAATATGGTGGTCGATCTGGCCGTCAACGGCGTTAATTACGGATGCGGCGAAGACGCTAACTTTGATCCCCGGGGGATGGAGATCGACCCTGACCGTATCGAACGTCCGCCCCATGTTGGACCAGTCGGAAGGTCCGATGACTCGCTCGTCCCCAAAACTGAACATCTGGCGGCCGGCGACGAAATCGACCGAGCCTTCGGTCGGGCTGCCAACCTCCAGATACGCCTCCCGAATATCCCAGATGTTCTGGTAGGGAGGCGCCGTGGGCACATGATGGTTGAAAAAGACCCGCGAATCCTGTGTGACTCCGACTAACTCGAGCCAGCGTGTGGGCTGAATGTAAACTCCCAGACGGAGTTGCGTCAAATCGTACAGGTCGTTGACGGGCGCGTAGCCAATTCCATCCGAGCTTTCCAGGCGGTCACGAAACTGTCCGCCGAATTGCATCCAACCGGGAAGCGATTCGTTGAGCCGGGTGATCGGGTACAGCCACCCATCGGGATTAGGCCCCGATACGCGTAGATCCGAGGCCGCATGAGATCCCCCAGGAGTATCGGCTTCGAAGGGACTGGCAGGTGAATTTGCGGTCTGTTGAGCGATGGCGTTGCCGAGAAGCACAACGCTCAAAGCAAGAGTACGTCGTACAATGTTTCGTCTACGTTGCCGATCGTCTCCGAAGTGTTTAGCCCTTCCTCTCATGTCAATCCTAAGAGCAACGTTGGAACCACGGCGCGTCACATCAAAGCGATTGATTCCTGGACACTTCTCCGTCCAGCCGAGTCGACATTGCGTCCCGTGGTGACCTTCCGTCGTCGGAGTTTGCGGGTCCTTCTGCGAAGAAGTTCGTCCCAGACCCGCACGGGGATGCGCCGGGCTTCAATTGGCGCTAATCGACGGCGATTGGAGCCCCATGCCGCGTAAGTAGTCCCCGCTCACGGCCACAATCTGAGAAGTCAGATCGGGGAACGGAGGGATGCCTGGGCCAACCGGCTCGCCTTCCATCGCAGCTAGGACGTCTTGAAAGCTTCTTCCCAATCCTGCCACTGGAGTGTGGAAGCCAGGGATTCCCGCTGGTGATTTGAGGAATACCTCTTGCTCCGTGGTGTACGAAAACTCGCAATTGAGCTTCCGCGCCAGAGGCAGCCAATCGTCGCGAGCTAGCATGCGCCCCCTTTTGTTACTTAAACACCCGACACGGCGCACAAATTGCGGATAGACTGTGAATATTCCAGCACTGCATGGAGGTCACTATGGCAGATGAAACGTTGCGGCGGACCGGAATCGGTGTTGTTGGCGACGTTCCCTGGGGAACCCATTTCTTCCTTTTTCATGAAACCAAGGAAGATCTGGTCGAGGCCTGCCTTCCGTATTTTCAAGCCGGACTGGAGAGCGGGGACTTTTGCATGTGGGCGATAGCCGAACCGCTCACCGAGGAGGAAGTCCGGTACTGTCTGAGGGACGCGATCCCAGGCTTCGATGACTATTTCGAAAGACGGAGCATCGAAATCGTCAACCGACGCGAGTGGTACATGACGGGCGGCGAGCTCGACCTGGACAGGGTCACCAGGGGGTGGAAGCAAAAGATCGAGTGCGCTCGCAACGGGGGCTACGCCGGCTTAAGGCTCAGCGCCGATACCGCATGGCTGGAAAAGCGAGACTGGAAACAGTTTTGTCAATATGAGAAAGAGGTGAACGACTCCATTTCGGACACGACGATGCTAGCGCTGTGCTCGTATCCCCTGCCCGGAAGCGCCGCGGTGGAGATCCTGGATGTAATGCGCACGCATCAATTCGCCCTCGCACGCCGGAATAAAGAGTGGGAGGTGGTGGAGACTTCTGAACTTAAGCAAGCCAAAGCGGAAATCCTTAGGCTCAACAACGATTTAGAACGTCGCGTAGTGGAGCGCACCAGAGAGTTTTGATGATTAGTAATGAAGAACTGCGGACCGCGCAGGCCGAACTGGCTCGGGTTACGCGGGTAACAGCCATGGGGGAATTGACGGCCTCGATCGCGCATGAAGTGACTCAGCCGCTGACAGGCATTGCAACGAATGGGAATGCATGTTTGAACTGGCTTGCGAGCGTCCCGCCCAACATCGAGAAAGCGCGGACTACAGTGGAGCGCATCATTCGCGACAGCAATCGGGCGAGTGAAGTCATTCGTGATATCCGCAAGCTTGTGAAGAAAGCAGAGCCCCACCATGAGGCGATCGACCTGAACGATCTCATTCAACGGACGGTCATGCTAGCGAGCGGGGAAATGACGCTTTATGAAGTGGAACTGCAAACCGTCGTGGCGGCCGATTTGCCGACTGTGCTGGGCGACCGGGTGCAGGTGCAACAAGTGCTTTTGAATTTGATTATCAATGCGATGGAAGCGATGAGTTCGATCTCCGGCCGCCCGCGCGTTCTGAGGATCCGGTCCGAGCGCCGGGAATCCCCGGATGAGGTTGCGATCACAGTCCGGGATTCCGGCGTCGGACTTGATCCCGGGAGGGAGGAGCGCCTCTTCGATGCGTTCTATACGACGAAGCCGGAGGGGATGGGGCTGGGTCTTTCGATTTGCCGGGCCATCATCTCGGCCCACGGGGGCCGCTTGTCGAGTATGAATAATGAGGACCACGGCGCCACCTTCGAGTTCGTACTTCCGGTGTATGGATGCGCGCCGAAGAGTGTCGATATAGCGACGGCGTGACGACGGGGCGACCCATGGAGAATCTGCCGGAGGAGACGATTTTCCTGATCGACGACGATATATCGGTCCGCGAAGGGCTGACTGGGCTGATCGAATCGGTGGGGCTGCCAGTGCAGGCATTCGAGTCTGCGCTGGAATTCCTCGCCAATAAGCCGGTGGATGTCGAGGGCTGCGTTGTCCTGGATATTAACATGCCCGGCATGAATGGCTTGGAGTTGCAGAAGCAGATGAACGATTCGGGCATTTCTCTGCCCGTGATTTTCCTAACCGCCCATGGCGATATTCCCATGACGGTGCATGCGCTGAAGGCAGGCGCCGCACATTTTCTAACGAAGCCTGTAAGAGAAGACGAGTTGATGAACGCGATTCGGCAGGCATTAATAAACGATCGCAAGGCACGCTCCGAGCGCGCTGAAATCCGGAAACTTCGCGAGCGTTTCGATTTGCTGGGACCGCGTGAGCGCCAAGTCATGCAACTCGTCGCTTCAGGACGTCTCAACAAACAAATCGCACATGAGCTGGGCGTGAGCGAGCGAACCATAAAGCTACACCGGGGGCAAGTTATGCGCAAGATGGGCGCTGATTCCCTGGCCGATCTTGTGAGACAGGCAGAAAAACTGGGTCCGGTCTGCTTAGGAGCGCGGAAGGGCGGTGAAATGGCCCAAGCTTCTTCACACTGAAGTCCCAAAGGTGAATAAGCGTTTCGAGTTGCTGCCTCCCGTGAGCGGCGAGTCATGAAACTCGTCGTTTCCGGACGTCCTCAATCAGCAGATGGCGCATGAGCTTGGCGTCAGCGACCGCGCCATCAAACTACATCGGGGGCGAGTCATGCGCAAGATGGGCGCCGAATCCTGCTGGACCTTGTGAAGCAGGCAGAGGAGCTTAGTTTAGTACACTCCGCCCACCCGCACGGAAGGGCGTTGAGGTATCCCAAGCCTCTTCATCTTTGAGATCAGGGTAGTGCGCGGAAGGCCCAGGCGCCGGGCGGCTCCGCCAAGTCCGCCGATGATCCAGTTTGCTTCCTCCAATACCTTCACGATGTAATCGCGCTGCATTCCATCAAGAGTGCTTTCGCCGGGATGGGCTCCTACGGCGGTTCGCTTCGGCAGATGTGGAAAGCGCAGTGTGCCGTCTACGGATAAGATGACTGCACGCTCGATGACGTTCTGCAGTTCTCGCACATTACCCGGCCAATCGTGGTCCATCAGCGCCTGCATCGATTCCTCGGAAATCGTTCGAATCGCCCGTTGCATGCTGGACGCTGTTTTGCGGACAAAATGCCACGCCAGACCAGGGATATCCTCGCGCCTGCGGCGCAACGGCGGCAGCGTGATCGGAAAGACATTCAGGCGATAGAACAGATCTTCGCGAAACGTTTGTTCCGCGACCAATTCTGAAAGATCCCGATTAGTTGCGGCAACCACCCGAACATCGACACGCACTGAGCGGGCGCTGCCCAGGCGCTCGAATTCGCGCTCTTGCAAGACGCGCAGAAGCTTTGGCTGAAGGCACGGCGGGATGTCGCCGATCTCGTCCAGAAACAGCGTTCCATGATTGGCAGCCTCGAAGCGTCCCAAACGTTGCGACACGGCACTGGTGAAGGCGCCCTTTTCGTGGCCGAAGAGTTCGCTCTCCAGTAAGCCTTCGGGTATCGACGCACAATTCAAGCGAATGAAAGGGCCGCCCCGGCGACGGCTGAGTTCGTGAATCAGGCCTGCGAACAGTTCTTTGCCTGTACCAGTCTCCCCGTAAATCAGCACGGTAGAATCCGTCGGGGCGACCATCCGCGCCTGCTGCAAGGCATCTTCCAGCGCGGGGCTACTTCCCACAATTCCATTTGCGTCTTCGAGGCAATCCTCGGGACAGGGAAGCACTGGTTTCAGTATGCGGTCGGAATAGATTGGCATAGCGGCAACATTGGACATGTTTGGACTCCAAGGCAATTAATGATTCGATCGCGCTGGATTAATTGCCCTTTGAACGGCCTTCAACAGGACCTCCGGCTCAAACGGTTTGTACAATACGGCTATGATCCCGGGCATGGCCGCAAATATCTTCATTCGGGGATCGGCGTGGGCCGTGATGAAGATCGTAGGAATGGATCCGAGACTGAGGGGTGGCCGCGTATACAATTCAAACCCGGACATGCCTGGTAGACGCACATCGAGAATCAAGCACGCCAAAGAATCGCGCCGATGGATCGATTCCAGAAACTCCTCGGCGGAGGCGAACAGCACGGTGTGGTATCCCACCGACTCAGCAAGATCCGCGAGTGATTCCCGCACGGATTCATCGTCATCCACAATCGCAATGATCGGCACTCCCGGGGCTTCATTCATGATCCGTCCACATGACGCGAATGCGGCATCGTCGATCTTTTCCCTTGCTGCTTCCACTCTTCCTCACCCCCACCCGATTGGCGCTCACCATCTCTGAAGCGAGAATACGCCAGCCACCCGATCCAGCCAAGCTGTACTTTGGTGCAAAAGCGGCGATCGGGCTTCTACCCTGCCGCACTAAGGAAGGCGATATCGGCCGTGTGTTTTGACACCCTTGAGAAGTTCACGGCAGAATTCCTCGATCATTCAGATAGGATTGTGGTCTTCAAGGCTACGGAAAACGAGGAATTAGCCCGCATCCTTCAGATGGAATTGCGAATCGTGCAACAGCGAGTTCAGGCTTCAACCGCCAGAAGGCCGTTTTTGTCGATGTTTCGAATGGGCCTGACGGCATCGCGCGCCTCTGATTGCCGGTCAAAACGTGTAACTGGCCGGGCGTGTAGTTATCTTATCCAGAGATTTGTCACCTGGGCGAACGGAAGTGGCGCGCGGGAATCCGTCGCAGAAGCCGTATCCGACCCGTGCTCAGCGAATATCGCATCCGCCGACAACACCCGACATCGGGGTGCGTGCGTAGTCGAAATGCGACCTCGCCGTGACGACATCTCGACCTTCGAGGAGTGCACGAGGGTGATGTTTACCGAAGAAAACCAACGTACCTGCAATGACGGCGATCAGTCGCGAGGGCCCATGGGTTGGAATCAGGAATGCAGTTTGACTTCGAGCGACACAGGTAGGAATGAACGGGCCCGTGAAGTAACGCTGCTGGCTAGTGGAAGGAGTATGGAAGATGCGGTACAGGACATTAGGCAATACCGGGCTCATCGTGAGCGAGGTGGCACTTGGCACGATGCAGTTCGGCGGCAAGATGAATATGGGCAACCTCGGTCAGGAGGACACGAGCCGGATGGTGAAGCTAGCCCTGGACAATGGAATTAACTTCATCGATACGGCGGACGTCTACAGTTTGGGGGAGAGCGAGATTCTGGTGGGTAATGCCTTGAAAGGGGTGAGAGAAGAGATCGTGCTGGCCACCAAAGTCCGGCTCCCAATGAGCGAGAATCTGAACCGGAGCGGTGCGACCCGCGTGAACATCATGCGCGAAGTTGAGGGCAGCCTCCGGCGGCTGCAGACCGACTACATCGATCTTTACCAGGTGCACGGTTGGGACAGCAACACGCCGCTCGAAGAGACGCTGCGGACGCTCGACGATCTGGTACGCCATGGAAAGGTCCGCTATATCGGGCTCTCCAACTTAATGTCATGGCAAGCGGCAACCTCGGTTATGCTTCAGGAGCGCCTCGGATTGGAGAAATACGTGACGGCGCAAATGTATTACAGCCTGCTCGGCCGGGGTCTCGAATACGAGTTCCAA
Source organism: Vulcanimicrobiota bacterium (assembly GCA_963702335.1). Lineage (GTDB taxonomy): Bacteria > Vulcanimicrobiota > Vulcanimicrobiia > Vulcanimicrobiales > Vulcanimicrobiaceae > DASSRQ01. The sequence goes on along the minus strand of CAVPCC010000014.1, from coordinate 11,826 downwards.
TCATTCGCGGAATACCACAACATCGGTGTCCTGGTCTGGAGTCCACTTGCTGGCGGTTTCCTTTCAGGCAAGTACAGCCGAGCTAACCCAGCCGCGGCCGGCACACGATTCGCGGAGGCAGGTTCGTTCGTGCCTTTCGACAAGGAGATGGGCTACCGGGTCGTGGAGACCCTGAAAGACGTATCCGGCCGGCACGACGCAAGCCCGGCCCGCGTGGCGCTCTCCTGGCTGCTCCAGCGGCCGGCCGTGAGCAGCGTGATCGTCGGCGCCCGCAAGGCCGAGCAACTGAAAGATAACATCCGCGCCGTAGATCTTCAGCTCTCGGACGAGGAAGTCCAGCTTCTGGACGCGGTGTCGGATCCGGGTGTGCCGTATCCGAAGTGGATGGTGCTTCAACTCGACACCGCGGAAGACCCTCGTTCGAAGGCACTCTATCCAGAGCGCTACACAAATGGCGGCCCCTGGAAGGACCTCCGCCAGACCCGGTGGGCCGGCTGAGCGCTACCGAACAATCGAAACAGAACCGGGTAAGTCAACCCTCACAAAGGAGATCCGTTTATGCCTATTGAATTGCTTTGGGTCGGCGGCGTTTTAGTTGCAGGGATTACCACCCTCATCGTCGCTCTACTTCCCGACAAACAGAATCCCGCCCCGCCCCATCGTCGATAAACTCTCACTCAATCCCTTCCAGCCGGTAGCCTGCCGCGCGTCCGCCCAACCATCATGGTGATTCTCGGGTTCTTCGTAGCCCGCTCATGGCAGGCGGAACTTCTTGCAGGTGACGCCGCATTTTCTCGCGGTGCCTGGAAGGACCCCGCCATCGGATAAGAAAACGGGTGGTCACTCATGCGAGCAGACCACCCTTTTTGCCTGGTTCGCCCCGGGCTCTAGCTACGCACTCCGGCCAACTCCGACACAGTACGACGCGATCGCGCCCTCACGACGCCGTGCGGGTCCAGAACGAACTTCTTCGCCGCACCCTTGTCGAAATCTTTGTAACCTTGTGGCGCCTCTTCGAGCGGCAGGACGGTGACATTCACCGCCTTCGCGATCGCAATCTTGTCGTGCAGGATGGCCATCATGAGTTGCCGGTTGAACCGCAGGACCGGGCATTGTCCCGTACCGAAGCTGTGCGATTTAGCCCAACCGAGGCCAATCCGCAGGCCCAGGACGCCTTGTTTCGCATTGGCGTCCTTGGCGCCCGGATCGTCCGTCACGTACAACCCCGGATTACCGATTGCACCGCCCGCCCTTGTGACCGTCATTAAGGAATTGAGGACTGTGGCGGGCTGTTCGGTTCCGGCCTGCTCACCTTGACCCTTTGCCTCAAAGCCCACGCAGTCAACCGCGGAATCGACTTCGGGAACTCCCAGAATTTGGGCGAGGCGTTCTCCCAGAGGCACGCGCTCGCGCAGGTCAATGGTTTCGCACCCGAAGCTTCGCGCCTGGGCGAGACGCTCCGGAATCATGTCCCCCACAATCACCACCGCGGCGCCCAGCAACTGGCAAGCGGCGGCGCAGGCGAGCCCTACAGGACCGGCGCCGGCCACGTATACCGTTGACCCGGTCGTCACACCGGCCTTCACCGCCCCATCGTACCCGGTCGGGAATATGTCGGAGAGCAGAGTCAGGTCCTCGATCTTCTCCAGGGCCTGATCCTTGTCCGGAAATTTGAGTAAGTTGAAATCGGCATAAGGCGCCATCACGTAATCGGCTTGCCCGCCGATCCACCCGCCCATGTCGACGTACCCGAAGGCGGCTCCCGCGCGATCGCCATTGACATTCAGGCAGATGCCGGTTTTGCCTTCGCGGCAGTTGCGGCACCGCCCACACGCAATGTTGAACGGAGCGGACACCAGGTCTCCCACGTTCAGAAACTCCACGTCGCGGCCCTTCTCGACGATCTCGCCGGTAATCTCGTGCCCGAGAACCATGCCGGTTGGCGCCGTAGTGCGGCCGCGTACCATATGCTGATCGCTCCCGCAGATGTTCGTGCTCACCAACTTCAGGATTACGCCATGTTCGCATTTGCGCGACCCTAGAGCTAACTTGGGATAATCGATCGACCTCACTTCGACTTTTCCCGGTCCTGCGTATACTACTCCACGATTACTTGCCATTTAGTATTCTCCTGTACAAAACGTTAGAATGCCTTCGCCCCGGCTTCCGCTACGGTGTGGTCCTGTTCGCCGGAGCCGCCGCTCACACCCACTGCGCCGACGACCTTCCTGTCCCGCGTTGGTGGGATGCCGCCGGGCGAACGTCATCACGAGCCCAAGATTGGAAACGTGAATTTCGAAAAAACTGGCCGCCGGATTGCGAATTGCATCGCGAGATCTCAATTGCCTTTTTTTCGGCGGCGGCACTAACCCTACGTGCATCCTCTAATGTGACCATCCAGTTCCTTTCGAACTCAGACTTGCAAATGCCGGTCCACAATGGGTTCGATCACTTGCTGCTCTCCACCCTTTGCGGGTCCGCATTTCGACATTCGCGTCCTATGGTCGACACTCCGACGCCCACCTTATGAACCTCGCCGGTGCTGACTGTTGGCAATCGCCGTGTTCCGACTGGTTGCCGGGGAACTCAACTTCACGCGCACCGCCGAACGTTGTGAGTGGAAGCCGAGGAGGCCTTGGGCGCAGTACCTGTTGCCGCGCCTCGCGGGCGGATTCCCGGCCGCGAATCCCGGCGTCCAGTTGTCGATGGCGATGTCGAACACCGCGGGCGCCTTCCTGCGATTCGCGCGGAGCACCGCGACAGAGGCGCATCCCTGTTAGGGCGGCCGAAGTTATAGCCGATCTGGACGATTCATTGGACGCGGTGGCGATCCTGCCTCAAAGTCAAGATGTAAGTGGCCTTCGAAAGCAGGTACCTAGAGATCGAGCACTTGGAGAACTAAGATGAACACTTTGAGACAGACAGCACTTTTCGTGGTGGCCAGCGCTCTTTGCGCTCTGCCGATGATGGCCGGTGACACGCCGGGGGATGTCGAGGCCCTGAATCCGTATGCCCACGCCGCCAGCATCCCCGAAGGATCCGATCTGGCTTCCATCCGCTCACGGCCGGCTTGCGGGTCGAACGCTAACCAAATGAAGTCACCGGTTTCCGGTACGTGGGTTCCGCTCACTCAGGATTCCTCGCCTTGTGGCTGCCCCCAGTCCGTCTCCCGATAACGATTCTTAGGCGTGATCCGCGAGACCAGTTCCGAAAGTTCATATCTCCGCCGGGCCGCCCGCAAGACGATGCTACCATGGCGATCGAAATTCAATGTCAGGCTGTCTCCCTCGCTGCGGCCTCCTTGGCGATCAATGCGGAGTTCTGACCGCAAGGCTGTTACCCCACTTTGAAACTTTGGCTTCTTTCGCATGCTTGCGCGGCCGATCTTATATTGACTGGCGAAGGCGGGAGGCTCGCCTGTGCCACACCAGCACCAACGCGGCGCCGATCAGGATGAGGGCGGTGGTGAGACCTACCCAGATGCCGCTCACTCCCCAATGCAGGGGGTAGCAGAGTGTGTAGACTACCGGCAGCCCGATGATCCAATAGCCGGCGAGATGCGCCAGCATGGGCGTGCGCGTGTCGCCAACTCCGCGGAGAGCGCCAGTGGCGACGATCTGGAAGCCGTCGAAGAGCTCGAAGAAAGCGGCGATGCGGAGCAGGGTCGCTCCGGAGGCGATCACGGCCGAATCGTGGATGAAGAGGCTGACCAGCCAGGCGGGCACGGTCCAGAGCAGAATGCCGGCCGAGCCCATGAAGATGCCACTCAGCGCCAGCGCGGTCCAGCCGGCGGCGGCGACACCGTGCGGATCTTTGCGGCCCACCGCCTGCCCTACGCGAACGGCGGCGGCCGAACTGATGCCCAGGGGCACCATGAAGGTGGTGGCGATGACTTGCACGGCGATGCTGTGCGCCGCTAGCGAAGCTTCGTCCAGCCGCGCGGCGAGAACTGTGACCACACCGAACATGGCACCTTCAAACATCATCTGGCCGGAGGCGGGCAGGCCGAGCGAGATGAGGTGGCGGATGCGCCGAAAATCGGGTCGATGCGGAACGGAGAAGAGCAGATTGCCGGTCCGGCGTTCGTGCCACAGAATGGCGGCCAGCAGCACCGACGCCATGTAGGCGCGCGAAATCGACGTGGCCAGGCCCGACCCTGGCAATCCCATGCCGCGGCGCTCCCCAGTGGCCGAACATCAGCATCCAGTTGCCGAGCACATTGACAAGATTGGCGCTGACCAGCGCGAAGGTCACGGGCTTCACGATGTTGACGGCTTGCAGATAGCGGCGGAAGGCGGTGTACAGCAGCAGGCCCGGAATGCCCCACATCAACGCCTTCATGTACGGAATCAGGTCCACCATGACGCGCGGATTGACGCCGGCGGCGCGCAGCACGGGGATGAGCGCCAGAATCACGCCGGCCAGCACGGGAGAGAGGCCGAGCGCCAGCCAGGAGCCGTTGACCAGCGTGCGGCGCGTGTCCATGCGATCGTTGGCGCCGAAGGCCTGCGCCACCAGGGTATCCATGCCGAGCAGGAGTCCGGTGGCGCCCACCACGGTGGGATAAAAGACCATGTTGCCAAGGCTGCCTGCTCCCAGCGCGGTGGGTCCGAGGCGGCCGGCCATAATGGTATCGACGATGCCCATGGCCATCCAGCCCAGCTCGGCCAGCGCCAGCGGCGCGGCCAGTTGCAGCATGGGACGAAACTCCCGGCGAAGATCGGCGACGAAGTGGGGCATGCCGGTTACGCCTTGGAGTGGGCTTTGGGATGGGCTTTATCGTAGACCGCCATCAAGCCGGTAAGCGACACCTGGGTGTACTTCTGGGTGGTGGAGAGGCGCGCGTGGCCAAGCAGTTCCTGGATGGCGCGCAAGTCGGCGCCATCGGCCAGCAGGTGAGTGGCGTAGGCGTGGCGGAAGCTGTGCGGATGTATGGAAGGATCGCTGTTGATGTATGTGGCGTAAAACTTCACGATGAGCGAGATGCCGCGGGGCGTGAGGCGGCGGCCGTGATGGTTGAGGAAGACCGCGGGCTCTTCGCGCACGACGGGCCGCTCGGCCAGATAGCGCTCCAGCGATTCGGCGGCTTTGCCGGGCAGGGGGACCTGGCGTTCCTTGCGGCCCTTTCCGCGCACGCGGAGCCAGCGCTCTTCACGGTCGAGATCTTCGAGGTTCAGGCCCGCGAGTTCGCTGACGCGGATGCCGCAGCCGTAGAGCAGCTCGAAGATGGCGCGGTCGCGCGCGGGATGGGGGCGTTCCATGCGATTCAAGGCGACGCCGTCGATCAGGGTGTTGACCTGCTCGGGCGTCATCACGTCGGGAAGCTTTTGGGCCGCCTTGGGCGTACGCACCAGGCGGGCGACGTTGACCGTGACGATTCCATCGCGCAGCAGGAACTTGAAGAGACCACGGACGGCGGCCAGTTTGCGGCGGATGGTGACGGCGGTATTGGGGCGGTTGTAGAGCCAGAGCATCCATTCGCGGAGCGTGAGGAGGTCGATGGCGGGCGGGTCGGGCGGCGCGGTGTCGGGCGGCGAGAGGAACTCCAGGAATTCGGCGAGATCGGCCGAGTAGGCAGTGAGGGTGTGGGGGGAGTTGCCGGCAACTGCCAGGTCCTGGAGGTAGCGTTCGATATGGCGGGCCAGCTCAGACATGGGTGGCCTGCGCTGCATAGGTATCGAGCGCTTCGAGGGCGCGGCGGCATACTTCGGCGTGGCGCGCGTGCTTGTCGCGGCGGAGCTTCTGGCGGGTGGCGTCGTCGAGCTGCGGCAGCAGGTCGAAGGTGATGTTGGCGGGCTGGTAGTCGCGGGGATCGGCGGCGGAAATATAATGGCACAGCGAGCCGAGCGCGGTTTCGCGCGGCAGCGGTGCGCGGCTCTTCTCCCGCGGCGAGGGCGGCGGCGTGCATGCCCGCCATCAGGCCGGTAGCGATGGCTTCCACGTAGCCTTCCACGCCCGAAATCTGGCCGGCGAAGAGCACGCGCGGATGCGGCGCGGAGTTGCAGGGTGGGCGTGAGCAGCGCGGGCGCGTTGATGTAGGTGTTGCGATGAATCTGGCCAAAGCGCAGGAACCCGGCGTTTTCGCAGGCCGGGAATCATGCGCAGGATGCGGGCCTGCTCGCCGAACTTGAGGTGGTTCTGGAAGCCCACCAGGTTGAAGCTTTGCGACGCGCAGATTCTCCTGGCGGAGCTGCACCACGGCATAGGGGCGCCGGCCGGTGCGCGGATCGGTGAGACCCATGGGCTTCATGGGGCCGAAGCGCAGGGTGTCGCGGCCGCGGCGGGCGATCTCTTCGATGGGCAGGCAGGCTTCGAAGTAGCGGCGTCTGATCCTCTTCGATGTGGGCGGTGACGTTCTGGCCGTTCAGCAGCTCGTCCACGAAGCGCATCGTACTGTTCGCGATCGAAGGGGCAGTTGAGATAGTCGTCGGTGCCATCGGTGGATTTGCCGTAGCGCGAGGCCCAGAAGGCGATGGAGGTGTCGACGGTGTCGGCATCCACGATGGGGCTGATGCTGTCGTAGAAGAAGAGCCGGTCGGAGCCGGTGAGGCGGGCGATATCGGCGGCGAGGGCGTCGCTGGTGAGCGGACCGGAGGCGATGATGGTGATGGCTCCGTCGGGAATGGCGGTGACTTCTTCGCGGCGGAGCTCGATGAGCGGCTCGACTGCGATGGCTGCGGTGATTTCGGCGGCGAAGACTTCGCGATCGACGGTGAGCGCGTGGCCGCCAGGAACGCGGCCTTCTGTGCGGCCTGGAGCAGCAGCGAATCGAGGCGGCGCAGTTCCTCCTTGAGCAGCCAGGGCGCGGTGGACTCGGACTCGGACTTGAGCGAGTTGCTGCAGACCAGTTCGGCCAGCCGATCGGTCTGATGGGCGGGGGTGCGGCGGACCGGCCGCATTTCGTGCAGGATGGTGCGCACGCCGCGGCGCGCGATCTGCCAGGCGGCCTCGGTTCCGGCCAGTCCGCCTCCGATGATGTGAATGGGTTGGTCCACGTATCTTCAGGGATAACCTTTGCCTCCGCGCAGATTTTTAAACGGGCACCGTAGCTGTCTCCCGGGGGGAACGAATACAAGCGTGGAGTTCAGCCATGGCGAACTCGAGACAAGGAGACAAGGATGTTCCGAATGAAGAATCAAACCGCCAGGATGCTGGCGACCCTGCCGCTGATGTGCGCAGCGATGACATCGAATGCCGGCGCCGCCGAACAGGCGCTGGCCAAACAGGGCGGAGGGTCGGCCCCGCTGTTCCTGACCGCCACAAACGGCGCCAACAACCTGCTGGCGATCGTCAACACGCAAACAAAACAGACCAGCTATGTGCCCACCGGCGGACAGGGCGGCGCCAGCGGCAATGCCGGCGGTGTCGCGGTGGAAGGCAAGATGGCGGCGGTGGTGAACTTCAACTCCAGCAATGTCACGATTTTCGTGCGCCACGGCGAAAGCATGGAGCCCACGCAGACGATCCAGACGGCTTCGAAGCCGGTGTCGGTGGCGTTCGGGCAGGGTCACCTGGTGGTGTTGGAGCTGACCATGGCGGAATCGTTTCCGGCCTACGGGAATAGCGTGACGGCTACGGCGGACGGCTCGGCGCCGCTGTTGAAGCTCGACGGAAGCGCCGCGCAGATTATCACTTTCGACGGGGGCGTGGTGTATACGGAGAAGAGCGGTTCGGTGGCGCAATTGAACTTGTCCAGCAACGGGATGCCGGGGCTGTCGGGGCCGAATACGCCGATCCAACTGCCGGCGGCTCCGAACAACAATACGCCGTTCGGCTTGATCGGCCGGGGCGCAAATGTGTATCTCACGATCGCACATTCCGACCTGGAAGCGCTGGTGGTGAACGGACAGATTATTTCGACGGCCGCGGGTCCGATGCCGTATACGGACGCATCGGGCAACATCATCCATGCGCCGTGCTGGAACGCGCTGGCAGGGCAGTTTCTATACTCGGCGGACAGCCCGGGCAGCCAATTGCTGCGTTACCTGGTGAGTGACACCAACATCTTTTTCGACAAGGCGGGAGTCGCCAAGCTGGGCGGGGCGCCGACGGATCTGACGGTGAGCGGCAATCTGCTGGGAGTGATCGATGGCGGCAACGGCACTACTTCCAATGCTTCGGTGTTCGCGATCGACTCGGAAGGCGAACTCACACTGCAGTTGGCTGTGAAGATCGCCGGGCCGATCAACGGCGCCGCGATCGTCCAGTAGGGTAAAGGTCGTGTCGAAGGCCGGTGGCGAAAACCACCGGCCGCACAAGCGATAATTGGGTGAGCACACTCATCCGATGGACCCGGACGCCAGTACAGAATCGCTGATGGCACGCTACCAGGAAGGCGATTTTGCGGCCGCCACGGCGCTGGTGAATCGTCTGAGTCCGCAATTGCACCGTTACTTTCTGGTGCAGTTTGTCAGCCGGCGGTATGCCGACGATCTGCTGCAGGAAACGTGGCTGCGCATTCATCAGATCCGGCACACCTATCGTCCGGGGCAGGCCGTGCTGCCGTGGATGTATGCGATTGCGCGGAATATCCGTGTGGACCATTACCGCAAGGCGCAGCGGTCGGAAATTCGCGAACAGAGCCTGGACGAGAATATCGACGTGCCCCAATTGACGGAGTCCGGGGCAGCCCAGGCTCCCGACCTGGAAGCGCTTCTTGCTACGCTACCGGAGAGCCAGCGGGAAGTGATTGCGATGTTGAAAGTGACAGGGATGTCGCTGGAAGAGGTGGCGCGGGCCACGTCGTCGAGCGTGGGGTCCGTCAAGCAGAAGGCCCATCGCGCCTATACAAGGTTGCGGGAACTGTTGAGCCATACCGGGGGGATGCGGAGCGCGCGCACGGGAGAACGCTCATGAGGGACGGAGAGATCGACGACATTCTGAATCGAGCGGCTGGGGCTTCTCAGGGCGTGGATCCGACGCTGCTCGATCGCGTGTCGAGATCGATCGGCGGCTCGCTGCGGCCGGTTCGCACGCTGCCGCCTTCGTGGGTTCTGATCACGGCGTTGGCGGCGGTCTCGGTGGCGGTAGCGGTGGGCGGAGCGGCGCGGCTGGGTCTTTATGGAATTCAAGAGATGACCGCGGTGGAAATCGGGCTGGTGTTTCCGCTGCTGGGCATTCTCATCTGGCTGACGGCCGCTGTGTGTGTCAGCGAGATGATCCCGGGGAGCCGGCATCGGATCGCTCCAGGAGTGCTGCTGGCCGCCGCCTGCCTGGCGCTGACGGCCGACTTCGCGGTCCTGTTCCACGACTACAGCTCGGAGGACTTCGTTGCCGAGGGCATCGTGTGCCTGAAGGCGGGGCTGTTGCATGCCCTGCCCACGGCGTTGCTGAGCTGGCTGGTTCTGCGGCGCGGGTTTGCGGTGGATTCGCTTGCGGCCGGATTCGCGATCGGCACGCTTTCGGGTTTAGCGGGAGTGAGCATGCTGGAACTGCACTGCCCGTACTTCGAGGCGCCGCACGTGATGGTTTGGCACACCGCGGTTCTGCTGGTGAGCGGGGTCATGGGAGTTCTGCTGGCTTGGGCCAGCAGGTTACTACGCAGAAGGTGAGGTGGGAGGGCAGCAACGCCGCAGCAGGAGTGTGCCTTGAACCATAGTTTTGCCGGATTGGAAGCATAGTCTTGCCGCTTTAGGGGCGGGATAACGTTGATTTCGCGCGCCAGCGCGGGCCTCCCCGTACCCGCTGGAATGATAGTCTTGCCAAAAGCCCCACGTGGAAGCATAGTCCTGCCAGTTGCATCTCTCCAAAAACCACCGATGCCGGAACAGAATCGTTGACTTTCTGAAGGGCTCTTGTCATCCGTCCGCCAGGCCATCGAAAATGGCCGTTTGCTCCAAGATCTGATCAATGAGGCCGGAGTGCGATACGTGAGCGCGCTCAAGAACGAAGAGCTGTCCACGTCGCGAAAGTAAACCAGGCAGCGAACACTAACGAGCGCCGACAGAGCCCTGTCGGAATCGCCGGTTTCAAGGAGGACCCAGTGCTGAGTCCGGGCGCCTTGGAAGCTTGGTACGTCGGGATTGGCGTCCCGCCGCAGGGGCGAGCGCTGGTCGATCGCATCCGTGCATCGGACCCCGCTCGTAGAGTTCACCGGCGCGCTCAGTACCTTCTTGTCCAGCATGATCGCCAGCCGCTTTCCCACATGCGATCCCGTGAAGCTTCGGAACCGCCGCGCCGCGTCCTCTGTGAGGAAAAACTCCGTCTCCCACCCGCCGTTCGGCCCTTGCGTGGGCCGCGCATCGCGCAGGTCCCGCCCCGTAATCACGGGCGACCGCGAAAGCAGCCAGTAGCTCGGCTGCGCCAATCCGCTCACAACCTGCATGTCCAGCGGCAGGACCCCTCCATGGCTGCCCAGCGCGCTAGCGCTCGAATCGTACGGCCCGTCGATCACCTCGCACAGGTCGAGCACCGCCGCAGGACCTGCCGCACCCGGTACGGGTCGCTCACACCCGGGATGAAGATCTGTACATCCCTGTGCTGTCCGTACAGTTGCACCGTGGCTTCCGAAAGCCCCAGCTCATTCACCTTGCGCGAAAGCGTATTGGTGGTCTCGGTCACCGTGTCTCTACGCAGCTCGGTGGAGTAAGAGGGGATCAGCGTCAGCCGGTACGTTCCGGTATTCACTGCCGTCAACAGCCATCCCGGACCCGCGGCACTGTGTACCAAGTCCTCGAAATCCGGGCATTTGGCCGCCGGTACGCCATCCACGTCGATCTCGACCGATGCCGCCGTCGCCACCGATTGCCGAGTGGTGCGCGAAATCTTACTGTACCGAATGCCCGCTGCCGACAGTCCGTCCTTTAAGTGGTTGATGAGCCCGTCCGCCTCTGCGTTGAAGGCGTCCTGCCAATGCACCTCGGCCACCAGTTCCGTACCTCCCCAGAGATCCAGTCCGCGGTGTATGTGCTTCTTCAGATGAGAATCGATCGCTTCAGCCGAAACCGGCAGCCCGAATATCCCGTACAGGCAAACCACCGTTACCAGGGCGATGATTGTGAATCTTAGTTGCAGCGAACGGCCCATCGTCATATCGCAGCCTGCAAGAGCAGCCCTAAGTCCACATTATCAGCGGCAAATCAGGAAGAAATAGGTCTTACATTACTGATTTGCTAATGCCTGCTGGTGGGCCGTCTCCGGCGGGGCCCACCCCATCTCGCGCCTTTACCGTCGTGGTCGCCCGCGATCGGCAGGCGTCCGCGTATTAGTGCTGTGTACCGGGTTGCTGTGCCGGCACCATCGGACGAGCGGCCACGATAGCCACTTCTCGCCTTCCTTGCGCAACACGCTGGTCACCAGGCCTTTGATATCGCCGCCCGTCGTGTGCGAGATGTCAAAGTCGTAATCGGCAATCGCCAGGCTTGCGCTCAGAAAACTCAGGGGCGACGTCATCGCCAAAAAACAAACGCGGAGAGCGACGCCGAAGTCCATTCGCAGCCGTACAGTCATCGCCAAGCCAAGCGAGCCTTTAGTCGGTCAGCCTTGTAGTCACGGGCATAGATCCACCTCAAATCGCACTATTGGCCGCTCTGTTCGTTCCTTTTGGAGACGCTTCCCTGGAGGGCAGATAGAGTCAGCGGCCGGAGGTCGCCGTGGCCTGTGGCGGCTTCGAAACTCTGACGCAGGATCTCGATGACGGACTTCCGCTTTTAGAAGTCCGCAGCCTGCACCGCATTGTCATGGTTCCTCTAATAAAGTCACAAATCATCCTGTCACAAGATCCATTTGAATTCTTCAATCAAAGTAATATAACTAGAATGCACTCGGCGTCGACATATTGAGACTCCCACCCAGCAAAGCGTAGATGCCATCCAGATCGAAATTGGG